>JBBCAW010000070.1:0-4974 GCA_051382295.1 Bdellovibrionota bacterium FG-1 | reverse complement strand
AATGTGGCATTCTCTCCGGTTTTGCCTCAACGTGGCTAGGGTAGGGGTGGAAATCGGTATGTTGGTTCTACCTTCTCTGGCTCAGGCCTCGCTTTCCAGTATTGGAGTCGGCGTTTCTGTATCCCAGCCTTTGGGTAATGCTGCGCAAGAGCTCAATCATCCTCTTGGTTATGTTCTCGATGCCCGGTGGAATGGTCCGAGTTGGTTGCCCGAGAGTCTCGATTTTCACACGGATTTATCTTATCAGAAATATTCGATTCAGAATCTCGACAGCGCTGAGCTGAGTTTTGTGAGTTTTTTTGCCGGCCCTCAGGTCACGGGAGGTGCAGCTTTTTGGGGAATGGTGCCTTCGTTTTCCATCGAAGTGGGGGGCGTTCATGATTCCCTCGGTTTTTCAGGGGTGACCGGCGGGACTAGTAACTCCGCCACCCGGTTTGGCCTTCAATTTCTGCCGGCTTTGGATATTCCGGTTTTTCACCAGCTAGGCGCGGTCATTGCGCTACCCATGACGATCGTTTTTCAGACCGCAACTCTGGGGATCTGGAGTAGTTCGTTTTCGCTGAGGTGGGCGCTATGAATCAGCGTGTTCGTCAGTGGGTTGGCGCAGGTGTTTTTGGGTGTTGTTTGACCTGGATCAGTTGTGGATCAGGAAGTGAGCCGCTGGCCCTTTTGGGTGATCCTGGCGCTCGCTTCAATGATTCTTTGGTGTTGCCTTATAATGCCGCGTCGGGAGGGGTGGGGGGCGTTGCCATCGATCTTTGGTCCGTGACTCCGTTTTCCGCAAGCCAGGCGAGCGCGGATGGATTTGATTTTATTTATCACGTCTCCGGAAGTTATGCGATTTTAGCCCCTTGGGGTGGCCTGGTGACCGCAGTGGATACGGCTTCGGTGACGATTTGGCATAACGTACATGTGTCGACTCGTTTGAGCCGAATGACGAGTGCGCCATCCGTGAGGGTGGGGGACTTTATCGCGGCAGGGACTCAGCTTTCGACTACCGCAATCAATTCGCCTTCAGTCAATAATTTGGTTCATTTTTCGGTTTTGGTCGATGGAGTGGCGGTTTGTCCTTATGGGTTTTTGGCCCCCACTGCCAAGACATCCCTCAATACGGTGCTGAGGCGAGATGGTCTTGAGCCGTGCACGGAGTAGTGAAAGCGGGTTAGCCGCCGTTTCGTAGACGGAGGAGGTAGACCCCCACTACTCCCGCCGCTACAAGTAGGCGCCAGACCGCGTACTGCCCCATTCCGCCGCGTTGAATGTGTTTGAGGAACGCGCCGATGGCGAGTAGGCTGGAAAAAAACGTAACTAGAAAGGCCACGCCCAGCGTGAGCCAGGATAAATCGCCAGTCGTAGCCAGGGTTTGAAAATGAAAGCCGCGAAACCGCGTGGCCCCGCTTGCGATTAAAATCGGAAGGGCTGCAAAAAAACTGAATTTGGCGGCGGCCTCGCGCCGATAGTTTCGAAAAAATCCGCCACTCAAAGCGGCGGCTTGGCGATCGCAACCGGGAATGAGGGAGGCAATCTGCGCAACGCCAATGACGATAGAATCGATGATATTCCAGTCGTACATGTTCTTATTGCGGCGGCTCATCGAGTCGGCAAACCAAAGCAAGAGTCCAAAGCCGGCCAGAGTGGCGGCCACTCCGAGTGGGGAGGAGTTGAGCTTCGCGGTGATGTCTTCGTGAAAGTAGTACCAAGTGACGGCCAGGGGTAGGGTAGCAAGCCCCAGGAATAAGGGGATGCGTTCATCCTGAGTCATCGGCTTTTTTCGGTAGATCAGGACTTGGAGCAAACACGAGATCATACTGGCCCAGTCATGAATGAAGTAAATAAACGCGGCGAGTGCGGAGCCTAAAAATAACGCACCGAGTAAAACCCCTGAGGGTTCTGCCCATCCTGTAAAGTACGCCAAAAGAATTCTGTGGGCCGCTGATCCCACCGGTAAAAACTCGGTAAATCCCTGCAAAACACCATAGACGATCGCCTGAAAAGTAGTCATGTGGACAAAGTCTACCGAGGTGAACGGGGAGAGGAAACAGAATTTGTTCAAAAAATCGTTTACATCGACGGGATGCAAATGTTACGCACTGCGAAGTTTTCCTGGGGACAATGAATTATGATGAAGAAGAATAGATTTCAGCGCTGGGTCGTTATTACTTTTGGGGTCGTGTTGCTCCTTGGCTTGAGTGTGAATGCTTTGGCTTCGGCTCACCATATGTTTGAAGATGAAGCTGCCGCGTGGAATGATCGAAACGGCGCCGATCGGATGATTGGCCCAAGTCGTTGGGATGGATCGAATGAGCCGGCCACCTGGAGCACTCAGTATCAATACGTCTTAACTGAACTTCCGTTGCAGGGGCAGATGCAGGATCATATCCCCTGGTCAGATACCTATTGGCCAAGTAATCGAGCCGGAATCGCCGCTCGTTGGAATTGGGCCGGGTTCAATGGTTTTAAATATGGTCTTTTTAGTGAGTCCCAGATTCGCGCCATGGTGCCGGGAGATTTGGCTAGGCTTTCGCCGGCTGAAAAATACGACATTTTTCTGGGGCGTTTTGACTATCCGACTGTCACGATGGTGCGCGGGGGGACTAGCCCTCATGCCGAGTATTGGTCGGGAATTTGTCATGGCTGGTCTCCAGCGGCTCTGAATCATGCTGAGCCTGCCCCGGTGACAGTGACGGGGCCCAGTGGCGTTGCGGTTCCGTTTGGGTCGGCAGATGTGAAGGCGTTATTGGATTATTATTACGCGGACAACGCTAAGGCGACCACTTTTATGGGGTTGAAGTGCCAGGCGGGCGAGGGTGGTAATATTTTTAGACGGATTGGGAGCGCCTTCCTGAGAAACAGTGCGGCCTGCCAAGATGTTAATGCAGGGGCGCTTCATGTGATTTTTGGAAATGAGCTCGGGCTTCGTCATCAGGGGTTTGTGGCCGATGTGGATCGTTGGCGCGAAGTCTGGAATCAGCCGGTTTACGGCTATTCGTCCACTATTACGGGTTATCAGCGGCCATCGAGTGATGCAGCTTCTGGTACTGTTCAAGAGGCTGTGATTCATTCTGAAATGTATTACGCGGATGAAATCGATCCGAAATGGGATCCGGTAGTGGGTACGCCTGCTTTTAAACAGGGAGTCGAGAAGTATGACTACACGGTCGAACTCGATGCGGCTGGTCGGATCATTGGCGGCCAATGGCTCTCGGCTAATCGCCCTGATTTCTTATGGACTGCTGCACGGCTCGAATTTACAGGGTTCTTTTCTGGAATTCAGGCCATCTATCACGCGAAGGTCAAGCCTTAGTTCGAGCTGGAACATGGGTTGCAGTGCCTAACAGCAAATGGCGCCCCCTGATCGAAAAGTTCGCTGGAATATCTTTTTTGTCCTGGCCGCTGTTTGGTTAGCGCTGGGGGTTCGTGACGTCATTGTTTATAACAAGCAAGTGGAGTCGATCCCCTATAGTCAGTTTTTGAAGTTTTTGGATGAGCACAATCTGGATCAGGTGATGATTGGCTCTAGCCGGGTAGAGGGAGTACTGAAGACTCCGCCGGCAGGGCATCCTAGTCGCTTCGTTGCGGTTAAAGTGGACGATCCCGGCTTGACTCAAAAGTTGGCGGCCGCTCAGGTGCGTTTTGAGGGGCTTCGCGAAAGCTCATTTCTGAGGGACGTCTTGACTTGGACGATGCCCTTATTGCTCATGTTGGGGTTTTGGTGGTTTGTGATGGGGCGCATGGGCCGGGCGCAGGGACAGTTTTTTTCGCTCGGAAAGGCCAAGGCCAAAGTTTTTGTGGAGCGGGATCTCAAGATTCGTTTCGGCGATGTCGCGGGAGTGGATGAAGCTAAAGAAGAGCTGCTGGAGCTCGTCAATTTTTTGAAAGCACCGGTTCCTTATGGGCGTTTGGGGGGGCGTATGCCCAAGGGGATGCTTTTGGTGGGGCCTCCGGGGACCGGAAAAACTCTCTTAGCCCGCGCGGTTGCGGGGGAGGCGGGCGTTCCTTTTTTTTCGATTAATGGCTCCGAATTTGTGGAGATGTTCGTGGGTTTGGGAGCGGCGCGGGTCCGCGATTTGTTTGAGCAGGCGAGGAGTCAGGCCCCTTGTATTATTTTTATCGATGAGCTGGATGCTCTGGGCAAGGCTCGAGGGATCCAGGCGATTTCTGGGGGAAATGACGAAAAAGAGCAAACCCTCAATCAGCTTTTGGCCGAATTGGATGGTTTTGACCCCTCGCAGGGCGTTGTCTTATTGGCTGCCACGAATCGGCCAGAGGTTTTGGACCCGGCTTTATTGCGATCTGGGCGTTTTGATCGGCAGGTCATGATTGAAAAGCCGGATCGAAGAGGGCGTGAGCAGATTCTGAGTCTTCATCTCAAAAAGGTGCAGTTTGCTCCGGACGTGGACTCCGGGGCGATCGCGGCGTTAACCGCTGGATTTTCGGGAGCAGATCTTGCGAATCTTGCGAATGAGGCGGCCTTGATTGCCACTCGTCGTGGGGCGGTTCAGGTTGAAAAGCGTGATTTTACGGAAGGCATCGAGCGCATTGTCGGGGGGCTGGAACACAAAAGTCGCATCCTCAGTCCTCAGGAAAAAGAGCGCGTCGCGTTTCATGAAATGGGCCATGCCTCGGTTTCGCTCGCTTTGGAGCGGGGGCAAACGATTCATAAAGTGAGTATCATTTCGCGGGGGATCGGGGCGCTGGGGTATACGATGAGTCGCCCCAATGAGGATCGCTATCTGATTAACCGCGATGAACTTGAAAATAAGCTGGTGGTGTTGTTGGCGGGCCGAGCCGCAGAAACCGTATTTTTCAGTGAAATTTCAACGGGCGCGGCGGATGACTTGGACAAGGCGACTGAAATCGCCCGGGCGATGGTGACGCGCTATGGGATGGGTCAGTCCCTGGGACTTCTGACGTTTGACCGTGAGACGGCGCCGATGTTGGGCGGACAACTGCTCGCGCGAAGTCATGACTATA
>JBBCAW010000069.1:0-2087 GCA_051382295.1 Bdellovibrionota bacterium FG-1 | reverse complement strand
CAATCACAGCGCTGCCCTGCTCGTCTCGAAGGAAAACGTCCACTCTTCCGGGTTTTTTTGAGGTTTCAGATGCCGGGCCAAAGGCTTCACCAAAAGCTTCGACCGCGTTGTTGATCAGGTTCGAAACCACGCGTGAGAATTCGGTCGACTGAAGTGTCGCAAAAAGTCCGTAGGCGGCGTCGTCATCCTCGGTATGTGATTCGATTTTGATTTGTGGGTTATCAGCGTATTGCAGGCGCTTTGAGGAGATAGCGGACTCGAGGACGGCGGAGAGGAGCTGGGTGGAGCACTCTTCGGTGGATAAGCCATCAAGACGCGCTGCGCCTCCGGCGCCGGAGTGAGAGTCGGAGCCCTCCGAGACAATGGACTGTCCGCCTGCTAAGACAATGCGTTTCTCCCGGTTCTTTTCCAGAAGCTGATTCGCAATATCCCGTATCCGATTCGCGGCTTCTCGAAGCTGCACGCGTGAGTCCTCCGGGAGACCAGGGCTGTTGTGGGCGACGGAAATCAATGCGGCAAGGGGGGATCGGATGTCGTGGGAGACTTGGGTGGCGATGGCGGATAGCATAACCGCTTCCCTACTTTTGGCCTCTTTCAACCGAAACTGCTCTTCGGCATTCCTCGCATCTGCCGCAAATACCGCAATTTTGCGAAAAAAATCATAGTGTATGCGTTTTTGAACAGCGGGTTCAATACTCGTCAAAATCTCAGCCGTTTTCTCCAGATCACTTTGCCACCATGAGAGATGCTTAGCCGCACGCCAAAACAGAACGGCGCCTATGATCAAAACGGCCAGATAGAGCGCGTAGATTGACCACGGTTCTTCGTGCAAAATAGACCAGGCCTGCACCTCGACATCTTCGCCACTTTGGGTAGGGTACTGGAACGTAAACGAGGGTGAGGTATCCCAGTCATTCGAAAAATAATCTTTTGGAAACTGGACCGTGGTTTTGTCTGCATATCGAATTTTCACCCGAACACGTCCCGAAAGCAGAGATTGCATGTTCTTATTCAACTCAAAATGATCTTTACTTGAGATTGCCTCATCCGAAACCTTCAGCAGTTGCTCAACAAGCACGCGCTCAGATGACAACATGGCGACTTGGCGGGTTTCTCGAAATGCGAACACGGTCACGCACAAAATCAATACGCACAACACGATCAGGGGCAGAAAGACGGTTTTAAAAATGACGCCTTCTGACTTAATCACTTATTCTCCGAATTCATGCGAAACGACGAAACACGCACCGTGAACAGGCCAAAGTCTCCGTAATGCTCAAGGGTGAAGCGCTTTGACATGACCAAAGGGCGCCGCAGCCGAAAAAGGGGGAAATAGAGTCCCGTGTTACTCAGTGCCGCCTCCAATGCTCGCAACGAATCTCTCGAGGAATCTTTAGATCGCGCGCGCGAATAATTCTCCCATACCGTACTCAGCCTCTTCGCGGCTTTGGGGGTGAGATTACGTAAAGCCGCCTGATAAAATGAGGAGAGAAAATCCAGAGGGGCATCGGAATTTGCGATTTCGGCGTAAACGTACCCATCAGATCCACCCGCAACAAGATCCGAAATAAATGCAGTAAACGGGGTCTCTACAATGGTTGCTGATACGCCAGCCTTGGCAAACCAATTCTTCAAGGCACCCTGCAATTTCTCTGGATTGGGCATGCCGCGAATGTAGCGAAAAACCAGGGGCTTCTTAGAAGGTCCCCCAGCCGAAGCCAATTCGGTTCCGCGTACTGTTGGGTCGAGACTTACATCGATTCCGAACTCTTTTGGGAGAATAGAGTATTGCACAGGGCTTTCAAGCGCCCAGTCTGCACGAAACTGTTTTGCATCAAATGTAGAAATCAGTTTCCCGGCTTGCGGCTGCCGTTTGCTCTGCGGCTTTGTGCCCATCGAAACCAGCCAGTAGCCGGCAGAATCAACTTCTTTATATTGAAAGCTGTTAGGCCTGCAGCCTCTGTCTATTACACACATCTTTTGAGTCCAAGAATGTTATGCGCGGTATTCTGAAAAATACACTGGACACAGGTTGATTGTTTTGTTAACCTCTGCACGAGGGGGTTGATGACACAATCAGAATGGCA
>JBBCAW010000068.1:0-30189 GCA_051382295.1 Bdellovibrionota bacterium FG-1 | reverse complement strand
ATCACGGATGGGTCTTGAGTTTTCATTTTCCTGCCTCCAAAAGTATGGACGCGGGAAGATTAGCAGATCAGATCATGTTTGGGGCCACCGTGGATACGCCCTGGCTACGCTTGAATGGGAAAAGTTAGCGGAAATTAAATTGAATTTTTATTGACGCGCTGTGTCTTAATAAGGTAATGCAGTGCGTTAAGGAGAATGACGATGAAACAGGTTAAGAATTTTTTGATGGCCACCGGCGTGTGGTCATTGGTGATGGCGGTGGCGATTCTTACTCAGGCAGTTGCCCATGCGGACGAGAGCATTTCCAAAATTGCACTTAATGTTCAGCAAAAAGAAGTGTTGGTTAACTTCATGAAGGGCCGTATTGCTCGTCATAAAACGATGCGCAATTCAGGTGAGGTCATCGCGGATTTGTCTCAGGTTGTCGCGAAAAACCGCGAAATGGTTGGCAAGAATGGCGTGGATCTCGCTAGTTTTGACAAAGGTGCTGGGCTTGCCATCGACTCGATTAAAGCGATCGGTGATAAAGATGTGATTATGGCTCTTGAAACTGCGCAGCTTCAAGAAGTGATGCAATCCGATAATTTGTTATTTGGATTCACTCGCTGGAATTTCAGTGATTGCAACATGCGAAACTCTTATCATTATTTTGGTTCGATTTTCAGCTATGGAGCACCCAACGACTGTAAGGCTGTTGCCTCTATTTGGTTAATCTTCTTGGTACCTTTGGATCTTATTGCTTTTCCTTTCGAACTCATTGCTAGCGCCGTTACGGGCTTCTAACTCTTCGAATTCAATGACTGACCGAGATTTGCGATGATTCTCAGAGTGTTTTTGCCTGGGATCAGCAAACCTCGCTCAATACTCTTTTTGAGCAAGCCTCACAACTTGCCGGCGCTCGAAACACGCTCGTGTTTTGGGTCAATGGTGATGCCGATCATTTTGTGCCGATTCCGATGTTTCCTGATGATTTATTGGTGACTTGGAGTTTAAAGTCACCAGATGGTAAAGAAGAAGAAACCTAAAACAGCGAATACGGATATTCCGAAAAAAGCTCCCGTCGCCTCGTCGGTCGCGCCTGAGTTTTTTATCCGGATTCGCGAAATTCTTGCGCGGTCGCGTGGGCAGGCTCTTCAAGCGGTTAATGCCACGATGGTACGAGCGTACTGGGAAATAGGCCGCGAAATCGTACAGGAGGAGCAGAGAGGGGCTGCCCGAGCGGGATATGGCGAGCAGCTCCTTAATGAGCTGGACGCATTACCGCCTGCTTTGCAGCGTCGAAAAGCCGCCTGCACGCGAGTTTTACGAAACTGAGTGCGTTCGCGCTCACTGGTCCACGCGAGAACTCGAACGGCAAATCAACTCGCTTTTGTTTGAACGACTTCTTGTTTCCAAAGATAAGAAAAAAGCACTTAAAAACCTGGATTCCAAGGAATCAGAAAAATTTACCCCGATCGATCTGATCCGCGATCCGTATGTTCTTGAGTTTACCGGACTGAAGGAGAATGGCGACTGCCAGGAGTCTGATCTTGAAAAAGCGTTGGTCGAGAAGCTGAAAAGCTTTCTTCTGGAGTTGGGCCGAGGGTTCGCTTTTATCGGCAGGCAACAGCGATTTACCCTCGATGGCGATCATTTTTATGTTGATCTCGTTTTTTACCATACGATCCTTAAGTGCTTTGTTTTGCTTGATCTCAAAGCAACCAAGATCAGCCACGGGGATCTCGGGCAAATGCTTCTCTATGTAAATTATTTTGATGCGGAACGCAGAACGGAGGGGGATCAACCCACCATAGGAATTATTCTTGGCGCGGATAAAAATGAGGCGGTGGTTCGATACACGCTCAATCAACGCCATGAGCGAATTTTTGCATCTCGCTACAAGATGTACCTACCTACCGAAAAGGAACTTGCTCAAGAACTTAGGCGCGAACGCAATGAAATCGAATTGGAGCAAAAGCTAAAATGAAGCTGACTAAAGCGGTCATCGACCGTGCCAAATACGAGCGAGCGTCAGGCGCAGGTGTTTAGGCCGCCTCATCGCCCTCTTTTTTGCTTTCCATCTCGATATCAAAGCCCGCCCATTTAAACTCAGGTCGGACCGCCTCCGGTTTGCCTTCCTCTTTGACTCGCGTGAGTTCCAAAATCCCGAGTTCCGCCAGAAAGTGCACGTCGCGGTGAACGTTGGCCTGTTCACGCTCCAGGATTTGGGCCAACTCGCTTACTGAAGTCGGGCGTTTTTCCTGGATCGTGTGGATGATCCGCAAACGTTCGGTTGAAAAAACCTTCGGAAACATCGAGTAATCCATCATCAGAAGGGGGCTGGCTGTGGTCCCACACTTAGAAGGTTTTCCTCCTTTTTCGACGGCCTTCCAATCTTCTTTGAAGTCCCCAAAGGTTTGATCAAGCGTCTGAAATCGAATCTTAAGTTTACCTGCGTTCATATCGGACCTCCAAGCTTTCGGATTAGACTCGTAAAATCGGCAATGAGCTGGTCCACATCAGAAAAAGTATAGAGAAACTCCTCGTCATCCGCGTGGTAGTGGTCGGCTTTGCCATGGTGGTTATCAAACAGGACGCGGCATTTTCCATTTTGAATCCAGGCCAATCTGTAGTGCCAGCCGTGGGGTCTAAACTGATCCGCCTGGATCTCGTAGTAAGCGATCTCCAAAAAGTTCTGTTCATCGAGGTAGCGGCGCGGGAGCTTCGGACTCACTTGTATATCTTACTACTACATACTATGTAATTGCAAGATATATATTCAGAACTACCCAATGAATCGACCTTATTTTCACTCAGTAGCGGGTTATTCTGCCTATACTCTGAATCGTTTTACGAAAGTAAACTCCCTGTTTTTACACAGCTTTGGGGATTGTTTGTTGGACGTGAAAAACGAGCGAGCGAGGGAGATAAAATTAAATTGTCATTGACGCAGTGTGTCTTAATAAGGTAATGCAGTGCATCATTAATTGATTTAAAATTTTACTCGACAGGAGAATAACGATGAAACAAGTAAAGAATTTTTTGAGGGCCACCGGCGTGTGGTCTTTCATGATGGCAGTGGCCATTTTCACTCAGGCAGTCGCTCATGCGGATGAGAGCATTTCCAAAATTGCGCTGAATGTTCAGCAAAAAGAAGTGCTGGTTAAGTTCATGAAGGGCCGTATTGCTCGTCACAAGATGATGCGCAATTCAGGTGAGATCATCGCGGATTTGTCTCAGGTTGTCGCGAAAAACCGCGAAATGGTTGGCAAGAATGGCGTGGATCTCGCCAGCTTTGACAAAGGTGCTGGGCTTGCCATCGACTCGATTAAAGCGATCGGTGACAAAGACATCTTGATAGCTATGGAAGGAGCCGAGCTTCAGCGAATCATGCAATCGGGCAATTACTTATTCTTTCTCACTCGGATTGTCTGGGACGACTGTTATGATCCCATTGCTGACGATTCTAACCAGGGGAGAGAACAGCAGTGCATTCCCTTTTCGGCATATGGATCGCCGGCAAGCATGATGCCCTATTCTGGTGCTCTTGGCATCGGCATGGCATCGCTCGTAAGCATCGTTACTATTCCTTTCGATATCATCGGTTTAGTTCCGGAATTTTTTATTAGCGCAGTCACTGGGTTCTAATTACGAAGCTTATGGCCGTGAAAATTTCGTATCTATTTTTGTTGTTCGTTTCCCTGTTAGCATTCCAACCCCAGGCCTGGGCTTGGAATCAGGAAAGCTCTATCAAAAAGCTTTTCGCTGGACCTGTTGCACCTCTGACGGGCGTAGCTCGAAACACGCTCGTGTTTTGGGTCAATGGTGATGCAGATCATTTTGTGGCTCAGAGCTCCGCCCCGAATGCAGAATCCAAGCTTTATCGCGGCGATAAGTTTGAGGTTGAGCGGATCGAAAGGCTCGCGGAAAGCTGCGAGTCGTGCAATGTCGTCCTCCTTCATGACCAACGCGGGACGGATCATTGGTATACCGCGAGCAAGCCGTGGGCGGTTTGGTTCAAAGTTTACGCGCGCGGGCAGAAAATTCTGGAACGTCACGTTCCCGAGATCGATCAAACCGACCCTAAAGTGTTGAGTGCCTTATTGAGTTTTTCGCAGTCCCTTTTTCCAAAAAGTGAACTTCATCTCATTTACCGCGGGCATTCCTTCCGCATGCCTTATGAGTCTGGGTCTCAGACGGTGTCGCCCTTTGATTACAGCAATCCCGAGCACGGTTATGATCAGCGTGTTTTCTTAAAATCTCTCAAAATGGCGGGATTTTCAAAGGTTTCTGGAAAATCTCTGGCCAGCGTGAGCTTGATTTCTTGCAGTATGGCGTCGCTTGAGTTTGCAGGAAAGCTGTCCCCGTTTGCGCGCTATTTTGTGGCCAGCGAGGTCGATCTTTTTGAAGCGCTGAGCGCAAGCTTACATTTCTTTGATGCCTTGGTGCAAGTGAATGACTCAATGGATGCGCGCCAGGTTTCATGGTTGATTTCCTATAGTTTGGGGGAGGCCTTTCGAGGACTGGACCCAGAAAACGATGGCTTGATGGAGGCCCCCTCGTCGTGGATGGATTTAAGGAACGCTCGCTTGATCGCAGATCAATTCAAAGTATTGATGGATGCGCTAGACAAGCTTCCTGAAGCCCGTCGGAGTTTTATGCATCAACAGATTCAGCAAATGGCGGCCCTGACTAAAAATCCATCTGAAAATTATATCGAGTTTTTGAGAAAGTCCGGAAAATCTGACGAGAAAATCGCCCTGTTGGCTGGCTTTCTCAAACAGTCTTCGGCGATTCCAGGTGATCTGGATTTGGGTTTGTTGCTTTTGCTCATAGAGACTTGGGATGAGTCCTCTGAGCTTGCGCCTTTAGCGCACTGGGTTTTTGAGCGTGTCGCTGAGGTCGTGCATGTATGGAATGGTCCCGGAAAACTCGGCTTAAGTGTAAAGGGGAGCTGAGGCTCTTTTTTGAGAGACTTGGTTGGGTTCTTCGCCTATCTTTTTAAGTAGCGTGGAAATATCTCAGGATCTTTTGAATAGGACGTGTCTTGAACAGGCGGCGCTCATCGCGCAGAAGAGGCTTTCATCCGAGGAGCTGGTGCGCTTGTACCTGGCGCAGATCGATCGCCTGAATCCAAAACTTCAGGCGTTTGTCGCCGTGTATGCTCAGAGCGCGATCCGGGAGGCACGTCGAAAGGATGTTCGGGTTCGGGCGGGAGAGGTGCTTCCGCCATTTCATGGTGTGCCCATTGGGATCAAGGATTTGAACTTCGTCAGGCTGATGCGCACGCGATATGGGTCGGCGGGAATGTTGCCAATTTGGGCACCTTTTGACGATGCGACGGTTTCTCCGCTTCGGCGGGCGGGTTTTGTAATTTTGGGAAAACTCGCCACCTCTGAATTCGGAGCCCTGCCGGTGACCGAGCCGGAGATTCACCCTCCCACTCGAAATCCTTGGAACCCTGATTATACAGCTGGCGGTTCGAGCGGCGGATCAGCCGTCGCGGTTTCAGCCGGATTGCTTCCGGTTGCGCATGGAAGCGATGGCGGAGGCTCGATTCGCATTCCCGCTTCGTTTACGGGGCTCGTGGGTCTGAAGCCCGCGCGCGGTCGCATCCCGAATCAATTCAATCTGTCCGATCGCCAGATCCTTTATACGAGCGGTGCGCTCACTCGAACGGTGGATGAGGCGGCGGCATTGCTTGATATCATGGCCGGGATCACCGACGGAAAACCGCATTGGGCCACGCCTCCATCACAACCTTTTTCACAATTAGCTCGAAAATCGCCCGGGAAATTGCGAATTCGGGTGACCTACGATTCTCCGGTTTGTAAGGCGGACCCTGAGGTGAAGGCCGCTATCGCTGGAGTAGCAAAAACCTTGAGCAGTTTGGGGCATGAAGTCTTCGAATCCGAGGGGCCTAGTGGGGCGACAGTCGAAGAGTTTTTGGTGCTTTGGCAGTTTTTGATCGCAAGCCTCCCGCTTGTCTTTTGGAGTCGGGTGCAGCCGATTACTCGGTGGCTCAGGGATGAGGGACGGAAACTCAAAGCCAAGGACGTATTGAAGCACCACCGTGAGCTGGAACGGCGTTTTTTACTTTGGTTCGAAAGCGCCGATCTATGGTTGACGCCGACGGTGCCCGTGCTTGCACCTCGCATTGGAGCATTTTCGCAGAACGAGGATCCCGTGAGTACCTTTATGAAAGTTGCGGAACTCGGGGCCTTTACCGCGTTTTGTAATGTGACGGGTCAGCCCGCGATCAGTGTTCCTGCCGGGCTTTCAAAATTAGGGATTCCGATCGGGGCTCAGCTCATTGGGCCGCCCCAGGGAGAAGCGGTCATTCTCCAAGTGGCCCGTCAGCTCGAAGAAGCGTTACCTTGGATTCATCCTCACTTAACGCGTGTGATTTCGGGTGGTACCTGAGGGATGTGTTGATTCAGTCTTTTTGAGTTACTTATTTTATTTGTTAAAAAACAATGAGTTATGCGTGAGGTAAAACAAGTGTTGCCTATTTGTTTGATTTATATAACAATGTTTATATAGTTTAACAATTGGAGGCTTTATGGCGCAGTACTCAAACTTTTTAGCTCAAATCAAATCTTCAGGTGTCGCTCTTGCGATGGGAGGGGCGCTTTTGGGAATAGGTTGTGTTCCTCCCGGCGCGTTGACTAATAAAGATTCAAAGGTAGAGGCTTCGGCATCGCCGGTGCCTTCTTTAAGTCCTGCGGTTCCACCCAATGTGGGAGTGGGTTCTTTCTTGGCGGTTCCTGGTGCCTGTTATGATGACGCTGTTTCCGTAGCCGGAGTGAAAACGGATCTTTTGATCATCAAAGACACTTCGGCCTCGATGGCTGACGAAAACGCACGGGTTGCCGATGGAGTGGAATCGTTTATTCGTGCCCTTCCTTCAAAATTGGATTTTCGGGTTGCCGTGATGATGGCTAATGGCGGTGTGACTAAAGACAATGATCATCGAGCCAAAAAGGGCGAAACCTGGTTCATTGATTCAGCGCGAGTGAGTCGTGATGATTTGGTCGCCAGGATTAAGGAAAAGTTGTTGTTTGTGACGGATGAAGTTCGGCACAATCATCATCGCGAAGACGATGACGACAGTGATGGTCATCATGAGCATGATTGTCCGGATCATCCCCATAAAAAGAGACATGTTTTGGAGAATTCTTACGGTGAACCCGGGCTTTATTCACTTCATCAAATCTTGCAAGCCCAGGCGGTGAGTGAAGCTCGTGAAGTAGGTTTTTTCCGAAAAGATGCCGGCTTGATGGTGCTTATGATTTCGGACAATCAGGACCTCTGTTCGAGTGTGGTGGGCGTATTGTCTCCTTTGTGCTGGGTTAAGGAAAAGGTTCAGCAATCGAAGGACTCTTGTGGTGATCATGATGATCGAGATCACGATGACCGCGATGATCGGGATGATCGGGATGATCGGGATGATCGGGATGATCGGGATGATGACGGTCGTGGTAACTCTTTTCGATGGACTCGTTTGAGTTCAGGTCTAGTTTTCAGTGAACTCAAGGCAGTGGCCGGAAATAATCCAGTCACCGTGGCTGGAATGCTCTATTCCAACTTAAAAAACGTTCCGAGAAAGCTCGGAAAAGGACTTGGAAAAGGTTACCTCGACCTTGTGCAGTTAGCCTCGGGTTTTGAACTCGATATGGGTGCCAATGCATCGCTGACTGGGCTTCGAGATTTGGCTCAGGACAGTGTTTTCGCAGGTCCTGGAAAATCGGATTTTATTTTGACCCATACTCCAGTCGATGCTCAGACTTTGGTAGCCAAAGTGGATGGACAAGCTGTGGCTGCTCAGTGGTTGGAAGATCGCTTGGTAGCTCATCTTGTGGCGCAAGCTGCAGCAGGAACTCAGGTGGCGCTCCATTATTGTTCGCCAGCACTGGATCCGATTCCTAGTGTGAGCGTAACTCCTGATCCGAGTGTAACGCCTAGCCCGAGCGTAACTCCTGATCCGAGTGTAACTCCTGATCCGAGTGTAACGCCTAGCCCGAGCGTGACTCCTGATCCGAGTACCACCCCTGATCCTGTGCCTACGTCCACCCCTGATCCGGGTTCGTGCACAGGGATTAACTGCGGCTTCATCTCCTGATTGCAGTGAGTAAGTAAAAGCGGCGGCGCCCCGGTCTTGAGTGACTGGGGCGTTGTTGTTTATGGTGGGCGGCGTGTGGTGTGGAGGGCAGTGCCTCGAGCTGCCTGTGCGCGGCAGTAACCCCAACTGAGTCCGGGGTGAGTGCCTCGAGCTGCCTCGACGCGGCAGTAACCGCCGTTCACCCCCGGGTCAGTGCCCCGAGCTGCCTCGACGCGGCAGTAGCCCCAACTGAGTCCGGGGTGAGTACCTCGAATTGCCGCACCCCGGCAGTAAATGCCGCCGAAGCATCCCACCTATCCCACGATTTCGAGATAACGCAGCGCACACCGTGCCTTTCATGTTGACCAAGCAGGCCGTTCCGATTCAAATGTGATTACGCATTCTTGAAAAAGGAGATTTGAGCGTGAATATTCATGAGTATCAAGGCAAGCAACTGCTCAAGAAGTTTGGGGTCCGTGTTCCGGAAGGACGGCTCGTTGAAGAGGGGGCTGATATTGCGGGGCGCGCAGAGGCCGCCGCAAAAGACCTCCAAAAAGAACGGGACAACGCCGTTTGGGTGGTGAAAGCGCAAATTCACGCCGGCGGTCGCGGCAAAGCGGGTGGCGTCAAGGTCTGTAAAGATTTGACAGCCGTCAAAGCGGCGGCCCAGGAAATTATCGGCAAAACCCTGGTGACGCCACAGACCGGCGTACATGGTAAAAAGGTCCACAAAGTGTGGATCGAAGAGGGCAGTGAAATCGCCAAGGAATTTTACTTGGGCGTGGTTGTCGATCGCGCGATTGCGCAAGTCGTGATGATGGCTTCCACCGAAGGGGGGATGGAAATCGAAGAAGTTGCCGCAAAACACCCCGAAAAGATATTTAAAGTAGCGATCGATCCGACCACGGGCTATCAAGGTTTTCACGGTCGTAAATTAGCCCAGGCGTTAGGGCTTGCTCCTTCGCTTTTCAAAGAAGCCGTCGCATTTTTTGGCGGGATTTATAAGTGTTTCGTCGAGACCGATGCCTCCTTGGTTGAAATCAATCCCTTGATTCTTACCAAACAGGGCAGTTTGGCCGCATTGGATGCTAAATTCAATTTCGATGACAGCGGTCTGTATCGTCATGCCGATATCGTCGCGATGCGGGATCTTCAGGAAGAAAATCCTCAGGACGTTGAAGCTTCTAAATTTGATCTGGCCTTTATTGCGCTGGACGGCAACATTGGTTGTTTGGTGAATGGTGCCGGGCTTGCCATGGCGACGATGGATATCATCAAACTGCATGGCGGCGAGCCGGCCAACTTTTTGGATGTGGGCGGCGGGGCTAATAAAGAAAAGGTTTCCAACGCTTTTAAGATCATTTTGAAGGATCCCAAGGTGAAGGCGATTTTAGTGAATATCTTTGGCGGAATCATGAAGTGTGATGTCATCGCCGAAGGTGTGATCGCAGCAGCCAGGGAACTTTCAATGAAAGTGCCTCTCGTGGTTCGCCTCGAAGGAACTAATGTGGAAAAGGGCAAAGAATTATTGGCGAGCTCGGGTCTTAAAATTACACCGGCTGATGGTTTGACTAACGCGGCAAAAAAAGTCGTGGCAGCAGCGAAAAACGTCTGAGCGAGGAGATTTTCAAATGTCTATTTGGGTTGATAAGAATACTAAGCTGCTCGTTCAGGGGATTACCGGTTCTCAAGGGCTTTTTCATGCGCAGGGCTGCAAATCTTATGGAACCAACGTCGTAGGCGGTGTTACCCCGGGTAAGGGTGGGACCGCCATCGAGGGGTTTCCGGTTTGGGATACCGTAGCGGAAGCTGTCAAAAAATCGGGTGCTAATGCAACGATGATCTTTGTGCCGCCTTCCGGAGCAGCTGAGTCGATTTGCGAAGCGGCGGATGCGGGAATTGCCCTGATTGTGTGTATCACTGAAGGCATTCCCGTGAAGGATATGCTCGTGGCCAAGCGCTATTTGAGCTCGACTCGTTCGCGTCTGATTGGCCCTAATTGTCCGGGCATCATTACACCTGGACAATGTAAAATTGGGATTATGCCGGGGTCTATTCATAAAACCGGAAATATCGGGGTCGTCTCGCGTTCGGGGACCTTGACTTACGAGGCGGTGCACCAACTGACTCAGTTGGGAATTGGTCAGAGCACGTGTGTGGGGATCGGTGGGGACCCCATCAACGGCACGAACTTTATTGATGTGCTCGAGGCTTTTAATCGGGATCCTGAAACCCACGGGGTCATCATGATTGGTGAAATTGGCGGTACCGCTGAAGAAGAGGCCGCTGAATACATTAAGCGTGAGTTCAAAAAGCCAGTGGCTGGCTTTATTGGTGGCGCCACCGCACCTCCGGGGAAACGCATGGGCCATGCGGGTGCCATTATTTCAGGGGGTAAGGGAACGGCTGAGGAAAAGTTTCAAGCGTTGCAGGCGGCTGGTGTCAAAATCGCGCGCAGTCCGGCGGATCTGGGTACTACTTTGGCCCAAGCGATGAAAAAGTAAAAAGCCCCCTCGCCAAAATTAATCTATTCAGCTATCAGATCGGTTATTGTTAACCAGAGGAGTTTTTTAAATGGCTATTGAACGTACGTTTTCCATTATTAAGCCTAATGCGGTTGAAAAGAATGCGATCGGCGCGATCATTCAACGCTTTGAAAGCAAAGGCTTGCGTATCGGAGCTGCCAAATTTACCCGCCTGACTCGTGAAAAGGCTGAAGGTTTTTATATTGAGCATCAAGAGCGCTCTTTCTTCCAGAGCTTGGTCCAGTTCATGACCAGCGGCCCTGTGTTGTTGATGGTTCTTGAAGGTGAAAATGCCGTCCTTTTGAATCGCGAGATTATGGGCGCCACGGACCCAGCTAAAGCATCCCCAGGCACGATTCGTAAGGATTTTGCCGACAGTATTGAAGCCAATGCCGTTCATGGATCGGATAGCTTAAAGTCGGCGGAACGTGAAATCGCCTACTTTTTTGACAAGTCGGACCTTCAAAAGCGCTACTAAATGAAAATCGCGATCGCTCAGATTGATCCGGTTGTCGGAGCTTTCGAGGGCAATGTTCGCAAAATTCGCGAAGCTTACGAACGGGCATCCTCTCTGGGTGCCCGTTTGCTTTTGACCCCTGAGTTGAGCGTATGCGGCTATCCCCCGTATGATCTAGTCGATCGTCCAGAAATGTTTTCGCGTAATGAAAAGGCGCTTCAAGAGCTGGCCGTCCTGACCTTGGGAAAAACCTGTGCTCTTGCGGTCGGTCATGTTGCCTTAAATCCTTCTGAACGCGGCCGGGCAGCGCAAAATGTCGTGACCATCTTAGAGAATGGTAAGCGTGTTTTTAGCCAAGCTAAGACATTGCTTCCTTCTTATGATGTATTTGATGAGGCGCGCTATTTTGAACCCGCCGACCAGATTGGCCTATGGAATTGTGACGGCCATAAAATCGCGATCGCCATTTGTGAGGATCTTTGGGGCCACGATCCGGGCTTTGGGCGGCAGATTTACGGTCGAAATCCAATCGATCCCCTGGATCGGTACCGAGAGTTGGGGGCGGAACTGGTCGTTTCGGCTTCCGCAAGCCCCTATCAGTGGGGCAAGCGGGCGCATCGCGAACAAATTCATGCTCAGGCAGTGCAGACGGTGGGGGCGCCTCTGATTTACGTGAATCAGGTCGGCGCAACGGATGAGATTTTGTTCGATGGGGGCTCGTTTGCTTTGGATCGGCAAGGCCAATTGACAGGCCGGTTGCGGGTTTTTGAACAGGCTTTTGCATTGATTGATCATGATTTTGCCACCGGTATTCCTTGTTTTCAGGCGTCCGCTCAGGGTGATCGAGAGGATCAGGCTCCGAGTGAGATTGAAACCCTGACGCGTGGCTTGATTGTGGGAATTCGTGAATACTTTGCGCGAACCGGGTTTCGCTCGGCGGTGATTGGACTGAGTGGTGGGATTGATTCAGCCGTTGTGGCTGCACTGGGTGCGTTGGCGATCGGCGCCAAAAATATGTTGGGGGTCGCGATGCCCAGTCAGCATTCGTCGGGGCATAGTCTTGAGGATGCTCAGCTCCTGGCTGGTCAATTGGGGATGGCTTTTGAGGTTCGTCCCATAAAATTTTTGTTTGCGACTTCATCGCGGGAATTAGCTGAAGGGCGAGGTCAGCTCAACCCGATTGCTTTAGAAAACCTTCAGGCGCGTCTGCGGGGGGTTGTTTTGATGACTCTTTCGAATCACTACAATGCCTTGGTTCTCACTACCGGCAATAAATCTGAGCTCGCTACGGGGTATGGAACCCTTTATGGCGATATGTGCGGGGCATTGGGTCCTATTGGTGATGTGTTTAAGACGCGAGTTTATGATTTAGCCCGGCATTTGAATGCGACGCGCGGAAATTCTATTCCTGAGCGCTCGATCACTAAGGCGCCTTCGGCTGAGCTCAAACCCAATCAAACGGATCAGGATACCTTGCCTCCCTATGACCAATTAGATGCTCTTTTGCATGACTATCTCGAGAAGTCAGTTTCAGTTTCTGAGCTCGAGCTCAAGTATTCCTCCGGCACGGGTTGGGTTCGTGATATTCTGAGGCGGGTTGAGTTGAATGAGTTTAAACGACGGCAAGCGGCGCCCATTTTTAAAATCAGCTCAAAAGCCTTTGGGATTGGCCGTCGAATTCCGATAGCAAAGAGCTGGGACCAATAAATGCTTTACGACGCAAAATAGTCATGATAACACTCCGTGCCAAGGGGGCTAAAAAATGAAAGCGACAACGATGAATACTGAAATTAAGAAAGTGGTGGGTCGAGTTAAGCAAGCGCAACAAAAGCTTCAAACCCTCATTAAGAATCAAGACTGGGTTGAAGACGCTCGAAAGTACGCCGAACGTCAGGGTAAGGAAGTGAAGAAGTTGATTTCCGCTGACTCCAGCAAAGTGAAGGCTTTTTTGGAACGTGAACGCAAGGAACTCGAGCGTTTTCAGAAGCAAATTCCGGGAGAAGTGAAGAAAGTTCGTTCCTTCGTTCTTTCTCAACGCAAGGAATTTGAAAAGCTTTTGGCCAAAGTGGGTAAGGTTAACCGTGCTGGCTCGAAGGCCAAAGGTAAGACCAAAAAAGCGACTGGAACCAAAAAGAAGGCTTCGACCAAGAAATCGGCTTCGGGCTCTTAACTCGAGATCATCGCCTTTTTGTAAGATTTTGGCCCAAGAGTCCTGCGCTAATCGCCTGACTTCTGGGCCTTTTTTATTGGGCACCCAGCCCCCTTGCGCTTGACTAGGCATGGGGAGTCGGGTATTTGTCAAGGCTTGGGAGGTTTTTAAGAAAACCAGAATGGCATTTATACCTTCGAGTCCGTCTAGTCCGTCCGGTCCTTCGAGTCCGTCTAGTCCATCCGGCCCAGCTGGACCTTCGTTTCGACCCCGTTTTCCACGCGGTCCCGTCCCCAATCAAAGCAAAGATGAGCATCGGATTAATGAGAGAATCCGCGTGCCTCAAGTTCGCCTGATTGATGAAAAAGGCGGACAGGTGGGGGTGGTTTCGACTCATGAGGCGCTACAAATGGCGCGTGATCGTGGGCTCGATCTGATGGAGGTTTCGCCCAATTCGCAGCCGCCGGTGTGTAAGATCTGCGATTACGGCAAATTTAAATACGAAAAGAAGAAAAAAGAACACGAAGCCAGGAAAAAGCAAACTGTCATTAAGGTGAAGGAGATTCAACTTCGCCCGCAGACTGAAGAGCATGATTTGGACTATAAGTTCAAAAATGCCCGGCAGTTCTTGATGGATGGCGACAAGGTTAAAATCACGATTATGTTCCGGGGTCGTGAAATTACCTACGCAGATCAGGGTTTTAAGATGATGCGGCAGTTGGCTGATCAGGTTAAAGATATTGCCACAGTGGAGGCTCATCCTAAGCTGGAAGGCAAGAAGTTGATCATGATTATCGCTCCCGGAGCATCCAAGAAGCCGGCCTTAAGCTCAATTGTGATTCGACCTACGGTCAGTATTGGGGATAAACCGGAAGGCGAAAAGGTCGATTAAAATAGGCTAAAAACTAGTCTCATAAATGCTTGACGGCCCTTAGGGGTTTGGAGTAGGTTGCAGCACTTACAAAACGTCAGGGCTTTTCAGTATTACGAGGACATAATGAAACTGAAGACGAAAAAAGCGGCAGCTAAGCGTTTTTCCTTTACTGCTACAGGTAAAATAAAGTTTAAACGCACGAATAAGCGCCATAATTTGGGAAGTAAGAATGCCGGGCGCAAGCTGAAGTTGCGTAAGGCTGGGTTTGTTTTCGAGGGCGATATGAAGCACGTTGAGAAGTGCATGCCCTACGGTTCAAAGTGAATCGGTGATCTAATTTTTTAAGGAGTTCGAATGCCTCGCGCAAAACGTGGTTTTAAAAAACGTCGTCGTCATAATAAAGTATTGAAACGCGCAGCAGGCTTTGTTCTGGGACTTGGTAACAAGTTCAAGCGCACTGCTGAAGCTGTGGACCGTGCTCATGTCTATGCCTTTCGCGATCGTCGGGCTAAGAAGAGGGATTTCCGCCAGCTTTGGATTGCTCGCCTTTCGGCAGCAGCCTCAGGTAATAATATCAGCTATAGCCGCCTGATCGCTGCCTTTAAGGCCGCAAAGGTGAAGCTTGATCGCAAGGTATTGTCTGACATTGCGATCGTAGATCCTAAGGCTTTCGCTGCCATTGTCGATCAGGTTCGCTCTTTGGCTCCTAAGCTCTGAGTTTGCCGTAGTTTTTACGTCGAATCGGCCTTTGTTTGTCCAGTTTGAATGCTGACAACTGATAGCTTTACTAAAATTTAAAGGAACTTTTTCGTGTCATTCACGGAGAGGTTCCTTTTTTTTGGCTTTTGTGGGAGGGGTTGAAAGATGAACGGTCTCACAGCGAAACTCGATGGAATTGGAAATGCGACACTCGAGCAACTCGCCCAAGCGTCCTCCTTGGATGTTTTGGAGCAAGTGCGTGTGGCAGTCCTTGGTAAAAAGGGAGCTTTAAGCGAGGTTTTAAAAGGCTTAGGCGCGGTGAGTTCCGAGGAAAGGCCTAAGGCGGGCGCGGCGGCCAATGAATGGAAGCGTCGCATTGAGGCGGCCTTAGAAAGTCGCAAAAATCAGCTTGAGCAAGCGCAACTCGATGAGCGAATTCGCACGGAAAAGCTCGACATTACCTTGCCTGCCCGAATGCCTCATCGAGGCTCCTTGCATCTGATTACTCAAACTACACGCCGAATTATCGAGGTTTTTAGTCGTCTTGGCTTTGATGTCATGACGGGTCCAGAGATTGAGACGGAGTTTTTGAATTTTGAGGCGGTCAACATTCCTGCCGATCATCCTGCTCGGGATATGCAGGATACGTTTTTTATGGCGCCGGGAGTGGTGCTTCGTACGCATACTTCCTCCGTGCAGATGCGGGCGATGCGTTCACAAAAAACGCCCATCCGCATTTTATGTCCGGGAGCCGTTTATCGTTCCGATAGTGATGCTACCCATACTCCGATGTTTCATCAAGTCGAGGGGCTATGGGTCGATCACGGGGTTCGGATGAGCGACCTCAAAGGGGTTCTTCAGTTCTTTGCACGCGAGGTTTTTGGTGCGGAAACTGAGATTCGTTTGCGGCCAAGCTATTTTCCGTTTGTTGAACCCGGCGCCGAAGTCGATGTGAGTTGCTTCATGTGTCGGGGTAAATCGGCGGCGGTTAAAAACGCGTGTCGGCTTTGCAAAAGTACGGGTTGGATCGAAATTTTGGGCGCAGGGATGGTGCATCCGCGGCTTTTGGAGATGGCGGGTTATACCGATCCAGGGCTGACGGGGTTTGCCTTCGGGATGGGCGTGGAGCGGATTTCGATGTTGCTTCATGAGGTTCCGGATCTTCGTTTGATGTTTGCCGGGGATTCTCGTTTTCTGGGCCAGTTTTGAGTGAACTTGAGGAAATATGAAAATTTCATGGAATTGGCTTTCGGAAATGGTGGATTTGAGTCAAGTGGGCGGTCCTCAGGGGTTAGCTGAGCTTTTGACGGCACGGGGTCTTGAGGTCGAGGCCATTGAACGCCAGGATCAAGGGCTTGAAAAAGTCGTGACGGCTCAAATTGTTCATCGTGAGCAACATCCTCAGTCGGATCGTCTGAGTCTTTGTCAGGTTTCCACGGGGTCGGGAGATCCTCTCCAGATTGTATGCGGAGCGCCCAACGCGCGCGCGGGGATTCATGTAGCGCTCGCGCAAATCGGGGCCGAGCTGCCGAACGGAGTGAAGATTGGCGTAGGCAAGATTCGGGGAGTTGAGTCGTTCGGTATGCTTTGTTCAGAGTCGGAACTGAAGTTGGCTGATACCTCAGAAGGTATTTTGGAACTTCCGGCGGACACGCAGTCGGGTATTCCGCTCGCGCGTTTTTTGGGTCGAGACGATGCCATTTTGGTGTTTAAGCTCACGGCCAATCGGGGCGATTGCATGAGCCATTTTGGAATGGCTCGTGAGGTGGCGGCGGCGTTGGGGCAAAAGCCTAAGAGAACCCAGGCAAAAGTGTTGAATTTCTCAAATTCACCGATTTCTATTTCGCTTGAAGCCGGTGAAAACGCGCCTCAATTTTTTGGCTGTTTGATTGAAGGGGTGAGGATTGGACCTTCGCCCACCTGGGTGGTGAAGCGTCTGGAGGCTCTGGGTAGTCGATCGATCAATAATGTGGTGGATGCGACTAATTTAGTGATGCTGGAGCTGGGGCATCCGGTGCATGCGTATGACGCGGATTTGATTCGGGGTGGGCGAATCGGTGTACGTATGTCAAAAGACGGCGAAAGCCTTCTATTGTTGGATGGGGGTACGGTTCAGCTGTCAGGTTCGGAGTTGGTGATTTTCGACGGTGAGGGGCCCATGGGTCTTGCCGGAGTGATGGGGGGTGGAAACTCCGAAGTTCGGCCCACTACGCAGCGAGTGTTTCTGGAATGCGCTGAGTTTCATCCAGGCCTGGTGCGCAAAGCCGCTTCCAAGTATCAACGGCGCACTGATGCAGCCCAACGTTTTGAGAAGGGGATCGATCCCCTGGGCCTGTCCTCCGTGATTTCGCGTTTGTCTTCGCTGATTTTAGATGTGGCGGGCGGCCGGGTGGTGGGGGCTGGCTCTGCCGTGTTTCAGGCCGGCGCAGCGGTGCAGAGTTCTAGTGCCAAGGAAATCGTTTTTTCAGAAGATTACTTTACGCGATTTTTAGGGCTAAAATCAGGGGCTTTGAGCCCACAGCGGGCCGAAGAAATTCTGACGAGTTTAGATTGTGTTGTGCGAAAAAACGGCAACCAGCATTGGACGGTTATCCCTCCCTCCTACCGTCGGGACCTTCGAATTCCAGAGGATCTCGCTGAAGAAGTGGCGCGTACGCTCGGTTATGATCAAATTCCGGCGACCATTCCACCGCTGAGTTCGGATCCCACTTTTGCTTCTTCGATGCGGGGGCGTCTGGCGTTAATGGGTCGCGCTAAAGATACTTTGGTGGGCTTGGGTTTTCAGGAAAGCCTGAACTTTGCTTTTACCAGCAAAAGTTGGCTGGCTAAATTCGGCTTTACGGGCACTGGAGTCGAACTCCCGTTGATGAATCCTTTGAGTGAAGAGTATGAAGCGATGGTTCCTTCGTTGCTTCCGGGGTTGGTTCGTAATGCTTTGGATAATTGGCACCGTCATTTTGGCTCGGATCCGTTAGCGATTCGGCTTTTTGAGTTGCGCCCCATATTTACGCTCGCGCAAGCGGGCCAGCCTCTTCAAGCGCGGGGAGAAATGGAGACGGGTGCAGCAGAGCGCTGGAAATTGAGCATCGTGCTTTCTGGAAGTCGCTTTGCCAATGGCTTACGGAATGAAATGGGAGAGGTCGATTTTTATGACCTCAAGGCCGTCGTGGAGTCGACTTTGGAAGGTTTAGGGGCACGGGGTGTCCGGTTTCAGCCAATGAGTGCCTCGAGAACCGGGGGGAACGCTTTATTTCATCCTGGGCAGAGTGTTGAGATTTTGGCGGGCAAGGAGGTGGCGGGGTACTTCGGGCTTCTTCACCCCGCTCAAGCCAAGGAATTGAAGACGAGGGCGCCTCTTTGGATGGCTGAAATGGATTGGGAATCGATTGCCAAATTGTCCCGAGGGGCAAGCCAGCCGCGGGTATACAAGCCTGTGTCGCAGTTTCCATCCATTGAACGAGACTTTGCGCTGGTGGTCAAATCAGATGTGACAGCGGATAGAATTACTCAGGTAGCGGTGAAGGCCGGCAAGCCATTAGCGAAGGTTGTAAAGATTTTCGATATTTATCGTGGTTCTCAGGTCGGCGAGGGGATGACAAGCGTTGCAGTCCGGGTTATCTTTAATGAAGACAATCGCAGTCTTCAAGAGTCCGAGGCAGAAGCAGCTTCTCAGTCCATTCTTCAAGCATGGAAGAAAGAACTGGATGCGCAGCTGAGGGACTAGTGGCGACTGACTAATCGGATTCAGGGAGGAATTGAACCCGTGGCGATGACCAAAGCGGATATCGTAGAGACACTTTACGAAAAAGTAGGTTTTTCAAAGAAGGATGCGGCGGATTTGGTGGAATTGATTTTTGACCAAATCAAAACAACCTTAGCGCAGGGCCAGAAAATAAAAATTTCTGGCTACGGCAATTTTGTGGTTCGCGAAAAGCGTTCCCGAATCGGCCGTAATCCCCAGACCGGTGAGAGCATCGAAATCAGTGCTCGTCGGGTTCTGACTTTTCGTCCTTCTCAGGTGTTGCGAGCTGAAGTGAATTCTTCGCTCGAAGGCAAGCCGATCCAGCCGGATTCGCTGCACCCTGGAAAAGACGAAGACGAATAGGGGATCCCGGTAAAAGATGTCGGGGTCGGCCATCCTGGACCTCCGCGCGAAAACGCGCCTCCTGCGCGCGCGGATCCCCTCACTTTTTCCGGGATCCCCCATGTGGGATCGGGATCAAGATCCAGGGATCGATGCGATTGGGTCGCTGCCGGGGGGTTAATTGAAAACCATTGCAGCCACGACATTCGAGATTGCACCCGTATCGGGGTGATAGACCCGAATTTCCACCATACCGGGTACCATCGCGGTTAGATCGCCTGGCAAAACCTCAAAGATGAGACTTGTGGGTGTCCAGGCCGCGGGGAATACTCCTGCATTGGTCCATTCGGTTACCATGGGTGAAACCTGACGCCATTGCGCGGACGCCTTGTAGGTCGAGTTGTACCCAGTCGTGTCGGAAGGAAACATGTTAGGACCCGTCAGAAAAACAAGCGTGGGTTTATTCATCTTGATGCGATGGTCGGTACCCGGGCCGTCATAGGCTGCGCGCACGGTTTCGATCAAAGGGTCGGTCGGACCTTTGAATTCATTGTGTACGTCGACATCGAGCACGTCAGACCAACCGCGGCCGCGCACGTTGATTTTGAACTCTAGCTTGCCAGCATGTGACATGCGAGGAACGCGCACATCGACTTCATTATCCGTGGCACTCAGAATGTCGAGCACTTGCCAGTCGGTTGAGATCGCACGCATGTCGTTGGGGTGCAGCCACACCCAGCGCATCTGCACTTCAACTTCTGAGTCGATTGCAGCGGGGTCGTTCAGATCGGTTAATACGCCCACGAGCTGGCTGCCCGTGAGGCGCGCTTCTTGAGTGCTGTATTCAGTGTTCTGGGTGTCAGCATCGAGAGTGGGGTGGTCGGCTACCAGTTCAATGCTATCCAGATGAGGCGCGATATCGGTGTTGATCGGCCCGCATTCCGCGGCTCCGAGCGAGAAGACAAGAGCAGGCAGGAGGGACAGGGCGAGTGACAAATTCATGTTTTTCATGCTCTGCGTCATAACAGGGATTGCGCCCTCTTGCTATCTGAATTTCTGAATCAATTTCCGACCAAATAAGTTGCCTGCGGCGCCGCAAGTAATGGCGCGTCAAAAATAGAGTCAGTGCCCAGTTTGAGTTACAGCACTGCCCAAGATTGATTTTACCAATGCCCAGTTTTGCATATAATAGGTAACTATTCATAATTTAAGGTAAAAGACTGACTGGAAAATAAAGATAAGTTCTTTCTCCTACTAAAAAAATGCTTTTTCAACGGCGGTTGTCCTCGGTTGGATTGCGCTTCATGAGTCTGGAATCAGAAAAATCATTTCATTTCCCGCGTTTTTATTGGAGCATCGGTCCCCATAGGGGTGACTAAATGGCCAATCTGTTCAACGCGATGTCGTCATTGTTCGAAAGACTGAAAGGGAAGGCGCGAACCACGCCTCTTCCTCAGGTGAAGGACCATCGGGCGGCGGCAAAAGCTAAAACGACCTCACCGCTGCAGGAAGCCGATCTTCGTGCTTTAGACAAGAGCCAGTTAGAAGTCTTGGTTTCACAACAGCCCGAACGAGTGGTGATTCATTTTTTGCGGTCCGTCACCGATCAGGACCTTCAGCTTCGAGTGATTGAGGCGGTCACCGATGAGTCGACGTTAAAGCGGGTGAGTCGAAGTGAACTGAGTAAGAAAGTGAAGCGAGTCGCAGAAAGAAAACTTCGCCAAACGGGTGCGGCTATCGCGGCACTGAGGCTTCAAGAAATTGTGCAACTCAATGAGCAAATACAGAGGAAAACTGAGTTCGAGGAGCATGAAAAAACCCATGCCAAAAAGGTAAAAGTGGCACCCCTGCCCAAAATTTCAGAGCCGCAGTTGAGCGTGGTTTTGCCCGAGGTCGCAAAAGCGCCGGAGGCCGTTTCTACCCCCCAGATCGTTGCTCCTCCCAAGGTTACGCACCCTGATCGAGAGCTTGAGGTTCGGCAGCGCCGTCTTGCGGCCGTCGAGGGTATTCTTGGTAACCTCAAAGCCATCAGTGAAGACCTCGCCCATCCTAAAGCTGGGCCTCGCCTTCGTGAGCTGCAAAAGGAGCTCGGGATGCTCAGGCGCTGGAGGCGCGAGTATCCCGCTCAGCTAGACGAAGCAGAGGAGTTTTTAAAGGCGCTTCTGAAGAAACGTTCGGAAGTGGTGGACGAAGCCCTATGGGATACCTGGGCTCGTACCGACCGCGCGACTCGAATTCAAGCCGAGTTAGAAAAATTGATTGGCGAGCTCGAGGCAGAACCGGACTCCGATACTGCGTTGAAAAACTCAATCGGGTTGACGCAGCGACTTTTCGATTATGCGAAAGAAATGAGAGACCTCGGCGGTCTTGATCGAGAGAAAGACCATAAAATTTGGGAACAATTTAAAGCCTTGAGTGATCGGGGCTGGGTGATCTGCGACAGGATGAGATTACAGGTCTTCGAAAGACTCAAAACCACTCTTTCAGAGCATGTGTCCGAGCCTCTTGTTTTCACAGCGGAGGCCATCACAAATCCCAGTGCCAATATTCAATTTAAAATTTCTGCTTTTGAGCCGGCCATCTCGGCTCGAGTGGAGGGATTGCAGGCGCTTTGGCGCGAAATCGGCGGAAAAAATTCAGAAGCCATTCGTGAAGTGGAAATCGTTTTTACTAAGCTAATCGAGATGTACTTTAGGCAATTGAATTTGTATCGCGGCCAGTTGCGGCGAGTGGAACTGAACGCGCTTCAAATAAGACGGGAAATTCTTTTCGAAATGAAAGCTGCGTGCGAAGGACAGGCCCCGCTGCTCGCGCGGCTGCGGCTTGCCCGGAAATTTGAGGAAACCTGGAAGAAGACCCCTTTGCCGGAGTCGGTCGCCGCTGAGTATCAAACTGAGTTTGAAACTTACCAGGCTTCTTTGAAACTTCAGTTTTCAGAAGAAATGAAAAAACACGTCGACCTCGCTCTCGGTCTTGAAGGGCGTCTCCAGGCTTTGTTAGAAAAACTTCGCACGAAAAACGAAACCCATCTTCCCCAGGCGATGAAATCGGTCTCGGCGATGGAGAATGAGTTGCAAGCGACGGACAAGCATCTGAGCCAGTTTCAGGAGCGCGGCGAGGCGACTCCCGTTGAATTTCAAGAAATCCGCAGCCGCCTTCAATTGCTGATTCAGGAATACCAGGCGGCCGCGACCAAAGAAATCAGAGAACGCGTCCTCGCTCGAAATCAAGTGATTCTCGAGGCCGAAGTACTTGCCCTTTCCTCGGACTGGGAGGCCAGCCGTAGCCGTTTTGAAGCGATGCGAGAACTTTGGAAAAAAATAGGAGTTTTGGGGCAAGGTCTAGATACTTCGCAAGATGCTTCCTTTTCACTGCTCTTTGAAAACGTCTGGAAATTTTATCTTTGTCGAATCGAAAATAAGGAGAGCGGCCACTTGCCTGAGGTACGGGCTGAGGCGCTGAGAATACGAAAGGACCTGATCTATTCACTGGAGGCGCTGATTCGATTTCGTGAGGCTAAAGTAGAATCAAAAGCAGTGGGCAGTTTGCCTTTACCTTTTTCACAGGAAGAGCGCGCCAAGGCTTCTGGAAAGTTACTGGAATTCGGGCTTAAGTTCAAACACGTCTTATCGTTGGATCCGCAGGGCGGGATCGTTAAAGAGACTAAGAAGATCATGGACGAGTGGAGCAAAACCGGCGCACCAGACGACGAATATCTGTCAGCTTTCTGGAAGTATTACCTCGACCGGGTTCATACGTTGCTCGATATCCACACGCTCTAGACTTATCGAGGGAGTCCGAAAATGATAATCCTTCTATCGCTGCTCATCTGTCTGGTCACTGTAGATCCCGTTCACGCTGCCGATCAACGCGATTCGGTTCAGATTATGTCCGGTTTTCTAGGTGCCGATAAACCGCATCTTTACGAAGGGCACGACGCGAATGGGGAGTGTCGGGTCATGGTCTATTCTCAAAATGAGGTTGAGGTCATGCGCGTTTTTCTAGAAGGCACATTTCAAATACCCACCGGCGCGGTGCTGGGAATGGTGATTCCGTTTTCAGTCAGTACGCTTGCCGAGGCGACTCTCTTGAAAGCCTTTTCTTGCAGCGATGGCATTCTTAGCGCCGAGGTCACGTATCTTACTGATCAGGGCGCGGTCGATCATGCCATCCAAGTAAAACGATCCTCGGATCGGACATTTTCTGAAATCAGCTATCGGGTGCCCGCCGGGGTTTATACTTGTCAGGGGCTGAAACGCCTGTTGTAGGGGCGGAGTGGCTCATTTGGTCAACCGCTCCACGATCACCCTTGCCAAATTCCGACCCAAAATCTCTTCCATCTGCACGATGAGCCCTGGACTTGTAAAATTCAGATCCGTGACTTGATGGTCGATCAGATCCACGGCGGCAAGGCGGATTCCGCGCCCGCGTAGGTGTTTTCCGATCTTCATGGCGATGCGCTTTTCTTTGGCTGTTAGGTCGGTAGCGGCGAGGCGACTCCCGCGGTCCAAATTGACTCGAAAATCATTGGGTAGCGGCAGCTTGCGGATCGTGGCAAGTAGTTTTCCATCGACATACCAGAGGCGTTTTTCGCCCTCGCTGATACCAGAAAGATAGCGCTGCAAAAGCACTGGCTGGGTAAAACCCGCTGTCGCTTTTTCGATGCACGCGCGCGTTTGAGCAATCTCTGTTCGTGTTTTCCAATGGAGGAGTTCAATGCCTTTGCTCTGCGCTTGATGGAGCGGTTTGAGTACCGTTTTACCTTCTTTTTTCCCGAAGGTCTCGAGTGGTGCCCACTGCGAAGCCGCGATGCTCTTGGGCATTAACTCACCCAGAAGTGCCGCTTCGAGTTTCTCGTTGGCGCCGAAAAGCATTTCAGGAGGATTCACGATTTCAGCGCGTCTGCCGCGCTTGGGGCCATCTTTTAACCCCAACGTCAATAAGAGCAGTGGATGCAGATAAGTGAGATCAATCGGCGGATCAGTGCGGTAGTGAATGCTATCAAAATCTGTTACAATCATTCGGCGAACCGCCGAAAATCGAAAGCTGTCGGGCGTGCGAGTCGGACCTATTTTCAAAAAACGGTGGACCAGAATTCGCGTTTGTCCATTTTCCCAAAAGAGATCTCTATAGCTGCACCAATAAGACTCGGCACCTATTTTCAGCGACTCCTCCGCTAGTCGGAGAGTCGTGTCTTTCGCGTGATCCAGGCTATCCCAGGAATCCGTGATCCAAAGAAAGCGAAACCCTGTGGCGGAGGAGCGTTTCACGACTTGACCTCTTTGTTGAGGCTGACAATCACTTCATCCGCAATTTGGGTGAGGAGACGCGCCTGGGCCTGGCCCCACTTCTGAGTCAAATCTCCGGAGGCCTTTGAGAGGCGCGCGATTGTTTCTTGACGCGCTTGAGCCGCGGATAAATAGAAAAGAACGCTCGTGGGTTGGTCGCTCTCCAGATCTTCGAGATCGTCAGCGACTTGAAAAGCGAGTCCTAGTTCGGCCGCGAAATTTTGCAACGATTCATTTGTCTGACCGACCAAATCCAAGGGCAAGAGAATCGCCGCCAAAAAAAGGGCGCCGGTTTTCATGCTATGCATCGTTCGCATATCCTCAATCGGTGATTTCGCATGGAGCAGAGGTTCAGCCGCCTGGCCGCCGATCACGCCGCGAGGGCCGCTGGCCCAAGCCAGGCGGTGGAGCGCTTGCAAAAGATAAGTCGGTTCAACGTGGGGAGTGGCATCGAGGAGCGTTTCCCAGGCCAGAGTCATGAGCGCGTCCCCAGCTAGCAGCGCCGTCGCCTCGCCGTACTTTTTATGGTTGGAAGGGCGCCCACGTCTCAAGTCGTCATCGTCCATGCAGGGTAGGTCATCATGAATGAGGGTGAAGCAATGGACCATCTCGATCGCGGCAGCCGCTGGAAGGGCGGCCTCCAGGGGAAGTCCGATCATTTGCGCCGTGGCTAACACGAGCCGCGGGCGAATCCGTTTACCGGGGGCTAGAAAACTATAGCGGATCGCTTCAGCCAGCGGAGCAGGCGTCTGACACTCTTTTGGAGCTGCTGCATGGAGGTGACGGTCGAGCGCGGCTTCGAGGGCCTTTTCGAGTGATTGTGAGTCCATTTGTTTTTGCTTTATACGCTATTTTGAGCCCGGTCCAACAGGCAAAAATTGCGGAGCCGTCAGAGATCCCGAAAGCGTGATTAAATAGCTTCCGTCGGGTTGTTTGCCGGGGCCAAGAATGGCGTCCACAAAGACAAAGGCTTTCATGAGTGATTCTGAAAATTTGACACTGAGTCGGCTATTGAGGGTGCTCGAATCCCAGTTGCGGCCCAATAGAATGTCGCCCGTGCCGCTGGCCTGAATATCGTCGGTTCCCCCTGCTTTTCCCAATTTAAACGTTTTGATCATGGCTTTGCCTTTTTCGGAAAACATTTCCAATCGTCCTTCTGAGGCTTGAATTTGGGGTACACTAAATCCCATGACCATTTGGGGGTCCAAAACTACCTTGCCTAAGGTCATATCCAGATCCACGCTCAAAGTAGAAGGCACTGAAAAGTCCCCCGAAAAGGCCCCTTTGCCCGTAGCCATCACGGAACCGTGGATTCCCGCTGCCATAGGAAGGATGGCAATCTTGCCCAGGTCCATTTTTTTTGTCTTAAACGATCCGGATACGTTTGTCCCCTTCATGGACACTGAGGCCGAAAACGAGCCTTCTCCCTGTTCGAGTGAAATACTACCGCCTTGGTATCCAAAAATAAGCGGTACGAGCGAAGGCGAAACCTCAATGCGGTCGATGTGCGCAGCCGCCTCGGGTGGAGGGAGATTGATGGTGACGTTCTTCATGACATAAGAGACACCCCAGCCTAAAGATACATAGCCGCGCTCCGCCGAAAAGTTGATCCCCTTGGGCGCGAGTTGTGCGGCAATTAAACCTTGAACATAGTTTTTGATTCGATCCTGAGGAAGTTTAATCCAGGTGAAAAAAAGCAGGCAGAAAAGTCCAAAACCAATCCATGCCATGGATTGGGCAATTTGTTGGGCCCGGGGGGGAGGGGTAGATGCCTCCGCCGGCTTGCCAGTCGGGGTTTCAGAGAGGGGGTTGCTTGCGATTGAGTCGTTCATTTGGTCACCAATATAAAACCTGAAAGGGCCAGCGTGGCATCCATATAGCCTTCGGCATCCCCTTTTGTGTCGATTTGAAGATTGCGAAGTTTGACGGGGCGAACGCCGTTTTCCAGACCATGAGCGTATCTCACCACTTGTTTAATGCTCACGTGTTTGAGGCTGACATCATAAAGTGTTTCTTTGGTGATTTCGTTAGCGGGCCCTGGTTTTTCGGTACCGACCGTGAGGCTGGTCTTGTCAATTCCCACCCCGGCCGCCAGTGACTCAAAATAATTTTGCCAGGTGCCCCCGCCCGCAGCGGGTGATGGCACATTGCCGTTGGTTTCTTTCAAGCGCCGTAGCTCCTCGTTGGCGGATTGAATCATCGATAAAAGATCTTGTTTTTCATTCAGCTCACTTTTTAAGGAGTGAATGCTCCAAAGTGAGCTGATCACCAAAAGAATAACGGATAGAGTGAGGGCCCCTAGGCCTCCGGCTTTGAGGTAGGATTTACTGGGGGGATCCAGCTCATCCCATTTGCCTTTGAGCTGTTGAAACCAGGACTGCTCACCGAGCCATTCTGAAACGCTACTGAGCCATTCCTGAAGCTTATTTTCACCGGCCTTTGTTGCACCCGATTGTGAATTATTTGCCATACGAGTCCTCGGTTGGTTTTCCGCTGAAAGTGACTCTCCACCGTTTTGTGCCGTCCGCAGCGCTGGCTTCTTCCATTTTTCCTCGTTCTAGCCCGCTTAACTTGTTGGTTAAGAGCGTGTTGAGGCGTTCGGCCAGTTGGGGGTTAGAGACTAAGAACGAAAGCGAGGCCTGGCTTTCCCCCGTGGGTGCATAGGGGGTCGCAGGGGCGGCCCCGACTTGGTATTGGGTCATGTCAACCACCACGTCTTTTGAAATCGTGGTCGAAAGTTCTCGTAAAAAATCCAGCGGCGAATGAGGATTGGGGCCCACCAGTTTGGCAATATCCCGCTGTTTAGTGAGTTCCTTATTGATCGACCCCTTGAGCGTGGTCGTATTGGACATATAAGTTTTAGCTGCGCTCGTAGACAGCGTGCCAAAAAATCCGCGCACACTCTTTTCGAGTTGCGAATCGGTTTCCTGGATGCGGGCTTGATAAACTCGGGATTGAACTAGCGTGCTCGCAAAAAAACAGACCGCGATCGCCGCCATAGCCAGCAGGGGCTTTCGAAGCGTCATCAGGCTGAGTTCGCGCGTCTGCCCAGGCCTAGCAAAATCGCCCTTTCTGAAATTGATGGGGACAATCCGATCGGTACCCGCTTGGGCCAAGGCCAATGAAGCGGCCAAAAGAAAAACCGCATCGGTTTGTTCGGAGTACGTGACTCCCGAAGTGGCAATCGAGCTTAAGGCTTGCAGAGGCCGTACCGGCAGATTCAGGGTTTCTTCGACCACTTTCGCGAGGCCTGGAAGTTGTGCGGTTCCTCCTGAAAGATAAATGAGCGAGAGGGGTTCGTGGGTGATGTTCTTACAGCTGAGCTCGGCCTGCCGAATCGCTGAAAGCAGGGCCTGGACAGGCTCCATGAGGGTGTCTGAAAATTCGATTTGTTCTGGAGTGACTTCAGTGCGCTGAGCGAAGGGCACGACAAAGCCATGATCGAGCTTGGCGGCTTCGGCTTCTTCCACGGGAATTTGGTATTTTTGGCAGATTGCGGTGGTGAGGTCTCGTCCTCCCCATCCTAACTCGCGCGCTACTACCGGCGCCCCTCTGAAGTGAAGATAGAGCGTGGAATGTTCGTGGCCAATCTGAACCAAAAGAACGGGCTTTTCAATCGGATGTCCCTGCGTACCTAAGACGCGATTCAGGAGTGCGCGGTAAGCCCATGCTTCAGTGGTGACGGTATCGGGGTCCAAACCCGATTCATTACATTCGTGTAAAAAGGCGGCGAGATGTTTTTTGAGTGTGGCAGCGATATGAATATAGGTCGATTGTTTGGTCTGATTGAGCACCGAGAATTCATAGGCTGCATCATCCAGCGAGAACGGAAGTTCGTCCTCGAGTTCGAAACCCACACCCGCGATAATTGCTTTTTTGTCGCGGGTAGGCAGGTTGAGATTTCGGAACGTCATTTGCCCGGTTTTCATCGCGACGGCAATGCGGTCCGGAGTCTTCGCGAGCGTGCCCATCAGTTGGGCGATGGCTTCGCCGGGGGGCCGGCCCGGTGGGCGGGGAATTTCGTGGTAGTCGTGAATTTCGTAGCGACCAAAGGCGCTGTCGAGTTCGACGGCTTTAATGCTGGTAGTGCCAAGATCGATGCCTAGAATTCTCATAGTGCTTCGCTTTCTCCCTATAAGATTCTCATGAAATAGATCTTCAAGCCAGGGTCTGGAGGGGGGGGGCTGGCATTAGGATTCGGATTCGGATTCGGATTCGGATTGGGGGCAGCTGGCTTCGCAGGTTGTCCAGCAGTGGGGGTTTTAGTCCCGCTTTGGGAGGTGAGGGTCACCCAAGCTTCGATGATGCGCGTCGATTGATTGACTTGCCCCTGGACGGTAATCTTAAACTCGCTCTCATCTGTGATAAACCGGATGCGGTTTTTGGTGAAGGTCTCTTTGAGTTGATCCAGAGCGTTACCTTGGTTGTAAGCCTGGAAATGACTTTTGATGGAGGCAAAAAAGTCCTCTTCCGCTTTGAACGTGCCATCTTGTTCAAGGGAGTCTCGATCCTTGAAGAAGACCTCGATTTCATCCTTCGTCGCTGCCGGAAAAAGTGCTTTCAGCGTGACGTCTTTCATGGTGTTGACATTGATCCCGGGCGTCCGACTGACGGTGAGATTGGGTGCAAAGAGGTTGTAAAGTTCATCATCCATCCCGGTGATCATGTGGAGTTCAGAAAGGTCATAAAAAGGGGCTTTTTTGAGGGGGATGTCACCTAATTGTCCCCGGCTTTCGTAGGTGCGATCGGCCCATCCCGCAATACGATCAACCAGATCGTCCAAGAAGTGAGTATCTCGGTACGCATCGGCCCAATGGGGATCTTCTTCCATCTTGGGACGCATGAGTTCGCTTAAAAAGTTTTTAAGATTTTCTCGGGCTTCTTCGGGTTTGAACTCCGGCGTGGGGGTGGGCGAAGGGGTAGGCTTGGGACTGGTCGGGGCGCCTGGCGAAGGACTGGTCGAGGGAGACGGCGAGGGGGGGGGGAGCATATCCGGCCAGGAGCATATTGAGATTGTACTTGCTGGATTCGGATTCGATGACGGATGAGAATCGTCCATCGAGTCCTGAGGCTTTTTGAAAGGCTTCAATTCGTTCTTTGTCCCCGGTGCTCATTCCCGGAATATTGGTCGGAAAGGGGTAGAAAAATGGAAAACTCCAGATTTGATCTAAGATCGCCTTGGGCACCAAACTGGTGCTGGCGCCGGCGGCTTTGGCCAGACCATTGGCATACTGGGTGATGTTCTGAAAAGCCTTCAGGCGCAAAAGGGAGATTTTAAGCCCAGTTTTGGCTAAATAATGCGCCTTAAGTTGGTCGACACCGTCAAAGGCCATCTTTTGATTGACCTGCGCCACATAGGTAAACTCAGTGACCAAAATCGACAAAACACTGACGGCGGCCATTACCATGAAAAGCGCGATACCACCCTCGGGGTGTTCCGGCGGTTTTGGGCCCAGTCCCCAACCTTGATAACGTGATTTAAAAGCTCGGATCAAGCCCACGAAGGGGTACCTCCGGTCTGAATTTGTAGGTGCCTTGAAAACTCAGGCGTTCCGGACCGGCGACTTCGATAGTCACCTCAATGAGGTCGGGGTATTTTTCTTTGAATTCTTCTTTTTCATTATCCCAAGACGCGGTCCACTGGTTCCAATCTCTTCGCCAGTAACGGTATTTAATTTTTTTGATCCCATGCAAGAGTAGAAATTTATGGGTATAGGGACGTTCTCGTCTGTCGTCGTCGTCAAAAACATTCGTGCATTCTGTTTTGCGTAACATCAACGAGTCGGGCACTTCACGGTTACCTGGGTCTGGCAGGGTTTCGTAGGTCACTTTGGCAAAGGCCGACTCTGGCGCCTCCTTGTAAATCCGGACATGCGAAAGTGAAATAAAGCTCAATTTCGTGTCGGTGCCGATAAAATGCGAGGGCCGAATCCCGGTTTTGTCGATGGCGGGTAGCCAAAAAGGCGTGGTTCGACCAGCATCGGATTGAAGAACTTGGACCATCTCCGCATCGGGGGGGGCGTAGGGGTTGGG
>JBBCAW010000067.1:0-44397 GCA_051382295.1 Bdellovibrionota bacterium FG-1 | reverse complement strand
CCCATCAGGGCCAGAGTGAAGTCAAATACTCAACTAAAGGCCGGATCCATAGGTGCATCCGATTCAAATGACTTGAAAATCACGATTCAAAAAATTCCTTGCAACGAAGGGCGGGTCCATCCATATCCGCTTCGTAACACCAGCCACTTGAATCTCAAACCGATCAAAATCAAGGGAGATATCCCCGCAACTCAGGGAATTTTCGGGCACCCTGGCCTGGGTAGATCGCACCTTCGCACGCACCCGAGCCAAGAGTTCAGACGCCGCAAAGGGGATTACCACGTAGTCGTCCGCGCCTCCCTGGAAAGCGAGCGTGCGGCTAGCCGAGTCATCCCGTTCCGACACGATAAGGATAGGCGCGACGCACATACCCATACTTATACGTAGGCTCTCACATAGGGCGACGCCACCCATCCGTGGCAAGTCTAAATTCAGGAGCACGATATCAGGTTGCTGGATCCTCGTAGTCTCGACTGCACTCGCACCATCATCCGCAAAAAAAATCACGAATTCAGGGCTCAACGACTCCTCAATCAAATTCCGAACGGCTTGAAGGCTTCCCGCGACTAAGACCCGTTTCCTTGCTTCACTTTTCATGATGTAACGAAATGCTATAACCACATACTGATAATTACCACTCAAAAACTGGGGGACCCGCTTATACCAATCCAAGTCCGCGTTTGATCGATAAAACCAGCGCCTCATAACCCACGGGCTTTTCGTGGTAGTCAAAAGCCCCTAAGGCCAGAACATCGCGAAAGGTACGGCTATCTCCATGGCCCGTGACCATGATGACCACCGTTGCAGGTGATTTTGCCTTGATTGCTTTCAGCACTCCGATCCCGTCCATGGTCGGCATCCGAATATCTGTAATCACGACCTCCGGAGAAGTCTGTGCGAAAACCTCCATACCCCGCGCGCCATGCTCCGCGCCCATTACGTCGTAGCCATCCAGAGACAAAAGCCTCATCAAACCTGTACGGATGGGCTCTTCGTCGTCGATGACTAAAACTCTGATACGATCCCCTGTTTTTCTCGGCGTCTTGAGAGGTTCGGACTGAAGCGGCTCCTGAGGAGCCCTCTTTTCATCACTCCCATTGGTATTGCCGTCGTTTGCCAAAATGTCCGTGTGATTCACTATTTTTCCCCCGTAATAGCTAACCTGACGAAGATCGTCGTCCCTTTGTTTACTTCGCTTTTAACTTCTATTTTTGCCTGATGCGATTGAATAATTCCGTGAACAATCGACATCCCCAAGCCCGTCCCTTGACCTACCGGCTTAGTAGTAAAGAATGGCTCAAAAACTTTCTTCAGGATCTCTTCAGACATCCCTATTCCGTTATCAGAGATTTCGACAAGCACTTGCCCACCGTCGACCTGCGAACGGATCAAAAGCTTCTTGGGGTATTCACTTCCCATCTCCTCGAGTGCATCCCTGGCGTTGGTCATGGCGTTGATCCAAACCTGTTCCAATTGAAATGCATCCCCCTTGACCGTAGAAAGGCCCTCAGTCAAATCTTTCGTGATCTCAATACCACGAAGTCTGAGCTGCTCCCCCATCAGCATAAGCGCCGATTCAACCGTCTCGTTGACATCGACCGGACCGTGCGCGAAACTCTCCTGCCTGGCAAAGGCGCGAACATGATGAATCACCTTGGTACAGCGCTTAACGGAGGTGAGGATATTCTGAAGGGAACTTTCAAGTTCGTGGTCGCTCAAAAGATTTTTTTCCTTAAGTTTCTTAATCATCTGCACCGCCAGCGTAATACCCGACATCGGCTGATTCATTTCGTGGGCCATCCCAGCGGACATCTCGCCAAGCGTGGACAACTTCGCGGTCTCAAAAAGCTGCAACTGAGATTGTACAAGTTCTGCGGACTTATTTTCGAGCTTGGCCTTGTCGCTTTTCAAGCTTGCGGCCATAAAATTAAAGGTCTGCGCAAGGCTCGCCAGCTCATCATGCCCTTCTACATTCAAAATGACGTCTAACTTTCCAGCGCCGACTAACCGGGCCGCATTTTCTAGCGCTCTCAGCCGCTTTACAAGATTCGTGAACAACACCAGGGCCACCGATCCGGAAAGCACGAATCCCAACAAAAACAAAGCCATCACTAGCCATTTAATAATGGAGATCTTGACGACAAGGCCTCGTGAACTATTCTGACTGGACAACTCTAATGCCGTAATGGCCTCAGTGATGGTCGGGATAAATTGCCCATAAAATTTATCCTTTTTTGCCGTCGCTAGAATTTTTTTTGCATGAATCAAGTCCCCGCTTTTCAAGTATTCATAAACTTGATCCAACTCGCGATCGACCTCGCCATAGGCGATGATCGAAGGCTTGGCAGGACTTTCTACAAGTTCCTGCCTCGCGGTGATGGCAACCGGATTTTCTCCGTAGAAAACCCTCAATTTGACGACATCGTGGCTAATTTCACTTTCCGCAATTTTAAGCTTCTGAAATGAGTCATGGGGGTCAAAATTAAGTAAGACATCGTAAGTCACGAGAAAGCGGTCTCGCACCTTGGATCGAAATCGGGTCAGATAAAGCAAGTTCAGTTCGGATCGTGCAGCGGCTGCTTTAAATGCCAAGACTTGGGTGGTTTGCCAATAAACCACGCCCATCGTGACAAAAAACGGCAGAGTCATACTCAAAAATAGAATCAATAATCTCGTCCGAAATTTCATTCAACCACCCCCCGAGCGCTGCTCAACGGGAAAAGTCAACGTAAACCGAGACCCCTTACCCAGCTCGCTTTCAATCGCAATCGTCCCTTTGTGTGATTCTACAATACCTAAGGCCACGGACATGCCGAGACCGGTATGCGTGCCGACCTCCTTGGTCGTAAAGAAGGGATCACAAATCTTTTGCACTGTTTCGGCGTTCATTCCGCCCGCGTTGTCCTCGTAAACAATCACCACGTGGCCACCCCCTTGACCCTGGAGCTGGACGGTCGATGAAATCGTAACCCGTTTTTCGCGGGGATCCAAAAGCGTACGAAATGCGTCGTGACTATTACTCATCAGATTCACAAAGACGTTCTCCAGTTGCCCTGAATCAACCCGAACGCGGGGCAAGTCGCTGGCCAGCACAAAAGAAGGTAAAAAATCGAGTTTTTTGAACGAACTGCGGATCACTTCATTGATATCCATGTCCCGCAAAACCGCATACTCGGATGGGTTGGCGCAGGTCAACAGCTGCTGAACCACCCGATGGATGCGACCAAAAATCTTGGCCACCACGCCAAGGCATTCTATCATTTCATCGCCCTGTGGGCGCACCGTCCGCACTCGTTCGATATGAGCCATGACAACAGCCAGCGGATCGCCCAACTCGCGCACCATACCCGCAGCCCAGGTACCCATAGATGCATGTCTCGCCGACTCAGAACTTTGAGCTTTCAAACACTCCCGCACAGCCCGTCTCTGCAAGACGCGCTCAATACACACCTGGAACTTGGCAAAATCCATCGGTTTATAGACAAAATCACAACCCCCCAGCCGAAGAGCATTGACGATTGATTGGGGGTCTCCATAGCCGGTCAAAAAAATCACATCGGGCGGGCTTTTGTCGTCAGCCTGAGTCTTTCCTTCCCGGCCCCTGATTGCTCTGACCATATCTAGCCCCATCAACTTGGGCATATCAAGATCCGAGATCACTAGATCCGGCCCAAATTGCTCATAAACCCGCAAACCATCCTCACCGTCTACGGCTGTCCGAACCTCGTGACCCTTGTCTGAGATCGCCTCGGCCAACAAATCCCGAATTTCCGGCTCATCATCAACCACCAGAATTTTAGCGTCACTGACCCTCAGCTCCTGACTTGGGCTGATCAAGGCTTTAGGCACCATTTCGATCAATAGCTCTTTGATCTCCGCCTGCATCAAGCCGACTGCTTGGGCGAGTTCGCTGAGACAAGTCGCAATATTCTTCAAAGGAAGGAGCTGTTCAATCTTCTTGGCGAGCGCACCGATAGAAGCCAACTTTTCAAACTGAAAAGCCTGCATTCGCAACCTTCGTCGGTCCCGAGCCGCCGCCTCCCCGTTCTGTTTTCGACGGATCGCTAGCAGTAACGTCTCATAGTCGACCGGCTTACTAAAATAGTCAAAAGCCCCCAGCTGCAATGCCTGAATCGCCAGATCCGTGTCCCCATGTCCCGTCATCAGAATCACGCATGTTCCTGGGGATTTTTCCTGGATTTTACTAAGCACCTCAAGTCCGTCCATTTGCGGCATTTTGATATCGCTGATCACCACACACGGAGCGAATCGATCAAAGCACTCCAAACCAGAAAGGCCATTTTCCGCAGTGGCCACGTCATAGCCATCCAGAACAAGAAGCTTTCCCAACCCGTCCCGCACCAGCTGCTCATCATCAATCACTAATACTTTACAACCGTTCATTTCCGCTGTATCCACAACTTGACGGAAATCGTCGACCCCTTTTTCATTTCGCTTTTAACTTCTATTTCTGCTTGATGCGCTTGCAGAATTCCGTGAATGATCGACATCCCCAAGCCTGTCCCTTGACCTACCGGCTTGGTGGTAAAGAACGGCTCAAAAACCTTCTTCCTCACCTCTTCAGACATACCAATACCATTGTCGGAAATTTCGACGAGCACAGACTCACCATCGAACTTCGAACGGATCGAGAGCTTCTTGGAGTATTTATTTCCCATCTCATCGAGCGCATCCCTGGCGTTGGTAATAGCGTTAATCCAAACCTGTTCGAGTTGAAAGGAATCCCCCATGACTGGAGAAAGACCCTCGGTCAAATCCTTCATGATCTCAATGCCACGAAGTCTAAGTTGCTCCCCCATCAACATAAGGGCAGATTCAATCGTCTCGTTGACGTTGACTGGACTATAAAGAGAACGCTCCTGCCTCGAAAATGCGCGAACATGGCGAATCACTTTGGTACATCGTTTTACAGAGGCAAGGATATCCTGGAGGGCGCTCTCCAGTTCTCCGTCGTTCAAAAGATTTTTTTCCTTGAGCTTTTTAATCATTTGTACTGCCAGCGTAATGCCAGACATCGGCTGATTCATCTCGTGGGCCATGCCAGCGGCCATTTCGCCCAGCAAGGACAACTTGGAGGATTGGAAAAGTTGTCCTTGTGTCTCTGCCAAAGTAACTTTTTGCTTCTCAATCAGCGCTTCTGATTCTTTACGTTGGGTAATATCCTGATGCATCGAAATTCAGACCTTGCCATATTCGATATGATCGAATGTCGAAACCTTTGCGGAAGACCAAAAAGGGGTCCCGTCTTTCTTAATACTATGCACCTCACCACTCCATGATCCTTCTTGGGCAAGATGCTTTATAATATTTTCTGCGACCTCTTTTGCATCCTGGGCTCCAGGTGCATTCACGATACTCACATGCTTGCCCCGGAGTTCGCCTGGCGCATAGCCAAACATCTGGTCAAAAAGTGCGTTGGAAAAAACAATCACGCCATCACTCGTCCGAATGAGGTACACTCCCTCGGCCATATTCATAAGAATCGCACTATGAAGCCGTAGCTCGGCCTCCACAGCCTTCTGCTGTGTGAGGTCACGATGAAGCGCCATCACCATTCTTTTATTGTCGGACACGACAAGGTTGCTGGTCACCGAAAGAGGAAAGATGCTGCCATCTTTTTTATAGTGCCGTACCTCAAACGTTAGCATCTCCCCGGCCATGAGCCGACTCATTCGATCGGTCATGACGCTCGGGATGATATCGACGTCAATCCCTTGCAATCCACTATGGATAATTTCATCAACCGTAAACCCATGCATATTGGCGAATGATTCATTCACAGAGATAACTTTACCTTCTATATCCAGAACCAGAATACCATCACACGCTTGCTCAATCAGGGCTTGGGCTTGGGCTTGGGCTTGGGCTTGGGCTTGGGCTTCCAAGCCTCGTGCGACTGAATTAAGCTTGTCAACGACAGAACTCGAAATTCCGCATAATTCCATGTGCGACAGTTGACCCAAAATCTCGCGGATATTTTCTTGCTGATTCTGATTTTCAGTTTTACTCACTTGCCCCCCTACTCCGTCTCACTTGGGTTGATAAACCGGGAAGGTTAACGTGAATTGTGTTCCCTTACCTAATTCGCTGGTGACTGTGATGGTCCCTTTATGCGCCTCGACGATCCCTAACGTCACGGACATGCCGAGACCGGTCCCTTTGCCGACATCCTTGGTTGTAAAGAAGGGATCAAACATCTTTTGGGTGGTTTCGGCGCTCATTCCGCCCGCGTTGTCCTCATAAACAATCACGACACTGCCGCCTTGAGCATCCTGCCGAACGGACGACGCCACTGAAACACGCATTTCCCGCTTGTCCTTGAGCGTTTCGAACGCGTCACGGCTATTGCCCATGAGATTAGTAAAGACACTTTCAAGCTGGCCCATGTCGCCCCAAATAGGAGGCAAGACGTCCGCTAAGGAAAAAGCCACGGTAACACCGAGTTTTTCAAAACTTCTTTGAAGAAATAAATATGAACTCTTGATTCCATCATTAACATTCAGCTCGCGCCAATCGGAGGACTCGGATTTTCTGGAAAACGTGAGCATATGTTTGACGATCGTCTGCATCCGGATGGAGGACTTGGAAATCATGCCCAAGTGCGCGATCATTTCTTCGGTATTTTTAGCATCCTCGGGGTTTTTCAACATATCCACGAGCTGCTCAGCATAGGCCACGACCACAGCCAACGGGTTGTTCAACTCATGCGCGATACCGGCGGCCAAGGTGCCGACCGACGCGAGCTTCGCCGATTGAAAAACTTGCTGTTGCAACTGCTTCCGCTCATTCTCGTTTGCTTGGGCATCCAATGCCCGCTTCACCGATATGGCCAACTCCTCATACGCGATCGGTTTAGTGATGTAGTCGAAGGCCCCCATGCGCAGCGCCTTAATCGCCAACTCCATATCCCCGTGACCGGTCACCAAAATAACCGCCGTGGAAGGGGACTTCTCCTTAATTTTTTGAAGGACCTCGATTCCATCCATCCCGGGCATCTTAATATCCGACACCACCGCCGCCGGCGAAACCTGTTCAAAGAGCTTGAGGCCCTCCGTACCATTTTTGGCCTGAATGACCTCATAGCCATCCAAGGTAAAAAGCTTGGCCAACCTTTGGCGCAGGAGCTCCTCGTCATCGATCAGGATGATTTTGGTAGGTTTCATATATCTTTCCTTTGCGGAATACACAGGCTAACCGTAATGGTCGTTCCCTTTTTTTCACAACTTTGGACTTGAATGGTCGCTTTATGGGATTCTAAAATTCCATAAGTGATCGACATTCCAAGACCCATGCCCCTGCCTGGCGGTTTCGTGGTAAAAAACGGCTCAAAGATTTTCGCTTTCTGCGCTTCAGACATACCGATCCCATTGTCCGATACCTCAATCAGGAGTTGTTCACCCTCCACCCTCGTGGAGATCGAGAGCTTCTTGTGGTATTCTTGCTGACTGATCTTACACTCCTCTGCCATCGAGTCCATGGCGTCTCTCGAATTGGAGATTAAGTTAATCCAAACCTGTTCAAGCTGATAAGGTTCGCCCTCGATTTTTGGCAGATCCACGCCAAAACCGGTAACGACCGCGATTTCCCGAAGTTTAAGCTGTTCGCCGAGGAGCATGAACGCGGACTCGATCGTGGTATTCACCTCAAGCAAGGTAAATTTGAGGACTTCCTGCCTGGCAAACGTCCGAACATGCTGGATGATCTTGGAAATCCGCTTGACGGAGGTCTCTATATCTCGGATCGAGTTTTCTAATTCTTCGTCGGTGAGGGCATTCCTATCTTTGAGTTTTCGCATCGTCTGCGCCACGAGCGAGATACCCCCCAACGGTTGATTCAGCTCGTGCGCCATCCCGGCGCTCATCTCGCCCAGAGTCGCGAGTTTTGAAGTGTGAACCAGCTGAGCCTGCGTCTGGGTCAGGGCGGCGCTTCTTTCCTGAATGATCCGCTCCTGCTCCTGGTTCATTTTAGCCACGATTTCGCCGGAGAGCTTTAGTTCCCGGTTGCGGTATAATGAATTGCGGGACAGTTTGATCTTCTCAACCGCTTTTTGCACCGACCACAGCAGCTCATCCACATCCACTGGCTTAGTCAAATATTCCATGGCCCCCGCGCGCAGGCACTTGACGGCGATCTCCTGGCCACTGTCGCCCGTCATCATGATGAATTCGATATCTTGAAAAAGTTTCTTCGCCTGCGTCAACACTGCGATTCCGTCCATGCCCTTCATGTTAATATCCGAAACCACGACGTCGACTTTATTCTTTTGAATGAAGTCGATGGCCTGCAGACCATCGTAACTACAAAAAACCTGGTAACCTTCTTTTTCCAGCAGCTTTCCTAATTTATCGGCCACGATTTTTTCGTCGTCGATCACCAAAACCGTGTCCTTGCCGATGAGATTGCGTTTTTTTGCCAGCATCTCCTGGGCTCGGCCTAAAGCGGCACGAAGGTCATCGAGCTGAATCGGTTTTTCGATATAATCAATCGCCCCCATCCGGAGCGCGCGAATGGCGACTTCCTGATTACCGTGACCGGTAATAACGATCGCCTCGGCATCCGAGCCGTGCGCCGCCTTGATTTGCGCGAGGACCTCAAATCCATCCATATCGGGCAGCCCAATATCCAAAAACACGACATCCGCCTCATGCACCCGCAGCAACGCCTCCTTGCCGGTGCCTACACAAATTGTGTTAAAGAAATTTCTTTTTAACTCCTGCTCCAGATATTGCAAAATCATCTGGTCGTCATCGACGACGAGTATCGTCTCACTCATCCGAGCCCCCCCCCCCAGATGGATGCGTCAGTCCCATAAAGGTCACGGTCATGAGTTCCGGCGTATCCGCGCCGCCCATCGATACTCTCGCCATAGAGGCAACAAGACTGGTGCGCGGACTCAAAGGAATGGACTTGATTTCACCTTTCTTGCCAAAAAGTTCGCGAACCTGCTCGACCACTCCCGTGGCGTTTTCCACTTGCGATTTCGTGCCGATGATTTGCTCAATTAATTTTGAATCAAAGGCTTCCAGATGTGCACCGAGCGCATCGCGCACAAACTTGTTCGAGTAAAAAACCTTCAAATTTTTATCGACCACCATCAAACCGATCGGCAAGACATCCAATAATTGAGATAAATAACTGAGAGACTCGCCGGCCACCTGGTTGCCGATAGAAAACGATAAGCCCTCTGGCGTGACCCTCGCGATCACCTGCTTGGCGAGTTCCAGCTCCCGCACTTTAAAGCGATAGCCCCGACTCAACTGCAGTTTTTCGAAAGCTTTGGTAACGGCAATCAAGGCCACGTCTAGATCGAGGGGCTTTCGGATATAATTAATGGCGCCATTTCTCATCGCTTCGATAGCGCTCGTTTCATCCCCATAACCGGTCATCAAGATCACTTCGCAATCGTTGTTGGAATTGGCCTTAATGTCCCGCAGCACATCTAGGCCGCCTTTTTTTGGCATCTTGACGTCAGTGAGGACGATGTCCACCTTTTCGCGATGAAAGAGGTCCAGTCCTTCTTGACCGTCCGCCGCCACCAGGACGGTCCAACCTTCTTTGACCATGGCTTTCTCGAGATAACCCCTTGCAGTAGCGTCATCCTCAATCACCAGCACCACGGGTTGCTTCAGTGCAGGGTTGGCTCCGACGAGCACTTCCTTGCACCGCCCGACGGCTGTCAATAATTCGCCTATATCGATGGGTTTTTTGAGATAATCCGTGGCGCCCGCACTCAAGGCCTTGATCGCTAAATCGTAATCGCCATGACCGGTGATGACAATCACTTGGGTGTCCCGGGATTTCAGCCTAATCCGGCGCAAGACTTCCATGCCGTCGATCTTGGGCATCCTCAGATCCGTGATCACGATGCCAGGCCGCTCCTGGTCAAACAGGTCCAATCCCGCTTGACCGTCCACGGCGGTGAGCATTTGGAACCCCTCTTTGACCAGGATTTTATTCAGGGCGCCCCTGGCCATCTCGTCATCCTCGATCAACAAGACTTTTTGAATGCCATTATTGTCTGTCATAAAGAACACTCTCTCCCTTTAGCTTTTAACTTCTACCCCAGTCGGTGCAACCGCCACGATGGGTAAAGTCACCGTAAAGATCGCCCCTTCGCCTTCTTTGGAGGCAAACTCAAGGGTCCCGCCGTGCTCCTCAATAATTTTCTTCGAGACACTCAGACCCAGGCCTGTCCCTTTTCCAGGTTCTTTGGTGGTGAAAAAAGGCGCAAAGATCTTTTTCTTATTCTGTTCGGAAATGCCCCCACCGTTATCCGTAATAATCACTTCAACGTGGCAGCCATCCGCACTAACCGCGGTCTTGATGGAGATCTTCTTGCCATCCGTGCGAAAACTATCCACCGCCATGCGCGCGTTGCCAACGAGATTCAGGACCACCTGCTCAATCTTGTTAGCGTCCGCCGTGACCTTCGGCAACCCCTCCTGCAACTCCTTGACGACTTCGATGCCATGGGTCTCGATTTGTTTGCCGAAGAGCTTGAAGACGCCGATGATCGGCTCGTTGATGTCGATTAACTCGGTGACCATTTCGTCGGTTTTTCGGGTAAATACCCTCATATGGTTGATAATCTCGGCCATTTTACCGACTTCTTGCACGACGCTTTGGAGTTCTTGCCCGAGTTCTTTAACCACCAGCCGGTCTTTTTCAATGTCCCGCAAAAGGCTTTGAGAAATCAGCTTAATGCAGTTGAGCGGCTGATTCAGTTCATGGGCCACGCCGGCGGAGAGTTCGCCGAGGGCACTGAGTTTATCCATCTGCACGAGATTATAAGTGGTTTCTTTGATCAAGGTGTTCTGTTTTGCAAGTTCCTCAGCATAGACCGTCAATTCCGTATGCATGGTCTTCAGCGTAGAAATATCCTTGGCCAGCCAAACAATGCCCGCAATATTTCCATAGGTATTATGGAAGACGGAATGCGATAAAAGGACGGGAATCTTTCGACCGTCCTTCGTGCGCAAACTGGCTTCGGCCTGACTTGGCAGCATGGCCACCACCTGGTCGAACGCATCGGCACTAGCGATCGCCTCCATGCCTTCGGCTATCTCATGAACCTTTTTGCCAATCAGCTCCGAGGACTCGAAGTGGAGCTGACTCAAAACCGCGGGATTAACCCGGCGAATGATCATATCCAGATCCATGATCATCACCATGTCATGCAAGGATTCTACAATATTTTTATGTAATTCACCGACCTTGAACAGATCAGCTTCCCGCTCCTGAAAACCATCAAGCATCGCGTTGATTTGAAGCGCCAGCCGGCCGACGGGATCAAGATCCGCGTCCACCGCCGCTCGCGCCGAAATATCCCCGGCGCATACCCGTTCCACAATACCGAGCAAACCGGTCAGCCTGGCGGCCGCCTCCGTGCCGCTATCTCCGTTCATCGTAAATGACCTCCATGTCTAGATACTCGTTCTAGTGTATCCCTGATCGTGCCAGACCTTCAAGCACTGTATACAGAGGGCTCTTATCAATAAAAAGATCGTCGAACCGATAGCCGTCGTGAGCCAAAGCCGTGCAGAGCAAATCGCCATTAAAGAGCGCCCCGCCGCCGGTGACCACGAGCAAACCCGGCCACCTCGAATTGTTATTATAATAATCCGTCATGAAATCGACGGTGATTCTTTTAAAATCCTTGTTGGTGTCCCATCGTGCGTTTTCCAGGATCAAAGACACATCGACTTGCCGACTCGCATGCCCCTCGTTCGTAACCTCAAGCGACTTGCAACCCAACTCGAGCTGCTTCGTGAGCCAATACGGTTCTAGGGGCCCGATACCTTCATCCTTGAGCGCCCGAATAATGGCGTCGAGATAGAAGCGCGCCCCGAACTCAAAGGTCGCAAACTTCTCCACGCCCTGCCGGGCGCTCGCAACGTACAGTTTCGTGGAGGAGTAGCCGATGTCGACAAAAAGCGAGGAATCAAACTGGGCCTTAATCTTTCTGAGATAGCCCAGCACGCCATCCGAGGTGGGCAACACCTTCATCTGAAGAGTCAGCGTCTTGGCGATCTTTTTCGGACCGCGAAAACCCGCGACCGTCAATTTGCCCGTGCGCTCCGTCGTAATTGCCTCGAAAATACCCCTTTTCTCCGGGGTATCGACCACGACGTGTAACTCGACCTCGTCGTCGGAGTCTGCATAATCAAAAAGCGCCTTGTTGACGATTAATTTGATGATAAGCGCGTTCCGAGCCAGTCCCGCGTCACTGGTATCCGCGACATTCCAAAGGTCACCCGGGCAATCACTCCCCACAAGATAACGGCTCCCGCCATGCTCGTAGCCAATGACCCGTTCAGGTATTTCCAAGACTTGCGCGGCCGCCGTAGGGAAGAAACTTCTTCCAAAAAACTTAAACCCATTCGAGGCGGTCGACTCCAGGACATAGACCTTCGTATAAAACGCGCCCGGATCGAGGTAAATTTTTTTCACGCGCGTTTTCTATCCACTTAAAAAACGATCTTTTTGGGGGGCTTACCCTTCTTGCGAATCTCCATATAGTTCGCGCCCTTTTTGATTTCGCTGGATTCCTCGATCGTGATCAGCTTGGCCGCATCCTTGGGATTGAAGTCACTCAGACTACCCTCTGCACTTCCCTGTGAGCTTCCTTGCGCGGGCCCGGATGGGCCTTGACTCCACTGCATCTTGCGCATGGTGTTTTTAATTTCTCGAATTTCCTCAAAAAGGGCGGAACCTTCCAAGTGACTGGACTGATCCTCTTTGGCCTCCAACATGGAATCAAGACTATTAATCTTGTCCTTGGTCGATCGATACATATCGCCCGAGGTGATGCGCTCGACCAAATCTTGAAGACTCAAAAGCGGATCCGTGCCCCGCTTGCGACTGGTTTCGACCAGCTTCAAATAGGTCTTCAGTACGACCTTCAAGACCTCTTTGGAGCCTTCGGGATGCTGCTTGCCGAACCGGTTAAACAAGTTTTCGAGCTCTGCATCAATGCACAGATAAGAAACGTCCATAAAAACCTCCCTAATATTCTCGCTTAAAATTCTTGCCTAAAATTCTTGAATGATATTTGTGACCGAAAATCCTGGCACAACATCCTTACCACTGTCCATCGCGATCTGATCCCGGGCCAGGAGCATAAAGCCCACGCAGTTGATATGCCGGGGGTCCACGCCCGTCGCTTCCGCACCCATCACGCGCTGATCCAGGATTTCTTGACTCCAATTAAAGTACTCACCAATGTTCTTCTTGATGCCTTCAAACAAAAGATGAGCCCCGCCGCCAATAATAATGAAGTAATCGATCGACTGCCCCTTGGCGGATAAGGTGGCGATATCTACGGCTATTTTGTCACTAATATTGCGCGCGAGCACCGCCGTCTGCTGTTGCAGAAGTTTCGTAAAATCAAAGAAGCCCGTGCCCGGCACTTCGATTTTGTAATCCTTGCTCGGCAATCTCTCCATCAACCGCTGCTCGGGAATCTTGAACTTCTGGCCACTACTCTCGAAAATCACATTGCTGATATTGCGGGTGATCGTAAAAATGCCTTCGGTAAAGGAATCAGAAAGTCCGATTTCCGCTTCATTGTCGATAATCGGCAGCTTGATCCACGTGCCATGTCCGATATCGACGACATAGGTGTTTTGAACCGCCATATTATACTTACTAAAGAGGAGCGCCATATACGCGCCGTAGGCCTGGTATTGCATCACGCAAAAATCCATTTGAATCTCAATCTCACGGACTTCGTTGAGCGCCACATTCTTGGCCTTGATCGCGAGGTATTTTTTGCCGTCTCGTACCACGAGATGATCCTTGATATAGGCAAAAAACTTTTCGATCACGTTTTCCCCGTGTCGAACCGTGATGCCAAATCCCAAGCCGATCCGATCCAAGGGTTTTCCTTTTTTCTCCATTTCCAGAAAAAGCAAAAACAGGCCGGCTTTGATCGCCACGAACGCATCGTCATGATTGGTGATCAAGCCCTTGTGGGTAAACCAATCGGTCTTTTCAGAACGCCGGGTCATGGCTCCGACGTAGCGCCACGCGCTTCGGGAATCATCAAAAACCGCGAGGTTTCTCACCCAACGGGAGTCCACGGAGCGGTTCATGTGCCGCCAGCTATTTTCCATCGACTCCGTCAAGGCGTCGCCGACCACGGACGAAAACAGGAGCACCGTATCTTCGCAACAAAACTTGCAGGAGGACGTGCCAAGCTCGCCCCCTACGGCGACCGTTTCATGAGTTTCCGACATTATCTGGATCCTTTCAATTCACTGAGTTCCGCGTCCAGCGCATCTCGAGACTGAGTCAGAAGGTCGTACTCACCCCTCATGGAATCATGCTCTTTGACCGCGACGTCGCGCTCTCGTTTCATATTCACCATTTCTTTTTCCATCTCGGCCATGGAGCGCTTCTTCGTGTTGAGTTCATCTTCTTTTTCACGAAGCGTACGGCCCACCTGATTGATCTTCTCATTGAGTTCTTTTTCTTTTTTGATCGACTCTTCCCGAAGTTTGTCGAGATCCTTCGTGACGGTCTTCTTCAATATTTCGATCTCCGCCTCGGCCACTCTTTTCATTTCGATCAGCTCCTGCCGAATCTCCGCTTCAATCCTGGCCTTGGTCCCGGCAATATCCGCTTGAACCCGGGCGAGCTCTTCTTCGCCCCTTTTACGCTCGATGACCAGTTTGGCCTCAATATCGGCCTTCTCGATCTCCATCTGCTTGCGGGTTTCGGCTAACTGAAGCTCGAGCTTCTGACGTTCATCGACCAGCTTCTGCTGCTCGATGGCCTGCTCGGCTTCCATCTTCTTTCGCATCTCGGCCAACTGAAGTTCGGCTTTTTCCTTGTCCGCCTTGAACTTGAGCTCCAACTCCACGAGTTCGTCTTTGTATTTTTGCCTTTCGGTCTCTAAAAGCCTCGTGGCTTCATCCATGCGTTTGGCGATGTCGGCGTCGACTTTGCGCTTCTCCTCGGCCATCTCGTCACGCATCTGTTCTCGTTCTTTAACGACCGAGACTCTCAATTCATCTCTTTCGGTCTTGATCTCGACCAACTCCTGGCTCATTTTCGCCGATTCCCCTCGCAGCCGCTCCTCCTCCTCATGAACCTTGGAATAGTTGTGCTCGAGGCTCGCCACCTGCGCTACCAAGTCTTTGATTCGATCGACGACGAAGCCCTTCTTGGCCGAAATCAGGGTTTTTTGCGCGACGGCGTCATCACTCTTGTCAATCCCCTCACGGATCGCCTTGCTCAATTCGACCGATTTAAAGGGCTTGCCATAGTACTGTTGAATGGCACCTTCATTCATCGCCTTGATCGCGGCGTCCATTTCGCCAAATCCAGTGAGGAGAAAAATAGGCAGATCGGGATGGGTTTTACGAATTTCATAGGACAACTCAATCCCCGTTTTTCGAGGCATCCGGCAATCCGTGACCACCAAAGCCACCTCGGGATGCTGCGTCAGCGCCATAACGGCCGCATCCGCACAGTCCGCGAGATGAATATTGAATTTGCTCTTAAATACGTCAGAAAACATTTTTCGAAGGTCTTCTTCGTCATCCACGAACAAAACCGAGTCCTTGCCGTCGATCTTTTGACGCCCGCTGACCTTGAGATCCGCAGAAACATGCAAAGTCGCGCTTTTGGTCGAATCGACCTGGATTTCGATTTCCTTCAGGGTGTCCTGAGCCTTCTCTTTTTCCTTGGTCAGAACCTCGTTCTGTCCCTGGAGCTGTTTAGCTTTATCCTTGCTAGACCCCATTTCTTTTTCGAGGTCACTGATTTTTTGTTTGAACCTCTGATGGTCGCGCGCCACGTTCTCGACCCGAGCCAAACTCTGCTCTTCGAGTTTTCGCGCCTTTTCTAGCTGACTTTGCGCCTCTTTTTGAAGCTTTTCCGCGTCGCTCACCTTATCAAAGATGGTATGTACTTTTTGGTAGACGGCTTGAATGTCGGCATCGCCGACTGCATGACCGGCCCGCAGCGCCGCGATCCTTTCAATCACGTTTCGCAGTTCGAGATAGTTGAGCGGCTTGACAAAGCATGTGTCCGCGAGCTTGGCACTCACCGAATCAAAAACCTTTTCGGTATCCGGCAGCCCTGCGGTCGTCACAATCCTGATCACGCCGTTGGCGGCCTGCCCCAATATCTCGGTAAAGGGTGTATCCACAAGCGCCTCATCGACCACCAACACCTCAGGTTGAAAAGTTTCGAGCTGTTCGAGCGCTGATTTGCCGTCCGCACAAGAAGCAACCTCATAGTCGCGGCCAAATTCACCTATGAACTCTTTCAAAGTCTGACTATTGGCGTCCACGACGAGGATCTTTTTTTTACTTTTCATTGCTGCACCCCTCCCGGAAATTCTAACTCAAAAGGCTACTGAGACAACCTTTTAAACTCCGTGACGACACTCTCGGGAGTGACTGAGTCTTTTCCCGCAAACGACACCGACGCACAAACGCTATCGAGCAGCTTGATCGCCTTTCCGGGGAAATACTGCTGCGTCAACATTCCAGCGGCCTCCACGCACTTCACGACGGCATCGTTTGAAATCTTGACTCGATGGTGACTCTCATAAATATTCTTGATCCCCATCAGGATGTCAACCGTCTGGCTCGCATTAGGCTCTGCAATATCGACCACCTGAAACCGCCGGACGAGAGCCCGGTCGGGCTCGATATGCTTTTTGTATTCGTCATAGGTGGTCGCACCGATGCAGGGAAACTCTCCCCGCGCCAGATAGGGCTTAAGAATGTTTTCAGCCCCTGCGGACCCCTCCGTGCTCCCCATTCCGAGCAACGTATGAATCTCGTCAATGAAGACGATAATGCTCTCGGCGTTCGACATCACCTCTTCGAGCAAGCCTTCCAACCGCTTTTCAAACTCCCCCCGATATTTGGTTCCCGAAATCACGGCATTCAAATTGAGGGCAATCAACCGCTTATTTCGGAATGCCGGAGGCACCTCATTCCTCACGATCTGGATCGCCAAGCCCTCGACGATCGCGGTTTTTCCCACCCCGGCCTTGCCCACGAGCAACGGATTATTGCCCTCGAGCCGCGAAAGAATCTTGAGACACTCCCGAATCTCTGAATCTCGTCCCACCACGGGTTTGATCTTCTTTTCAAGAACGAGTTTCGTGAGATCACGCCCATAACGCTCGAGCAACTGCGTGGACTTCAGCCTCGACTCCCCCTTGATCGTATCAAAGATGGGTGCAACTTCAGGGGGCAAATCCAGGCTCGGGGCCAGAATCACCAGAAAACTTCCCGCGCGCTTCAGGGGCTCGGGCACGGACTTGATCATCGAAATCATTTCGGCAAATTCTTGCCCCGACAGGTTTTCGCGCGTCAGATAATAATGAAAATCCTCGAGCAAATAGAGCGTATTCTTTCGATGCCCGTTCTGGCATTCATTTCGAATCGTCCCGAGCAAATCCCACGGCGACACTCGCTTTTGCGACGAAAAGAGCCGATCGTCATAGGTGTAGCTGGAAGCAAAGTCCGGAATAGCGGAGGCTCCAGTCGCGCCTAAAGGCTTAAGCCCCTCAGAGTAAGTCCATTGCACGGGGGCGAGGCCAAGCGTCGCCGCCGTCTGAATAAACTCACCGATCAACTTTCTAGAATCTGTGTAAGAGGCGATTAAAAGCGACTTGCCATTTTCCGAGGTGAACGGTCCAGTCATGGAATGACTCGCCTCGTGCTTCTTGACGCTCAGCTGAGAGCTGACAGCTGACGGCTGAGAGCTAACGGCTGACGGCTGAATGCTGACCGCTGACGGCAGGCTGTCGGGTAAATCCGTCGAAAAACTCTCCAAATCAAACCAACCGAAGTGAAAGCGGCTGAGGCGGCGTCCTTGCTCCTGGGAATTCAAAGCCAAAAAACTCTTTTTGAAATATACGAAAACGTCAAACTCGTAAGAGTCCGGCAAGCGCCACTGATCAAGATCCTGTGACACCTCCCCGGCGCGCGCGGTGGTATTAAAAAGCCCGAGACGATATTTTTTTTCCAGGAAAATATCGGTCGAATCAATCGGATTATAGAAAGCGAGTTTAATTTCTTCGGCAATATCCTGCTGCACCAGCCAGTCTAGATCCTGACAAAGAGTGGTCTCGATTTCCTCATGACCCGGAAGGATTTCATAAACCCGGTTCAAGGCCACCAAATCAGCCCTAATTTGGCGGACGAGCGCCTCTTTTCGGCCATGGACTGTTTTTAGGACGATTGGATATTCCCTGATCACTACAAACCCTCATTCTCTTTAGTCCTGTTCCGAAAAACCCTTCACTCGTAACTTCGTGTCCTCAAGGTATTCGCGGACTTCACTCAAAGCATCGTGATATTCAAATAGCTTCTTTTCGACGGCGGCGTTCTTGTCCTTGCTCGTGTGGCGCATTTCTTCGTTCTTCCGATACCGTTCCGCCACCTTGACTTTTTTTCTCATGACCTTGGGAAATTGATCCTCCAACTTCTCCAGTCCGGTCTTGATCACGTCCGTCTTGTGCTTGACGTCTTTAGCGACCCCAAAAAGTTCCGCGTTTTGCTCCCAAAGCCCCTGGGACTTCGCCTGAAGCGAATTCAGATTGCCCGTCAACTGCTGGCAGGCTTCCTCCTGCGCCGGAATCTTCGTCTTAAACGCCTCGACCTCAAGCATTTTCTCGCGGGTCTGCTTATTGAGATACAAAGACTCACCGCGGAGCCGTTCGCGCTCCGAACGAAGGAAAACCAGATTTCGCTCAAGCTCGATGGCATGGCGTTTGAGATAACCTAGACGCTCGCCATCATCGAGAAAGCGAATCGCCCCCACGTTCATCAGATCCGTGAAAATCAGATGCGCTTCGCTCGCATTCAGGGTGAAAAACTGCTCAATCTCTTCGGCGGTTTTCAGACCATCAATACAGCTCAAAAAATCGGTCTTCACCGGATCGCCCGCAACCACTTCGGCGGCGACCACGATCGGGTACTTGCTCCGAATCTGATCCCAGCTATCCAACAGCTTCCTTTTCAGCTCTGAGCCATTACCCATTTTGTATGCCCTTCTGCTCCGCTAACTGCTCCGGCTGCTCGAGCTTATTCATCAGCACGACCACTTCCTTATACGCATCGTTGCGCTCTTCCTCGGTCTTCTTGAGCGCCCCGGCCAGACTGTCAACCTGGACCGCCAGGCCCCGGGTTTTGTCTTTTTCCCGCTGAAACAATGTTTTGTACTCTTCAATTCTTTCAAGCGCGATTTCAAAGCGCTTCTCCACATCGTCAACCAGAGGAACCTGTTTTTCTAACTCTCTCAGGCGAAATTGAAGGTCCTGATTTTCGCGCTTCAGCGCCAAAATATCGGCATCCCGCATCTTCGACTCAGTCCGCAGGGCGGCGTTCACCTCCATGGTGTCCTTGAGCTGCGATTCCAAAACGCGAATAGCAGACAACATGCTTTCGATGTTGCCTTGAAGAACCTCGCTCGAAACCTTGGTCAGATCCTCGATCCGAAGCTCGGAGAGTCCTCTCAAGCCCTTCTTGATTTCTTCAACCTTCATTTTTCTGATCCGCCTTCCAGTTGAGCATAGAATTGCACTTTACCTTTCTTGATCACGGCCCGTAACTCCTCAATCAAGGATTCCAAGGATTTCTCGGATTCAGCCGTTTTCTCAAGAAGGACCTTCTTCTCCTGACGCGTTCGTCCCAGCAACGAATCGAGCTGCGCCAATAAATCTTCGTAGACTCCAGCCTCGTCCTTCACCAGTCCGTAGCCACGCTGTAATTCACGATAACGCTTTGAAAGATTCACCAGACTTTCGTAATCGCCATCCAGATTTTCAAGCACGCCCGCCCGCTCACTGCTCAGAAACTGAATTTCAAGAAGAAGCCGATTGCACTCGATTTGCGCGGTTGCAACCTTGTTTTGAAGGACCCGAGAAACCTCTTTACCCTCGTCATGCGTCTGAACGGCTTGCGCATACTGCTCCCGGAGCGCCTTGTTTTCCTCGAACATCGCCTGATTTTCGACGGTAACTTTCTCAATCTCCTGCGCCATGAAGGCCGTACGATCTTGAAGCTCTTGAAGGCGTTCCGTGAGCTGCCTGCCGGTCGCCATCGTCTCGTCTATTTCATCTTTTGCGCGAATGACTTCTTCTATACTCTCTGCCGTGGCCACTGGTGCAGCCTCAGAAAACCGGGGCGTTTCAGCGATTTGGCCCAAATGCGTCATGATTCGAGAGATTTCAAGACGCAACTGATCCTTCTTTTCAACCAACGTACCCGCATTTTTTAACGTCGATTGGACATTACGAACCCGGGCCTGAAGCCTCGTATCCCTTTCTGTCTCAGCTAGAGCCACTAAATGACCCACAGCCACATCGTACTCCTCCCGAACTTCACTTAAAGACGCGTTTGCCTGGATCTTGGTCACGATCTTCGAGAGTCGCTCCGAAATCTGGCCGATGACATCCTCTTTTTTTTTATGAAGGAACGGGAGCCTACTCGTCAAAACTTCCATGCGCTTCACTCTGCGGCCCCCCCAGACGGAGAAGAGGACGAAACGGGCGCGGGGCCCTCGTACATCTTAGAAATCCACCACTCCTTGAGTTCCTCGACGTGAGCGGTCCGATCAGCCTTTTCGCCGCCCTTGAAAGGAACCGGGACTCCGCCAATCCGCTCAATTGCCGTCAAAGTAGCCTTGCGCAAGTCTTCGTCGTCCTCGTCCAGAAGCCTGATCAGCGGCAACACAGAAGCCTCGTCACGAATGTTCGAAAGCGAAAGAATCGCGCTTTTTCGCACGCGCCGGTCGGCATCGCTTGCAGCTTGCAGTAAAGCTGGAACTGCCGTTGGCGCCTCGCACCAACCCAAGAACATCGCGCTCGAGTTACGCACCTCGACGCTATCATCTTTCAGGCCATCAATCAGATACGGCACCGAGTTATTGCGCCCCGCCTTATATAACCCTCGAATCGAAGCGGTCCGGATCGGAGCATACTCGTGCTTTACAAAGTCTTTGCAGATACTGAAGGTATCCCGATCCTCCAACCGAACGAGTGAACTAATAATCTCGGCCTGGAGCTGGGGATCCCCATATTCCAAAGCGGCCTTGAGCGCAGGACCTGCATGTTTATTACCGAGCTTCCCCAATTCACTTGCAGCAAGTCTCTTAATTTCCATCTCGTGATCCAAAAGATCATAGAGCGCTTTACGAAAAATAATCGCATCCGACTGAAGCTGGAATTTCGCCTTCTTCAAGCCGTCCTCTATCGCGTGTTTGATTTTCTTTTTGGATTTATCACCCGAGGTTCCCAAACCCGCACTCTCATCAAATGCGACCGCATCGGCTGGAACATTTTGTAGCTCGGCGTTTTCGAGTTTTAGCTGATATTTTTTCAGGGAATTGAGCTGATTTTCGAGGATTTTTATTTTTTCCACGACTTCGCGAATTTCGGGAACCTCAAAGAGTTGCTCCTTGTTTTCGACGCCGGAACCCAGTTTCCCCACCTTGAGATAGCCTTCCCGGATATCATTCTCAAGCGTGGCAATTCGCGTTTTAACCTCGGATCGATTGAGTCCCTGCTTCTTGCGCAGACCACCGGTAAAGAGCCCCTTCATCCCACTGGCGCTGGCCCCAGTCAGCCGGCGAGTGCCCTGCACGACGCTCTGAAAACCTGCCTGCACACAGCCTAGGGATTTTCCAGCGCATCGCAACAGCACCGAACCATTCTTGACCATTGCACCGAGCACCTTATCACTTTTCACGTTGTCACCCATTTTTGACCCTCAAAATAATTCGTAGCACGCCCATTAAATAACTCAAGAATCTACTCGCGTTGGCCGAAAGGCTTTAAGAACATCATGGTTTAATAAGATACCCACTTTGACAAGGAGAAACCTCTATGTACAGCGTTCTGGGCGGTGTTGTTGCGTTACTACTCAGCGTCTGGGGGTTTGTGAAGTGGTGGTTTATCTTCCTTGACATTTTCAAGGGCGTTGTGCCTCTTCTTCTACTCATCTTTGGAATTGCGGCGATTGTCTCCGGACTCAAGCGAATGCAAACGGAACACATTCCCTCGACCTCCAAAAAGGACTCCAAATCGGACGAAATCGAAGATTAACTCAAGGAAACAGGCCGCCATAACTGGGCCAAAAACGTAAGAATTCATGTCTCTCCCCGCTCTGAGTACGCAGCGTATTGTTATTGTTGGAAATATGAACGTGGGCAAAACCACGTTATTTTCCCAATTATGCGGAGCAAAAACTAAGAGCGTTAACTTTCCAGGAAGCACCGTTTCACTGACCTCAGGAGCCGCCCGAGGACTGCCGCTCGATGTCATTGATACTCCTGGAACGACCTCAATCTTTGGCAGCAGTGAAGACGAACGAGTTTCGCGAGATACGCTATTTTCAACCGACCCCGGATTCACGACACACGGAATCATTCTTGTTGGGGATGCTAAAAACCTACGCCGCTCGCTTGCCCTGATCCTGCAGTACGCCGAATTCGGAGTCCCCCTGCTTCTCGATTTAAACATGATTGATGAAGCCCAATCGCGCGGGATCACGATCGATACCGAAGCGCTTTCAGTCGCCCTGGGAGTCCCCGTCTGCACGACGGTCGCGACCGAAGGAAGAGGGATTCCAGACCTCAAATCCTATCTCACCGCATTAAAAACCCCAAAACAGCTCGTCAAATACCCGACTTACGTCGAGGATTTCATCACCCTAAACACCAAGCTCCTCACCCAAGGTCCGGTGCGATCGATTCGCGCGATCGCGATTCTCCTCCTTACGGGGGATAAGAGTATCGAACCCTTCTTGATCAAAAATTTCGGTGAAGGAACGCTTGAACAGCTCAAGACCCTGGCTGAGCAATACCGTCGCAAAGAACCTGCACCGTTCAACAACACCCTGGCGGAAATCTACAATAAAGCCGCTGACGCCATCGTCAAAAGAGTTCAACAAATTGACCCCCCAACCAAGGGGCCTTATATTGAAAAATTCGGTAGATGGTGCTCCATGCCTTTGACCGGCATCCCCATCGCGCTCCTCGTGGCCACCCTGATGTTCTTGTTTGTCGGCTCGTTTGGCGCGACTTTTTTAGTGGACCTGATCAACGGCAAAATTTTTGGCCAAATTTTAATGCCGATCGTCCACAAGCTCGTCGCCCCCCTGCCGAGCGCCTTTTTGAGAGATATGATCGCCGACCCCGATTTTGGCCTGGTTCCGATGGGCCTTTTTCTGGCGGCGGGACTCGTTTTTCCGGTTCTCGTCTGTTTTTATTTTTTCTATGGATTTCTGGAAGACTCGGGCTACCTTCCCCGTTTTTCAGTTTTACTCGATCGCGCGTTTCAAGGAATCGGCCTCAACGGTAAGGGTGTCTTGCCCATTGTCATGGGTTTTTCGTGCGTCACCATGGCCATTCTCACGACCCGCATGCTCGACACGCGCAAACAAAAAATCATCGCCACGATGATCCTTCTCCTCGGAGTCCCCTGTGCCCCGATGCTGGCGGTCATGTTCATTATTCTGAGCAAAATGCCGGTTTCGGCCACGCTCACTATTGTCGGAATCATCTGCCTTCAGATTCTTTTGATGGGTGTGCTCGCAAACCGACTCATTCCGGGGCCCCGCTCCTCGTTACTGATGGAACTCCCCCCCATGCGCATTCCCAAGCCCATGAGGGTGCTCAAGGGCGCTTTTGTTCGGAGCCTTTTCTTCATGAAGGAGGCCGTGCCTGTTTTTATTGCCGCCTCGGTTGTGGTCTTTGTCTTCAGTCGTCTGGGCGGTTTGACCATCATCGAAAAGGCACTCCATCCGATCGCGGTCGGAATGCTCGGACTTCCCGATGAAAGTGTCACCGTTTTCATCAAAACCATGATCCGTAAAGAAAGTGGTGCGGCCACCCTTGAGCACTACAGCCTAAAATACACCAATCTCCAGCTCGTGGTGAACCTCCTCATGATGTTGTTGCTCATGCCGTGCCTGAACTCCGTCGTCGTGATCATCAAAGAACAAGGAAGGCGGGCAGGATTTTCGGTGCTTGCCATCGTCACCACCTACTCCCTAGCGCTGGGCACCGTTCTCAATCATTTCTGTCGCTTAATGAATATCACCTTTAAATAATGAGGCGTAACGAGTTATGAGTCCCAACGAAAGACAAGATGAAGTGCTCGAGGCCATTTGGGTCGCCTCTGAAAAAAAAGAATATTCCATTGAGGCCATTAAAAAAGAATGCGCCGTGAGCCTTTCGGAGGAGGATCTGGCGGAGCTCGAAAAGCAAAACCTCCTCATCAAAAGCGGTGATAAGATCCTTTTCTCCCACGCGGGCAAGGGGCTGGCCGAGCAAATTATCCGAAGACATCGGCTGGCGGAAGTCCTGCTCCATAGCATCCTAAAACTCAAGAGCGCGGAAATGGAAGAAATCGCCTGCAAGGTCGAGCACACCCTGCTGCCCGAGATCGAGGAGTCGATTTGCACTCTCCTTGGGCACCCCGAGCTCGCGCCCGACAATAGCCCCATCCCGGCGGGCAAATGCTGCGGCCAAAAACGACGAACGGTGGACTCCGTCGTGTCGGCACTCAGCGAACTCCATGCGGGCGAAACCGCCAAGGTCATGTACATTCGCCCGAGCAATCACTCCCAGCTTCATCAGCTGCTGTCGTTCGGCCTCAATCCGGGGGTGGTCCTCGAAGTGCACCAGACCTCACCCGCGTTTTGCATCACATTCGAAAATACGGAACTCGCCTTGGATAAAACCACTGCAGGTAATATTTTCGTCTTAAGAACCAAGACGAGCTAGCCCTAGCCCGTGATCTCTTGCCAGATTTTCCACCACGCCCGCGGTGGCGCCGCCGGCGGCTTACCCTCAAGAACTCCGGCGACCCGCATCATCTCCCGACTATTGGGATCGTCGGGAAAGAGCTCCAAAAAAGGCGTGATCTTATTGATCGAACTCTGAACATCCGCGGTCTGCGTGAAAAAACCCAACTCGGCGGAGTCGATATCCAGAAATTCCTTGATCACTTCACGCACTCTTTTGATGATCGCCAGTTGTTCCTTGCCGCTCATCATATTCCCTAAAAGCCGGAACTTCTGATCGCGCACCACCGATTCATAATCCCGGCGGACTGCGTCATGAGAAGGCAACTCCAACATAAATTTTCTGAAAACCACCGGATCCGGCATCTTAGACAAAAACTCAGTCAGGCTTTCTTGCTGACTGAGGCTGCGTAAAAAGGCGGATTTTGCAAAGCTATACGCGTTCTGAAGCGAAGTGAACTGCGGGGTCACCACGATGACTTTTTCATGGGAGAGATTATAAAGGTCAAGGGTGTCGTCCCCGATCCCGGCACCGAGATCGATCACGATATAGTCATACTCCAGCTGAAGAATTTCCCGGATCAGCCGTTCCATAATGAATGGCTTGGAAAGATAGGCGTCGACCTTGCCGCTCGCGCCGCAAATCAGACTCAGCTGGGGAAACCGGGTGGGCACCGCGAGCGAATCCAGCCGGAGTTCTTCCTTGAAATATTCCTCAAGAGATTTCTCGACCCGCGTGATCCCCAAAAGCGTGTGGCAATTGGCGCTCCCCAGATCGCCGTCAAACAAGACGACCGATTTGCCGAGTTTGGTTAAAGCCAGCGCGAGGTTAACGGATACGAGCGTTTTGCCGACACCGCCCTTGCCCCCCCCGACGGCGATAATCTCTCGCTTCTTCATGCCTCATTTCCAAAAACAATCGCGATCTCGGACCCCACCGAGGCCCGCACGAGCTTGCCTTCGAAACCCATCTCACTGCCGTTTGAATCCAAGAGCGCGAACTGAAACACTCCCGCGCTCATTTTACGAACCACCGCTTCGTCAATGGGACCCCATTCGCCACGGTCCGCACCGCCACCGATCAAAACGCCGGTCGCGGAAATATTCAAAACCGGATATTCAGCGTCCTCAAACTTCAAGACCGCTTGAATATTCTGCAGTCTAAGCGCCCGCATTAATGAGTGCGCCCCTACCGGTCGAGCGCAGCGGATCCGCTGAAAGCCTGACCTCGGAAATCTGAATCGGTAAATTGGCCTGGCGAATCGCCTTATCGAACTTCTGCCTGAAGCCATTAGGCATAGAGGTTCCGCCCGCGAGCACCACGGGAATCGCCTGGCTCAATTTTGGAAGGTGTTGGGATTGAGAGAACACGGCCGAAAGCTGGGTGAGCAAACTCATGATGAGGTCATCGTAGTAGATCTCAAACGCCTGCTCGACCTTGTTGCGCGGGGGACGCCCGAAATCCAGAGATTCTTCTTTGATCACCCTCACTCGGCTCTGGGTTTCGTTCACCACTCTGGCCACGCTGGAATCGATGTAGTCGCCCCCTTTGGGAATACTGAAAACAATGACCGGCACGGAAAGGAACGAGAAACAAACATTGCACATCCCGCCGCCCATGCTGATTCCGATGCCCGTATAATTATCTTCTGACAACTCGGAAAGGACGACCGCCGCGCCTTCCGTGATGCTCTTGGTATTATATCCCATACCCACGAGATATTTCTTCAGAATGGACTCATGAAAAATCAAATCGCTTTCGAATCCGATCTGAGGAGCAGGAACGCCAAAGCACAGGCTCGTGCCAAAAGTCTTGGACTTCTCGACGACCAGGCCGATGATCAGCTTGATCATCTGAATGGCGAGGGGCTCACTCGCTTTAAGTAAGCCCTGGCTCATCGGACGACGGACTTCGCCGTTAAAAATATTACTAAACTGCTGGGCATCGTAACCATAAATCGCCAGCTGCTTGCCCTCGATCTCCGCGAACTTCATACCGCTCTTTTCGAGCATCTGCGCCGCGAAGAGGGACTGAGGGATCGTGAAAAACGCGTTCAACTGGTCTTTCGGAACAATTTCGCCACCGGCATCCCTCGTTAAACTCACGATCCGGCTCGTGCCGATATCCAAGCCAACGGGAGGCGCCGCAGAAGGGTGCTTCTTCTCGGCCACGCGCTTTTCGGACTCCTTCAGCTCCGCGACCTTTTCATGAAGTTTATCGTGGTCAGCCGGATCCGCGACTTCTCGAATCCCGCCAATAAGCCGCTCGAGAATGTTTTTATCACTTTTGGAGTCCTGTGGATCGTCATTTGTCATGTATTAGGATCTATCTATATTTTGAAGTGTTGATGATGACTAAATTTTCGTTCTTCTCGGCGGCCCTGGCAGTGTGAAAAATCTCTCGCCCCAGGCCTTCATAAAATTCGGGGGTATTTCCCTCATCGCCCTGAATCGAAGTAGACTCACCCCTTCGTCTCGTCAGGAATTTAAAGTCCACCCCGGAAAAAGAACTTTGATAAAACGAGGAATTGCTTACGGATTCCTTGGTGTCCTTGTAAATCCGGGTCACAAAACCAGCACAATAGCCGGCACCCTTGCCGATCACGTTGGATACTCCGTTAGCTGTTTTTGATACGGCGTCAATAAAACTGGTTTCGACATCTTCCAGTGAGTCATTTTCCATAATCATTAGGTTAGCTTAACTTCTGAAAGTTGCAAATCTTCTTGCTAACGCAGACTTAGCGTAATGCGTCAATTTGTTTTCATTTAGGCTTTTGTTATGATATTCGTTGTTATATTCAGCACCTACGCTAAACAAGAAAAGTCAAAAAATAATCCACCCCCTACTCGGGGGGACACGCTTTTAGTGATTTTATGAAATACCTTATCAAAGACGAGTGCATCGGCTGCGGTCTCTGCCGAAAAAAATGCCCTCTCCAGGCCATTGTCGGGGACAAAAAGATCAAGCACGAGATCAATCAATCTTTGTGCGATGGCTGCGGTATATGTTTCAATACTTGTAACCGGGGCGCGATTTATGACAGCTGCGGGAAGAACAACGGAAAAGGCGGCAAAAAAAACAACAAAAGACCGGTGGCATGGATTGATATCGACAAATGCCTGGGCTGCAAGAATTGCATTCCTAATTGTGACGAGGCTTTCGCGATTTCATTTTCCAAAAAATTCATGGCCGGTCATTCTAGGGTGGATCCTTCCGTTTGCCTGGGCTGCCGCAGTTGCGTTTCCGCCTGCCCGCATTCGGCGATTTCAATCAAGGAGATAGATAAATGACCCTGTTTGCAGGCTTGCTGCTGATGATCTTCGGAACCCTGATCGGGACCCTGGGCACCGTGATTGGGGTAGGCAGCGGCTGGATTCATGTCCCTCTTCTCATGATGTTTTTTGATTTTTCACCGCAGGACGCGATTGGCACCTCGCTCTCAATCATCGCGCTCAATACGATGGCGGGGTCTTTTCTGTATGCCGCACAAAGACGCATCGATTTTGAATTCGCCAAACGCCTAGCGCTTGCGGCCTTGCCGGGAGCCATCTTGGGCCCGTTTATCGTGCGCCATTACACCTCGGATGGCTTCAAACTGGTGTTCAGCGTTTTTCTGCTTTTCCTCGCTTACTATCTCTACTCGATGCGCGACTGGGTCTTCAAAATGGCTAATCTCATGCAAAAAGATGCCATGACCATTACCACCGCAAAAGGCGAAAAGATTGAGTACACAACCAACATCGAAATTGGCATCATCGGCACTTTCATCATCGGCTTCCTGGCCAATCTCCTGGGCATTGGCGGCGGCGTGATCCATGTCCCCTTCCTGATCACGATGCTGCGGGTTCCCCCTCATGTCGCGGTCGCCACTTCGCACTTCATTCTCTTTATTTCGTCCTTTATCGGAACCGTGATCTTCGCCTTCATGGGCCACGTCAAACTGGATTTCATGATGACAATGGGGATCGGTACAATTTTTGGGGCCATCATCGGTGCGGCGATTTCGAGCAAGACTTCGGAAAAGAAGATCCGATCCCTGCTGGCAATCGTGGTTTCACTCGTGGCTCTTCATATGATTTACTCTTCGATCATGAGATAAACTATGGCTACTACGCAACAAATTCAGACCAAACCAGTCCCTCCAGTCCTTGATGATGACGAAGACAGTGTGGCAATGCCCGCTGTCTTGGCACCGGCGACGACGACGCCCCATCACAGCGGGCGCCTAAAACTGCTGGACCCGATAGAAAAACAACTCGAACTGCCCGGACCTCAAGAGACACCCTCATCATTACTTGTGCCACTTTCTCCGGCCGAAACTCAACAGTTTCAAAAGTTCATGGGATATCCTGCGGGTAAACGCACGGTTAAACTCTTCACGGACACCCAAGTGCTCCAGAGCGTCGATCGGCTACAGCACCACCCCAACCTCGAAATTTTGCTTTATACTGAAAGCGCATGCCTGGTCCTATTCATTGCGCTGCGGATCTGGTTGGTTTCGCGCCGCTCGACCAGACTGGGTAAGACTTGGACGAAATCTTGGACCCTCATCGTATTTTTGGCGCTTTTCCTCTTGGTCATTCCGGTGCTCGTCTTATGGCGCGATTACTTCGAACTCTTGCGCCAAGCGACCGCGATCTTGAGCGGCTCTTGAGTGTTGCCCGTTCAACCGCCCAGCAAAAAACTCCAGCGTTGGCTATATTTGTTAGCGGCGTTCGCGCTACTGGCGTCTTACCTGGGCGTCAAAGCCCCCTCCGTTCAAAATGCGCGAATAGAGAAAGGGACCCCGGACGAAGTTATTTCGCTCCTAAAATCAAATTCAAGATCCTCCGGAAAAAATTCCGCGCAGCTCAAACTGCAACTCAACCAGATCGCAGCTTCGACCTTGCTCGACCCTCAATGGGCCCACAGCCCCAAAATCAACGACCTGTTTGAATGGATCCTCGCCAAAGGTTTAGCGAACGAGGTGCTCGCCACCCGGGTTCTGACCCAACCCGAATGGGCAAAAAAACCTCAAGCCGTGGAATGGGCCCAGAAGATCATTCATGACGGCGGCGCCGGTGCATGGAGCATGGTCCAGTCGACGCTGGCCCAAGACGTCTGGGTAAATGACCGAGGCATGGAGGTCGCTCGTTTTGTGATCGGAAGAAGATCGGATTACACGTCGCCTTCATCGCAATATTTCGACAAAACGCTGCTGAAAACCTTGAAAAGCAAGGCCTGGCAAAAACATCCCGAACTCATCCTCCCGCTCGCCGAAAGACTGATTTTGAGTGCGATCGCAAGCCCTAGCGAGATCCTGGGCCTGCTCAAACTTCCCAGCACAGCCCCCCATCCGCTCGTCATTGAGCTCTTTCGCGCCTACTCCGAGTTTCTGATCGATCCAAGCGATGGGGATGCCGTGGGCATCATGACTGGGCCCAAGAGTGGTTTGTTACAGAGAGTCCTGCACTGGTTCAGGGTGAGCACAGTCACTGAGTTTGCGTGGTATTAAAGCGCAACATGCATTGAGGGCCACCTCAACTGGGGAACTCAGACTAAGCTTGACGAAGGAACATCTATGGTTGTATAACCATAGATGTGAAAGCGGAACCTCTGTTTAGGGAAAAACGTCTTCTTCTCAACCCCACAACCAGGGATGCCGCAGTAGCCGAGATCAAGATCTGGAGTGTCCCACAGTCCAAGGACTATCCAGATGGCCGGAAGTTTTCGCTTTTTCTAGTCAGCGCGGGTGAGGTTGTTGTTGGGATCGACAACCATAAACCCAAAGGCCCGCACCTTCATTTGGGAACCAGCGAATTGCCCTATCTCTACCGAAACGAGTCGTCTCTTTTGGCTGATTTTTGGGATCTCTCACGAAAGGCAGGTTTTGAACCATGAAGTTAAAAAAAGTAAAAATCATCGTCGAGAGCGTGGCAAAAACCAGTGAGCGTTGGGCTTCCGCACTGAAGGGTAAAGCCCATCCAACGCCAGGCGAAGAAACACTCAGTGTCAGTAGCTGGGAGATCTTGGGTCGCATCCTCTCCCCGCCACGCCTCCAGATCCTTACGGTCATCCCGGCCCTCAAACCCAAATCGATCTCCGCCTTGGCTAAGGCCATGAAGAAGGATTTTAAGAATGTTTATTCCGATGTGAAGTTCCTGGCAGACTTAGGTTTGGTCGAACTACGCGAAAAGGGACCCAAAAAGACCCTGGTCCCTATCGCTAAATTTGACGGCATTGAACTCGCCCTAGCAGCATGATACTTTTTGATCATCCCGGCTTGCGAAACTTCAACGTCCACTGGGCTTCATTAATCTTGGAATCAAACGTCAGCACACGACCATCTTTCAGGGTAACAGTGAATGGAAGGGGCGAGGTTTCTTTAGCCTGAATTTGCCCAAGAAATCCGTTCGGATCCGCCATCTGATTCATCATCCACTTCAAAATCGCGGTATGTTCTTTCTTCGCTAACACGGCCTCCGGAAAATTCCAGAGTTCGAGCGCCGCCGCGTTCACCTCCAACACCTGACCTTCGGCACTAAACACAAAAACCGCCACTTCGGAGACCACTTCAGGACTGATGTACTCTGGCAACTCAGGAGTAAGGACCACCGGGTCTGCCTGAACCACAGGGGCCGCCAGCGCACGAGGCGGAGCTGAAAGAAAATACAGCAGTGCGAGCAGAAATTCCAACAAAACGACCGCGCCCACCACTACCCCATCGGTCTTAAAAAGAAGCGACATGCCCCGAGGGGATTCCAAAGCAGCGGTTTCAATCGCCGCAATCGCAACAGGAAACCCGCCACCCGAAGCAACAACCGGTACCAAACTCCAAACCGACCCTGGCCGCTGCAATAGAAACGGCTTGGGCTGACGTTCCTGAAACGCACGGCGGAGTTCAGCGGGCGCATCCTGATAGATCTCCCCACTCTGCGATTTTTTAGGATCCTTATTCCCGGTGGCATCCACTAAAAAGCGAATCTGATCCGCCTCGCTTCGAAAAAAAATAATGCGCCTAATCCCAGCGTCCGCATCGCAAATCGCGGCACTCAATCGAGTCAAGCGCTGCGAATAATCTGGCGGCCCCAACGAGGACTTTCTCAGGTATTCTGGATTCACCATCGCCGCGACCACCTTCGCGACCGTCAACGTGCGTTCTCCAACCACCGCCGCCTGTTCCCGCTGCTCGTGAAGGGTATCCACCCAGCCGGCCACGCCAATTCCCAACGCCAGGGCAAGAAACACCATCGCGCGAAATGGCTGCTGCAAAACAGGAGAGATTGTCGCCATAGGTCTCAGTGTAAAGCCAGACGAGTCCTATTGCCAGAGGCGATGATTGGGACTTAGAATAAGTTATGGATATTAAGTCAGACCAAACTGAAGCGGCCGCCCAGGAAAATAATGCCCTTCTCATTCAAATCATATTGAAACGAAAGGCGAAAGCTTCGCGGGCTAAAAAACCCTCAAATGACCCCCAAGGCGCCGCTTTCACCAAAAACATGGTGGGCGGCATCGTCGGCAATGTTCTGGAGTGGTTTGATTTTGCCGTTTTTGGCTTTCTAGCCCCGATTCTCGGTGAACAGTTTTTCCCGTCGGATAATCCATTGGATTCGCTCTTGAGCGCGTTCAGCGTTTTTGCGGCGGCCTTTCTGGCGCGCCCCCTCGGTGGAGTTCTTTTTGGCTATATCGGCGACCAGTTCGGACGAAAAAAAGCCCTTCAGCTCTCCGTCATGATGATGGCGGTCCCCACCTTCCTCATTGGCTGCTTGCCGACCCATGCCGAGATCGGGACCTTGGCTCCCATTCTCTTGATTCTACTGCGCGTCGCACAGGGCCTTTCAGTCGGCGGAGAAATGATTGGTTCCATCGCCTATGTGGCCGAGACCGCACCCGAGAATCAGCGCGGCTATTTCAGCAGCTGGACTTTTGCGAGTGGTTACTTTGGAATGACACTGGGTTCGCTGTGCGCGGTGGGCCTGAACGCCCTTCTGGGTGACCATGACATGCAGGCCTGGGGATGGCGTTTGCCCTTTCTTTCAGGAGTCGTCATCGCGTGTGTAGCGATCTGGATGCGTAGTGAGCTTGAGGAGACACCCGTTTTTGAGCAAATGAGGAAGGATGGAGACCTGGGCGGAAATCCCCTGGCCGAAGCAATCGAGCTGGTGCCCGGAAAGATCTTCCACGCTTCAATGCTGGTCACCCTGGTGGGCGGCGGCTTCTATCTCCTTTTTGTCTGGTGGCCCGCATTTATGAGTCGCTATATTCATCCCCATGTCCCTTATGCGATGACCATCAACACCTTCTCTCTTATCCTACTGGTCACCCTGATTCCGATTATGGGCCGACTCTCGGACTGGGTGGGACGCAAGCCACTGCTCGTGGTGAGCTCCGCCGGCATCATGATACTGGCCCTGCCCCTCTTTTACTTGGTCACCCAGGGGGGCTTTCTTCCGGCACTGGTCGCACAGCTTGTTTTTACGGTTTTGATGGGTATGTACCTCGGACCGATTCCGGCGACGTTGGTAGAGATGTTCCCCTCTCGCGTCCGTTACAGCGCAATCGCGCTGGCCTACAATATCTCGCTTTGCATCTTTGGTGGAACCGCACCCCTGCTCGGCACCTGGCTCTTCAAGCGCTATCATACCGTCACGGCGCCGGCCCTCTACCTCGGTATCCTTGCGGCCCTGAATCTGGTAGCCGCCCTAAATCTACGCGAAGACACTGAAAATATTGAAGAAATCTAAACCAGACCCTTCGCGGGCAGGATGGCTTTATTTATATACTACTAACTTGATCATATTAGTGCTATACGACAAATCATCTTATGAAAGCGTTAGCTAAAGCCATTTCCTACCGAGTTTTTGGAACTTTGAGCACGGCCCTCATCTCGTACGCAGCCACGGGATCAGCAAAACAAGCGATGGTCATTGGCGGCGCCGAGGTCTTTACAAAGATCTTTCTCTATTATCTTCACGAAAAATTTTGGGAATTTAGAAGTCCAGCAGTTTTTTTAAAAGTCATTTCAGATTCGTTTTCACGACTTCGCACCCGCGCACTTGAGCAGACCAACGCCATGATCGAACCCACCGCCGAGTAAGCACTTGCCAGCCAGAGATCCATTATACTACTAAACTGGTCATATTTATGGAATCCAACAAATGAAAATGACGGTCCGGAGTGAATACGCTCTTCTCGCCTTGGTATTCTTAGCGCAACAAGAAAAAGATACCTATACCAACGTAAAAACGATCTCTAAAATTCAAAAGATCCCCCCTAAATTCTTGGAGCAAATCCTTCTCGCAATGAAACACGGGGGATATGTCGCAAGTGTAAAGGGCCAGCAGGGTGGCTACCGAATTGCCAAGCCTGCCAATAAAATCACCGTGGGCGAAGTGATCCGCCTGTTTGATGGAGCCTTGGCTCCGACCGAGTCGGTGAGTAAATATTTTTACAGAGCAACGCCCATCAGAAATGAAAAAAAACTCATGAGTCTTTTTAAAACCATTCGTGATTTTGTTTCTGACACTCTCGAAAAAACGACCATCGCGGACGTCATGTAGCCCTTCAACGCCCCCGATCACTTAATTGAACAAAACAACATTTGACAACCCGCCTCGTCTTATACTACTAAGCCGGTCATATTAGTTACATTAAAGATAGGACTGTATGAATATTGAAAGTATCACCATTTTTGGCGGGCGCAATAAGTCAGGACAACCGGAACCCATACAACGGATCGACCTAAAAATGGGGGACGTAGTGAGCATTGTCGGCCCAACGGGGGCCGGAAAAACCACGCTCATTAATGATATTGAATTATTTGCCGACGCCAATACTCCGACAGGACGACGTATTTTGATAAACGGCGAAAAACCACCCGCGGAGTTCCGCGACGATCCCGCTTGTAACCCCATCGCCCTCATCACCCAACACACCACGTTTTTATCCGATATGCCCGTCGGAGAATTTCTGAGTACCCACGCCCGTATTCGCAGCAAGAACCATTTACAGATTGAAGACCTGGTCACTCGAACGCTGGCCTTCGCAAACCAACTCACCGGAGAGCCAGTGGCCATTCACAGTCGCATGACCGAACTATCAGGCGGTCAAACTCGGGCACTTTTAATCGCCGATGCCACGATTATCTGCAACACGCCGATCGTCCTATTGGATGAGGTCGAAAATGCCGGGATCAACCGTACCCGCGCGCTCGAACTCCTTCGCCAACATCGAAAGATATTTATTTTCGTCACGCATGATCCGCGAATCGCCTTGCTCTCGGATTATCGCATCGTCATTAAAGACGGGTCGATCAGTGAGGTCTTCCATACCGATGAAAACGAGCGAAAATGCGGCCTTCGCGTCAGCGCGCTCGATGATGCGTTGACCCATCTGCGCGATCAACTTCGCCGGGGTGAGAGACTTGGCGCCACGGCCTTGGAGGAAATCACATGCGCCTAGTCATCTGCGCCGGACCGGCAACTACTGGGAAAACTGCGGTTTTGCGACACACGATTCGCCGATTACTTGAAGGTGGTACTCGCCCCGCCTTTCTGAAAATCGATGTTCAGTATGCAGAGGAAGACGAGCAACTGGCCAAAGAGTTCGGCATCCCCACTAAAAAAATCTACTCCGGCGAACTCTGCCCTGACCACTGCGGCGTCATGGTCCTCGGCGATGCTCTAGCCTGGGCCAAAAAAGAGGACTGCAAAGTCCTTTTAGTAGAAACGGCCGGTCTTTGCCTGCGATGCGCTCCTTACGTTGATGGCGGACTCGGGATCGTGGTGCTGGAAGCCACCAGCGGAATGAACCTTCCTTTAAAGGTCGGCCCCATGCTGTCCTTGGCTGACGTCGCCGTGGTCACGAAAATCGATCGAGTTTCCCAAGCTGAACGCGAGGTTTTTAGGGCCCGCATTCAAGAAGTTGCCCCCAACGTGCGCATTCACGAAGTCAATGCACTCCAAGGCATTGGAATAGACCCACTGGTCGCCCGCGTCCTCGCTACGGCACCAGCACCTGAACGCATGTTTCTGCGAGGCACGCCACCGGTAGGCTGTTGCACCATTTGTGTCGGCAAGAAGGAAGTCGGCTGGCAATCTCACTTTGGCGTAGTCAGGCCGTTGGATAATCAGACCTTCTATCGCGGCGAATAAAATGAATCACGTCTACTTGGACAACGCAGCCACCACGCCGATCGATCCAAGAGTCGTGAGCGACATGCACGCAGCCTCGGTTGAGTACTATGGCAATCCCTCAAGTTTACATCGCACGGGCCGAATGGCTCGCGATGTGATCGAAAAGGCGCGAGTCCAACTCGCGAATCTAATCGGCGGAAATCCAGACGAAATCTATTTCACCAGTAGCGGCACCGAGGCCGCAAACCTGGCGCTGGCGGGTGTGGCCGAGACCTGTATTGGAACCAATAAGCAGGGAGGGTGCCATTTCATCGCAAGTAGTTTTGAACACCCCGCCGTCTTTGAGACCTGCCAGGCGTTGAAACGCCGAGGTGTTGAGGTCAGCTTTTTACCCGTGAATGCAACCGGCCTAGTCGATCCATCGGATCTGAGTCGGGCCATCCGACCTGATACTCGACTCGTGAGCGTCATGGCGGCAAATAATGTGGTCGGAACCCTGCAACCCATTGCGGAGTTGGGACGGATCACCCGTGACCGCGGAGTATTGTTTCACACCGATGCGGTTCAGGCCGTGGGCAAAATTCCCTTTCATCTCAAAACGCAGCCCATTGATTTACTTTCGCTTTCAGGTCACAAGTTCAATGGACCCAAAGGGGTCGGCGCACTGTTTGTACGGAAGGGAGTGAAACTCACGCCCCTACTCCATGGCGGCGGCCAAGAACAGGGGCTCAGACCCTCCACGGAAAACATAACAGGAATCCTAGGATTGGGGCGCGCCGCTGAAATTGCAAAACAAGAAATGACTTCTGAAGTCTCACGACTCGTGGACCTGCGAGACCGAATCATTGATTCAGTGACGGCCAGCATTCCCAATGCGTATCTGATTGGCGATCGTTACCTTCGGCTTCCGGGGCATCTCTGTTTCGGGTTTCAAGGACAAGAGGGCGAAGCAATCAGGGTTTTGCTTGCCCTTGACGAGCATGGAATTGCCGTATCCTCCGGCAGTGCTTGCAGTAGCCACCACACAGGTGGACCTTCATCTGTGTTGATGGCAATGGGAATGAATCCGATTCAGGCGCGCGGATCGTTGCGCATCTCGCTGGGTCGTTTCAATACGGATACCGACGTCGATTACTTTCTGAATATTTTACCAAAAGTGGTCTCCCAGCTTCGGCGAATTTCGACAAATTTATCTTCATCTACCAAAGGACATTTATGACTGAAATTACATTGGAAAACCTGCCTGGCCTGAACTGTGGCCTATGCGGCTATCGAAGTTGTGCGGAGTTTGCCCCCCGCCTGAAAGAGCGCCCAGAATTGATCAAGCGCTGCATTCACCTCTCCAACTCGGCATGCGGATCCTGCGGAGATTGCCAAACCACTCCCACCACTCAGTATGGGGCCACAGAGTGGAAAGACAGCCTGGGGCGAGAATTTGATTTCTATCTTGAGCATTTCCCCGAGGACCCCGGCCCTCGTGAAGTCATGATCCCCCATAATCCTATGCTGACGCGCGAGCTGAACGTTCAAATCGGGGACATCTTGATCGGCCGCCCACTGGGCATGTCTTGTGGCTGCCCCATTACTCACTGTGGCGTCGTCATGGAAGTGGATCACAAAACAGGCGTCATTGTCTGGTGCGTGACCGGCCCCTTGAATCCCCGCGAAAAAGGTTTCAAGGATCTCGGCTACTATATTGCGGAGGCCTACGAAGGAATCATCAGGGAGACCCGAAGTGAAATCAAAATTGGCATGCGCTATTTCTTTCAACCCAAGATGTGCATGCTTCAATGGCGACACAGTGGCTTAGTGAACTATATGAATAGGACGGCAAATGGCCTACAAATTCGCATTGAAGGGCTTTGGATCGGATAAAATCAACGCGGCGTCAGTTCCCTTTTAACCGTTGAAATGTTTTATTGATCTCAATGAATTTATGATGCGCCGCCCGTTGGACTTCAGCACTTTGAGTGGCGAATCGATCAGGATGATGCATGGAAGCCAGCCTCCGATAGGCTCGTCGAATCTCCTCTGGAGAAGCCGATTTATCAACCCCAAGGATCGCATAAAAAGAGTCGGTATTGACAAAGGCGGTATTAGGGGAAAAAGTATTAAACAACCGATCAAACGCCTCGCGCTCCATCCCCATTTTTTCCGCTACCCAACGAAGCCCCTCAAGCTCCCGAATTTCAATACCACCATCAATCCGCAAAAAGGCAATCAACAGTTTTAACAACTCTTGTTTACTTTCTAGCGGAAGACTGCGCCCCATGACTTCGCACATTTTCTTAATCTGAAAGGTCGTCGGGAAACGCTTCTGCTCGGTAACCACCTCGGCCAGCCTTTCCGCAATGTCTTCGGGGAGGACATTGCGAAATCTCTGTTTAATTTTTTCTCGACTCGGCAATCTCTGATCCAGAGAACCCGCCCTGAGCAAAAAAACACCAAAGGTCAGAAAACAAGAAAACACCAAACCGCGACGAATCATTTCAGGAAGAGACTCCTTGAACTGACTGAGACGGGTCATCGCTTGTTTCCCCTCTCCCCAGAGGCGACCGGAATAAAAGGCAATTTTATGAAATACTTCTTTTGATTTTTTCATTGGCACACTATTTTTGCGACCATCGCCTCCTGCTATCAAAAATGCAACCTGGAATCATAGCCCCCCTAGCGACGGAAAAGAGTCCTTGCGCATTGCATTACCTTGTTCTATCTTACTGTTTTTGCTCCCAATGAGAGCTTAGGGGCCATATTTTGCGGTACAAAAACAAGCCAATTGACGCGTCCCTCAACCAAAAGGTGCGGACTACCTTTTGGTTTCTATTTTTTCTTTTTTTCAATATTCCCGAAGGAATCGCAGGTGAATTTCTTGTCGGCTCAGGGGTATTTGACATCACTGGCCCGGCCGCAGGTCAAACGTTGAGCGGTTATGGCCGATTTGATCAGACGGTTGGCGGGATTCATACTCGATTGCGGTCGCGCGCGTTTGTCATCGAAGACAATAATCACAGCTTGCGAATAGCATTTGTGAATGCTGACCTTCTCATGGTGCCAGACGTAGTGAAGAACGCGGTGGTGGCTCGATTGGATCGGTTTTACCCGAAAATTTTTACCGAAGATAATCTTACGATCAGTGCGGTCCACACTCATTCCGGCCCAGGCGGCTACAGTGAGTCCAAGCTGATGAATTTTCCGTCGCTCGGTTTTGACCCTGAAAATTTCGAGGTGATCGTGGCCGGAATCACCCAGTCCGTGGTCCGAGCTTATTCCCACCTGACTCCCGGTTCCGTATTCATTCATGAAGGCAAGCTGAGGGGTGCTTCAAAGAATCGTGCCCCGATTGCCTATGAGCTGAATCCCGACGCGTCTCTTTATGATTCCGACGTGGACGAGAGCATGGTACTGCTCAAATTCGTCACCGATGCCGGGCGTCCCATCGGAATGCTCAATTGGTTTGCCGTGCACAATACTTCCATGAGCATGGCAAATCGTCTCATCAGCTCGGATAACAAAGGCTACGCCGCATATTTGTTTGAACGCCTGAAAGGCACCCATTATGCCTCAGACCAAACCTTTGTTGCGGCATTTGCCAACGCCAATGAGGGCGATGTTTCGCCTGACATTTTTTCAGCCCAAGGGGCGGGGGTGCCCGATGATATTGAAAAGACGCGAATCATCGGTTCCCTGCAGTTCGAAAAGGCGCGAGAACTTTACGACAACGCCAGTGAACGGCTCCATTCTTCCATTGATTTTCGTCACCTGTGGGTGCGCTTTCCGGATGTCCACGTTGGCTCAGAACGTCTCTGCGATGGCGCACTTGGCTACTCTTTCGTCGCAGGGGCCTCAGATGGTCCTAACGAGATGCAAGGCTACAAACAGGGCCTCAAGCAAGGTGATGATTTTGAGCCCAGCCTTGGCATCAAGATCGCGCAGGCCTTTTTTCAGACCACTGTTTTGAAAAGCTCGCCGGCTCTGGAACGTTGTCATTACCCAAAACCGATTTGGATCGGCACAGGTTTAATGAACCCGCCTTGGACGCCTCAGAGTATTCCGCTGCAGCTACTCCGTATAGGCAGTCTTGCAATTGTGGCTGTGCCGGCCGAACTGACGACCATGGCTGGCCGCCGGTTGAAGGCGACCGTGCTCGAGGGTCTAGCCCCATCGGGAGTCAACCACGTTGTGATCGCTGGACTGTCAAACAGCTACAGTCATTATGTTACGACCAAAGAAGAGTACGCTTCACAGCAGTACGAGGGGGCGTCGACGCTCTTTGGCCCAAACACCCTTCTCGGCTATCAGCAGATTTATGCCGATCTTGCCAGGTCAATGAGTGAAAATACGCCGCTCTATTTCAGTAAAGGCTCCTCGCAACCCCAATTTCCTCCTTTGCCAAAAACAAATCTCCTGCTAGCGACCTCGGCCGATGGCACCGCCGCGAGCGAGCACTTGGGCATGGTCCTACTACAGCCACCCAAGAGGGTGGCTCGTGGCACACCCGTTCAAGCGCAGTTTCGCGCCGGAAATCCGCGCAATAATTTTCTGACTCAACGCAGTTTTCTCGAGGTTCAGAAAATGAATGATGGGGCATGGCAAACGGTTGCGGATGACTCCGACTTTTCAACCCAGTTCATATGGAAAAAAGCGTTCTCGCTTTTCTGCCCCGAATGCTCCACTGCCGTTGTGGAATGGTCTGTTCCGGTTGATGCTGAACTGGGACTCTATCGCATCGTTCACCACGGATACGCTCGAGATTTTTGGACGGGCGAGCACTCCCGGTACAAGGGCATAACACGAGAATTTGGGATTTTTTAAAAACTGGTCCCCCAGCCTAGGTAACGGCACGGGTTTTGTTTAATACCCGCGTCGTGAGGTCGTCCAACGTTTGACCTGCCGCTCGTATGTGGTGATGAGAGCCTCAAGTTCAAGGGTGGCACCCTTAAGGTCGTGGTCGATCTGCCTCGAAAACTCCCTGAGTTTGCCAGGCTGTTTTTGGGTCTCGGTAAAATTCCAAGATGGCTCTCTTCTGGCTTGCCGGAGCGCCTTTTGCGCGATTTTGAGATTTTTCTGAAATTCCTGAAAAATCGACCGCAGACGTGAAATACTTCCGATCTTAGAATATCCCGCCGTACCTCCACTGTCGACCATGGCGGCCAAGGTTTCGAGCTGGCCCAAATTTTTGGACTCATAAGCGGCGCGCACTTCGTGCCAGAGTTCTTTTTCGCGCAACGTAAGGGTAACGTTTACATCCGGATGCAATTTGCGCGCGAGATCGCGGTAAATTTGTTTTCTCCGGAGGTCTGCCGGGGTCACCTCAGAGGGTCGCGCCTCCTGCTTTGCCGTGGACTTTTTGCGAGCGCGATGTCCGCTGCCTCTTCGTTCATCCTCCTCGACCTCGGGTGGAAATTCGTCGTCGGCACCGGGGTCGTCAATTTTTTCCGCGCCCGCCCTCATCTGTTCATACCGTGCGTACACGGATCGTTCAGTGCGGCCGGTAACGAAAGCTTCGGCTTCCACATTCGTGACGATGTGTTCTAACTCAGACACTTGCGCTTCAAGATCCCGAACCCGCGTGACCTTTTCACCAAACTTGCCATGGAACCAACGCGAGTAGGCAGGTTGCCATTCGGTGCGAAAACGCTCGAGGTCTTGTTTGACCAGCTCCAGCTCGAATGCGACTTTTTCGCATCTGGCGCGTTCCGTTTTAAGAAACGGCTCCATATCCACCCAGACGAGAGCCCGGATTTCTGTGGCGGAAACCACAACCGGCGAAGGCGGTTTTAAATATCGGCTGCGCTTGGATCTTGCCACGGCGCCACCCTACAAGGGTACCTAGCGATTCTCAAGGGGGAAAGGGCACCACAACTGAGAGCTCATTTCGAGGCCAGGTCAGGATATTTCGGTAGCTCGTGGGAGGCGGCTTGTGCGAACTTTACGTCTCGGGTGAGTATCGCCTTGTATCCAGCCTGCGCCGAAGCGGCGACAAGTTCTCCATTTCGCAATCGCTCCCAACCACGATAGGCTGCTGAGGAAGATTGTGGTCAAGCAGCCACATCGTCAGAGCCGCATTTGTCCATGTGATCGGAAGCAAATTTTAGAACTTCAGGCAAGGATTCGGGCGGAAATCCTGGGTAGTCCCGCGCAATATCTTGAGCGGTCATGCCCTCACTCATGCATGCCAAAATGTGGGCAACCGAGAGACGAGTTCCCTTAACCGTGGGCTGGCCACCGAGGAGGTCTGGGTCAACGACAACCCATACATAGCTAGATAAAGTTTTTGTGTCCGCGCACATAACGAGATCATACCTCTTTTTCGCAATCTAAGCATCTGAGCAATGTGATTTCCAATACGTAGTACGTGGTATAGGTGCATTTTATTAAAGGAGATCATGGCTCAATAGTTTATTATAAGTCTACTTAGGGTACTTTAAGTGCCTGAATAGGCATCATATTAAACTTATGATTGCCGTTTAGTTTATATTGCTGCTAATCTAGGTACTATGAGTTCAGAAAATAGCAGCAAACTAAACTCACTTCTCACTCACTGGCCTAATTCATCTGTTTTTACATGCAGTTACATCAAAACCAAGGGCATTTCTGACGAATTACTTAAACGATACCGTTCAAGCTGCTGGCTTAAAGCCGTAGGCCGCGGAGCGGTCGCACGCGTCGGCGATGAAATCGACTGGACCGGCGGGCTCTATGCAATCCAGGCGCAACTTCGTCTACCGGTCCACGCCGCGGCGAAAACTGCCTTGGAGCTCCTGGGCGCGGCGCACTTCGTTCCAACTGGCAAAGGCGGCAAAGTCTTTCTTTTTGGCGCCCCGGCGACCAAACTCCCCGCTTGGTTTCAAAGCTATGATTGGGGAGTCAGTCTCACCTATACAACACCGAACCTTTTCAAAGGCCCCCCAGGCGTCGGAACCGTCGTACTGGAGCGCGGCGCTTACTCCATACGGATATCTTCGCGCGAGCGCGCGATGTTCGAAGTCTTGCAACTCGTTCCAAACCCCCAGGAATACGAAGAAGCCAAGCTCCTCATGGACGGACTCAGGACGCTGAGGCCCCTGCTCGTGCAATCGCTTCTGGAAACATGCGGCTCCATCAAGGTCAAAAGGCTATTCATGCACTTGGCCGTGGCGTGCAATCACAAATGGGTGAAACAGCTCAAGCTGGACAAGATCGACTTCGGAAAAGGCAAACGGGTGATCGCTGAAGGCGGCGTCTACGACCCGCAATATAGGTTATCCGTTCCTGAAATCCGCTCAGAAGGCACGTGAGGGAGCCATATGAAACAAAGCCCATTTTTCAAACCCGCCCGCCTCATGCTCGAAATGCTTTCCTCCGTGGCCGATGAAAAGTGCTTCGCCTTAAAAGGAGGCACGGCAATCAATTTCTTCGTGCGCGATATGCCCAGGCTTTCCGTCGATATCGACCTCACTTACCTGCCGATCGAGGAATGGGAGACTTCGCTCAAAAATGTGAGCCCGGCTCTCGGTCGAATCGCGATCGCTATTCGGAAGAAAAACCCCGACATCAAAGTCCAACCTGGTCTCGTGCACGGAACAAAGCACATCGCCAAACTCCATGTAGTCGGCCGGGAAGCACAAATCAAGATCGAGCCCAATCCTGTCATTCGAGGTCACGCCTTTGCTACGCAGGAACTAGGCCTGGCCGCATCCGTAGAGGAGCTCTTTGGTATTGCGGCCCAGATATCAGTCGTTTCAAAGGCAGAGCTCTACGGAGGGAAACTCTGCGCCGCCCTAGACAGGCAGCACCCTCGCGACCTCTTTGATGTAAAAGTCCTGTTCGAGTCCGAGGGACTGACCGACGAAATTAGCCGTGGATTCATTGTAATGCTGGCCAGCCACAGCCGTCCCATGAGTGAGCTGCTCTCCCCTATCCATTTAAAATAATATGGGATTTTTTGAATACATGAAGAATCTAAGTCAGACGTCAGATGCGAACAGGTCGATTGAGAGCAGATAGGTGACGTGAAGGCCGACTCCTGATGGTTGTCCAAATTAAAAGTTTGACTTTCATTTTGGACAAATGTAGTCTAACCTCGTGTATCAACGGCATTTTTTGAAAAGTCTCCGTCGTTATTTGAAGCAATTTCCGGTTGTTGTACTGACCGGTGCGCGGCAGGTTGGTAAGACAACGCTTCTCAGACAGGCGCTCGAGCCCGAGTACAAATACGTTTTGCTCGAAGACCCCGACACACGCAGACTTGCCATCGAAGATCCTCGTACTTTTCTGGCCAGACATCCGGCCCCTCTGATTATCGACGAGTTTCAATACGCGCCCGAGCTGACGAGTTATCTCCAGGGTCTTGTGGATGAGCGAAGAAAAATACCTGCTTATCCGGTTGTCACTTAATTGATGTTTTTGAAGATTTCGCGCTGCGCGCAACGCTGTAGACTTCTCGATAGGTTAATCCAGGCCGGAGAGTTCCAAGTCCCAGTAAAGTTCGAAATGATAC
>JBBCAW010000066.1:0-42590 GCA_051382295.1 Bdellovibrionota bacterium FG-1 | reverse complement strand
GTGGCCGCCGCCGAAATTCCGGTCTGCGCGAGCGTGAACGGCGCACCCCTGGCCGAGCAATAGGCGCGTAGTTCTTGGGCAGAGGTGGCCGCCACAAACGAAAGCGTGACTGTTGTTGAAGTGACCGAGCTAGCCGCTTCTACTCCCGAAAACGAAAGCGTGCGCGAGGAGTCCCTTGATGAGCTGGAGATTCTGATAAACTTCGTCTGAAATCACGATTTTTAGCTCATGCTCTTTTTCCGCTGACACAATCCGCTCGCGTTCCCGAGGCAACGCCTCGGGCGAAATTTCATGAAGTTTAGCTTCACACTCCCGTTGGGACATGGATTCAACTTGTCGGATGAGTTCTTGCGCCGGCATGGGGCTTTTACCCTGTTTTTTTTGATTTTGCCTAAACGAATGAATTTTTGCGGCATTACTGAGCGACAGCGCCCCTGATTCGAGCGCGGCCTTCGCCTCCGGCGCGTCGTACGCGAGCCTCATCGCCGCAAGGCGGCGTTGCGCGGATCCTTCGCTTAGGCCCAAGAAGCGAGTGCAAAATTCCCACATCGAACCAAATCCTTGCGTGGCATAAAGCCTGCGTTCTTCGGCGACGATATTCTTGGTTCGACTGAGGAGTTCATCGGAAGAAATGTTTTTGAGTTCTGAATGAATCGTTTTCATAAAACTGCGTATATCACGGCATTTTTTGAGGCATTTTGTGCCGCAGGGATCGATTTTCACCGAGTCGGGAGGGCTTTTATTTAAAGACAAGGTTACTTGATTGAATTATGGCCAATTTACGGCCGTTTTATGAGGTTCTAAAAACCAAGGTGACCTATCCCAAAATTTAGGACGAAAATCGTGTCAAATGAAAATTCATGAAAAATAGCACCGCCGCTGCGGCGGTATGGAATTCTAGGAGACCTTTTCAGGGGGAATCTCCCACAAACAGGGTCATTTTTGAGACGGTGCCCGTGGCGGGTGAAATATCGGGGGAGTAGTGGGGAGCCCTAGATTTGGACTTGATCCCGCACCCACGTAGGGGCTCCCCGTAAAAGGGAGGGTATCCGCGCGCGCCGGATGCGCTCTTCGCGCGGAGGACAGGACGGACGACCCCAACACTTTTTACCTGGAGCCCCTTCCTCAGATATGACATGGTGATCCTCTGTTGACTTGATGGCTGGCTATTGCAGCAAGCCGCAAGTCACTCGAGCTTCCAAACGAAAGGCAATTCCCCCATGGGCGATAAATCTCCAAAGTCCGCTAAAAAGAATGCATCCCAGAAACAAGCGAAGGCCAATAAAGCGGACCAAAAGAAGCAGCAGGCCACAGCCGCAAAGCAAGCCGGCGGCAAAAAGAAGTAAGACGTGAGGGCTGTTTTCGCGCGCTCGGGCAAGACAGCCCTCCATCCTCGTAATCGGCATCAAGGCCATTACGACTTCGAGCAACTCATCAAAAGCAGTCCAGACCTCGCGCCGTTTGTTTCGACCACCCCCTACCACAAGCTCTCTATCGATTTTTCGGATCCGGAGGCAGTCAAATGCCTCAATCGGGCGCTTTTAAAGCATTTTTACGGCATTTCGACCTGGGAAATCCCCCCCAATTATCTCTGCCCCCCGGTTCCGGGCCGCGCCGATTATTTGCACTCCATTGCAGATTTGCTGAGCACCACGAACGGTGGAATCATCCCGCGCGGTGCTTCAGTTCGAGTCCTCGATATTGGCGTCGGAGCCAACTGTATCTATCCCATCATCGGTCATTGCGAATACGGCTGGTACTTTATCGGCGCTGACATTGACCCCATCGCTCTCGCCTCCGCAAAACAGATCGTGCAAGCGAACCCAGTCCTTTCCAACGGGATCGAACTTCGGTTACAAAAATCGCCTTTGAACATTTTTAAAGGCCTTTTCCAGAACGACGAAGTCTTCGATCTTTCGATCTGTAATCCCCCTTTTCATGCTTCGCTTGAGGACGCGCGCAAGGGCAGTCAACGAAAGTGGAAGAACCTCGGCCTCACTCCCCGCTTGAATTTCGGGGGCCACGGAAGCGAACTCTGGTGTCCTGGGGGCGAAGCGGCCTTCGTACGCCGGATGATTGAAGAAAGTATCGAGTTTTCATCCCGAGTTTTGTGGTTCTCCACGCTCGTCTCAAAGGAGTCCACACTTCCAACCGTCTATGCCGCGCTCAAGAAGGCAAAGGCCACCGATAGCAGAACGATCGAAATGGCGCAGGGCCAGAAAAAAAGTCGAATCGTCGCATGGACCTTCTTGCCCCTTTAATTCAAAGCAATTCACCCACTTAGAAAATCTATTTTTTGCCTATATAGTTGATCATTTTAGTCATACAATAAGAACCAGCAATGTTTCGGTTGTACCTATGAAAAAGAGCGTTGGTTTTTTGATTAAGCGTCACCTTTTCTTCCTGACTTGCTTAAGCTTGGTCAGCGAGATCCTACTTTGCCTAGGCGTCGCTTTATTCGATCCAGTGATCCATCAAGAGTATCCCTTCCCCATTCAACGTGCCCCTGCTTCGACCCGACCGTTCAGTGGCTCGATTGGCGGCCATTCGCACAATGATTACCTCCAAAAACGCCCGTTATTCGACGCCTTGGACAGCGGACTTCCGAGCGTCGAAGCGGATCTCTGGTTGCGAGATGGCGAAATATTGGTCTCGCACCACGGACTTTCTTTTTACGGCTCACTCAAGAATCTCTATCTAGAACCCCTGAAAAACAAGATCGCGCAGCGGGCCTCAGTATACGGAGACGGACGACCGTTTTATCTCTGGCTCGAACTAAAGGAAACAGACGACCACATCGGACCAGCCCTCCAAGCGCTCTTGGAGCACTACTCCTTCCTTACGGTTTTCAGTGATGCGCAAATTCAGCAAAAAGCGGTGACCGTCATCCTCACCGGAAACCGAAGCTCAAAAAATGACTACGTCACTCGCTTCGCCCGCCGTTTCGCATGCCGGGACGCCCATACTTATGAACTGGATGACGCTCCAGTCGATTCCAAATGGCGCTGGTACAGCCTGCACTGGCAGGATTTTTTCACCTGGGATGGCGAAGGCCCCATGCCTCGACCAGAAGAACAGCTCCTAAACTGGCTTGCTGACGATATCCACCGCAAGGGCCGCCAATTCCGCTTCTGGGGCGCGCCGGACACGGAAAGCGTCTGGGCGCAAGCCCTCAATGCCGGCGTGGATCTCATTGATACCGATTCACCTTCGCCCTTCGCTAGGTGGTTGGCATTGACCGGCAAACTCAGTGATCATTTAAAGAGACCGTGAAGCTGGAACCCAAGCCCTTTCCACCGCTCTCGGCCTGAATCGTTCCCCCCATCAGTTCAACGAGATGCTTAAAAATCGCAACCCCAAGGCCCAAACCGCCATAGCGCCGAGTTGAAACATTTTCTTCTTGCGAGAAGCGATCGAAAATATGAGGAAGAAAATCAGACTCCATTCCCACACCCTCGTCACTCACGACGATTTCGGGACGCCCTCCCGTTCGTCGCAATTTCACCGAAATGGTGCCATTTTGCACAGAAAACTTGATGGCGTTTCCGAGCAGATTCCATAAAATCTGTTGTAATCTCCCGGGATCAGCCAGAACTATTGTCACCTCGGGATCAAGCTCACTCAGGATCTTGAGATTCTTCGTCGTAGCCGTCACTTCTAATGATCGCACCACGTTCTCGATCACTTCGATCGCAGAAACTGGCCGAATATCTACAGAAAGCTTACCTGCGATGATCCGCGAAATATCCAAAAGATCTTCAATCAGCCTCGTTTGTTGGTTCGCGCCCTGTTCGATGGCTTCAAGACCTTTGTTCACACTTTCCCCGGCAATCCGCCCCGAGCGGATCAACTGCACCCACGCCAAAACCACGGTCAAGGGCGTGCGCAGTTCGTGCGAAAGAGTGGCGAGAAAAATATCTTTACTCCTGTTCGCTCTTTCCGCCTCGGCCCGCGCAATCTTTTCGAGCCGGAGGATCTCCTCTTTTTCTTTTTGTTGACGGACCCACTCAGTGACATCCTGAACAATGCCAACCAGTTCGGCGGGGCTTCCGTCAGCGTCCCGCACCACTTCTGCTTCAGAATGGACATGGACCACGCTCCCGTCCGACCGAAGGATGCGATATTCTGCGCTATAGCCTCCCTGCTGAAGAGCTTTCTTGAGCTCTGTCTTCACGTTCTCAATATCATAGGGATGCATGAGCGTGAAAAGGGTATCCAAATTCGCCAGAGTGCCTGGCGCTAGACCAAAAATGCGACAGTTTTCATCGGATAGCCGGATTTCATTGGTTTTGAGATCCCGAACCCAGCTCCCCATGTGACCCATCGCCTGAGCACGCGCGAGCTCCTTCTGGCTTCTCCGAAGCACCTCCTCGGTATGGCGAATCTCGGTCAAATCATAAATTGCCACCATCGTCATGGGGCCTTCATCCAAATCCACGCGAGTGACGGTAATCTGAAATGGAAACTGCGTTCCGTCTTTACGAATTCCCATCGTTTCATAGAAATTTTCCAAAGGATGCCCCGCTGCGCGCTTCTTGATTCGCTCAAGAATGTCAGCCTGGCATTGAGGTGCGATTTGACCCAGAATACTGGTGCCACGAAATTCGTCCACACTGGAATACCCGAACAGCCGCACGTAAGCGGGATTAGCATCGACCGTGATCCCCTCTCGCGAAAATCCGATCGCCATCGGAAGAGAGTCAAAAAAGGCCTTCATGCGAAGGTGCTTTTGGCAAACTCGCCCGTGCAGCTCCTCCTCCTCAGCGTGTGGAACCACGGACAAACTCAACCGCTCCCAGGAACCCTCAAAGCCTTGCACCAAGGCCCAGCTGATGGACACGTATCGCGATACGCCGGTCGCCGTAGAAGTGAGGACTCGTTCGTGCCGATACTCCGTCAATCCCTTCGCAAGCGCCAAAAGCGTTTCCCGAAAAGCGAGATTTTCGTCATCGGCTGAAAACCGCGTCAAAACGGCTTTTGCCTCATCGGAGCATTGGCCTAGAGCACCTAGCGACACAACGTAAAATTTCAAGGCCGCACGATTCACCGCAACCACCTGCACCAGGCCCGCGCAGTGTTTTAATTCGTTCGGCCGTTCAACAAAATACAGAAGCAAATCGGAGACCTGGGTCGCGCGCAAGCGGTCAAAATATCGCTTGACCTCCGAAAAATCCCCCACCCAAAGAGGGGCCGGAGCCTCATCAAAATAGACCGCGCAATCGTTTCGATTGATGGATACTCCAGACATTTCGCGTAGATACTTCAAGAAACACGTTCTGGCAAAGAGTCTTTCATGGATTCTGTCAGGAACCGCCCTAGGGGAACGGCAGAAACAATGTCACACTTCATGAATGAATCAGGGCCCCCCGCTCTTGCTGTTTGTTCTGCTTGGGCTGGCAGATTGTCACGGGTCCTGAAAATCATTTACATCCGCCCGTACCCGCCTCCGGAAACTGCGAGGGTGGGGTGAGCTCCTACGAAAGTGGGACAATATCTGAACTTGTGGCCAAGACATAGCTCGGAGTATCGCAGGTATCATGCCAGTGAGAACGACCTGTATTATTAAATAATTGGAAGGTAACCTATGGCTTCGAATAGTTTGGGATGTTAGTCGGATGTATAGAAGTTGGCCATTTCAAAAGTTGAAATCCTGCTTCATCTCAGCTAGGGTTTCCGCCTATCTATGCATTCAAAAAAATGGTGGTCTGAAGGAATTCGTTTCGAGTGCCAAGGTTCTGGCCGATGCTGCCTTTTTCGTGGGCAATATGGGTTTGTCTATCTGACCTTGGAGGATCGCCGGCGATTTGCGCTATTTTTCAAGATTCCGACTCACCGTTTTACTGCCATCTACTGCGAAAAAACCTCCGGCTATTATCATCTAAAAATGGATCCCAACGCAGAGGAATGTCGTTTTCTCAAAAAAAACAGCTGTAGCATCTACGAAGCGCGGCCAACACAATGTCGCACCTGGCCCTTTTGGCCGGCCGTGATGGGCGCAAAAAGTTGGGTCAGCGAGGTAGAGAACTTTTGCCCCGGTGTCGGCAAAGGAAAATTGATCTCGGCAGTAGAGATTTCCAAGGTCCTTGAGCAACAACGTGAGTCCGAGTCTAAAATGTAAAGAAGTGGATTCCCCAGTCTACTGCCTGACAAAACAGGTCGGTTGCGGCGCCGCAAGCAATGGTGCGTTATTCGCATTTCGGAATAAACTATTTATTCAATTGACCCCACGCGTCTAAGGCGTTACCTAGCAGCCGCGACCCTGAAAAAATCAGGCAAATTTAGGAGGCATAATTATGAGAAAGTACTTTGCTGTGCTTATGGCGGTATCTGCCGTAGGTTTTACGGCACAAGCTGCCGATTCGGTTGAAATCCAACAAGATGACCAGTTCGCGCCAGCCGGTGAAGCCCTCGCCGCTGATTTGGGAAATCAACTCGAAACCGACAGCGTTGTTGCGGCCCCTCATGGTGGCGGCGGCGGTCACTCCGGCAATCCCGGTGGTGGTGGTCATCCTGGTGGCGGATTCCATCCTGCTCCAGGCAATCCCGGCGGTGGTTATCACCCTGCTCCAGGCAATCCCGGCGGTGGTTATCACCCTGCTCCAGGCAATCCCGGCGGTGGTTATCACCCTGCTCCAGGCAATCCCGGTGGTGGTTATCACCCTGCTCCAGGCAATCCCGGTGGCGGTTATCACCCTGGTTACCCCGGCCATCCTGGCAATCCTAGCTGGCACCCTGGCCAACCTGGCGGATATAATCCTGGTCACCCAGGTTGGCACCCCGGTCATTCGGGCCTCCCTGGCTGGCATCCATACCCTGGCCGCACCGATTGGTACCCTGGCTGCTTCGGCGGTTGGTACGAAGGTCACGGCTGGTGGCCACATGCCTACCCATGGCGTCCATACCCGTACATCACCTATCCGACTTATTACCCGCAATGGGCGTACGAATGCTCGGCCCAAGATGAGTTTGGCCGCATTTTCAGTGATACGCGCGTATTTGATCCCCAAGATCTGATGCTCGATGTGATCTACAACTGTGAACAGCAATCTGGAGCACAGTGCATCGCACTTGAGTGCCACAACACCCAATATTAAACTCAAGACTGAGTCCTACGAGACTGAGTGAGTAAAAAAAACCCTGGATCGCGAAGACTCTTCGCATCTGGGGGTTTTTGCATCTGGATAAAACTGGTCCCCTTGCCTAGGTTTTAAGTAATGCAAATAACTGATATTTAAACAAAATCATTAAAACCAGCTAAAGTTTTTAACCAGAAACAGATATTTTCCTAAAACTTCGCAAAGTTACCGTCTAGAGAACCTAGAGTGAGGGACCAGTTTTGAAACGACTACCCGTGTTTCTTGAATAAGCCAAAGTGAGTGGACTTTAAAAAGTGCTCATTTTGCTCAAGGACGCGCGTAAATCGACCATGAAGAGCGCAAGGTTCACCCGTGCCACAGGCATTGGGCCCGAGCGGACAGGGCCGACCCGGGGTTTTTTCAAAAATAGTAACGATATCAAAAAGTGATATTTCGTGAGGCTTTTTCGCCAGGCGATAGCCCCCGCCGGGACCAGGGGCACCGTTAACGAGCCCATGTTTTGCGAGAATCGTGAGCACCTTTGCCACAGCTGGTTTTGGAATATTTCGGACCTTCGCAATATCGAGGGATGAAACGACCAGTTCCTTTTTATCATAGAGTTCAGCCAGCCGACTCGTCACCGAAACTGCGGTTTGCACCATTTTTCCATAGCGAAGCATATTCGGGACCTTACCTTGGATGACGTTCTTTTAAAAGGGCGCTTCATGTGCAACTTGAGTTGATTTTCTGAATAACGGAATTAAAGAAAGTTTTTTCTTTAATTAACAAGAAGGCGGGTGTAACAATAGAATTCAACCATTTTACGGGCGGTTCTATTCCGCATTAAGACCTCGCAAGGAGTCCTATGCCCCAGTCCAATCCTAAAACCAGAGCGGTCCTTCTATTCACGGTGGTTATTGCCTTTAGTGTCCTGATTTTTGGCGGGGCACAGATTTCTCAAAACAAGCCTCCCATTCCCGGTCAGATTTTGGCAGCGGACGGAAAAATTCTCGCAACCGGCGAAGATATTATTGAAGGGCAGAAGCTTTATCTGGGGCGGGGTGGCCAGCATATGGGAAGTGTCTGGGGACATGGCGCTTATCTTGCCCCGGACTGGTCTGCGGATGCCTTACACCGAATTGCGCTGGTTACGGCCGGTATTCAACGGGGGCTGAGTGTGGAGCAGGCTGCTCACTTTGAGCAAAAAGATCTTGAAGCTTTATCTGCTGGTGACCGTGGCAAGGTCGAGGCAGAGGTTAAGGCCGAACTGAAGACCAATCGGTACCAAGGAGAAATGGATAGCCTCACTCTGAGTGGTGGACAGACCGCAGCTTTTTCGGCGCTGACCTCTTATTACACGCAACTCTTCAGTCAGGGAAACCGTCTGATGGCCATTGCTTCCAATACCGTTAAGAACGCGGAGGAGGGCCGGCTCTTAACGACGTTCTTTTTCTGGACGGCCTGGGCCGCAGGAACAAACCGTCCTGGTTTGGACTACACCTATACGGCAAATTGGCCTTTCGATCCGCTTGCAGGGAATCGCCCACTTCCGAGCGCGTTGGTTTGGTCTATTTTTAGCGTGATTCTTTTAATTTTTGGAATCGGCGCGGCTCTTTTTGTCTATGTTAGGACGGGTTATCTCGATGAGGAAAAACCGCAATTGGTTGCTTTTGAAACCCCTCATCCCACCTCGAGTCAAAAAGTAACTCTCGCTTTCTTTGTGGTCGTTATGTTGCTGTTTTTGGTTCAAACCATTCTTGGCTCTCTGACGGGGCACTATGCGGTGGAGGGTAATGCACTTTGGGGCTTTGATATGTCTAACATTGCGCCCTATACTCTGACTCGTACCTGGCATGTTCAACTTTCTGTGTTTTGGATTGCCACGGCTTGGCTTGCAACAGGCCTATTTATCGGGCCATTTGTGTCTGGAAAAGAACCTAAGCATCAGGCGTTGTTGAGTTCTATTTTACTGGGCGCCCTGTTTGTTGTCGTGGTCGGCTCGCTTACTGGAACTTATCTCGGAGTCACGGGGCGGATTTCAGGTTTTCTTGGATTTCTGTTCGGCCATCAGGGTTATGAGTACATTGAACTGGGACGAGTGTGGCAGATCGGGCTCATCGCGGGAATGATCCTTTGGTTGGTGCTCGTTTATCGATCGATCGCTCCCGCACTCAAGGCAGAAAAAGACGCCGGCGGATTGACTCATCTATTACTTTACGCGGCGGTATCCATCCCGGTGTTTTATTCAGTAGGACTTTTTTATCATCCGGGTACCCATATGTCGGTAGCGGATTACTGGCGTTGGTGGGTGGTGCATCTGTGGGTAGAGAATTTCTTTGAAGTGTTCGCAACCGTGACCCTTGCCTTTATCCTGTCCCGAATCGGTGCGGTGCGGGCCAAGGTCGCGCTAACGACCGTTTATTTCAGCATTGTCCTTTACTTGGGAAGTGGCATCATCGGAACTTTCCATCATTTATATTTTTCAGGAAGTCCGCTCTTTATTACGGCGTTAGGGGCATCTTTTTCGGCCCTTGAAGTTGTTCCGCTGTCTCTTTTGGGCTTTGAGGTGTTTTCTAATCTTAAATTATTGAAAGCCGGCGGAGCCGCTTACGCCTATAAGTGGCCGATTTGGTTTTTTATTGCGGTTGCCTTTTGGAATCTGGTGGGGGCAGGAGTTTTTGGATTTTTGATCAATCCACCCATCGTATTGTATTATGCGCAGGGTCTGAATACGACACCGATCCACTCACACGCGGCGCTCTTTGGGGTGTATGGCTTTCTGGCGATCGCCCTGATGCTATTCTCGATGCGCCACATTGTGAAACCTTCTAGCTGGAATGAAAAGCTCCTTAAGTTTAGCTTTTGGGCGCTCAATCTTGGGCTGATGGGGATGATTCTTATCAGTTTGGTTCCCGCAGGATTTTATCAGCTCATGGAATCAATCCGGCATGGAATTTGGTACGCACGTAGTCCTGCGGTCACCGCCTCCGAATTTATTCACACGGTGACCTGGTTGCGGATAGGACCCGATATCGTATTTCTGGCCGGTGTGCTTGCACTCTTCGTTTTTGTGGTGCGCGCGGTCATCCTTGAGTGCAGTTGTCAGAAGGAACGGCAATGAGACAGCCCTTGGCTCGCGGTCGACACTTTCAGGCGAAACGCCTCACGGCAGCGAGAAGGGCCTTGATGTCCAAAGGCTTGCGGATGCGCCGTTCGGACTCAATATTAATTTGAAAGGTGTCCAACTGTCCGTCGGCCGACATCAAAATAACTGGAACACCCGCGAGCCTCGGATCAGCCGCCTGCTCCTGCCTGAAATAATATCCGTCTTTGACCGGCATCCGCAGATCTAGAAGAACTAAAGAGGGAAGCTCCATAGCCATTCTAAGATAATTGATTCCCTGCTCTCCATCAGATGCGGCCACCACGGAATAGCCCTCAATCTTCAGGATTTCTGAAATCACCATGACGATGGCCGCATCGTCCTCTACGATCAGAATGAGCTTGTTTGCCACGATCGGGGCTTATTACTCAAAGTAGTAAAAGAACCGCGGTACCGTATTGAGCTCCTCCTTTAAAATGAAGAGCTTCTTCTCGCGGAAAATTCTGGCGACTTCGCTCTGAGGGTCCATGAGATTTCCGAACTTGCGCGCACCGGTAGGACAGGCTTCCATGCAAGCTGGAAATTGCCCATTCCGCGACCGATGCAAACAGAACGTGCATTTCTCCATCACGCCCTTCATACGAACCCGGTTACTCAGATAAGCCTGCCTTGGATTGAGGCGCTCTTTGGTGACATCGGGCTTGCGGAAATTGAAGCTTCGAGCCTCATAAGGACACGCAGCCTGGCAATACCGGCAACCAATGCACCAGTCGTAATCGATAACGACAATCCCGTCCGGCTCTTTCCATGTCGCGGTCACCGGACACACCTTCACGCACGGCGGGTTATCACACTGGTGGCACTGCACCGGCATGTAGAACTTTCCCTTCTTAGGAATTTCTCCCGTGTAGTACAAAGTCGATTTTTCAAGATTGAAGGTTCCGGTTCCCATCTCTAGCACCCGGATATTATCATTGGTCGAATCGAGATTATTTTCTTTGCGACAGGCCTCCACACACCGACGGGAGCCGTTGCATTTGAGCAAATTCAGAAAATATCCAAACTTCACACCGGGAATCACTGGCGGGTCGATGAGGTCAATCTTAACGCCGTATTCCTTTTCTTCTTCCCTCACAATACGGGCAAAAACGCGTTTCTTGTCCTCGGGAGTCATCTCCAGATAATGCTTCTGGAAAAACTGCTCGAAGCTCATCGCCTCGGCCGCTTTGGTGGGAACTGCCGCAATTGCGGCGCCCATGGCGCCAGCCGACACCATGCTCTTGAGCATCGCGCGCCGATCAACGGGGTTCTCTAACATCACTTCAACTTTTTTCTGAAGGCGATCTTCAGGCTTGAGCTGCTGCTTTGATTTATTCGTGCGAGTGGAGTCCGCCATCGTGTTCTCCTTTAATGATCACTCTTTCCGGCATAAACGGTGCGACCGCCGGGGCCATGGGTTTAAATTTAGGATCGTGCGCTTGGTGACAAGTCACGCAGACATAGATCGTGCGCTCGCCATTCCACTGCCCGGTCAGACGACCATGCATTCCACGCGACCAATTGTAGGCGGTGGGACCATGGCACTGCTGACAAACTTTGTAACTTTCGTCGTAACTGACCAACTCTCCGTCCAGAAGGTTCAGGAAGTTCGGGTTCCGGCTGCTATGACAAAAGGTGCATTTACGCAGCTCTTCCATGTGATGCAGTGGAAGCCCTTTGTGCGGATAATCCACTGCGCCCGCTAAAACGCCGAGCTTGAAGCCCTTATGACATTTTTCGCACGGGAATGACTTCAGCTCCGGAATTCGCGGGGCTACTTTATAGGTGTGTGTGGTCTCGGCAGAATGCGCGATCTCAGCAGACCGCGCTGGACCCGAAAACACCAGAAATAAAACCGCCATCAAGACTCGCATCATGAGTCTCCTCATGGGTCTCCTCATGACTCCGGTCTCGATCCCTGATGCCTCAGCTTACCTGTTTGAATAGCGACGCAGATTTTGGCCAGAACGGTATAAGTCATGCCGCCAAACGCCCAAATTCCGAGACAGATGAAAAACTCGTGTAAAGAAGGCGTGTACTCCACCAAATTTCCAAGCGGGGTGGGGATAAAACCAGGAATGATCAGACCCATGCCTTTTTCAATCCAGATACCCAGGACCGTAAAGACGCAAGCCACATACATCAGCCTCCAGTCAGCCCTAAGTTTCGGCAAAAGCAAAATGACGGCCGAGATCGCTTCCATAATCAATGCTGCCCAGATGTAGGGACGTAGCATTCCCTTGCCATACAAACCAAAGAGCAAATACTGAGCAGAAGCCGCGTGGACGCTGTCGGTATAAAACTCCTTATAAATTTCACAAGCGAACAGAAACATGTTCGTGAGCAAGGTGTACGTCATGACGGTCGTCAATGTCTCAAACACCTTAGGCTTGGGCGTAAATTTCGCGAAGCGACTGATCGCCTTGAAAATCATCATCAAAATGGCAGGCCCACCCGCGAACGCGCTAATCAGAAAACGCGGAGCCAGAATGGCGGAGTTCCAGTAGGGGCGTCCACCCAAACCGGCGTAGAGAAACGCGGTCACGGTGTGAATACTGACCGCCCAGGCAATCGAAAGGAACACGAAAGGAAGGTAAATCGCCTTATTCGGCTCCTCACCTTTATACATTTTAAAAAGCAGGTAAGTGGGAATGAAAAGATTCAAAACCAGATAGCCGTTGAGTACGATCACGTCCCAAGCCAAGATCGAGCGCGGAAAGTTGATCTTCGTAAAGTGCATGAAGCGCTCGGGGTGCCCGAGGTCAGCCATAATAAAAAGCAGGCACATCAAAATGGCCGAGAGGGCAAGCAACTCGCCGAACAGCACCACCTCTTTGAGTTCTTTGCTCTTATGAAGGTAAGAAGGAACAATCAACAACACCGCCGCTGCGGCCACGCCGACGAGAAATGTGAAATTCGCGATATAGGCGCCCCAGCTGACCTGGTTGCTCATATTGGTGACCATTAACCCATACATGGCCTGGTCAATATAGAAGTACACGCCGGTAGAAAAAATCAGAAAAAGAAAAGCGAGCCAGACGTAATAACGAGGGGGACCAACCACGGCCTCTTTGATCATGGAGCCCCAAAATATTAGATAATCCTTAATCATGCGCTTTACCTTCTTCGTGATTTTCTTCGTGCTTTTTAATAATCGCGGTCCTTGGAATGACAGGGCCCGGCGCAGCCTGCATTTTTTTAAACTTTACGGAGTGGGGATCGTGGCAGTCGATACACTGAAACTGAATCTTAGCTCCATTCCAATAACCCAGCCGCTTGCCATGGTTTCCCCCCAGCCAATTTCGGTATCGATCCGCGTGGCAACGCTGGCAAATGGGCGAGGAGTTCTCAAAGCTGGCCTGGTGCCCCAAGGTAGTCCGTAGGTAATTGTTATGATTAATGTCGTGACAGTTGTTGCAGGACATCTCGCTGCGCCCATGCATCAAGGATTTATCCGTATGATTCAAGGTGAGTTTCTTCTTGCCTCGGATGAACTGAAGATTCCTCTTGAAATGGCAATACTGACATTCGTTATAGGAGGGTGGCAGTGGGCGTTCATGAAGCTGAATTTCTTTCCCGTTGATATCCTGAATAAACACGGGGGCAGCAGAAAGAAATAAAGGACACAGCAGTCCAATGAAAAAACTACCTAAAAGCACGAAACGGAACATATATAATAACCTATACTCTGACTTCGCCGCGAACTCTTGCGTTTTTTGAGATCAACGAACATTTTTATGTGTTGACCATTTTAATCAACATTAACAACAAAACCTCACAAAACCAATAATGCGAAGCAGCACACGTCTTTTTAAGCTTTTGCTTTTCAACCCTTTAACCGAAGAGCCCAGAGTGAAGGGCTGTAACCAAAAACTAAAACTTTTCCCATTTTTAGCAGGACTGGGTCTCGCAGGATCCTCACCTGCGCTGGCAAGTGACCTGTATTCAGTTTTGAGAAGTTATCACAAGATCGATACCCCTCCCCATCTGGATATTCCCCGTTGCGACGAGGCCCCCGAGGCCTGTGATTCCATTAAGTGGAAGCTGACGATCGCTTACAACCTCCTCTATCCGAACCCAAGGTCGATTACACCCCTCGCATTCGGTCTTGGAGACAAATTCAAAACCAACCCGAGCTGAGAACTCCGCGCTTCGCCAAGGAGTCAGAACAATTGAAAGCGACGGCTCTGCGAGATCTAAAAACCGCGATCGACGCCGCCCGAGATCACAAACTCATTCCACGGACCCGGGCAAATGAATTCAGACGGGCATTAGAACGGGCCCTGGCAGACTGGAACCAAATCACGACGCCGCCCTCTGACCTTCCAGCCTCCCAACGACGCAATTGGGCCCCTTCTCCTGCGGAAATGACCCAGTTTCTGACCCATGAACTCTCGCCGATTATGGAACGTTTTAAACTTCCCTTAAGTAAAAACCTCACTCAACTCACCCAGGACCGTAAAAAGCCGCCATTAGCGGCTCATCAGTCTATCCTCATTCGAACTCCAGCCCAAAAAAATGAAATCGAGTTTGCGCGAACGGTGATCGAAGAAAATCTCAAGGCCCTTGAAGCGAAAATCCCAGCCGATCAACGAGCGACCTACTTATCAAAAAAACAGGCGCTCCTCTCCCATTTTGAACAATTAGTGAAGCCCACTCACGATACCCCCCCTGCCACCCATTCACAGATTGAAAAACTCCTCAAAGAGGACTTGCTGCCTCTGATGACTTCCCATCAACCTTGAAGCACCCCCAGTCGCTGTGGGATCCCCACCTCTCCAAGAAACCCCACGACCAGAAATCGTTCCGCGCAAAAAAAGATCTGGCCAAATCCCTCAACTCGGGCAAACAGAACAGGCCCCCCAATCCGGCATAAAAGAAAACCCGGGACGTCCGGGAAAAAAGGAAGCTGCCGCACTTACGCCCCCTACTGCGGCAAAAATCAAATTGCCACCCGATCGCTTTGCGTTTTTGCTGCTGACATTTGGATCTGCGCAATCCATTGCCAAACGTTGGACTCCAGAATTTCTAGAGGCATTGGCTTTAACCAAGATTTCGCCAGCGCAACAAATGACTTTAGATCGTCAGTTGGTGCAGGCTGATGAAGGGATTTCTTATCACGAAAAAAAATCTAAAAACGACACCTGTTTCCTAATTTCCCAAGATTTTTGGAATTGTTTTGCGAGCAGAGAATTTGCTCACTCAGTTCAAGAAGCGATGACGAGATGGATCAGTCGAATCCATAAATCCGGACCTACCAGCCCAGGAGAACCAGAAACGAATGACGCCTTCAAAAAGGTTATCGACAAGTCCAATCTGCCTCCTGAAGAATATTTGCGGCGATTCGAGGCTGCTTTGAAATAGGTGAAAAGCCTTGAGCGGGGTTGATGGTTTCAGTAGGGGTTCACCCCGGATCCCGAAGCCACGTTTGCTGAACAAAACGACACCATGGGGAAAATATGACCCTACATTACGCTGTGCGCTGTTTCTGCCTTATTTTTATACATTGCATTAAGCCCTCGCAATCACAGTGTTCAAAAAAATCCGCTCCCTCACTTGCCGAATCAGCCTGCGGCACATAACCTGCTTAGCGTACTGCTGAATCTGGGGGGATTCTCTTTGAACTACATTCATCGCAAAGGCTTACGTTTCATCGGGGCTTTATCTGTCATCGCTGTCCTGTTTGCCTGCAAGCTTCCGCCTAGTATACCCCTCGTTAATCCAGGCACTCATTTCAAAAAAATCTTTATCGTCATTTTGGAAAATACCAACTACGAAGACGCGCTCAAACAGCCCTTTCAAGCCCAGTTGGCGTTCAAGGGTGGCCTCCTCACTCAATTTAACGGCGTCGCTCATCCTTCGCAGCCCAACTATATCGCACTCATCTCGGGTGCCACGCAAGGCGTGACGGGGGATTCCAATGTCACCGTCAATGCACAACACATCGGCGATCTACTTGCAGCAAAAGGAATGCGCTGGAAGACCTATGCTGAAAATTTTCCAGGCAGCTGTTTTCTAGGAGCCACTTCCGGAGACTACGCACGCAAGCACGTCCCCTTCTTGAGTTTTAAAAATGTGCAAACCGACGCGCAACGTTGCGACCAAATCGTTGAGGCCTCCGAACTTGAAACCGATCTGCGAATGGGCACCCTTCCGGAGTTCTCGCTCTATATTCCCAATCTCCGCAATGATGGTCATAATACCACCCCCGCTTTTTCTGACCAATGGATGTCCGATCGTTTCGGCAAGCTCTTGGAAGATCCCAACTTTATGAAGGACCTACTCTTTGTCGTGACCTACGACGAAAGCGAGACCTACGTTGGCAACCACATCGCTACGATCCTCTACGGGGATTCAATCAAAGCCGGCTCGACCTCGGCGCTGACTTACAATCACTACAGCTTGCTTCGGACCATTGAAGAAGAACTCGGCCTGGGCAGTCTCAAACAAAACGACGCAATCGCGAACTCCATCAATGAGGTTTGGAAATGAAATACCGTGCCTTTTCACTTTTGATTCTACTCGTCTGCGCAACCGCCTACGCGGGCTCCGACATCCCGATCGAGGTCGTCCAGTCCGTCCCCCTCGAAACGACGCTCACGGTACCTGGCATCCGTCTGGCGCAAGAAGTCTGGCTGGAAATGATCAACGGCGCCAAATCAACCATCGATATCGAACAGTTTTATATCAGCAACCAAGCCGGACAGTCGCTCGATCCAGTCATCCAGGCCATCAAAGCCGCCGCCACCCAACGCGGCGTCAAGGTACGCCTTATGGCCGACACAAAAATGGCCAAGACCTATCCCGAAACAGTCGCCGAGATCGGCAAGACTCCCGGCTGTGAAGCGCGCCTGATCAGTTATGCGAGTTCCGGCGGCATTCAGCACGCCAAGTTCTTCATCATCGACGGAAAGCAAGCCTTCGTGGGCAGTCAAAATTTCGATTGGCGCGCGCTGGACCATATTCATGAAATTGGACTGCGCCTTACCGAATCCACTGTAATTTCGGATCTGGGCCGTATTTTCGAAAAAGACTGGGCCGCTGCGACCACCTCAACGCCTGCGGCAAGTGCCATCACTCCAACTGAATCTCCCAGCGCTTCGCAAGAAAATTGGGCAACGGTTGTAGCCTCCCCTCCCCAAACAAACCCTGCAGGCATCCCCGATTCGCTTTCATCGATCATCAAACTGATCGCCTCAGCAAAACAGTCCGTGCGCGTGCAAGTGATGGCATATTCAACTGCTGGCCACTGGCGCGATCTCGACGATGCGCTTCGCAAGGCCGCGCGCTCGGGGATCAAAGTCCAACTCCTGCTCGACATCGGACACGTCAAGAGCGCCAAAGCAGATCTTGCGAGCCTGGCCGCGGTGCCCAACATTGAGGTCAAAGCTGCCACCCTTCCGGCCTGGTCGGGCGGCGCTATCGACTTTGCCCGTCTCGTACACAGCAAATACCTCGTGATCGACAACGGGTCGTCAGCCTGGGTGGGCACCGAAAACTGGAGCAAGGGATATTTTTTAAGTTCCCGGGATGTGGGACTCATCGTTTCGAATCCCGGCATCGCAGGCCAACTGGATCGAGTATTCAGCCAAGTCTGGACAAGTTCTTACGCTTCTGGAATTTAGTGCGGGCCGAGTTCTCTTAATCGATCTTCCAACGATGGATGAGAGGACAAAACCTTAAAAAACTTTGGCGTTTTGATCGCTGAAAAAAACATATGCGAAAGCTCATCGGATTTTTGCGCCCTAAACCAACTCGTCATGAAATCCGTCACTTTTTGCACAAAACCCTTGATCCCCTCGGCATCGCCACTTGCGTCCCGCTGATAGGCTTGAATTTTTTTGAGGGCCCCCACCAACGCGTCGCTGTTTCGCGTGTATTGAACCGCCCGCGCATCCGCCAAGAATTCTCGTTGTCGCGATATTCCACTCTTAATTAACCGGCCGCCAAAAACACCGACCAGCCCCACCGCAAAAATCGAGCCACCAAAGAATCCAATCAAGAGAACCAACGCGAGAGCATCACCCTCCCCAATTCGAAGGCCAAGCTGAGCCACCCAAAGGCCCACATTTCCGACGGCAAAAAACCCCCCGAGTATCCCTGCAAATCGCATATTAAGCGCCATATCCCCACTGTAAATATGGCTAAACTCATGGGCAATCACGGCTTGCAACTCCTCACGATGGAGCTGCATCATCGCCCCAGAAGTCACGATAATCACCGCCTCGGCCGCCGACCTTCCAGCGCTCAAAGCATTGATTTTAGGCTCATTCTCGAGCAAATAAACGGGTGGCACGCCCACCCCCGAGGCAATCGACATTTCTTCAACCACATGAAGAAGCCGATGTTCTTCAAAATTCGTTGTATTGGGATGGACCCGCCTTGCCTTCAGAAGCTTAACAATCGCGGCCGAACCTTTTCGCAATTGAAACAATCGCCGGAAGGTCCCTAAAACAATAATACCAAGGGTAATTCCACTCGTAATCACCCAAGTTTGGCGCGTAATCAGATGATAAGCCCCATCGCCAATCGCCACGAGATCGGGTTCAGAACTGATCGCATCCGAAAGATGACCCAGGCAATAAATCACCCAAAGCGTAATCGTCAATGCGACGTCCGCCGCCAAGATTACTCCCGCAATTGCAAAAATCATCAAAAACCCGAGAGCAAATGAGTTTCTCTGGCTGCGCTCCTGCTGTTCAAAAAAATTATGCCCGCTCATGAATTATTTAAATGATACCTTGATTGCATCGCGTTCTACGACGTTCTGAATGCCAAAGAGGTCAGCAGCCTGAAATCCAAAAGGCCCCGCCAGCAAAACTGAAGGAAAAGTTTCACGCGTAGTATTGTAGGACATCACCATGTCATTATAAGCCTGGCGCGAGAACGAAACCTTGTTCTCGGTCGAGGTGAGTTCTTCCATCAATTGCGCCATCGTCTGATTGGCTTTGAGATCAGGATAGCTTTCGGCCAGAGCAAAAAGCCGCCCCAAAGAGCCCGTCAGCGCCTGTTCGGCAGTATTCAAACTCTGCACCGCGCCCGCCTGCACGGGATTACCCGCGACCTTATCATTCGCGGCCATGGCTTGCTTTCTAGCGCTCACCACCGCTTCCAACGTCTCGCGCTCGTGGGCCAAGTAGCCCTTCGCGGTTTCCACCAAATTAGGAATGAGATCATAACGACGCTTGAGCTGGACATCAATTTGCGAAAAGCCGTTGCGCACGTGATTTCGAAGCTGAACCAAGCGATTATAAATGCCAATCACCACCAAGACGACAAAACCCACCACTCCCAAGATAATCCAGATTTGCATAGGTCTATTATTATGAAAGCTTCTTATAAAACCAACTAAAACCCACCAAAAAAATGTAAAATAAGATCCATGCACACTTATGGTCCCTCCGAAGCCGAAGTTCTCATCTACACGTTCAAAGAAGGCCTTTTGTCGGGCGTGGCCCACGACCTCAAACTCCGAGTTACCCGTTTCAAAATCGAGGAAGATGACGCCGGGGTGATCCGCGCCGAATTTGATCCCAGCTCGCTTCAGGTGGTCTGTGCGATGAAAGACGGAAAAGACAAGCCTTCCGCTCTCCCGGCTATCGGCAACGCTGAAATTGAAACAAACATTCAAAAGAGCGTTCTGTTTGCGTCCAAGTATCCGACCATTCGTTTTGAGTCCAGCCAGCTCACGAACACCCAAATCGAAGGACAGCTTTCACTCTGTGGCGCAACCCACAAGTTGATTGGCACGCTCAAAACTGATGGCTCGCGGATGATCGCTTTCTTTCAATTGGATCAACGAGACTTTGGCATCAAACCTTTTAATGCGATGCTCGGGTCTCTCAAGGTCAAACCCATCATTGAGATTCAGATATCCGCGCAACAGCGGAAGCTTTGCTGATAGAAAATGTGATTATGATCATGGCTTCGGGTGGCTGGGCGGCAACGAGTTCGTACCGGACCCCAATAACCCCCCTTAAGAATGGAGATCAGGTTTCCTTTGACGCTGATTTCCCCCTCCCGGTATTCAGACGCGGGTTTTGAAAAATGGGCGCTTTGCGTCCACTCATCGACATTCCCCGTCATGTCATAAACCCCAAACGGACTGACACACTTTTCCATCGTGCCGCTCGTTCTTCCTTGCCACAATCTTTCCAACTCGTTGGCGGTAGTCTGATTGGCCAATTCAGTGTGGGAATTCCGATAAATGCTCAAGGCTTTTTCGTTAAAAACCTTCCATTGATGATCGATATTACAAATTCGGGGCGCCTCGGGAGAACCATCGCCTTTGACGAGACGCTCATAACCCGTAGGATAAGGAAGCGACTCCTCCCCTTCACATGCAAAGGTCCACTCTTCTTCATTACAGAGGCGTTTGCTTTGTTTTTCACACAGGCGATGCGCCTCATCCCAATTCACCATGATAATCGGATAAGCCCCTTTTTGATTCGGGTACTCATAGCGATCCATACAAAAATGCAGGGGTTTGGTCTTCAGAGTCTGCGCGATGTTTTCCCATTTTTCCGGATCAAAACTTCTACACCGCTCCGGATACTCGCGCGCAATCCAGTTCGTGCAGGTGGTTTTTTGGAGATCTTCAACCGTACGTGCGGCGGTTTTATATTTGAGTTCAGAAAGGGCCCGGTCCACCTTGAACTCTCCGCGGACCTCGACCATACCCGCGTATTTGCAAGGACTGCCCTTGACACCTAGAGCACGATCAACCTCTTCAGGCGTCTCAATTTTCAATCCAGAAACTGTCCGCTGCCAATGTTTTCCATCATAAAGGAGCCACTTCACATCGTCAGAAGAGCTTTGAACCACGTAGGTTTTGACTTCAGTCGAAGGTAAACTCTCTGGCTTTAACTTGGCCGCTTCGAGCGAGCTGCTATATATTCGCTGGCTTGCGATCTTGCGAGTGGCCACTGGCGTACAAGAAACCAAAAAGGTTAACGCAGCAACCCCACTCAACGCTATTCCTACCGTCAAAATTTTGAATGGTCTCAAACGATGCTCCCCTGAGTACAAAGTACCCAAGTCACTAGGATAAGAGCAAGGCGGGAGAAGGTCCACCCCTTAACGAATGTCGATTCGTTTGATCCCAATGATTTGACCTAGAAACCGATTCGCCCTCAAAATCACCTCAGAAAACGCCACCGCGCCGCGGTCTTTAGAAGTATAGGCCAGCCACCGACTCCCACTGCGTACTACATCCAAGACAAAATATTGGTACCGGTGGGTGATTCCATTCACAAGGTAAATGAGATGAAAGGACCCCCCGTTTTTAGCAGTGAGGCTTTCTTCGGCACTCACCGAAAACACATTCAAATTGTGACTATCATCGTGCATTAAAATCACACCTTTTTTCACCTGACCCAGTGAAAACGAGTGCACGTTTTCGTGATTAGTCGCGTAGGCAATACCTGTCAAATCACCCTGGTCATTGGTAGTCACGGAAAAGGTAAAAACCATCTCGGGATGAGCATCATTATTGACAGTCAGAACATCTTCGATGCGGTCCGCGCGAGCCTGACTCACGCCGGCCGCGGCGACTACACACAGAAAAGATAAAACCACTAAGCCTTGTTTCTTCATGGGTGGGCAGTAGCCCAAAGAGGTGTGGTGCGTCAATAAAAACAGCACGGGAGCGTCAAAAGCGTGACTTTAGCCACACTTTAAACATGATGCACTGCGTTGGTTTGCCGTTTTGCGGTGCTTAGTGTTTGAAGATCACTGGCACTCGAGGCGCTTTGAGCGAGATGGGCAACGAGGCAGGAATACCCCCACTTCCAGTGCCCATTCGTTCCTGCGGAAGTCGCAAAATAAAAGTTACTCCTGTGCCCGCCACTCCCGAAGCCGTAACCGTGCCCCCATGGGCTTTCACCACTTTCTCAACGAGGGCCATACCCAATCCACTTTCGCTGACCCAATGCCGAAGCAGGTCCTGCTCAGGCCCAGTCGTCGCCCCGCGCCCGTGGGTAAGTCGCTCAGCGTCCTGAATCACGATTTCAAGCCCTTGAGCGCCGCTCCGCAAAGAGCCATTCAAGGATACGTCGATTGTCCCGCCCTGAGGCATGAGATTCATCATTTTGGATATCAAGTGAACGATGACCCGTTCCACCCGCGAAGAGTCGATCAAAACCCATAGAGGGGTACTCGGCAAGCTCACCCGAATGGGATAGGAACTACCGCGACCGGACAACTGCTCCGCGGTGGCCGCCATGAGGGAGCAAACATCGACCAGCTTCTCGTCCAACTTCATCGAATTCGAACGCTCAAGCTCGACGATGTCCGATAAATCGTCCAAAGTGCTGGAGAGGCGAAACACCGAACGGCCCACGACCTCCGCCGCTGCCTTACGATCATTTTCAGACGTATGCTCGGGCAACCGAAGCAAGAATTTTGCACCCGCTTGAAGGGCCACTAAAGGCGCGCGAAGATCACGCGCAATCGCAGTGACAAACTGGTAGCGTTCACGCCGAAGGGCTTCAACGGTTTTGGAAAGGTCGTGGATGATTTTTTCAACCTCTCCAAAGGCGTAACCCAAGGATTTTTGCACGGCCACATTAGCAAATTCCTTTTGATCCCGAACGGCCTCCGCCCTTTTTTTCAGGAAAGCCGTAGGACGAGAAAAGCGAAGATAATTTCTGAGTAAAATGAGCCCAGTCATCCATAAAACGATCAGCGCCGATCCCACAAGCAACCGAGTCGGCTGGGTAATTTGCTGTCCTAATTCCGCTCGTGCGCGCTTAATCCGCTGGCCCGCCTGATCTTGAAGTCCGCTCAAGTTAGAAATCATGCCTTCCTGGAGGTCACGCGCCGCCGCCTTGACAAACACATCACGGCCGTAAAGTTGAGGCTCGAGTTTCGCGCTTAACAACATGAACTCATTGATTTGCTCACCCAAGCCTACTGCGAGCGCTTTTTCTTGAGGGGTCGGGGAGAGTTGATCGAGTTCTGCCAGGCCCTTTGAAAAAGCCCCCGTCAGATGCTCCTTAATGTCCTCCACTTCACGAGGGGCAAGTCTTCTAAATCCCTTGCTCAGCCGACGATACTTTTCCAATTCCAGCATCAGCTCACCCGTAATGCCTTGTCTGCGCGAAAAAAGCTCGATCTCAGCACCCTTCTGCTGCAGGGAACGAATTTCCATCGCATGCAGCCCCACCATCGTAGCGACACCCAAGGCTAAAATAGCCACCAAATAAATTAATGTGTTTTTCAAAGCACCCCCCGATTACCATTGATAAGCCAACTCCTATGAGCAAAACCCAGGCCGCACAAGCGTACTTCATCTGAGTCACTTGCGAGTCACTTGGCGTTGATTTCGCCCTCTTGGCGAGGCTCCCTGGGGTCGACTCTAATCGAAAGCGTTAGGGATTTGGTACATAAAATGTGTTAATATTAGAACGTGCGGCCTAAACTTTTTTCAAAAGTAAATATCGAGATCAGCAATATTTGCAACCTCCAATGCTCCTTCTGCCCCCCAGTAGCTCGAGAAAAGCAAATGATGAGCTTGGACCTGTTTCAACGAGTGATTGAGCAGGTTGCGCCGCTCACCCAACAGATCTGCCTGCATCTCATGGGCGAACCCCTGATTCATCCGGATTTGCGGGCTTTCTTGGATGTTTGTCGGGAATTTAAAGTTCCGGTTTTTATGGTGACCAATGGGATTTTGCTTCGTGAAAAGCAGGCGGCTCTTTTATTAGATCCCATCATCCGGCAGGTCTGTTTTTCACTTCATAGTTTTAATGACAACTTTCCAGAGCAGGACCCCTCCCGTTATTTGGAACGGATTTTTGCGTTCACGCGACAAGCCTGGATCGAGCGCCCTGATCTTTTTATTAATTACCGCCTGTGGAACTTAGCCACACCTCAGGGAACCCTGAGCGAAAATCGGGATCTCTTGGATCGCATTGAAAATAATTTCGGCATTTCCCTCCAGGGCACGGTCGACGTCCGGAAAAACAAAAAAGTTCCGATTCAAAAGCGCCTTTCGCTCCACCTGGATACTGAATTTGATTGGCCCGATCTGAAACGACCGGCCTTGGGAGAACGCGGCACCTGTTATGGCCTCCGAAATCATTTTGGAGTTCTTGCCGATGGCACGGTGGTGCCTTGTTGCCTCGATAAAGACGGAACGATCGCTCTCGGCAATTTGGCCACCGAGACGATTTCAGCGATTCTGCAAAGTCCACGAGCACAGCAAATGGCTCAGGGTTTTCGAGATCGTAAATTAGTCGAAGATCTCTGCCGGCGGTGCCCCTATATTTCGAGGTTTTGAGCCCAATAATAAAAATAATGGCTAATTTCATAAGCTTACAATTTAAAAAATTTCAATTGCGCTCTGCATCAATATACTGTACTATCCCGGTCGGAATTGAAAGGAAATGTGGATTATGAAAATGAGAACCTCAAAAAACGCCCTGTGGATGGTTGCTACCCTAGCCGCTAGCGCAAGCATGATCAGCATGGTGGCTTATGCAGACTCCGACACCAAGCTGGATCAACGCGCCGAAAAAATTGGCAAAAGCCTCGAGCCGATTGCCCAGGATTCTTCGGCCGAAATGCGCCGTGGCTCCCTGGTCATCTACCGAGGGTCGGACGACACTCGGGGAGGCATCGCGGCTGGTTTACAACGCGCGGTTCGCTTCAAGAATTTCTTATTTCTCTATACCGAATTAAATAATGGTCCTGCTTTGGTGACTTATATCACCGACCAAGGCGCTGAAACCGCTCTGCGCGCCTTAGAAAAAGGCAAATCCATTGACGTCAGCGAATGCATGGTACCCGATCGCTGCTTCGACTACCACATCACCGGAAATATCCGGCAAAAAACCTGTTCCCTCAAGATGGACTGTAATGAATTAGCCTGGGCACCGGTTGTTTCAAGTCCTGAACAGTCTTTATTCAAAACACAAGACATCGAAAAAGACCCACTGGTCGATGTTATCGAAGATATCGTCGTACGACGAAATTTTTAATCATCAGTTCAAGTGCGGGCATTACTCCTTAGCTGGTATTGCCCGCCAAAATTTTTAGCAAATCTTTCGGACTAATCAAACCTACCATCTTACCCGTCGCATCGTGGACCAATACCCGTTGAGTGGCGCTTTGGACCATCCCTTTAACAATCTCGGGCATCGTGGCATCTTTCGCGACAAACACCGCCGGCAAAAACTGCGCGGCATAATTACCGATTTTTTCCACTTTCTTCGTTTGCCGATGCTGAATGATAATTTTGACCATGATCATATCAGTCAGCATCCCAACCACACCCCCACTCGGACTTAGCACCGGAACGGAGGTCACTCTCTTTTCCATAAAAAACTTGAGCGCCTCCTCGGGTTCAACAGTTGAAAGGAGGATTTCTGGCTCACGCGTCATGATCTCTAAGGGTGCTGACATATTCAATAAAATCCCCTGATTTAAGTCCCGAAGCGGGCAATAATTTCTTCTTTTCTTAATCCCAATATTCCGTGTTTCTTTCCAACCTTCACAAAAGATTCGAGAGCTTTTTGAAGTTGTTCTTTTTCAAGGCCGGCAGAAATCTGAGTCCGAATGCGAGCTTCGCCCTTAGGAACAACTGGATAAAAGAACCCTACGGCAAAGATACCCTCTTCGTACAAATCTCGGCTGATTTCCTGAGCGAGTTTTGCATTGTAAAGCATGATGGGAACGATGGGGGTGTTGCCTGGCTTGAGATCAAAACCGGCACTGGTGAGCCCTTTTCTCCAAAACTCCGTCAGATCCGCTAGCTTGTCCCGTCGCGCCGTGGATTCCGATAAAAGATCAAGGATTTTAAGACCAGCGTAAACCACGGCTGGCATAAGCGCATTGCTAAAAAGATATGGACGGCCCCGCTGTTTAATGAGTTCAACAATTTCTTTTCGCGCCGAAATACATCCACCCGTAGCCCCACCGAGGGCCTTGCCAAACGTCGTAGTGATAATATCCACGCGGCTCATCACGCCAAAGTGTTCATGAGTACCTCGACCCGTTTTACCCATGAAGCCCGTGGCATGAGAGTCATCGACGGCGACTAAAGCGCCATACTTGTCGGCCAGATCACAAATCTGATCCAGCTTGGCCATATCGCCATCCATCGAAAAAACACCATCCGTAATAATCAACTTGATGCGGCACTGAGCGGAGCGCAGTTTTTCTTCGAGCTCTTTCATATCTTGATGTTCGAAGATAAAACGCTGCGCCTTACAAAGCCTCATCCCATCAATGAGCGAGGCATGCACCAGGCGATCCGAAAAAATTCCATCTTCCGCTGAAAGAATCGCCTCAAAAAGGGCGCCATTTGCGTCAAAACAGGAGGCAAAAAGACAGGTATCCTCCATGCCTAAAAACCGGCTCATCTTGTGTTCCAGTTCGCGATGAATATCCTGCGTGCCGCAAATAAAACGAACCGAGGACATCCCGTAACCGCGCTTGTCCAACCCATCGTGGGCCGCCTGCAAAACCTCCGGATGACTCGAAAGACCCAGATAATTATTGGAACACAAATTGAGCTGTTTTTTTTCTGGAGAATCCCCGGCTAAGCGCACATTGACCAGGCCGGCCTGCGGCGAGCAAATCAGCCGTTCATCCTTAAAAAGACCGTCCTTTCGAATTCCTGTTAAAATTTCGGCGTAAACTGCACGACTTGTTGAGTAAGACATTAAATATTTCTCCAATCAAGAATCACTTTGCCAGACTGACCTGAAAGCATCGCCTCAAAACCTTCTTTGAACTGCGCCACTGGATAATAATGCGTAAAAATTGGCTTAATATTTAAACCACTTTGAATCATCGCGCACATCTTGTACCAGGTCTCAAACATCTCACGACCGTAAATACCTTTGATAAAAAGGCCCTTAAAAATCACCTGATCCCAAGAGATCTGAGTATTTGCTGGCAAAATTCCCAGAAGCGCCACCTTGCCGCCATGGTTCATCGCGCCAATCATATCGCTAAACGCCGAAGAATTCCCCGACATCTCCAAGCCCACATCAAAGCCCTCAGTCATTCCGAGGTTCTTCATGACATCTGGCAGAGTGGTTCGCCCCGCGTGAATCGCGTTTTTAATTCCCATCTTTTTAGCCAGCTCAAGCCGGTACTCATTGACGTCGGTGATGACCACATGTCTCGCGCCGGCATGAACCGCGACCGCGCCCGCCATGATTCCAATCGGACCCGCGCCAGTAATCAAAACATCTTCGCCGACCAAATCAAAGGAAAGTGCGGTATGGACCGCGTTGCCCAACGGATCCAAAATGGACGCGGCATCATCGCTAATGCCTTCGGGGAGTGGAAAGACATTACTGGCGGGAATCGCCAAATACTCGGCAAAACAGCCCGGACGATTGACGCCAACCCCCATGGTATTGTTGCAAAGATGACGATGCCCCGCCCGGCAATTGCGACAATGACCACAAACGATATGGCCTTCACCTGAAACACGCTCACCCATACTCAAGCCGCTAACGGATTTGCCCAACCGGGCAATTTCGCCATAAAACTCATGACCCACATGCATCGGAACCGGAATGGTCTTTTGAGCCCATTCATCCCACTTGTAAATATGAACATCGGTGCCACAAATCGCGGTCTTGTGGATCTTGATCAAAACATCCTGATCCCCCATTTGGGGCTCAGGAACATTTTCTAACCAGAGGCCCTTTTCAGCGTATTTCTTGACAAGCGCTTTCATAAATTAAAGCTCCCTTTTTTGGCCACAATGGCCTAAAATCACAGTTCAGTAAAGAGGCCAGCAGGAGAAAAGAAAAGACGGTGTTGAGAAGCAAAAATAAACCGGGTTATGTGCCACTCGAACGGGCCTTGTCCAAACTCGGCCTCGCCTCTAGGACACAGGCCCGGCGTCTCATTCTTGCCGGTGAAGTGCGAGTGAACGGCGTTCTCCGAAGAGATCCGACTTTTGCGGTTTTTCCTGAAAAGGCCCGCATTGAGTTGGGCGGTGAAATCGCAAAATCAGCGGACTTTAAGGCGTTTGTGTTGAATAAGCCTCGAGGGGTGATGACAACCCATCGTGACGAGAAAAATCGCCCTACCGTTTTTGATCTGTTTGCAAAGGAAAAGCTTCATCTCATTGCTGTGGGGCGTCTCGACTGGGCGACCAGTGGCCTCCTCATCTTAACCAACCAGACCCAGCTCGCAGCCTGGCTGACGGACCCCAAAACGGGGATCCTCCGAACCTATTTAGTGACCGTCCGCGGAACAGTCGCCCCTGACGAAATAACCCATCTGTGCGCCGGCCTAGAGGACCGCGGCGAGTCTCTTTGCGCGGAGCGTATTTTGCTTCGTAAAGCCAGCGGAAAAGAATCTCACCTCACAGTTGAATTGCGAGAAGGAAAGAACAGGGAAATCCGCAGGATGTTTGCCTCCATCGGACACGAAGTCACCCGCCTCAAAAGGGTCGCCTATGGCCCTCTGGAATTAGGGGACCTACAGCCGGGGGCATATCGCGTGTTATCCATGGAGGAAATTCAGCGGATTTTTCCGGAGTTCCCATACCTTAATGGAATTTGAAATTTCTTTCTTTTAAGCAAAGGCTTCAATTGCTTACCTAAAGCGGGCAAATCCGTCTTGACCGTTGCCCAAACGATATCCAAATCGACATCAAAATATCCGTGAATCAGACGATTTCTTGTTCCGATGATCGCACCCCAAGGGATTTCTGAATGGGAATTTTTAATTTCATCAGAAACCCTGGACGCCGCCTCGCCAATGACTTCGATTTCGCGAATGAGGGCCAAGGACAACATTCGATTCTCGTCCAACGAACGGCGACTTTTTCCGCGCACAAACGAGAGCGACTCTTCAATAGCATCCAAAATATGGCACAACCTGACAGTATCCTCATTCCCCGCTTTCTTAGCTCATTGGTCACGCGGCATAAATCGCTTCAGCCTCGCTCTTGACTCGCTCACGGAAATATTGGCTCAAGTCAAAAAAAGTTCTCAGATCGATCTTTCTTCCACCAAAAATTGTCGCTAGCTCCTCCTCCATCTGCACAATCTGGAAAAACCCCGGCACTTTGCCCTCTTTAAACTCAACCAAAAGATCGACGTCACTCTCTTGATTGAAACGTTCCGTCAAAGCGGATCCAAAAACGCCGAGTGTTTTGATCCCATGGCTCTGACAAAACTCAGCGACTGATTTTGAAGGGATAGAAATTTGAATTTTTTGCCGGGGCTGAAGCCCCTGCTTGATTAGGCGATAGGCTAGCTCACTCACACTCGCTTTCTCTGCGACAGCGCGGGCCTTCAATTCCGAAATCACTAGGGGGTCGACGCTCAGACAGATGCGCGCTTTCCGCCGAATTCCAATCAAAGGTCTTCCTCGTGAGCCGATTTTCACAAACAATGTCCTCCGGCCATTTAAGTATTACATAATTACACCTAAATGCTCATAGCTATTATTGTCATTTAAAATCAACTACTTAGAAAACAAAGTTCTTAACCCATCTCCCCATTGGTCGCGGGTCATTGGGCACTAAGTCCAGACCTAAAATCTTTCCCAAAGTTTTTTAGAGAGCGCACGCGCCTCTTTCATGATCTGTTGTTCGTCGAGATGCAGGAGCTTTTTACCTTGCATGAGCACTCGCCCGTCACAAATCGTCGTATCCACCGACGCTTGAGATATTCCAAAAACGAGATGACCGTAAAAACTCTCCTCGTTTAACTCGGTCGGGGGATCATAATCCAACAGCGCGAGATCCGCGTGAGACCCCGTAAAAAGACCTCCCGCTTCCACGCCCCAGTAACGAGTGGCAATCTGGCTATTCCCGAAAATCAGGGCCTCGACGGCTTCCACAAATCCCGCGCTTGGATTTCCATGATGATGCCTTTGGAGCCAAATCGCCGCACGAAGTTCTTCAAGCATGTTCGTGGTCATGGCATCAGTTCCGAGCCCCACCAAAACGCCATTCTTCGTTAGCTTTAAAAGATCTGCCGCGCCGACCGCGTTGTTCATGTTGGATTGAGGATTGTGCACGACAATGGTACGCGTCTTCCGCAGAAGCTCCACTTCCGCATCATCCAGATGCACGCCATGTGCGCAGATCGTATCCGGTCCAAGAAAACCAAAGTTATCTAATCGTTCAACCACCATCAAACCGAACTTTGCCTGCGCATCGACCTGATCCGAAAGATCTTCGGCCACGTGAATGTGAAATCCTGGTTTCACGTCCTTTGTTGCGTAGGCCACTTTTTTTAAAGTCTTGTCAGACAACGTAAATGAGGCATGAAGTCCAAAAAGGGCTCGAAGATATCCATCCCCGGTTTGGCGCGTGGACTCGATAAACTCAAGATTCTCGTCGATCCCCTGTTGCGCCACCTCATCCCCATCACGGTCAGACACCTCGTAACAAAGCGATGCCCTTACCCCAGCCTCTCGCACTGCCCTGGCTATGGCCGAGAGCGATCCCCGAACTGCAAAAGGACTCGCATGGTGATCCACCAAGAGAGTCGTCCCGTGTTTGATCGCATCCATGCTCGCCACGAGCGCGCTGAAATAACCATCCTCGATCGTGAGTTTTCGATCCAGCCGCCACCACAGATGGTTCAAAACCTCTAAAAAGTTCTTGGAGGGCGCCGCCTTTGTGAGTCCCCGCGCAAAGGTGCTGTAAAAATGCATGTGCGCGTTGATTAACCCCGGAAGAACCACTTTTGCCGTCCCATCGATCACCGTAGCGGCCTGCTGGGCATCCATACCATCGGCCTGGGCTTCCGAGGGTCGAATCGACTTGATCTTTCCCCCCATAACGATGATCGAATGATTTTTCAACACACGAAAACGCGGCCCCGTCGACTGGGGGCCACCCCACGTGATGACCGTCGCATTTTTGATCAGCAGAATTTCCGTTGCTGAAGTCATTGAGCGCCCATCAAAATTTGGGATCAACGAGATCACCGTAGGCATCTGGCCGACGATCTCTGAAAAATTGATAGTTGTGCCGAACCTCATCGATCAGATCCAGGTCACATTCCGCGACCACGACTTCATCCCGATCTTCAGAGCCTTCCGCAATGATGCGGCCTTTGGGGTCAACGATATAGCTCGTTCCGTAAAATTCACCGTGCCGCCAAGGCTCTTCCCAACCATGACGGTTAATTGTCGCAACGTAGACGCCGTTGGCGCAGGCCAGCCCCGGCTGTTCAATTTTCCACATGTATTGGCTGGTGGACTTGATCGTGGCCGAAGGATTGAAAATAATCTCCGCCCCCCGCAGTGCCAGCGCGCGGGCACCCTCTGGAAAATGGCGATCGTAACAAATATAGGCGCCAATCGTCGCGTACTTGGTTTTGAAAACCGGAAACCCTAAATTTCCGGGCTTAAAATAGTACTTTTCGCAAAAGCTCGAACCTTGAGGAATGTGAATTTTTCGGTACTTTCCGAGATAACTTCCATCCGCATCAATCACCGGCGCCGTGTTGTAATATACCCCGCGCTGCTCTTTTTCGTAAACCGGAGCCACGATGACCATATTGTATTTTTTGGCCTGCTGCTGAATGATCTTTACCGTAGGCCCGTCCGGAACCCCTTCAGCCGCTGCATACCATTCTTTATCTTCAGTGGCGCAGAAATACGGCCCATTAAAAATCTCCTGCAACCCCAAAATTTGCACACCCTTCTCCGCCGCTTGCGCGATGAGCTTAAGATGCTTCTCGATCATGGCGGTCTTGATCTCCTCGATCGAGCCTTTTGAAAGCGCGTTTGAACACTGAATGACTCCGACTTTTACTTTCGTCATTTTAATTCCCCTTCTGCATTATAGAGCGGCAGACTATAGCGCCGTTTCTTGTCAAACTGATAAAAAGCATTGGCCACCGCCGCAGCGGTTGGAACTAAACCGATTTCGCCCACACCCTTGACCCCATACGGGCCGACTGAATCCTTGACCTCAACACCACGAACCACGATCTTGGGCAAGCCTTTCGCTTTAAGAATGCCACAATCTTTCAGCTTCAACGAAAGCGGAAAACCCCCTTCCATCGGTAGATTTTCAGTCAAGGCGTAGCCAAGCCCCATATGAATGGCACCCTCGATCTGTCCCTCAAAAAGGGTCGGGTTCATAATCTTGCCGGCATCATGAGCCGCAAAGAGGGTATCGATTTTTCCGCCTTCATCCAGAACCACAAGCTGCGTTGCGTAGCTATACGAGTAATGCGTGATTTCTTCCTTTGCGCCTGTGCCCGGCTTTGTCGTCCAATCACAAATCCATTTACCGGGATAACGTCGTCCGATCAACTCCTGAACCGAATGCGCCTTGAGATCCTCACGTAATGCCTTAGCGGCTTGGATGATCGAATTACCCACCAACGAGGTCGCCCGAGAGGACGTGGTCATGCCGCAAACCGTTTCATACGAAGTATCGACCCGCACCTCCATCCACGAAGGATCCAGGCCCGTCTCTTCACACAACGACTGAATGGCCATGGTATGTACGCCCTGACCCATTTCAGTCCAACCGTGGTGAATGACGACGCGAACCGGCTTGGCCAGATTTGGTGGATCACTTGGCGCCAAAAACTCGATCATGACCTCACCGACATCGGGCATACCGTTGCCAATGCCGGTGTTTTTGATTCCACACGCGAGCCCCGCGTACTTGGCCTTGTAAAAGTCATCGCGAACCGCGAGCAGCGTTTCTTGTAAACCCGCGCCGTCGCGAATGATCTGGCCAGTCGAAGTACGATCTCCCTTTTTGATCACGTTATCGAAACGAAACTGCCAACGATCAAAGCCCCCTTTTTCACAAAGTTCATCCATGCAGCTCTCCATCGCAAAGGCGGTTTGGTTCACACCAAAACCGCGCATCGCGCCGCAAGGAACATTGTTCGTGTAAACCGCCGTGCCGCTGACCTGAAAATTGGGCACAAAATACGCGCCTGAAGCATGACCCACTCCGCGCTCCACCACTTTCATTCCGACGGACGCATAGGCCCCTGAATCACCGACGATTTCAGCCTTAAGTACGGTCAGACGCCCGTTTCGATCGCAACCCAAGACATAATCCATCACAAAAGGATGCCGCTTCGGATGCATGCGAATCGACTCGCCACGCGTCAGTGCCACGCGCACGGGTTGCTTCAAAAGAAAAGCGCCCAGCGCGGCGTGACCTTGTACGGTCAGGTCCTCTTTTCCGCCAAACGCGCCGCCATTTTGGACCTGAATGACATTCACGTCTTTTTCGGCCAGGCCTAAAATTTTTGCAATTTGCTTGCGATCTTCGTATGCGCCCTGTCCCTGCGAATAGACCCGAACGCCTTCCGCATTTTCGGCATTTTTCGAAATGGGTTCAGCGACACAGCATTCCATCTCAAGAAAGGCGTGCTCAATTCTCTGGGTCGTATAACGACCTTGGGCAACAAACGCTGATTCCTGAATGACCTTCTCCACGTCGCCGCGTTTGACTTCCGAAAGCGAAAGAATATTGCCCCTTCCTTTACCATACTCGGGGCGCTGCTCGTGAACCTTCGGACTCTCGGGTTTCATCGCTTCGAAAGGATCCGTCAAGGGCGTCAAGACCTCGTACTTCACCCCAAGTTTGCTCGCAGCCTCGCGCGCGATCTCCTCTGACGATGCCACAACCAACGCAAGAACGTCGCCAATGTAGCCCGTGATCTCACCTTCGCCTACCATGAGCGGCCAGTCCGGAATAATTAAGCCGATCTTGCGCGCCCCTGGAATATCTTTTGCGGTAAAAACCCGGGTCACTCCCGGGACGTTGACTGCCACAGAAGTATCAATCGACAGAATCCGAGCGCGAGGGTGATCACTAAATTTCAATACGCCATAAAGCATTCCCGGCATCTTCAAATCACACACAAACGGACGCTCACCCAAGACGGCCAAGCGCGAATCATACTTGGGATAGCGTCCACCCACTTGACCGAGTGTCGCGGAAATCTCAGACGTACTCTTTCCATCACGAATGAGCTGAGCCGCGAGCAAAACTGAATCCACCACTTTATGATAGCCTGTACAGCGACAAATATTGCGGTTCACGGTATTGACGACTTCTTGGCGAGTCGGATCCGCGTTGCGATTCAAAAGCGCATCCGCTTGGGCCACGATCCCGGGTGTACAAAATCCGCATTGGATTCCACCCGCCTTTGTAAACGCCTCCGCATAGGCTTCACGACGCTTGGGTTCGATGCCCTCAAGAGTGACAATCGACTTACCCGCCATGGTCTTCATTTTCGGAACGCACGAAAAAATCGGCTTGCCGTCCACTTGCACTGAGCAAGCACCACAAACCCCCTCGCCGCTACAGCCATCCTTAGGGCTGATGAGTCCTGCATGTTTCCGTAAATAGGAAAACAATGAAAGCTCAGGATCCCCAACAAAACCTTGTTTTTTTCCGTTTAAACTGAATTCCATCACATTACCTTCTTGATGCAATCTGGCCAGGGAGTGCCGCGTAAAACGCCACCGAGGTCACAAGGTCCTCGATTCTCACGCGATCGTTCGTGGTATGAGCGTCCTCTTCTTGCCCCGGACCAAAACCAATGGTGGGGATCTGCAGCAAGCCCATGCTGGATACCCCGTTGGTGCTAAAAACCCATCTGCTGATTTCTGGCTTCCGGCCCAGCACTTCGGCCGCAGCCGCTATCCCGGCCTGGGTCAAGGGATGGTCCTGCGGCAAAACCCAGCTTGGATAATATTTTTCGGTCTCGAGACTCATCTTTTTATAAGAAGGCACGTCGTAGTTGAGGATCTTGACTTCCATGGACTGAGGATCAAATTCCGGAAGTGCCTGAATCTGTTTCATAACAAATTCGCGGGTCTCACCCGGAATAATGCGCCGGTCGATGTGAATCGTGCAAGAGTCCGGAACCGCACAAAGACTCGGAGTTTCGCACCGAATATGGGTCACAGCTGCTGAGCCCTTGCCAAGAAAATGATCGGGCGCAAGATTCGCGTGCAGATTTTCGATGTCGGCCACCAACTTCATCATCCGATAAATAGCATTTTGTCCCCGTTCCGGCGCGGAAGCATGACAAGAAACGCCGCGAGCACTCACCTCGATCTCCACTCGTCCCCGGTGTCCACGATAAATAGCAAGTTCAGTGGCCTCGCCCAGGCAAACAAAGTCCACGTTTCCGATGGATTTCTCGAGCGCGTATTTCAGCCCCAGGCCATCGCAGTCCTCTTCTTGCACGGAGCCCACGACGTAAACTGAAACCTCATCGAGCTGTTTGCCCAACTTCTTAAAAAGTGCGGCACCATAGACCTGAACGGCGTTTGCGGCTTTATTATCAGAAGCGCCTCGGCCATAAATGTAGCCATTTTCTATTTTCCCCTGAAAGGGATCATAGGACCACGAACTCCGATTCCCGATTCCCACCGTATCGATGTGACCATCAAACACGATGCGTATCGGGCCTTTGCCAACTCGGCCAATCACATTTCCGTAGTCATCGGTCCAGGCCTCATCAAAACCCAGCTTTTTCATCTCCCGCACGATTCGCGCAGCGACGTTTTCTTCTTGCGTACTGAGACTCGGAATCGCAACCAGTTCCCGCAAAAACTGCGCACAGTCCCCGCGATATTTCTCCGCTTCGGAGCCTAAGGTCGTGATAATCGCTTTAAAACTCTCCGGATCGGTATCACCCTCAGAGTTAATCAACAACACGGTCGATTGCTCGTTTAGCCCAAGCCTGGTCTTGGCAGCCGCTAAGTCACTTTCACCGCAAAGAGCGAGCAAAACCGCAAGACCGGCCGCTCCGGATTCACCTGAGGTGATTTTAGGATCATTGCCTCGTGGATGATAAAAAGTTTTCATCGCACATCTAGCCCAGTCGTCATCGACCGCGACAAAGGAATGTACGGACTTTTGAATCACGGGCCAGGCAAGCAGCGAGGGTGTTCCACAGTTGAGGCCGGCCATGATCGAGTTCTGCCCCCCCTTCGCCAAAGCGATCGCGCCATTCTTGGAGATAATTGATTCGAGCAGACAATCCGCATCGAGGGGTTCTGCGCAAACCAGCTTGGGACGCTTTTCGCCCATGGTTCTAACGTAATAGTCAGCCGCTGCACAAAGCAAGCCGCCCACTCCCGCTTGAACAATCACTACGTCAGGTGAGGGTAAATGAGAACCCTCTAGCTCCTCGTCGATTTCACGAAAAATCGTAGTGTATCCGGTCATAATCCAACGAGGAATTTCGGTGTACCCCTCATACGCCGTATCTGAAATAATCTGCCAACCGTTGCGCTTTCCCTCTTCAGCAGCGCGCTTAACGGTGTCGTCGTACGTGCCCTGAACTATCACGACCTCGGTATTTTCGCGACGGATCGCCTCGATACGGGCTTTTACCGTATTGGAAGGCATAAAAATCACGGCCTTCTGTCCCAGTTTTCTTGCGGTCCAGGCCACAGCCCGGCCATGGTTGCCGTCGGTAGCCGACGCAAACGTAAACGTGCCCAATTTCTGAATCGCGTCGGTTCCACTGAAAAGTTCAAAATTGAAAGGTGACTTAAACTTCTCCTCCCATTTCTGCTTGATGAAACGATAAATGGCGTAAGCCGCACCCAGCCCCTTAAAGGCGTTGAGTTGAAAACGGTGAGCCTCGTCTTTGACCAAAATCCTTCCCACTCCCAGTTCCTTGGCCAGAGCTGGCAATTCGCGCAAAGGGGTTCGACCGTAACCCTCCAGCGAACGATGAAAGGGAAGCGAGTCATCCGCTAGAAAATTTTCAGAGTAATTTGGCTTTTTTTCGTTGTAGGGGTTGAAGGCGATTCGCGTGGGTTTCATGGATTTTCCTTTGGACCGACTAAAAGCACTTTTGCAAAATTTTCTGGAGTTTTATGCAGCCCGGCGAGCAACACCTTCATGACGTAGAAGGGGCGCATATTCAACCGCTCGGCAGAATCCTTCGCGTCGTCGTCGATTGCTTCGCCTTGCACCAAACTTCCGTCATTTTGCAAAACCAACCGAAAACGAGAGTTTTCAAAAAGAAACTCTTCTGCGATGGCGTCAGTTTTGAGCCGATATTCCTGCCCCGCAAGTCGACCTCTCATCTCCCAGGGGCTTTGAAGGCAAAACCCATCCAACGCGGGAGTAGCCCGATAACTCATTTCAGAAAGAAAAAATCGAGGTTTGACCTGGTAGGGTGCCCCATCCTCGGGGCAAAAGGTTTCGCAGTTTCCGCATTCATTGCAAAATTCCGCGAGATGAGCGATCTGCCTGGGCCGAACCAACGTTAAGGATTCACTTTGAACAGGATGGAACTTGCCCGATTTGAATTCAAAATCAGTGACCCCCTCAGAAGTCTTGCCAGCACTGATCCAGAAATTCGCCGCATTGGGGCAAACTGGAATACAGACATTGCAAGTGATGCAATCAAAGAATTGAAGCCGCGCCTCAGAAGCCTTCGGAAGTCCGCTGTTTTGGCTGAAATGGTATTTTGGATTCGTCACCAACCGCGAGACGATCTCGTGAGGGTTTCCACCCTTGTTTGCGATAAAACTCGCGATGGAATGGGCGCCCACCGCCTTCATCTCGGCGGCGAGGTGGTCCAGATACGCGCTGAGGCGGCCATAGCCCCCTTCCTTCAATAAATCCGTACAGGTCGTGACCGGCTTCATGCCGCATAAGACCGCGTCGGCGAAATTATCGCGGTCAATCCCAGCCGAAAAGGAAATATGAAAACCCGGATCCATCTCCGCGCTAAAACGCTGCATGGTGTTCATCGCCAGCACATGGAGCGGTGCTCCCGAAAGATACATCACGCGATCGGAGAAAACCTTGTCATGATTCTGAACGACGAGGGTGTTTGAAAACTTAGCTCCGAAGTTTCGACCCCGCTCTTGGGCGAACTTCTGCAATCGCTTCATCATTGGAACCGCATCCGCAAACGAAAGATCGCCTTGAAAAGCCTTTTCATCGAGTTTGAGCTGATGATAACCGAGGTCTTCCAAGAGTGTTTTTCGAACACATTCGTAGCCCAGCAAAGTGGGGTTCATTTTCACGACGACGTGCAAGCCCTGCTCGTGGATGAGATAGCGGACGATCGTTTCAATTTCATCCTTGGGACAACCGTGAAACGTAGAAAGCGTGAGAGAGTCTGAAATCGACCCGGCCAAATTCAAATTTCGGGCTTGTGGAAACTCCCCGGAAATCTCCCCAATCATCTTACCGAGAAGTTCCTGCGGCTCTTGAAAACTGCGAAGCCAAGAACTCATTTTCGGGCTCGAAATCCCCTTGAAGTCGTAGCCCGCCGAAAGATCAAAGGCGAACTCATAAAACGGATCACCTTTCGGTTTACCCAAAAGCTCGAGCTCTTCGACCAACTTCAGCAGAATCCAGGCTTTGAAGTATTCATCCTGTGATTCTTCTAGTTTCAGCTCTTGGGACCATTCCACGTTGAAGCAAATATTTCTCGCATCGATGCAGGGCCGAGGAAGCTCGAGCTCATCGAGAATCTGCACGGTTTTCAGTTCAAAAACCCGGGCGCCCCCCAGGTAGGCAAGCACAACGTTCTGGGCCATCTGAGTGTGAGGGCCCGCAGCCGGACCCAGGGGCGTAAAAGGGCGCCTCGTATGAAACTGGACCGAAAAATCGAGTCCTTCATGTCCGAGAAAAAACTTACTTTGAGGGAGACCAAAAATGCTTTTTCGATCCTTCAATTCACTCAAAATACATCGAAGATGATGCTTCAGGCTCAAGCCAGAGAGTTTAGGCATCGTCCGAATCTATTCAGCTCTCACCTAAAAGACAAGGAAAGAGGACTGCACTCAATCTAGAGTCAGGGCTATATTCTAATACCGTTCACAAAGCTTAAAAAAATCATAAATATTGTGAACATTAAATCTTGTAACTGGTTAAAATAATTGTCGATTTTATGATAAATGAATTTTTAGCGCACGTATTGAGAACATATAGTTGACTTTTCCAGTGCGGTGCCACATTCTTAATACATGGGCATTAGGCCCGCAGTAACCAAAACAAGGAGTAGTACCATGACCCCCAAACATCAAATCCACTGGGCCCACGCTTTCGCCGCTTCCATCATCCTCGCCACAGGCTGCGGCAAGGCGCCAATCGCGGCCGTGACCCCCATTGCTGCTGGCAAGGTTTCGCTCCTGGCAGCCCCCCTGGCCGGGGCCAGCGCGGCTTCGTTGACTTCAGGACTTCTAGAATTTCTACTCGGCGAACGCGTAGCCTATGCCGCAGTTTCCTCCTTTGGTGCTCTCAAAATATGCAATGACACTTTAGTTCTAACCGACACTCACGGCAATACCGTCGCGGTCAATGGTTCAACCAACCAAGCCGGGCTAGGCCTGCTGAGCTTTTCATCGGCGTCCACTTCCAATACCACGCTCGCAAACTTGGACGTCGCGGCGGGTACGCAAATCAAGGAAATCGACATCACCTCTGCAATCAGCGCCACGCTGTGCCCGGGCTTTTCGTACGCAGTTCAGTTTGACCCCGGTTCAGGCCCGATCAATATCACTCAAAATACGGCATTCAAGTTCACCTTTTCAACACCGGTGACCATTACTGGCTCCGCACAAAACCTCACCTTGCTCTTAGGGCAAATTGTGAACGGAATGGTTGCGCTGGGCGCTGGACTAAGTAATTCCACAATCCAGACAGTCAGTGCGGGCCAAGCACAATAAGCCAAACACTGGACCAACCCGTAAAAAGACGAAAGAATGGCCGTTTATGGCAAACTCTAGCGGAAAAACCCCAAAGTCCTCTCGGCCTGAGATATTCGGCTACCACGAATACCGTGAGTTTATAAGGGACTGGCTCGCCTACACAAAAGCGCGCCAGTCCTCAAACTCCTTACGTTCACTTGCCCTTCATTCCGGTCTTTCGGTCAGCAATCTTTCGATGATTCTTTCGGGAAAGCGCAATCTCTCCATCAAGACCGCACTCAAGCTGGCGTCCGCGCTCAAACTCAATCGTCGAGAACAAGATTATTTTGAGGCTCTGATTCTCTTAGGAAATGCTACAATTCAAGAGGAACGTGTCGCCGCCTTTGAACGGATGAACCGCTTCAAGGATTATCGTTCCAGCAACCAGAAAGAAACCGAAGTTTTTCGCTATCTCACGCACTGGTACTATGTGGTGATCCGTGAAATGACTGGATTGCCAGGTTTCAAACCAGATCCCTCTTGGATTCAGGATCGCCTTCAAGAATCCGTCTCGCAGCGAGAGATCGAAGTCGCGCTGAAGTTTCTGATAGACCACGGCTTCATCGAAACCGCGCCCGATGGTAGCGTGACTCCGCCGAGCAAGCCTATGGATTGTCTGGGGGGTATCTACCGAACCGCCTTGATTCAGTTTCACCGTGAAATGTTGGTGTTAGCTGGAAAGTCTATTGACACCACCCCACCTGAAAAACGAAATCTTGTAGGCTACACCCTCCCGGTAGATAGTTCTCGCTTTGAGCGGATCCAAAGGATTATGCTTAACGCCTACGACGAGATTCGAGCGATCAGTCAAGAGGCTTCAGTCGGCGACGAAATCTACCATGTCGAGCTTGCTTTTTTTCCGGTCTCCAAGTGTGCGCTGAAAAAAAATGAATCCAATAAAAAGTAAAGAGGGGTTGCCAATATGATAACGGAAATTTGTAAAAAATATCTTTCAGCCGCTGCGCTCCTCCTTTCAATTGCCCTGATCCATTGCGGTGGCGGAACCGGCACGGGCAACCCAGGTAATATAGCCAGTTCAGAAAATTTAACCCTTCAATCTGCGCCTCTGGCCGGATCGAGCGCCGCTTCAATCGATCGTCCCCACCATTGGCTGGAATCAGTGCTGAGGATCGCAGAGTTTGGCCTCGAAGAGGTATTTTTTGGAGCTCGCTCTGCGTTTGCTACAGTCTCAAGCTTTGGTAAATTCAATGTTTGCAATGATACTTTGATCTTTCTGGATGGAAGCGGCAAACAACTGAGCATAAATGGAACAACTCAACCATCAGTGGGTAGAGGACTTTTAAGTTTCAGCGCGTCCAGCACCCAGCCCATGACCATCGGCAACATCGCTATTCCCACTGGAACGATTATATCAGAAATTGACATCACTTTTGCCGTGGTCCCAGCCGTGTGTGCGGGGGCCAACTATGCCGTGGAATTCGATAATGGCATAGGAGGAGGCGTGCATGATATCACTCAAAATACGGCCTTCAAATTTAACTTTGCTTCAAATTATACGATCACCGGTAAGAGCCAGACCATTACCTTACTTTTCGGAGCGATCGTGAGTGCTATGGCCCAAAAGGGTGTAGAACTCGATGACAATACTATCCAAACCCTTAACGTGGGCCAGGCTGAATAATAATGGATTCATACGACATCAAATGAAGTCTTTGGGGGGTGCACTTTGAATAGTGGAAAAGAACCAAATATCGCTCTCGCCCAACTCAAGACCAAGGCAGAAGCTCTCTGGAAGGACATTTTACGCGCGGGTAATCAGGACCCAAAGTAAATCCATACCACTTTCACGACTACCGTGACTTTGTCCTTTCTTGGATGAAGACATACGCCAAAAATGGTGGCTCCCTGAAAACATTTGCTCAAAAGATTCAAATCGAACCGATCCGATTAGTGAAGATATTGAGAAGGTTCCACTCAATCGATTACTCTATTCATAAAAAAATACTTCAACAAATGGACTTGCCTCGAACGGAAGAAGAGTTCGTTGAGGCACTTTATACCATCTCTGAAACTGAATCTTCAGATATCCGCGCCGCCGCCATGAAACGTCTGGAAAATTCTGCGGAATTTAGAAAGGCCAATCCGAATGAGTATGAGGCGTGGCGCTACTTAACTCATTGGTACTATGTGGCGATACGTGAAATGTCAACGTTGGCCGGATTCCGGGCGGATCCAAAAGAAATTCAAGCAGCGCTCATTTTTCTGGAAAATGCGGGGTTTTTCAGGAAAAATGAGGACGGGACAGTGGAGCCAGCCTTAAAATTCATCCAATGTTCCGGTGGCGTTTTCCGGTTAGCGCTTGGGCGGTTTCACCGGGAAATGCCTTCATTGGCAGTAGCGTCGATCGCCGAAGTCAAAGCAAAGCACCGCCTCTTGCTCGGCCATACTTTTGTATTGTCTCCTGATAAATATGATCAATTGTGTTTGATTCTCCAAGACACCATCCAAAAGATTGAAGCACTTGGGGCGGGCGACCAATCGACGGATTCCGTCTACCATGTCGAGCTTGCCGCATTCCCTTTATCCACATTCGGAGAAAAACAGGCACCCTAACCTCAGGCACCCGTTTTAAAACCCAAAACTCAATTTTCCGCCCAACGAGGAAACTCCAGAAGTACTATAATCCCCCTCAAAAACCAATTTGAGGAATACGGCTTTGAACATGATGCCACCGTAAATTCGCGGATTGGCCCCAG
>JBBCAW010000065.1:0-18169 GCA_051382295.1 Bdellovibrionota bacterium FG-1 | reverse complement strand
AAGCAGTCACTGTCGGTATGGCAACGCGGTATTCAGTGTTGTCGGTTGAGCCTGTGCCCATTTCACCATAGTGATTAACGCCCCAACAGCTCATCATATTTCCAGCGGTGATCACGCAGACATGCTCATATCCCGTGCCGATGGCCAAAATATCGGTCGAGGCAAAGGTGCTCGGACTGCCTACACCATCATTGTTGTGAGTTCCGCTTTGGCCGATTTGCACCAAGCCAATAGCTGTTATAAAATTTGTGGTGCTTCCGCTTCTGCCGGGATTGTATGTGACGTTGTCTCCGAGGGATATGTCTCCCATAGGTGACCAGTATTGACCTCCTCTGAGATTTGCGCATTTTAACCCGTCCGTGTAGATGACGCAAACATGGGACGCGCCGGCAACAATTTTACTGGCTCCGGATCCTGCGGGGAGAATCTTAAGGCCATCCTGGCACGATGCGCCTCCGTCGGCGGTGACTGCACAAAATCGTTCACCACCGGCATTATTGTCAGTATTGGCGCCTGCGACATCGACCACCGTGTTGGCAGCAGTTGATCCATCATAGGCCGCGACTAGGGTTGGGGTGAGTAGCGTGTCGCCCCAGTAATAAAGCGCTCCATTTTGGACTGCCAGAACATTCGAGCGACTACTTGTAATCTTTGTTACTCCACTGGTCAGGGTGGTGGCAACAGGGGTCAGTGAAAAGGTTGTGCTGCCGTCGCCGACATTATTGCCCCAGCAGCGAACAGCGCCATTTTGTGTCAATGCACAAAATGTGTCATTCCTTGATCCTGCAACCTGGGTGGCGATCGTTGAACTCCCGCCGCTGGCGTCCAATCCAGAAACTTGTACCGGGGAGAGGGCTGTACAAGCCGTGCCATAGGCGCAATCTACAGTCTTTCCATCTCCCATGACTCCATAGCCCATGCATTTGGCCTTGCCGTCGTCCACGAGGCAATTCACTGAACTAATACCATCTGAAGAGTTTGACATGAGGGCCGTCACCCTGGTGACATTGTTGACAGCAACTGGAGAATAGTGGGCGGCCGCATCGCCGACTCCGCATACGCCGTAGGAATTCGTTCCCATGCAATAAGCTTTGCCATTAATGACCGCCATTGTGGACCCAAAGAATCCTGTAAGGAGAGGTATGGGGGTGGTGATCGTCACGCCCACCGTTCCCGATGTCAGTGATCCCGCATGGTCCGCTGCGGTCAAGGTCGGCGTTTCACTTGCGGTGGTGTCTTTGTAATAGAACGTGGCTGTGCTTGTCCCTGCGGTGATAGTGGCGGTGGTTGTCGTGGTACTACACGCGTCACTATAAAACACCCCATGAGCGCCCCCAGTGTGACTGAGATCTACGGTCAGAGTGGAGGTCGCATTGGCTGTGGTGCTCGTGGAGTTCTGCGAGGTAATCGTAAAAGGTCCGCCGCAAGTGGCGTTATCGAAGCTGGCGGCAACGACGGTCACGGCAAATTTGCTGGGGGTGACGGTTGCGGCGAGGGTATTGGATAGAATCACGCCACTCGCGGCGCTGGCCGTGAGGCTTCGCGCGCCCGAACCCGTGCTCTTGTAATAGAACGTGCCGGAGTTCGCACCATTAGCAATCGTAATCGCCGAGCCTGCTGCAGGAGTGGAGCATGCGTCGGTATAGAAGGTTCCGCCTAATCCGGCCCCCGCCAGAGTCACTGAAAGGGTGGGGTTCATCGTGATCGGAGTATTGCCTGCGTTTTGAGCTTCAACGGTAAACGGGCCCAGGCAGACGTTGGATTTGGCCGTGGCTGCGGCGACGGAGATATTGAGGTGAGCGACTCCAACGGTGATGTCCTTGGTAACCGTGCCGACCAGACCGCCGGTTGCGGCTGCAGAGAGAGTGACGGCTTCTGAATTTGTATCAGTCATGGAGAACTGAACCGAGGCGCTGCCGGTTGGAATGGTGAGATTGACCGATGCCCCAGATCCGGTGCTGCAAGTTGTGTCAGTAAATAGCGTGACATGACCACTATTACTGCTCATCGCAATCGCAATATCGGTTAGGGCGTTTTGATCCACAGTTGCGGTGTAGGTAACGCAAGTGTTTTGCGTAGGCGTGGCTGATCCCGTGAGGATACCCGAGGTTGGACTGGCTACTACGACAGGGGTCGCGCTCGGGCTGCTGGAAGGGCTTGGGGTCGGGGCCACCGCTGGCGGAGGAGGAGGGGGCGTGGCAGAATCTGTCGGTGTGGGCGTAGCACTGGCGCTCGCGGAGGCGTCAGCGGCAGCGTTGATCGGTTTAGGTCCGATCGGGGTGGGCTGTATGCACCCCGCGATCATCATAAATAGCGACGACATCACAATGAGGTGAGTGATGGTTTGAGACGATACAGGTGTCCATTCGAGCTTGCGCATACGGGCCTCCAGAGAGCAGATGTGACCTCTCTAGTATTGCAGGGTTTTTTGGGGAGCGGAATGTGTCGCGGGTGACCGGGGTTTTTACCGCGTTTTACTGAGCCGCTCTCACAATCGCTAAACTTTTTGACCCGGCATACATCGGATCACAAGTCGCCCCCGTTGAAACCGTGGTTTGATCTCCAATACTGGTTAACGCCCCATTCGATTGATTAATCGAGAAGCCCTCGATTCTGCAATAGCTCGCATCAACAATGTAGAGAAATTGACCAGCGGCATCGATCGCCATTTGATACGCGCCGGGGGTCAAGTTATAGTTTAGCATGTGTGCAGATGTCGTGAGCGTTTGAGCTCCGTTGCCGAGCATCTGACTCGCTTGAATGGCGTTGCTCCCACCGCCGCCACCGGCACCAGAGATCGAAAAATAGAGCCAGTCGAAGAGGGGGTGAGTGACCAATTGATACATGTAGGTCATCGCCATACCTGACAGACCACCCGTGAGCTGGCCATTACTCGAGTTAAAATCCATTGAATCGATCAGGTGTGAGTCAACACCGGTAGTAGTTAGTCCATAGACATGGGTGCCGGCGAGGTTAAAGCCGATATCGTAGGCTCCCGGGGTTGCGTAGGGGGTTCCGGTTTCGGCTGAATCAATCACGCCCGTAGTTGCATTGTAGCCGAAGGAATGGAACCCATCTTGGCCATTGGTCGTGCCTGACAGTGCGATCAAAAGAAAGTTTGCCGTCGGGTGTACGACGATTCGATTGAGGGATCCTCCTGTTGCTCCCGATGCGACCGGGGCACCCGTAGGGGTTAAAGATCCATCGGAGGAGTTGAAAACAAAAGAGCGCATGTTTTCACTCGTGCGGCCACCGATGAATAAGAACTGTCCGGTCGGATCAAAAACCGGATAATGGGGGCCTGTGAGACCTGTATCGATGTCCGGAAGGATCGGAGTGAGGGCTCCCGTCGCGGCGTCAATGGAATATCGTGAAAGGGTGCCAGGAACTTCATTAGCAACGTAAAGATATTTACTGCTCGGATCCGCAACCACGCCCCAAGGGCTGTTGCCGGTGTTATAGGTGGTGACGCCGAGTTTTGATTTGGGATTGTTACTCGAGTCTGAGACCGTGGTGAGGGCCCCGGTCGTGGTGTTCATTGAAAATGCGGCGATCTCCGCCGAGTCTCCATAGTTGGCGGTATACACATAGGTCTTAAAAATGGGCGCATGGATCGACACTGTCACTGTTCCCGCAGTGAATACCCCCGCGTGGTCGGTGGCCGTCAGGGTGGGCGTCTCACTCTCAGTAGCGTCTTTGTAATAGAAAGTGCCCGTGCTGGTTCCTTCTGTAAGGGTGGCGGTTGTCGTCGTGCTGTGGCAATTGACATCACTGTAGAAAACCCCGTGAGCGCCATCGGTTTGGCTGAGATCTACGGTGACCGTTGAAGTCGCGTTGACCGGCGTGCCGGTCGAGTCCTGTGACGTGACGGTAAAAGGACCGCCGCAGGTGAGGGTATTAAAACTTGCAGTGGTGACGGTCACGGCAAACTTGTTGGGCGTCGCAGTGTCCGCAGGGCTGGTGCTGAGCGCGGAGACCGCAAGCGAGTCTACCGATCCGATCAAGGAGACTTTACATCCGACAAGCATCAACAAGGAAGCGATCATCACCAAGCGCATGTGGGCCTCCGGAGAACGGGTGAGACCTTTTTATTATGGAGGGTTTTAGGGGGTTTGGGAATGTGTCGAGATTGACATGGCGCAAAATTCATTCCACCCAATCACCTGACATTCCGATTGGGCAAAAGGAGTGAGAAGAATTTTTGAGCGTAATTTTGCAAGATGTTCAGCCTTCTCCCGTGCCGTGAGTGCTCGAAACTTCACTTCAAATGCTTGAGTGGTGGAAGGGGTGGTGTGCGCAAGGCCATCGATCTCGACTTCTGAATTCCAGTACCGCTCCGCTTGCCCTAAATGGGCTCGAACTTCCTTTTCAAAAATTTTAGAAGCATGAAGATGAATGAGTTCTTTCTTTTGGGTAGGCGTATAGGTGCGCCAGCGGGTTCGATGAGGTGAAAAAGTTGAAAACCAAAAGCGAAGAAGTGGGTCTTGGATTTGATAGAGTGCTTTTTTGGAGTTTTTGGCGTCGGCCCCAAAAGGAATCTCCCTTTGAATGAGTTGAAGGTCCAAAAGGAGCGCTAAGGACTTAGAAAGTGTTGTTTGTTTTGCTTCGAGTCGAGCGGCCATTTCGGAGGGTCTATGGGCTCCTCGACCAATCACTTCAAGGAGTTGTTGAAGAGAAACTCCCTCGATATTTTCATCACGTAACACTCTCCATGGTTCGTCTTCTAAGGGGCTTGAGTCTGAAAAAAATAACTCATCCGCGGCTGTTACTGCGGCTTCCTCGGTGTGTGCGTAAGGCAAAAGAAGTTTCCAATATTTTGGCAGCCCGCCTCCTAGGCTAAACAGGCTGAAATTTTTCAGTAGCGACGAATCTAACTTCGCGTATTCGCAAAAATCAAGATAGCCCATGGGTTGAACTTTGAGGGTCCAATCTGCACGACCATAGAGGGGGGCTTGATTTTCTGAAAAGTAGCGGTGCATCGCTTGCTGACCTGAACCGCAGAGGATGAGGAGCATTTTAGGGGGGAGCTGGTGGTCAATAAATTTTTGGAGAATACTGGGCAAACTCGGGTCCATCTTGAAAAGGTAGGGCATCTCATCGATACAGAGGATGATTTGCTGTGGGGTATTTTTGTTGAGCATTCCCAAGAGTTCAAAAAATTCCGACCAGGTTTTTGGCGTCAAAGCAGACCGTTGAAAGAGGGGTTTGAGGTCGAGGTAAAGCTGTTCGATCTGCACCGAAACAGGTCCTTCAATCGCTTGCGAGTAATAGCCGCGGTTTTTTTCAAGCCAATGGGTGAGAAGGCGGCTTTTTCCCACCCGACGACGCCCGGTGACTATGACGAGTTGATCGCTTAGAAGACGCTGAGAGAGCGTTTTTATCTCATTTTTGCGATTAATAAGATCGGTCGTTGGTTTCATGGTTATCCTTTACAAGGATTATCCCCCGCAAGGATTATCCTTTACAAGGATAATGTTTGGGCGCCGAGTTCTTGCCAATAAATCCTTCCACCTCTGCCACAAACCGTAGCCTCTGCTCAAACGGTAAACCATGTCCCGCGCCTTCGATTTCCAGAAACGTAATCGAGGGAAGATCCGCTAACAGCCGCTTTTCTTCCTCAAATTCCGCGCGCGTCCAGACTTGGCTTTCCGCGCCTCTGATCATCAAGATGGGCATTCCGCGAGCGCCCAGTTCGCGAACCCAGCTTCGGACCGACACATCTTTAGCTCCTTGAATGGTTTCGATCAAGGCGCCGTGGTCAAAGGGAAACGACAGTCTTCCGTCACCATCTCGCACGGATACCGCCATTAAATACTGCGCAATTGAGCGATCAGGGCAATGCTCATTCATAAATTGGCGAGCTTCTTCGCGGGATTCAAAACTCACGGGGAGCTTGCGCACAAACTGCGCGAGGGGTTCTCCCAGTCCGCCGCCCACGGGGCCCGAAAAGCCCAGATCAACCAGAATCAAGCCTTGAATCCATTCGGGCTTGAGGTGGGCCGCCGCGCAAGCCGTCCGGACCCCCATGGAATGGCCGATCAGCCAGGTGGGGTGAATATTTTGCGCAGCAAGGGTTTCAATGACGTCCTGCCCAAAATCCAAGGGAGTGTACCCTCCCGAGGAGGATTCACGGCCTCCGGCAGGTTGAGCGATTCGACTCTTCCCATGACCACGTTGGTCAAAAGCCATGAGGGAGTAATGATTCTCAAGGCTTGCGGCAACCGGTCTCCAAAGAGCAGCGGTTCCTCCCATTCCATGAAGGAGTGCGATCCGTGGCTGCGAGGGAGTTTTGGGTGGAGTGGCAGGCCACGTTAAAAATGAAAGTTCCATTTGCGCTCCTCTTTTTATCGCGCGGGCTTGACTCTGCTGCCCGCTGTAATAGCATACCATCGCTCCGGCAAAATATGAGGCATACCAAAACGTCGCAAGCGACAAAAAAAATTCGCAATTGGCTGCAGCTTGCTCAACTTCGATATGAGAAGTGTGAGTTAGCAGAGGCTCAGGTTGCATTTAGGCTAGCGCTGCAAAGCGCAAAGAAGCTCGGCGATTTGCGTCTCGTCATGGAAGCGCTTTCGGGGCTCCTGCGTCTTGCCGCGGATGCGTTGGACGAAGAATCCGCCCGGGCCTACGATCAGGAGCTGGAGCAGCTCATGGCTGCGCATCTCAAACATGTGCCGCCTATGGCCTGGTACTGTAAGGGCGTTGTTGCTCGGCGCGCGGGTCAGTTGTTGCTCGCGCAACGGTACGTTCATCACTATTTGTGCGTTGTACGTGCGCATCCCGCGGATCAGCCCCCGGAGGCGGAGGCTAAGGGTTGGGTGATGTTGGCCACCCTTCTTTGGCAGCGGGGTCGTTATTTGCGCGCTCGAGGCCTAGCTGAGGGCGTACTGCGTCGTTTCGGCGATCAAAATCTTCGGGGCATTAATGGTCTGGCTGCCATGGTGGTCGGAAATGTATGTGAGAAGCAGCGGGATTTTGAAGGCGCGCTGGAGTGGTATCAAAAGGCGCACGGCAGTTTCTTGGGTGAACATCATTGGTATTATCACCTTTATGCCCTCTACGGATACGCGCGCGTGTATCGGCAGCAGAAAGATTATGCGCAAGCGTACTGGTATTTGGATTTGCTGGATAAAGCAGTCTCGGGGCCCGGTTTTGGCATGATGAAGAAAGAGATCCTGACTGAGCGAGGTCGTCTGGAGCAGGACGCGGTGGATTTGATGATCGATTCCCGGCAGGCCTTGATTAAAACCCGCGAAGCCGGTTCTGTTTCATTGGGCAAGCAGCATGTGCTTTTACATATTCTTGAAGTGCTTTCTAAGGCTCATGACCGCGCCGGAGATGATTCAGAGCGGGGGCTGTCCAAGGCTGAAATCATCGAAAAAGTATGGAAAGAATCCTATCGGCCCGAAGCGCACGACAATAAACTTTATTACAATATCAACCGGCTCCGCAAACTTCTCGAGCCTGATGTTCGAAAGCCGCAATACCTCTTGAATTGGAAAGAGGGCTATCGATTAGCGCCTGGGCTTAAAGTCCAGTTTGTGGGGGGGGGCTCGCATGGGGCCAAGCAGAAACAGTCGTAAAAGGTGGGGAATGGTATGAAATTGCGTAGGGTGATTTTGTGGGTGGGGTGTTTGCTAGGAGGGTTTGGGCAGACTGCGGCTCTCGCTTCAAAGGATTATCAGGCGCCCGTTCCGGCCTGTCCGGGCCAACTGGAACGGGCTCGAGGGGGCGGTGAAGGCGGCGGTATGCCCGATCCTCTCTCGGTTTATAATCAGCGCGTTGAGCTCGCCGATAGCGAGTTGTATCTTTTATTGGGAACCGTCCGAATCTTGCCGAACTGGAGGGGGAACTCCGCGCAAGCGCAAGCCTATCTTCAGGTCGATTTGAAGGCTCATCCTTGGCTGACGAACCAGAATCATCGGGCAGCCGCTCTTTACCCTATTGAAGGAAAGTTGGGGGCTTGGAAGCCATATGATGGCATCAAGGTTAAGCTTGCGGCTCGTGCGGAAAGTTGGATCAGGTTAGATTCGTCGGGCGTTGCTCATGGGTTAATCGTGTTGGATCCCATTATTGAAGCCTCGACGATTCCCTGGAGTGAAAACGACCAAGATTTGAAATAACGTCACTGTCTGGGCTGGTGTTTGGGGTACCCTTGCGCCTGCAACATCCTGCCGGTGATCGAGTTTTCATCTTGAATGAGTTGATCGGGAGAGCCACACGCCACCAGGGCTCCGCCATTGGCACCGCCGCCCGGGCCTAGGTCGATGACCCAGTCCGCCTGGGCAATCACGTCCATGTGGTGCTCGATCATCACCACGCTGTGTTTGGAGTCCACCAGATCTTGGATGACGCCTAGGAGTTTTTTAACGTCCTCGAGATGAAGTCCCGTCGTGGGTTCATCAAAAATATATAAAAGGTTCTCGGCATAGCGGTCGTCCAAGGCGGCCGCAATTTTGAGTCGTTGGGATTCACCGCCGGAAAGCGTGTTGCCGCTTTGACCCACATGAAGGTAGCCTAAACCTACGTCTTTTAAAATTCCAAGTTTTCGCACGATCATGGGATTATCGCGAAAGATCTCGTACGCGTCGTCAATGGTGGTGTTGAGAAGCTGATACACATTTTTTCCACGATAGCTGACATCGAGCACCGCTTTTTTGAAACGTCGGCCATCACATTCCTCGCACGGCAGCTTGATCTCCGCCATAAAGTGCATGTCGAGCGTGATTTCGCCCTCGCCTTTGCAAATCGGACAGCGGCCGCCGTCCACATTAAATGAAAAATGTTGAGGGGTATAACCGCGCCGGAGCGAAAGGACCTGATTGGCATAAATGCGGCGAACCTCGTCCCAGGCTTTGAGATAGGTCGCGGGATTAGAACGGGAGTTTTTGCCAATTGAGCTTTGATCGAGCAAAACCACGCCGCCCAATTGTTCGGCTCCGTAAAGGCGATCGAACTGTCCGACGGGTTCAGTGCCATGGTAAAATAGCTTGGCCAGGGAGTTGAAGAGTGTCTTATGAACCAGAGTGGATTTTCCGGATCCTGAAACACCGGTGACCACCACAAAGCGATCCAGCGGAATTTCGACGTCAAAACCCTGAAGATTATGTTCGCGACAACCGGTGAGTTTTAAAACCCGCTTGGGCGCGGGTCGGGGCGAATGCACTCTGCCCACGCTAAAGGCGCCTGAAAGATATTTGCCCGTGACCGATCCGGGCGCGGCCATGAGCCGTTCCGCTGAACCCTCGACCATGAGTTCGCCCCCGCGGCGTCCGGCCCCGGGCCCGAGTTCCACCAGCCAATCGGCGGCTTTCATCACTTCGAGGTCGTGCTCGACCACGACCACGGTGTTGCCTTGGTCGCGCAGCCGTTGCAGAATGCGAATGAGGCGCGCGGTATCGGCTGCATGAAGCCCAATCGAAGGTTCGTCGAGCACATACAGGGTGCCGCAAAGGCCGTTGCCCAGTTGGGTGGCGAGGTTGATTCGCTGAAATTCACCCCCCGAGAGCGTCTTGGCTAAGCGGGACAGGGTCAGGTAGCCCACGCCGACCTCGTTCAAAAATTCGAGGCGGCGGTCAATTTGCGAAAAAACTTCGTGGGCGATTTTTCGCTCTTCGGCCGAAAAAGTGAGGGACTGGAACCAGGGGATGGTGTCGCAGATGGCAGTATCTAATACTTGGGTAATATTTCGATCGCCGATTTTAACGGCTAAGGCTTCGGGTTTGAGGCGGGCGCCTTTGCAAACGGAGCAAAGGGATTGGCTTTGATAGCGGCGGATGAAAACTCGGATATGAATTTTGTATTTATAGCGTTTAAGTTCTTCAAAACACGCAATAATTCCGGGAAAAGAGTCGTCGGTCGGACTTCCCTCCCAAAGGAGTTTTCGTTCGGCGGGGGTGAGTTCCCGATAGCGTTTTCCGATAGAGATCCCCTGTCGCTCGGCAAAACGAAAAAGATCACGTTGCCAATCGGAAAGGGAGGGTTTTGAAAAGGGATCGATGGCGCCATTTTTGAGGGTTTTGGAGGGGTCTGGAACGATCAAGGCTTCGTCCAGATCGAGGGTGAAGCCAAAGCCGCTGCAATGAGAGCAGGCGCCTAAAGGGCTATTGAAAGAAAATAAATGAGGTTCGGGAAGACTGTGGTCTTTGCCGCAATGTTCGCAAGTGAAACGAGTTTCGAAGGCTTTCCATTCGTGGGAGTCCATGTCGAAGAAGCCGACGCGGCCCTGGCCGATTTGCAGCGCTTGTTCGATCGAATCATGCAGGCGGCCTCGGGTATCGCGATCCGGGGTCTCCGTGATTCGGAGGCGATCGACTACGACGAAAAACTCGCCCGCGGCAATGGCTTCGGGTTTGATCTTGGGAAAGTCGGGCGAACCAAACTCTTCGAGATCGAGGACTTCACCCGCGCGCGCGGCGGCGGTTTTGCCGGATTTTCGCCAAAGGACGCGTTTGAACCCCTGTTCCTTGAGAACCTGAAAAAGGGATTCCACTTGAGGGGAGGCTTTCTGGGTGGTTTTTTTACCTTTGGCCTTTGTTTTTTTGGCGGGAGCAGGTGAGGAGGCGGTTCCGCCGATCGGAGCGGTAATGAAGGCTTTGCGCGCGGGCAGCCACTGGACCGCCCAGTCTAAAATGGATTGCGAATCCAACTTTCGAACGGGGTGCCCGCAGTCGATGCAAAAGGTACGGCCTACTTTTGCGAAAAGGATACGGAGGTAATCGACGACCTCGGTTTGGGTGCCGACGGTACTTCGAGAATTGACGACGTGGTTTTTTTGCTCCAAAGCAATGGCGGGGGGAATGTTTTGGATGCCATCGAGGTCGGGCTTGGGCATTTTTTCTAAGAACTGACGGGTGTAGGTCGAAAGGCTTTCGACGTAACGGCGCTGACCTTCGGCATAGAGGGTGTCGAAGACGAGAGAACTCTTGCCGCTTCCCGAGAGGCCGGTGACGACGGAAAGTTTTTTGGACGGAAATTCAACGGTGATGTTCTTGAGGTTGTTTTGCCGTACGTGAATGAGGCGGATCGGACGGTTCGTCATATTGTGTCCAAGGTCCGGTACACTGTCTAAAGCTTAAACAGGGGGTTGAAGGGTTTGCCAGAAGATCCCCTTAATCCTGTCATAGAAGGGACTGAGAATTCAATGGGTTACGCGAGGCGTTAAAAATCAAGAAGTTTGGCATTCAACTTGCTCTAGGGCGAGCGGGCTTACTCAGTATTGTGCTGGGAGAATAAGCCCCTTGAGTCAGTAGGAGTTTAAACAATGACCAATAAAAATTTTTGGATTCTATACGGTGGCATGGTGATTAGTCTGACGTCGCTTTCCATCGCCCGCGGGGCGGTTCCTTCTTCTGTACGTCAGATGAGGGTCACGGACGATACGGCCATTTATGAGCGGCTTTCAGAAATCAAAGCCGGCCGCGAAGCTAAGCCGGACTTTGATGGCGATCTCAAACGACTTTCGAATATACAGCCTCATTACCGCGAAAAGCTTCCCTCTCGTTTAGCGAGTCCGATGAAGCGGATCGCGGCGAAACAATACCGATACTCCCTTAATAAATAGGCCCGATTTCTTTTTCAGGGTTGGCAAAAATCTGATGGAGCGTGCGGGACATCTGGCTCGCGTGCATGCCATCGATCAGCCGATGATCGAGGGTGACACAAAGTTGCGCGATCGTAGCGATGGCCAGCTTGCCGTCGCGCACGACGGGTGTTTCACGAGCGCTGCCTAGCGCAATGAGCAGCGGCACACGGGAGTAGGGTACGAGCGGCGCGAACGCCATATCGAGCCCCAGCGAACCAATGTTGGTGATCATGGCACTTCCAAACGGATCCCGCGGGCTTCCGAGCAGGGGCGACCAGAGGTTGAGGGTGTACATAAAAAAACCCGCAAACCCGAGCACAAAGCGGCTCATCCAGCCTGGGAGGCTGCCCATGAGTCCTTTCATTTTTTTAAATTCGGGATCACCGTCCTGACGAATTCGATTGATGCGTTCCTGCATCTCGGTGGCGATCTCTGAGATGGATTTTTGATCTGCCCGGCGGATGGTCATGCCCGAAAGGTCTTTCCCTGAAGAATCACTGGCGACTTGAAAGAACATATCTACGTCGGTGCGTGGGTACAGGCGGCCAAATCTCAGGATGCAGTTGATTTCCGGGTGCCGAGCGAGGGTGATCGCCAGCGCCTTGCCCATAAAGTGGGAGAGCGTGACACGTATGCCGGTTTTGGCTTGGATTTGCTGGAGGTAAGCCAGCGCGGGACTCATATCCATCTCCACGACGCCATACACGCTGGGATCGCCCGCCGTGCGCCACGTGCCGATGGCGATTTTGCGCCAACTCGAAAGGCGAAGGGCGGGGCGGAATACGACATTGCGGGTGAGAAGTGGCATAGGGAATAGGGTACTGTGGCTTGAAGCTTACTGCAATGGCGCCGGCATCGGCGATTTTTGCAAATCCACTTGAACCCAATGCATGGTCGTCTCGCGGTATTTGCGCTCGACGATTTTAAAGAGGTTTTCTTTAAGGCCATGCCGCGTGAAGTAGTCCTCGGGGTCTGAGGTTCCGGCGGTTGGGCTATCGGCGAGTGGCCGGTTGTCTTTGCCAACCTCAATGGTGGGATTTCCACTGCCGCCCTCTGCTCCTCCCGCCGCCCCACCTGCGCCATATCCAAGGGGTCCGCCGGCATTGCCTCCTTCTGCAGACCCGGATCCTCCGCCACTCTTATAGGCAGAAGCGGCTTCGGCTCCACCCGACGCTGCTGGAGCGGGGCCGCCACCAGCGAGCTCGGAGTCGATTGCGGGGCTGGTTTTGAGGCCGGAAAAGCCAAAGCCTTGGCCGCTGTCACTCCCTCCACCGCCGGCGTTGGGAGCGGAGTTGCGCGCGCGACCGGTTAAATCAGGGGCTGAAACATTGGCGAGAGTTTGGGTGAGGGGTTTGGGTGCGCCGGCACCGCCTTCGGTGGCTTTTTGTCCTTGAGGGCCGTTCGCGAGTTGGATCGGTTTGGTGCTGGGATCGATGAGGGTATTTGCGCTATCGAGGTTTTTGATGATGCCGTTGCCGGCGGCATTTCCTCCATCGGCCGCGTTAATAACGCCTCCGCCGCCAGGGGGGCTTGGCGTGGATGAAGGCGTCTTGCACGGGGGCATGAATTGCTCGTTTCCATCCAGACATTTGGGGATATCCTTTGCTACGGGGCCGATAGGGTTTCCTGATTCAAAGGGGGCCCCGCATCCCAAGTAGATGACGCTCATAGCTGCGGTCAGCGCGGGGATCAAAAGTTTAAAAATGAATTTCAACTGGATCTGTTTTTTTTGAGTCATATTTTCAGAGCCCCTTATGGCGTTAAAACTCTGCATTTTCCGTCATTAGGCCAAAATTGACCGAATTGAACAGCAACCGCGCTGGGCAGCTTTTCTAGGTAGCACTCATTGGCGCACTGAGTGATGGCTTGGTCGCTCGGTTTACAGAGCGCTGAATGAGTGAGCTTGCTTTTGCATTGGGACGAACATGGATCGGCGATGTTTTTAAGGAGGGAGTCGATAAATTGTTGTTGTTTATCAGGGGTTCCAAAGGTGCTGAGATAAGAAAACTGGGCGCGCGCAAAAATCTCGCAAGCTGCTAATTGGGTAAACATAACTTCGAGGCCGGCGCGGGCGCTCGCAAGATATTGAGCACTTTGCCTTAACGGTCCCATATCGATTGAACCTGTTTTTTTGGGGGCGCTCCAATTTTTGTCAAAGTTCAGGATGTCCTCGATATTGGCCTGACCTAGAAGCTTGTCTGAAAGACTAGCAATGGAGTCTTGATGGCTTTTCTCGAGGAAAGCGAGGTCCTTTGCTAACCAGAGACAAGGGCTAGGGATATTGGGTTCCACATCAGAAATCGTGATCTGATGGCTGCTTTGAACTTCATTAATGACCTGTTGATAAAAGCAGCTCGTTGCCTGCAAAAGTGCCCCTCGGATATAACCGTCTTCGAGGGTGCCTTGTGGGGGATTGGCGTCCCAGTTTTTGTGGATTTTAATGCCAACTCTAAAGTTAGTGGGAGGTAGAGGATAAGGAGACGGGGGGATAGGTGGGGCGAAACAGTTTTCTGATATGGGCGTTCCACCGTCCCACAATAATTTTGCATCAATTTGAATCGGGTTTCCACAGGATTGATTGAAGTGATCCTGTCGTTGTGGATTTAGTCCCTCGGGCTTATCAGGTGCAAAATCAGGATGTCCGCCCACGAGATTGCAGATGGTGGGGCCAAAGTCTTGGCCGTCCGATTTGCTTTGAAATGCAACATCGTTGCTGTTTTTTTTGAAAACAGTGAACATAAAGCCAGGATCGTGATGGTCGTAATAACCGAGAGTGGGAGGTTGGGTGGTTTTGTCGCCTTCGATCTGTATTTTGACTTGTTTCTTTAAAAGGGCAATCACCGAAGGGACCGCTTTTTTCATTTCCCCGGAAGGTGGAATTCCACTGATCAAGATCTGTTGACAGCCGTGAAGTCCGCTTTTGACATCGTTTGAACAGGGCGCTTTGACAACAATAGGGGCATCCGCTCGGGTGTGGTGGGGTGCTCCGATAAGAACCCCGGCGCAGACAAAAACGAAAAGGATTTGACCCCTGAGTATTCTATTCATGCCATTCCCCCTTTTTGGTTCCCCGAACCAAAATCTTGGCAAAATCGATGGTACTAGAATAACATTCTAATCAGGTTTTCTGGTTTTGACAAATCGCATTATATTTTTAGGTGTGAGGCGAGGAATTATGACAAGGTCATTCGAGACACAGTTTGAGATTAAAGCGATATTTTGTGGGTTAGCGACCCTATTTTGTCTAGGGTTCGTGGGCACTCCCGTCGCGAGGGCTTCCGAAGTCGATCAGGCTCTTCAAGAATGGTCAAAAGCTCAGGGGGATTTTTACCTTGGGCTGAGAGCTAATCCTAATATTACAGCTCAGCAAAAGGAGGAGTTGGCGCGCCAGACACTCACTCCTGCAAGCGAGAAGCTTACTTCTGCAATGAATCAGCAAACCACGAAAACGATTCAAGAGATCACCGAGCCCAAAGGAAAAGCAGCGAAGAAGTCTGAGGCTAAAACTACCGTACCGGTCGAGGCAGAGAGCCAAAAGCCTGAGGTAGTACTCGATGGCAGCAATGTCCCGAAAGAAATCGAGTTTCCGGGCCCGAAAAAATCAGGCCGCAAATAAGGACTCGTCGGGGATTGTTTCACTGCAACGGCGCTGATTTGGATGGCGTCTGTAAATCCACCTGAACCCAATGAATGGTGGTTTCGCGGTATTTGCGCTCGACGATCTTAAAAAGGTTGTCTTTAAGGCCATGCCGCGTGAAGTAGTCTTCGGGATCTGAGGTACCAGCGGTTGGGTTATCGGCTAGGGGTCGATTATCTTTGCCAACTTCAATCGTGGTATTTCCACTGCCGCCTTCGGCTCCTCCCACACCCGCTCCTGCGCCATATCCGAGTGGGCCACCCGCATTGCCACCTTCGGCTGATCCCGCTCCACCCCCACTTTTGTAGGCAGAAGCAGCTTCGGCTCCGCCCGAGGCTGCTGGCGTTGGCCCACCCCCGTTTTGTTCGGAGTCGGAGGCGGGACTCGTTTTGAGGCCGCTCAAACCAAAGCCTTGGCCGCTGTCACTCCCTCCACCGCCGGCGTTGGGAGCGGAGTTGCGCGCGCGACCGGTTAAATCAGGACTGGAAACGTTGGGGAGAGTTTGGGCGAGGGGTTTGGGTGCGCCGGCACCGCCTTCGGTGGCTTTTTGTCCTTGGGGGACATTCGCGAGTTGGATCTGTTTGGCGTTGGGATCGATGAGGGCATTCGCGCTATCAATATTTTTGCCAACACCGTTGCCAACAGTGATTCCGCCTGCACCTGCGCCGGGGCCGCTGCCGCTGCCGGGTTGGGTAGGAGCGGGAGTGCCATCAGTTCGGCATTGTTCCGTAGTTACTTGGTCGGTTCCGTCAGAGCACTTTGAGGTTTTAACTTTCGCGTCTGGGGTCTGACAATCTAAGTAGAAATTCCCATTTGCATCTTTATCACATTTTGACGCAGAGCATCCCAAATAAGTCAAACTCATCCCTAAGGTCAGCGTGATAGCAAGAAAAAGATAGGGGACATCTATTCTGTTCTGGTTTTTCTTTTTCATAAACCCCGTTCCTTCCTTACTATTTCAAGACGGTGCATTGCCCATTATTAGGCCAGAGTGACTTAAAATAATCTCCAAGCGCTTTTCCGACTGTTCCTTGGTGACAAGTATTGGCGCATTCACTGATTTTCTCATCCGTAGGCAAATGACAGGGATCTTTGTCACTGGGGTGCAGCTTAGTTTTGCAGTCACTCGAGCAAGGAGAAGCAATTTTTGAGATAATGAGGTCCATGAATGCCTTTTGCTTTTCAGGCGTTCCAAAGTGTCCGACATAAGAAAACTGTGCCCGCGTGAAAATTTCGCAAGCAGCTAACTGAGTAAACATGACCTCTAGGCCTCCTCGAGCGCTGGCAAGATACTGAGCACTTTGTCTCAAGGGACCCATGTCGATAGCACCCGTTTTTGTGGTATCCCAGGTTTTATCAAAGTTGAGGATATCCTCGATATTGGCTTGTCCTTGAAGCTGGCCTGCCAGGCTCGCCACGGAGTCTTGGTGACTTTTTGAAAGAAAGCTGAAGTTTTTTGCAAGAATTAAGCAAGGACTGGGGATGTCGGGCCCTACCGTAGAAACCGTGAGCTGGTGTTTGTCTTTAATTTCGTTGACGACTTGTTGGTAAAAACAGGTCGTAGCCTGCAAAAGTGAGCCGCGCATATAGCCGTCTTCAAGCGTGCCATAGGCTTTTGCGGGATCTGCGCTCCAAGTCTTGTCGATAGTGGTTTTAACCCAAACATTCGTGGGTGGAAAAATTGGCGGTGGACCCAACAAAAAGCAGCTTCCTACTCGTGTGCCGCCATCCTTCTCGAGTGTGGAAATGCTTTTTACCGGTGTCCCGCAAGAACGACCCAGGTGATCCACTGGGTGATTCGGATCCATGCCCTCTGCCTTTTTAGGTTCAAACGGTCCACCCCCGACCAAATTACAAACCGTCGGTCCAAATTCGCCGTCAGGAATGACAGTGACGAGGTGGCCGTCTTTATCGAATTCCTTATAACCTGGATCTTTGTGATCGTAATAGCCGAAGATGCCATTTGGCTTGTCGCCTTCAATCTGTGCTTTGACTTTTTTCGTTAAAAGCGCAACCACTGAAGGGATCGCTGTTTTCATTTGGCCTGAGGGCTTAATCCCATCCACCAATATCGCTTGGCAGCCATGAAGCCCGCTCTTAGCGTCATCCGAGCACGGCGCTTTGACAACGAGAGTTTCAGCACGAGCGGCGCTGGGGGTTCCCGCAAGAATCCCTACACAGATAAAAACGAAAAGGATTTGACCCCTGAGTATTCTATTCATGCCATTCCCCCTTTTTGGTTCCCCGAACCAAAATCTTGGCAAAATCGGTGCTACTAGAATAACATTCTAATCAGGTTTTCTGGTTTTGACAAATCGCATTATCTTTTTAAGTGTGAGGCGGGGAATTATGACAAGGTCATTCAAGACACAGGTTGAGATCAAAGCGATATTTTACGGGTTAGTGACCCTCTTTTGTCTAGGGTTCGTGGGTACTCCCGTCGCGAGGGCTTCCGAAGTCGATCAAGCTCTTCAAGATTGGTCCAAAGCCCAGAGTGATTTTTATAAGGGTTTGCAGGCTAATCCCGAAATGACTCCCCAGCAAAAAGCGGCGCTTGCGAAGCAGACACTCAATCCTGCGAGTCAGAACTTGAGTTCTGCAATCAATCGGCAAACCGCAAAAACCGTCAAAGAAATCACCCGTTCGAGGCCGAAAGGAAAGCTGGCCGGCCAGTCGAAATCGGATCCCGGTGCTAAACCCACGAGCACGCCACAGGCCGAGGTCCGACAGGATAAACCCGAGGAGGCCCTTGACGGGAGCAATGTTCCGCGAGAAATCGAGTTTTCGGGGCCCAAGAAACCGAACGGCCTTAAGTGATCACTGGTTTTGCATAAGGAAACATCATGGCTCTTACTTATTCTGAAAAAGGTGAACTCGGCTCTCTGGCTCCTGATTTTAATTTAAAGGGAGTCGATGGACTTAGTCATTCACTGAAGGACTTCCGCAGC
>JBBCAW010000064.1:0-8467 GCA_051382295.1 Bdellovibrionota bacterium FG-1 | reverse complement strand
GCTCATCTTTGAACTATAAAAACGTATCCGCTTACTTCGCGATGCCCACTGCGTCACACCCCATTTTACAGTTGATTATAAAGTAGACATGACATCCCGCAAACTATGACATCCCGTTTATCATCAACCATCCAACGACGCTGTCCTCTTGATTTTGACGAAGCCCGAGCCCTGGTGATATTTGGCCCCAGCAAAACTGGTAAAACCACCCTTCTTGCCCAACGTTTTCCACGGGCCTTACGTTATGACCTCCTCATGTCGGATGTCCGGGCCAAACTCCGAATCAACCCCGCCCTTTTGCGGCAAGAAGTCCAGGCTCGTGCTCCAAAACTCGTGATTTTGGATGAGATCCAAAAAGTCCCTGAACTCCTCGACGAGGTCCATTGGCTGATTGAAAATACAGATACTCGATTTATTCTTTGTGGATCTTCACCCAGAAAACTCAAACGGGGCGCCGCAAATCTCCTCGGAGGTCGCGCTCTACGAACCGACCTCTTTCCGCTAGTATCCGCCGAAATCAAGGAATTCGATCTTAATAAAGCTCTCAATTCAGGTCTTATTCCCCAGCATTATCTGAGCAAAAATCCCGATCGCTTTCTAAAAGCCTATGTTGAGCAGTACCTTCAAGAGGAAATTATCGAAGAGTCCCAAATCCGGAAGCTGCAGTCTTTTTACCGTTTTCTCGAAACTGCGGCCCTCATGAACGGCGAACTCCTCAATTATGCAAAAGTAGGCGCAGATTGCGGTGTCTCACCCAAAACCGTCAGGGAATACTACCAAATTTTAGAGGACACCCTGATCGGCTTCAGACTCAATCCTTGGATAAAAATAAAAACCCGCAAACTGATCGAAACCGAAAAATTCTACCTTTTTGATACGGGAGTCGTGCGACACCTCAAAGGACTTCCTCCACTTCCCCCCAAAACCAGGGAGTTTGGCAATCTTTTTGAAACCTTCCTGATTCATGAGGTCCGTGCGTATTTGGCCTATACCCATTCTAACCTCAAACTTTCCTACTGGCGCACCACTTCTGATTTTGAAGTGGACCTCATTGTAGGCAACATGCAGCTCGCCATCGAGTTCAAGTCGACCAGCCGCGTGAGCGCGGACGAACTCAGGGACCTCCGCGCCATCAACCAAGAGCACCCGTCGGTACAAAAACTGCTTGTGTGTCAAATACCCCACCCTCGACAACTTGAGGACGGGATACTGTGCTTGCCCTACCAGGATTTCTTGCAGCGACTCTGGTCCGGTAAATTGGGGTACCCGCCGCTATCTCGAAATCTCTAGCCAATGTGCGCAATTTCATTGCGGGGGACAGTCCGTAACTATGTATTGACTGCCATCATTTATGAGGCATAATTGATGGCGATGTATACAAGATCGCTCAACGCCCCCCTGAGGAGTTTCTTTTTATTTGGCCCTCGTGGCACCGGAAAAAGCACTTGGGTCAAATTACATTACCCCAAGGCCGTTTATTTCGACCTTCTCAAGGCAGGCGTATTCCTTCGATTTCAACAAGACCCCTCCCTTTTCCGGAAAGAGGCTAACCTCCTTGCTGGGCGGGGAATTCTACTACTGGGGGACGCACGGCGGCGTTGAAGTAGATTTTATTTGGGTCTGCGGAAAACGCGCGATAGGTTTTGAAGTGAAAGCGACTCATCGCTGGAAAGATGAATACTCGACAGCCTTAAGAATTTTAGTAGAAGAAAAAAAAATCCAAAAGGCCTTTGGTATTTACCTGGGTTCGGAAATTCTTTCGGATCGCGGAATAACAATCTTGCCATTCAAGGAATGTCTAAAACGTCTCGGCAAAAATGAGGTATTTTAAAAACGTATCCGCTTACTTCGCGATGCCCATTTGTGGAAAGAAAAAATCAGGATCGGTATTTTGAGATCGTACAAGAAAGAGGCTCTAGAATTGAAATCTGCTAAACAAATGCATCGGCTCACCTCGTATGGGTGGCTGTGCTCAGGTTGAGCACCACCATCTCCTCCCACGGTCGAAGCCAAAATCCTTCGATTTTCAAAGGTTGACTGACTGGCGCATAAATGATCCCTTCGCTGCCCGGCACCTTAGCCAAAAAAGCTTTCATAATTTCAAAAGTAACCCCCGTAAAAGTCTCCGACTCAATAATCTGAAAGGCCCGGGTTTTAGTTCGAAGCTCTTCGACTAAGTCGATCTGATTACGAGTCCGAGAGCGATAATAATAGAACCGCACTTCGGAATGGCCGGCATAGTGGTTTGCACAAAGCCGTTCATTCAGTAAGAATATCTGAATTTTCCTCTGCAAAGAAGCATCAAAGAAGGCGGCTACCGCAGGATCCAGCGGAAGATAAATAGCCTTCTTGCCACGCGCGCTCGGATGCATCGGAATTTTGTAAATCGCAAAAAGCTGTTCCAGCGCCCGCAAATGAGTATCTACTTTACGCGCCGGTACTCGCGTCTTCCTGGCAATCTCGGCCAGGGTAGGAATTTCGAGGATGGAAATTGCCCGAAAAATCTGCATAGCTAATTCACCATCTAACCTCCATTTTTTAAATAAGTCCAAGTCCCGATCACAAATCAATCGCAACCAATCCAAAATCAACGCTCGTCGCTCGACTGCATCCCGCACAAAAGCTATTCCAGGCATTCCTCCTCGATCAACTGACTCAAGAAAGCCCCGCCTAGACGGCCCCTTTACCTGCTTTTCTAAACCTTGCAATTCATGGTAACTCATCGGAAAAATCCGGACTCGCCCGAGTCGCCCGGTCAACGATTCACGCACCAATACTTCGCGTGAAAATTCGGTCGAGCCCAAAAGGATGTATTGCCCGGGCGCGGGGGCCTCGTCCACGCGAAGCTTAACCGCATCAAAAAGATTCGGTGCTTTTTGGGCTTCATCAATCAAAAGTGGACGATTTTTTTCGAATTTAGCCAAAAAAGTTTCCGGAGAATGTTCGGCCATTTCGCGCTCCGGCTTAGAATCGAGCGAGACGTAAAAGGCCTTTGCAAGCCGCCGAGGCAAAAGTTCACGAGCTAAAAAGCTTTTGCCCGTTTGGCGCGCCCCTTGAAGCGACACCACACGACTAAACCGAAGCTTTTTTTGGACCATCGTCATCGCCAACCTGGAACGTGCATGGGGCATGGCTTTACTATACCCCCGCCAACTTCTGCAGTCGATGTATTTTCAGGTGGGGGTAATAATTTCAGGTTCACTCAATAGATCCTCTAAGGTGGCCGTTAAGCCCTAACGAATTCGACATAGTATGTAAAAATCGTTAGGACAGTCAGGAAATGCCGAATTTTGAATTCGGGTGAGCCCCAGCGGGTGAGAAAGAGCGGAAAACACCCCCCACACGCCCCAGGCGGAGTTATAATTATTTTATGTCACTTGACTGACACAAAATAATTATATAACCTACTTGCATGAAATTACTTGAGTTTTCAACCTCAGTTTCGTTTGAATCCTGGGCGAGTAACGATCGGCATCTCCTCGACCTTGCAAATTCGAATTTTCATTGGCAGTGGCCGCGGTTTTCTGAACTGTTAGAACGATTATCCTCGGAGCGCGGTGGAGTCCATATCCTGCGGGGTCCAAGACAGGTCGGAAAAACGACTTTTTTAAAATCCATCATCACCACCTTTTTACGTCAGGACAATTTCACAGAAGTTCCCACAGCCTTGATTCAAGGAGATTGGATTGAGGATTACCGGGAGCTTGACCAAGTATTGCGCTCCTGGCTCGAGTCGGTCAAAAAAAAGAAAGGGATCGTCCTCATTGACGAAGTCACTTATATCCGAGAATGGCAACGCGCTGTGAAGGGATGGATCGATGAGGGTCTAGGCGGAAAGGTTCATTTCTTGATCACAGGATCAAATTCTTTTGACCTACGTCGACACGCAGAACTTTTGCCGGGACGGCGTGGCTGTGGACTCGATTTAGAGCTTTTGCCTATGTCCTTTTTTGATTTTTATCAGTGGGTGGCTCCTTCAGCGGGACTTTTGGGTAGGCCTGATGCCGCCTTTGAACTCTATCTTAAAATCGGGGGATTTCCGCACGCCGCACGTGAATTTTTGGACCACGGCATAACGACTGAGGCGCAATCCACCTATCTCAATTGGATTCGCGGTGATGTTTTAAAATCAGGCAAAAATGACGCGCTCCTTCGCGAATTGTTTTCTGCGATTTTACAAACTGCGACGACGCCTGTTGGGCTGGATGATCTTCGCGAAAAGTCTTCCTTTGGATCCCATAATACGGTTCGCGATTATCTGGATCTTGCCAACGATCTCTATATTTTGACGGAGTATCCGTTAATCACTCCGGGGAAGTGGACGCTCAGCGCCCGGAAAAATCGCAAGTATTATTTTCGGGATCCTTTGATTTCTTGGATTGCTCGAAATTGGTCGGACGCTCCGATTTCGGAGGAACGTTTTCGCGCCTTTGGTTTCGAGGGCGTGATGGCTGAATGGGTCGCCCGCAAGGGCCAAAAAACCGGTTATTTGAGGGATCGTCATCAGCACGAAGTTGATTTTGTGAGCCGGACGCTGGCGATCGAAGTCAAATCCGGCTCACCCCATTCTTTGGGTCTTTTGTCCGATTGGAAACACAGCGCAATCGAGCGCTATCTTTTGCATGGAGGCCCGAGTCCTGCCGAAGTCCGAGAAACGCCAGCGGGGAAGGTTTTGGTCGAACCGATTTGGAATTTTTTACTGAGGTAGCCCTAACGAATTCGACATAGTATGTAAAAATCGTTAGGACAGTCGCCGAAGGAGTTTGATCGGCTCCAAAAGATCCAGTACGAGCGTTATGTTTTGACCGAGGTCGGTGATTACATCGCGCAGTGGAGCACGCTGAAAACGCCCCCCCTTCAAAACCTAAGCAGGCGCCGAGGTTAGCTCTCGAACACCTCGATATCACGGAAATTGGGCGTTAAAAACATTCCCATCGGCCGCGTTTGGTGGGGCCAGTGTGACGAATGAGCTTGAGCTCTTGCAAACGCTTAAGGTGATACTTTACCCCGTCGACGGTCAGGCCGAGCTGGACCGCGATTTCGGCGCGGGTGAGGTCGGGATTTTTGCGCAAAATCGCAAGGAGGGTTTGTGCGGTTTCGCTGAGCGCCCGAGGTGCCCTGGGTGAACTCGTTCTAGGGTAGTGTTTCTCGGGTAGTTCTCGGGTAGTGCTCCTACCCTTCAAAGGATCTTGAACGGTTCGATATTCAGCAGGCCGTTCGAAAGTAATGGTAAAAAACATGTCACTTTGAAATCTTGGCGCGCGGCCCGATTCAAAGGGGTAGAAAAACACGAATTCTTGGATAATCGACATTTATATGGCAATGGGTTCACGATTCTTGACGAGGCAATGAGATTCTTGCAACGACATTTGCCTATTGCTGGCAGGCTTGAACCGGATGCGATGATCCGAAAGGATGAACCTCTGTTTCCGGTCAGCGCGCTCCGCGAAGCCCTCGTCAATGCAATATGTCACCGAGATTATGTTGCACCCGGAGGATCAATCAGTACGGCAGTCTACGATGATCGCGTGGAGATCTGGAGCACGGGGTTATTACCAGCCGGGATCAGCATTGATGATTTATCCAAAAGTCACGAATCTAAGCCCAGAAACCCACTTATTGCAGATGTCTTTTACTTTCGAGGCCTAGTCGAGCGATGGGGCGAAGGGACTCGAAATATCATTACGGCCTGTCAACAGGCAGGACATCCAACACCTGAATTCATCGAGCAAAGCGGTGCGATTGGCGTCCGATTCCTTATGGCGACCACTCCTCAATCTGGAGAAGATCGGAAACAAGATTTATCTCCAAGGCAAGCCTGTTTGATCGAGGTGATTACTCAACTTGAATCAGCAACGCGTAAGCAGCTTAAAGCAAAAATAAAAGATGCTCCGACCGATCGAACGTTGCAACGCGATCTGGACATTCTTAAACGCCTTGGCGTAATTGAAGCCCTGGGACAGGGTTCCAACGTCGCTTATCGGCTGAAAAAACGATAAAACAGCGATCTGTCGCGATCTGTCGCGATCCCATCGGACGAACTGGCCAAGAAGTTCTCCGCAACTCTCACATACATCAGCGGAAACACTCTTAACCACGATTGTGGCGCCTTCGCGCTCGAAGGTCGCGGTAATGGTCCCGGGCTTGGTATTCCAATGCTTACAAATAACGTATTTCATGAGTTTTTCCTCGTTCAGGTAGGCGTTACCGAGAATCCAGGCTCTCTGCCAACTGACACGACCTCAAAATAGACTGTAAAACACTGTCGCGGCGCTGGATGTTTATCGCGGAATTTTGTTAAATGCCTAGATGCTGCTCATTGCGAGCAACATAACGCCGATGCAGACGCTGGTCTTGCATTATCAGTAAGACACAAACACGACCACGAATCCGTACCCTCCCGATCATTTTTTATCATCCTCGGGTTCACCGACACGAGGTCACAATAACACCCCCCCGCATACACAGTCTGCCCGGCAGGACATCTAGCGACAGAGATAGCGAGAGGAGGCACCGTCACGTCAGAAGTCACCGTCGCAACGCCCCACGAACACCCATACGGCACTAAACCCATCCCGCCACCATTTTCAACAGCGATACCTTTCCCTGTAACATAAAGACGCGCAGGACCCGCGTCGATATTGACGTTACTCCCTCCCCCCGACTTCAACGTTATCGAACTTCCTGTCGAGGTCAAATCAACCTTGCCTGTCGTGCCCACACCAAATTCGCCTTGATGTACGTCAATAAACATACTTTTCGCATCCAACAGCATCTGCGATTTTCCCCAAAGAACCATTGACCCACGAGCCTCCAGCGTTAACGACCCATCCGCAACACCCGAATATATGGCTCCCCCGCCGCCAGAAATCGCCGCATTGCCAGGCGTGTAATCAGCAAATGAAATCATAGCCACTCCAGTTCCTAGATCATCAGGCCCCACCACAATCTGACCATCATTCCTAATCACCATTCGTGATTTTCCACGAGTCGAAAACGTTAGATCATCAAACCCACGATGCGACTCAATTTTTTCCGTGGGTGCAACTAAGTTCCCACCAGCGTCAACACCTCCCCCAAAAGCAAGCATACTATTGTCTGCTTCCAGTCTCGGATTAAGCACCAACACGCCCGATTTATCCAACGCCATCAAGTGGGTCACAGTATTTGAACCAGATTCAGGAACTTGCGTCCAAACAAATGAATTGATCGGCAATTGCCCAGTAGGGGACATAATCGTACTCGCAGTAGCATCCCCGCCAATATTAAACCACATCTGTTGATCGCTGTATCCGATCATATAATCCGAAGGCTGAGGATTTTTGTACCCACCGTTTTTGCTATAAAGTTGCAACCTGGCCCCTGGATAGTTGCCAACACCATACATCTCTCCTACCGCCCCATAGGTACTTTGCGTGCCAGAAAAGTTAGAAAAATAGGGGAAATAGCAGTGCGCGGGAGGAGCCGTATCATACTGACCGCCCATCGCTTCGCAAATAGCCTGCGGATCTGTGCTGTCAGAATGACAGGAGTAAATAATACCTTCTTGAGCAAGACCTGTCGCCGTTCCATCGAATTTTGTTTCTGGCCCGGTCACTATCGTCAAAGGAATCGGAATACTCATTGAGAGGTCCTTACCTCCTAACGAATTTGCCTCCATCGTGTTCTTTGTCGCAGTCATGTTTAAACTGGCTTGATACACGTTGAATGAGTAACTCGTCCCATTATATGTCCCCGTCACGGATGAAGGAGGAGACAACGACTGAGGAATAAGACTAATGCTACTCAACGTAAATGATTTGTAATTAGTCTTCACTTTTGCCAGCACCATTGCAGCCGGAGCAGGCCGATCAATCTGACTCATAGTTCCCACTGGAGAACCATTTTTCTGATCGATTCCTCCATTTTGATCCCACTTGTAACCGTGGCCCCCCAAATACTTCTTACAACTATCATCAAGCGACAGCGAAAGTTTCACGTTCGAAACGAAATTATTCCAATCCGCGTTGATGGTCACGTTACGCGTGGATCGTTGAGAGAGATTTACGATCTGGAGAATGCCGACCATCATGATCGAGGCAATCCCCAGCGTAATCATCACCTCAAGGAGAGTCATCCCGTCAGTACGACGCAAGTTGGGCATGAGATGCTTCATAATGTTAAGTATAAGCGAGTAATAGAGAATTTCTCAAGGAACACAACTATCTATATTCAATTACCGTTATGGGGCTGGCGTAATGCCCCCCCCCGACGGAATTTGAAAAATCGGCGTCGGCGTCGCGATCGGCGTCTTGAAGAGTACTTTATCAGGCGAATTCCCATAGCCTTGCTTTTGATCCAAATTCAGCTTTTGCAAAGCGGCTTGTTTTAGTTTTAAATTAGCCGCCGCCGCAGTACATTCATCTCCGCAAAAATGATCTATGGGTACTTGATAGAATTTTTTTTCGGGCGGTGCCGGTGCCATATC
>JBBCAW010000063.1:0-7462 GCA_051382295.1 Bdellovibrionota bacterium FG-1 | reverse complement strand
TGGAGGACAGCTTTACTATGCTGAGAGGTGGAGGTCGCGTTCCATGGCTAACTACGCGCCAAAATTATGAAATATGAGTTCACCGAAGACATGGCTCTGCATAATCAAGCGCTCCGCATAACATGGGTTATGCTGAGATCAGCATAACCCATGGAATCGACTCAAATGGACACGAGGGAGAGGCACCAATGCGATTAGCTTCTCAATAAATTCCAAAGGCGAAAATGTCACCGCGGAAGAACCGTCGTTCCACTCCTTCTTAAACCGGTAGATCACATCGCCATTTGAAGCCTCCGACAACCGCCCCTCCGCAATCGGCGGTCGGGCCACGTATCGACACAACTTCTCAAGCCGATCTTTTTCATCCTTCTCAATGACCGTGTTTGCGTGAAGAGAAAATCCCCCTATAGATGCGCAACGCACGCCTTCTTTTAGCGGGAACTCCCCTTCAATTCCAAAGCTCCCCATTTTTCTAACCCTCTGCCCTGCATTCTCCCCAAGTGCGATTCGGTTTTTAACAGAAGCGCCCTGACAAAGCTCCGTAAGCTCCGTGATCTCTTCTTGGTTAGAATCACCTTCGTTGCTGTGGGAGTCGTTATCAACCGGGTATCCCATCTTTTTTAATGCTCGCACCACGCGCGATTGAATCGTCGCAAGCACCCGCTGGACATCGGCCGTAGTTGGACCCCGAAGTTCGTGGTAAACAACTTTACCGTTTCCAAAAGGCTCGTAATAAACTCCCTCAATCATCAATGTATGAAAATGAGGATTGAGGTTCGCCGATCCTCCGAATAATTGCACGACCGTGATGGCGCCAGAATCCCCCTTCCTGACCCCTTCGCGTCTCGCTCGCGCACGCTGAAAACCTGAAATCGCGCGGATGTAGATCCCAAGCACTTTGGTCATAAGCTTGCTGTCACGGGCCATCCAAAAACGCAGAGGCATAGGAAACGAAATTACCCACTGCCTGATGGGTGCCTCAGGAAAAACCCAATCCGTAAAAAATGCGGCCTGGGAACTCATACGTTTTGACCCACAAGAATTGCAGAAAGATCTACGTTTGCATGAGAAGGCGACTAATTTCTCGTGTTTGCATCCATCACACTTGAGACGCATGAATCCATTGGCAAGCACCCCGCAGCCCAAAAAGGCCTGAAACTCACGCTTTATGTGCGAGGGCAAATACCGCCCTTCGTCTTCGCGTCTCTGAACAAAGGTAAGCCAATTTTTTTGAACGACCTGATAGAGCAGTGCCTGCGTGGGATCACGCGGCCGATAAGACGCTGCGGGAGAGGCTTCCGCAAAGGACTGGTTGGCGTTAGGGGACATTCCCCGCCGTGAGTGCAAGAACCGATGCAGCAACTCACGCCGCGATTCACCTCAATGAGCGTCCATTTTCCGGACGATGCTACTGACTTTCGGACCACGCAAGACCGCTGTCACTCAAAAATAATTTGGTCAAACGCCGACTCTCCGTTATCATCGAAGAAACCACTAACAAGGAGACCAACATGGCAACTAAGAAAAAAGCAGCAAAGAAGAAACCCGTAAAAAAAGCTGCTGCAAAAAAGAAGAAGTAGTCCGAGTAATTTTTAGGAAATCCGGGTTCTCCTCGTGGGAATCCGGAACAACCCCCGCCAACCCTCCACTACACTCGAAAGTCTACGCCAAAGTCTCTGCTGGTAGACTTTTCCAGGCTAAACGCCCTCCTCTAAAAAGCCTCACTTCCATTATTTCAGCGAGTTAGCGCACCCGCCATCCTGGCACGTCCCCTGCTCTTACATTTCTCCGAAAGTTCAACCCTGCCCCACACCGGCAGGTAACCAAGAGAGAAAAAGGAGAGAGCAGCATGACCCAAGAAGTAGAAAATCAGAATCCACCCACCATCGTGAAAAGAGGGATATGGCAACTATTCCGAGCGATATTTAGTAAGGCTGGCCATTCGGCCAGAATCCCAGCGAAACCACTCCCCATATATGTGGTCGAGCATGGTGAGACTCATAACGAAACTCCAGAAGAGCGCCTTGCGCAATTCCGCATGGAATACGGACATAATCTCACCTGGCAGAGGTTTTACTAATGGACACGCAAAATGCGCTATTAATGGGTGAACGAGTGACCTACGTTCTTGTCGAAGAAGATACTATTATTCACGACGACTGGCTTCGCATCGCAGACGCAAAGGGAATTTCACTCATGACCTACCCCGATGCCGAGTGGTTTCTTGATGACATGAGAGCTGACGTCTTCAGAGGCAACGAAAAGTTTTACCTTGATCAAGATTTTGGCTTCACTCGCGGTGTCGGCCTTCGTCTCTCGCGCCAGATCAAGGCCCGATGGCCTCACGCTTATACGGCGCTCGTCACCGGCTACCCCAAATTATTGTTTCGCGATGAATTGGCAGTGGGTTGGATCAACGACGTGTTCGGCAAGTACCCCTCACCCTTTGATAATCCCAAAATCACGGCAATCGAGGAGGCGTCTAACCGTGAAATTTTCCACCGCTTCATAAAAGACAAGGAGGTAACCCTATGAAAGAAGCCGCAACCCGCCCTAACCCTTTAGATGGCGCAAAATACCCGGACCTACCCCTCTCCGCTGCCCTGCTTGCGGCGGGCGGTGTTGCGGCTCTCTTCTTTTGGCTCAAAAGCCCGCGCGCAACCGAAGCTCTCGCCAATCATCTCGCTTGGTTTGGCGAAATCAACTCCACTCCGCTTTTGGTGTTTGCAGCAGTTCTCCTTTGTAACATCATCTGGATTGGCGTGGCCGCAAAGCAGTATGCGAAGGCTTTTCGGATGGGCGACACTGTCGAGACGGGACATGACCACGACAGAAATGTGGTCATTGTCCTCGCGCAGCGTATGGCCGCGTTTGGTGCAGCCGCAGCCATCGGCTGGTACTTATCCAAGCATAGTTGTACTTTCAGGCGCCTCGATCTTCTGCCTTTTGCGTTGCCCCCCGCCCACATCCAAGGGATCTTCATTACCAACGTCGCGATCATAGGGGTTGGCGCGCTGATCGCAGCAAAGTTGAGTTTTCAGCTGCTTCGCCGGATTTTGCCCATTTCAACGGGGCGATTGCCTCGTGTGACTCCGATTCAAGACGGGATCGTTCTTGGCGCGATTCATGAGGCGCTTATGGGGGGCGGCTTTGCCACCACCCGAAAACGTGCAACGAAGTGGGTCTATCAGGGACTCCGTGGACTCACGGGGAACCTTTTTCTCTCGGGATCTATCGGATCTGGGAAATCTCAGATCCTTCTCAGACTTTTGCAGCAAATCCTCGCGAATTTTCCGATCACTCCCTCGCTGCTTGCAATCGACCCCAAGAGAACTTTCGTCAGCGAACTGCGCGAGATCATCAAAGCCCAGGGGATGGAGGAACATTTACTTTGGGTGTCGCTGAAAAACGCTGACGAAGAAGATGGGACCGGCGCAGTGAAATTCAATCCCATCTGGCGCGAAGGAATGCTCCGCAACTCCATCTTCACCAGTATCGCAAACAGCCTGCGGCTGGCCTCCATCAATTTTCTCGGGAGTTCGGGTGACAACCGATTTTGGGAACAAGCCAGTTTCAATCTCCTGAAGAACTCTTTAGTCTACTGTGCCGCCAAGTACGAGTACTTCACCTTTCGCGAGCTGTACCGCTCACTCATTAAGGCACGCGACGAGGGCGTTGGAGCGGAACTCGCCGACTGCCTGAGTTCGCGTGAGTGGACGCCGGAGGAGCGCGATAACATCACAATGGCGCTCAACTATTTCAAAGAAGAGTTTTCGCAAATGGATCCAAAAATGCGCACGAGTGTGCTTGCGACCGCGACCGGATTCTTAAACGAGTTTTTAGAGTATCGCGTTTCCCAAATACTGTCACCCGCGCGTGATGAAATTACACTGCCTTCAATCGCCCAAGCTGTGAGGGAAGGAAAACTCATTTGCCTCAACATCGAAAACGACTCGCTAGCAAGATCCATCGGGACACTCTTTAAGCTCCTTTATCAAGAAGCGGTCTTAGAGCGCGTAAACGAAGCAAAAGCCCCGAATGCTCGCTACGCCGTACTCGTCATGGACGAATATCAGGACGTCGCCACAAGCGGCGGCGGCGCAGGATTGGGCGATGATCGCTATCTCGCCAAGGCGCGCGAGTCAAAGGCCATCACGATTGCAGCCACTCAAAGCGTAAGCTCCCTTGAGAACGCGATCCGTAGCGAACCCGCTACACGCGAAATCTTGCAGAACTTTCGCACCCGAATTTTCGGAAACTCGACGGACCCCAAGACCATTCGACTCTTTCAAGAACCCCACGGTCAAGTGGATCGCGAGCGGCAATCTCACAGCATGTCAGAGAGTGCTCAGAACACGCGCCCCGATCTCTTTGGGGGTTACAACTCCGACCGGACCAGCCGAAGCGAGAGCGTTTCGACGCATACGACACAGGAATTCCCCATCACCGCCCGCGAGTTTTCCCGCCTCCGACCTTTTGAATCATTCGCTCAAATCTTTGACGGAGTGGAAACGCAGTTTGAGAAACTGTTTCTCAAACCCTATTTTTCGGCCAAAATGAGAACTCCTCACTGCGTGATCATGAAGATGTTGCGAAAAGTCGCGCAGGTTCAGCGGGTGCGGCGTTCATTTTTTGCGGCAGTGGTTGGGCTTATGCTTATGACTGGCCTGGCTCAGGCTGATATCCTTTTCCCCAATGTTTGCTCCGTCGTCCGAGCATCCCAATTTAATTCCTGCCTGGGCTTCAACGTCGGGGCGTGCATGTGCGGCTGGCCCATCCCCAGGCCGTGCGCGCAGATCTCGTATTACGTCCCTCAGACATTCTTTGAGGTCTGGCCCAACTCCACAGGCACATTTTTTGACCAACACCCAGCCGGCGCCCAGCTCGCCCTTCATAAAGTAAGCTCGGCGGTCCCCTTCGGCGTCGAAGATGACAACGGGACCTTCGCATTTCAAGCCCGCTCAATCGCAGTGCCGCTGGGAGCCGCTACCCTTTCGACTCTCCCCTGCCAAGGCGCACGGATGGACATGCCCTGTTTCGATTTGATGAGCGAGGACTTAGGCGCGCAATGGAGGATGGGAACTGCCGACTCGCTTCAGCCCGCATTTTTGGCCTGGAGCCTTTCGCCCAAGGCCTGCATCCTCAAGGGCGCTGCTGAAGGCTTAGTTTCTGGAATAACCCCCTCACTCGGAAGTGGCGGGGGCGGCAGCGCAGGGGGTTGCAGTTTTCCACTTCCTCTCCCCAAATACCCGCCCTCTCCGCGCGAAGCCTGCAACGGCTGGGGCATTTTCTTTCCACGCTACGGAGTCTATCACGGAGCCTCGCGTGCAGGCGCTGCACTGATGATCGCCGCACGCCTCAAGAGCCTCGGCACGGAGGTCAGCCATACTATTCCGAGTGATCCCGATGAAATTTGGCAAATGCTCTATCCTCAAAGCTCCTCTTGTTTCAAAGAGGGCCAAAACTTAGGCGCGCTTGAAACCTGGAAAGGTGTGCGCGAAGAAAAGAGAATGTTCGGCAAACCTAACGGCTACCTGTTTACAGTCTGGAAAAAAGTGAGCTGCTGCCGAGACATGCCTTTAGCAGCGGCGGCGGCAATCGAAATCGAAGCCCTTCAAGTGGCCTGTCAAGCCGTGCCGGGCGGGGGAACATAATATGGGAGGATTTGGAATGAGTAATCTTGGCAACGAAAACCCTTACGCAAGTCTGTATTGGGACATGATCGCGAAGGCCAAAGCGCAGGGAGCTTCGGATGTTCATGTGCAGCCCGAGCGCGAGGGAGTCAAACTGCGATTTCGTATAAACGGCGAACTCATCACCTGGAAGACCATTAGTTTGGTCCACAAAGCTCCGTTTTTGCAGGAAGTAAAACGCTTGAGCCAATGTTCAGTGGCCGTGAGTCTGCGCGCGCAAGATTCACGCATCAGCGTACCGGAGCTCAACCTCGATGTCAGGGTGAGCCTGATACCGACAATCCACGGCGAAAAACTGGTTTTGAGATTACTCGACAAATCCCGATCTTTCGAGCTTGCGGCGATGAATCTGGATGAAGACGCGACCAAAGCCGTAAATCGCGCCCTCAAACAGGGCTCGGGCGTGTGCCTCATCACAGGCCCCACAGGCAGCGGCAAAACCACCCTCCTCTACTCAGCACTTGCGGCGCTCGATCGCGCAAGTCTCAACATCGTCACGATTGAAGATCCGGTGGAATACACTTTCCCAAGCATCACCCAAGTTCAGGTCTCACCAAAGCTCGGCTTTGGCGATGCCCTGCGTACCATGATGAGGCAGGACCCTGATGTTATTCTCGTCGGCGAGGTCAGGGACCGCGAAACCGCCGAGTTGTGCTTCCAGGCAGCAGCCACCGGCCACCTCGTGCTCTCCACCCTTCACGCAAACAATGCGCGCGAGGTGACGGGGCGACTCTTGGGACTCGGAATTCGAGACGATCAAGTGACTTCACTCCTGCGATTCGCCTCCGCGCAACGCTTGCTCGGGAAACTATGCCCAAAGTGTAAGCGCCTAGTGAATGAGTCTGAACGGCGTGAGTTCTTTGGCACTATTGAAGGGCCTCTTTGGACTCGTGGCACGCAACACGGCGAGTGCCCCTACTGCCAGCGGGGAATCACCGGACGCCTCCCCGTCTTTGAGTACGTGGAACCGACAATGGGGCACAAGTCGCCATCCCTTCAGGAAGCGATGTTTAAGCTCGGAAACCTCGGCGAGGTAGATGCCTATGAAATCCTGTCGGCGGCATAGTCTTTGCTCTACAGCGATCATGTTTGGCTTTATAACTATTTGGGCAAGCCACGCTCTGGCTGTGGATTCTGAGTTCTCGTATTTTAGTGAGCCGAAGCTTGATTATTGGAAAGAAGGTTCTCGGAGTAGCGAGGCCCCGGTGGTTGTGCGTCCTGCGGGGGCTCCTCGTCCGTCAGGAGACTCCAAGCCTACGAATCCTCCGGCACAGGCCGGTGGAGAAACATTCCAATGGCAGAAGTATCTGGACCCTAAGAACGACGACTTCTTTCGTGAGGGCGAATACACACCTCCTGCGCCGTTTATGGAGATTGCACGCAATCCCACGGACTCAAATATCGAAAATTGGTTTCACTATTTGGAGACAAAGAACCAACTCCTTCGTCGGCTTCAAGATAAACTCACGGCCTACACCGCAAACCACGGCGGGGGCTTGCCGCCCAATATGCCGGGAATCCCACCCGAGATGGCGGGCGCTGTTGCGGGTGCCTCTGGCGAGGCTCCAGCGGTAGTTGCGCGCGCGGCGGCTCAACTGGGGGGTACCTCTGCACCTCGACCGGATGCGAAGCGCTTTCGACTGAGGTTGTATTTTGATTGTAATTGGCCAGCCGTCTAGGACATGAAGTCGGGTAATTTTCCTGCGAACAGCGTCCGCAGCGCATCCATGGGATGCACTCCATTTTTTCTGCAGGTGGAGAGATAGCTT
>JBBCAW010000062.1:0-114039 GCA_051382295.1 Bdellovibrionota bacterium FG-1 | reverse complement strand
CGCTTAAGAGCTGCATTCGGGTTTCTTCGTCCAGTTGGGAGTAGATGGCCGCCCGTTTTTGCGGATCCACCTGGGTCAATACGATTGATTTTACCGTAAGGGATTCGTTGCGCACGAGTTCGAGAATTTGGAGGCCATCCATTTCGGCCAAGAAGTCAAAGAGGTTGGAGGAGCGATTGCCCATGACGAGCAGCTTGCCCGCGATCGTGCGATTGTGAAGCTTGCGCAGAAGATCGAGTTTCTCTTCGTCTTTCAGCTCGGATGGGTTTTTAGCGTAAAACTCCATGAGTTCGGCCAGGTCGCTCTGCAAAGAGGGGTCGCGAAGCATATCCATCACGATGGATTCGCCAAAGATCTGAATGTATTGCGAGGTCGTTTCGACGCCCTCTTCGGTAAGCACTCGGCTAAACACCTGTTTGGCCACTTTGGGATGCTGGGCAAAGACCGCGGTGAGTTCTTCAGTCAGGCGTTCAATCTCAAAGCGCAGGGCCACTAACCCGCGATGTTCGCTGGCCGAGGGGGGGCCCAAGGTAGCCGGGCCGGACATCCCACCCGTGGGATCCTGAGTGATGTTTTGGATGATTCGGGTGATGGGTGAGGAGTCGCCCCCGCTCCCGCCTCGGGGCCGATAGCTCGCCATGGCTAAGAAAATGAGCAAAGAAATCACCGCACAAGCGAAAATCAGCCCAAAAACCTTGAACTTTTGTAGTTCAACTTGCACCGCATCGCCACTCTCGACTCGCTCAATCTTTTCAATTCGCTCAAATCTTTCCTGACGTAGGTTATTTTCTGAGTTTTGATTGGAATTGGTGGCCGTTGTCTTTTGAAGGGATTCGTTGGTGATCGTCTTGGCTTCTTTAGAGTCGCTGGTTGAAGCTAAGGAACGGTTCTCGTTTTTTTCTTTCTCAGAAGTCGACCCATTACGGGGCCCGCGAGCGACTGCGAGTCCTTGGGAGTTGACCATGAGATCAGGGTGGGGGAATTTGAGAGTTTTTCCAACGAGATCCACATTTCGGTAGGCATTGGCTTTGAGCTTGGCCATTTCAACGATATTATTGCGTTCGACGGGGGGGAGGGCCTCGTCCACAAGGATCGTGCCCGTAATGTTCTTTATTTTGAGGGCCACGCCGGAGTCTTGAATGAATTCGCCGGGCTTCCCATACTGGGCCTCTTCGGGATTCACCGTTTCGGTCACGATGTTAAAATCCGCAAGCAAGCACTGTTCGGGACAAAACTGTTTAAACAGTTCGTCCATGGTTCCACGGAACTGTCGGATGATTTTATCCCTGAGTTCAACAACACGACTTTCAGCTCCGACTGGCTGGGGGAAGTGGGCCAACTGAGTGTCGATTTTAACCGGAAAATCCAGCGTATCTAAAAATTGTTGTACGAGTTCCGTGAGTTTTTGGCGCGAGATCGGACCGACTTTGTCATCGATCAATAGCTTGACACGGGCCGAACTCGGCGCAAGCTCCGCGGCCTTTGACGTGCCTTCGACTTCATCAAAACCCGGGGCCACTTCATCCGGGGTGGCCATATCGACGATGGTGTTCACTGAAAGGAGTTTGCAGCTTTCTTGGCAATATTTATCCAAGATCGGCTCAACCAGTCGTCTGACCTGCGCTTCAGTGTTTTTTTGGACCGTCTCCACTGCGCTGTATTTGGCGTTGTTCCCGGCGGAGGAGCTTGTCGATAATCCCAGGGTCGCAAGAGTCAGTGCAAAAGAAAGATTGACGAGTGTGAGGGGCTTTTTCATGGTGAGGCTAAGCTCCTCTTGTGTTCACGGTTTTCAATAAATTTACGCAGTGGCGTATTGCCTGGTTCAAATTGTAGGGCCTGTTTCCAGCTTTTGAGAGCGAGGTCAGTTTGCCCAATGCGATCGAGCAGTGTCCCCCGCATTTGGTGGAGCCGGGGGGCCGTAGGATACTGTCGGATCAATGCATCGGTTTCCACGAGCGCGGCTTCGTATCTTCCAGCTCGATAAAGGCTCTTTAGGTAATCCAGAGCGCCCAGATAGCTTTCAGTTGCTTCAGGAGTCGAGTCTTCAGCGGGAGTGACGCCTAGTTCCTGTTCGATGTCTCGGCGAGTGTTTTCATTTTCAGCGGAAGTTTGGGGAAAAGCGCGCGTGATTTCGCGATCGGCTGCCGTGGGTGGCTTGGGCTTATAGGGCGATGTCAAAGTATCCATTTCCCCCGCTGGAGCGCGCGCCGTGCCATCTTGAAAGGCTGGAGAAAGTGGAATGGTGAGATCGGTCAATTGGGCGGTGCCGCCTGGAATCTCAACCTCAACCGCACGGTCACCTTTTTTTGTTCTTAAGATCACGCTTTGAGGTCGTTCAGCTTTGTTCGAAAAGCTTTCTCCAAAGGGGTTGTTGATCGGGCCATTGGCTTGGGGCTTGGTTTCTAAGCCCATGGCAGAACGCATGGTGCTGCATCCGCTTGAGGTAAATACAACCAGCAGTCCTGCAATTCCAATCATTTTGATGTGTTTTAAAACCCCTATCACTGGATCCTTTCCTTTATTTCAGTAAACTGATGCCCACTCCAAATTCAGCGCCACCCACGCTTTTTCCGGTCGAAACCGCAGTTCCTACGTAAGCCATAGCGGAAGGGCGATAACCGGCTACGGCTGAAATCGAAAAGTGCTTTCCTAAGCGCCATTCCCAAGAGGCCCTAATCAAGCCTCCTAAAAATCCGGAAGAGTAGGTGCCGCCTAATCCCATGGTCAAGTTGGACCTGACCTTATTGAAGTTCTCTTCATCCCCAATAAAATTCCAGCCATGCACAAAAAGGACGGTTGCATTGATGCCTCCAAAAATATTATCCGTTGCATCTGCTGCGGCCGTGGCGGAGCTTCCGCCCGTGAGAGTTGACACATCCTTGAGGTAATTGAATTCGAAACCGACCTCTTTGCGGCGGTTATCGTACCGTTCTACCATCCGGAACCCAAGCCCCAGACATCCGCTCATCCCACCCATGTTAGGTTCAAAAAGGTAATAGGCCGTACCTCGGTATTGCATAGTCGGGGTATACTCGGCTGACTTTCTGGCATCGTCGGTCTGTGAGTAATCCACTCCGCGTCGAAAGGCTGCGGCATGGGTCGTTTCTGAGTTGTAGCTGCGCGACCATACTATGGAGCCGGTTTCAGGCTCAATAATGGTCATCGAGAGCACCATTCCTGACGGCTGATAGGTAAAGGCAACATCTATAAAGTGCTCAATGCCACTCGATTTTGCAATTCTTGAGAGTTCTGCTGGGTTTGTTTCCGGAGAGGTGATGACAACTTGTTCTCCGTTTAAGGTGGTTATGGTCAAGTTGGACCTGACCTTATTGAAGTTCTCTTCATCCCCAATAAAATTCCAGCCATGCACAAAAAGGACGGTTGCATTGATGCCTCCAAAAATATTATCCGTTGCATCTGCTGCGGCCGTGGCGGAGCTTCCGCCCGTGAGAGTTGACACATCCTTGAGGTAATTGAATTCGAAACCGACCTCTTTGCGGCGGTTATCGTACCGTTCTACCATCCGGAACCCAAGCCCCAGACATCCGCTCATCCCACCCATGTTAGGTTCAAAAAGGTAATAGGCCGTACCTCGGTATTGCATAGTCGGGGTATACTCGGCTGACTTTCTGGCATCGTCGGTCTGTGAGTAATCCACTCCGCGTCGAAAGGCTGCGGCATGGGTCGTTTCTGAGTTGTAGCTGCGCGACCATACTATGGAGCCGGTTTCAGGCTCAATAATGGTCATCGAGAGCACCATTCCTGACGGCTGATAGGTAAAGGCAACATCTATAAAGTGCTCAATGCCACTCGATTTTGCAATTCTTGAGAGTTCTGCTGGGTTTGTTTCCGGAGAGGTGATGACAACTTGTTCTCCGTTTAAGGTGGTTTTTCTGGCCTTACACGGAAGGCACTGAATGACCTTGGATTTGGTGTTTTTGAGGATTTTTTCCGAAATGAGAAGTTCCAAATGGCTTTTGAATGAAGTGGGGACATTCTCACTCACCGCGACGTTGCGGACGGAGACGTCTCGAAGTCCAGTTACATTTCCATTTTTGAGGTCAAACTCAAAATCACCCATGACGTCTTCTAAAACATCATAGAAATTGCGTTCTTGCGGCAAGTCTGCGGCCTGAGCGCGCGAAGGACTCGCTCCAAGGACAATGACTCCCAAGAGCAACGCAACTGTGGCCCGGAATTGAAACAAGGTGTTTTTTTTGTTCTTTAAAAGCACTTGAGTGCTCCTTCTCTTTGGACTTTTCGGCTATCGGCGCAGAGTCTTGATAGAAAAAGAAGGGGTGACACATATTCCTCAGGGATCTGGAGGAATCGGCCGATGAGAGGTTTGATGGGAGTCTAAGGAGAGAGGGATGAAGGCAAAAATTACCTACACTATTTTGCTGAGCGCGAGTTTAGTGGCCTGGATCGCAGGCGCCGGCGGGTGTTCGACTACCGAGGTTAATCCTCATGCGCCTCCGCAGGCGTTGCCGCCCCCCTATGTTCAGGTTCCCCATCCGGTAGGTTATGACTTAGCGGATCTGCGTGCGATCATGACTGATCGATTGGCTCCTCGATCTGAGGATCTTAAAGATTGCGATAAGGATTTCAAAAAGCTGAAGAGCCTAACCCAAAATAATGATGAACTTATCCTTGGCGCTCGTGAGTTGGTCAAACAAGACCCGGTCAAGTACCATTGGTGCTTTTATGGCCAATTGGTTCAGCTTGAGGATGATCTTAAAACCGAAAGTTTTTTTAGTGAACGGCAAAAAAAGGTTTTGGATACTTACAGTTTTGTTACTCCGGTTGGCCGTGCCTTTATGGCGGAGTTTCATGACTCTCGTTATCAGCGCTGGGCGCTGAGGTATTATGTCCGACTGAGTGAGTGGATTTTTTATCGTAAGCTTGAGGTGACCCCCCAAGCTACTGCTGAATTGGTTGAGGCATCCAATCCCTTTGGGTTGCTACGCGAACCTCCGGGGCATATGCCGGTTTTGGAAAAGTATAATATTTTAAAAGCCGAAGGGCCGGTAGCGCCAGTGCCTACGGCTCCTGCTCAAAGTGTTTCAGCAGTAACTGCATCGCCTACGCCGCAGGCATCGGTGGAACCCGTTCGCGAGCCCGCGGCTGAGGCGGCGAAACCTCAGGAAGCTCAAGGTCACTAAACCTTTTTTTTCCGTTCTTTTTTAACCAAATAATGCCGAGCCCGTGTATTTCCAAAGGGCTTTAGTCGGGGGTTTTCTTTTAGATCCATTTCCGCCTGTCGTAGCGATACAGAGTGATGTAATTTCTCACGATATTCGCGAACCGTAATGCGGCTGCGGTTTTCTAAGAGGCCGTCGAGAACGGCTAGGCGAGCCCTGCGTGGAATCCACGTTTTTTTTGAATTTAAGGTCGAAATGTTTTGTGAAGCCTTATTGATGAGAACTTCCCGCCCCAAATAACCCCATTTATTATAGGGTTTTATGGATTGCTCGGCATCTTCTCGCATGAGCTTGCCACCTAAAGAGCGAAGACCGATAAAAAATTGTTCGTGTTTTGCACAGGGGATATCCGTCATCACGCAATTTGCCCAATTTGAAAACAGGGCCTCGTCTTTTTTCTGAAATTCACCAAATTCCTGCAGATGAGATAGAAGGACTCCTAAGGCGGCAGGCCAGGCCGTCTTAAGGAGATGGGCGTTGAGATCCGTAGGGAGTAAGGTTTTCCATTCCTTTTTAAAATAGCTGATTAATTGTTCCGCAAGGCGAGGGTCAAATCGGGACCATTGGCTCCAGAGAATGAGTTCTCCTGAAAAGATGGGCGCTTTTTGAAATTGAAGTTTTTCGTATGCGCCAAGTAAATCTTGCTCACTCGGGATTTGAATGAGTCCCTTCATCCTTGGATGTCATCCAAAAAATCGAGTCGGTCGCCATAATCCGAGGGTAACGTGTGTGTGAAAGTCGAGTAATAGGGATTCAGCCAATCCGGAGCAAGAGAGAGTTCGTGTGCAACTTGCTTAATAAAAGGGTCTAGCTCTGAGAGGGCCATGCCCCGCGGTACGGCGTCGATATCGGTGGTTGCTAGTGCGAGGCCGTGGGCGAGGATCACGGCGCCGCCGCCTCCCACAATGAGTGTGACGTCTTTGGGGATGAGTTGATCCAGGCGCTCAAGAGAGTTCAACATCATTTCGCGATTGAGATTGGGCATTTAAGTTATTTTACGAATAAAATACATATTTCGCAATAACTTAAAAAATACAATTAAATAAATAACTTATGCCGCCTTATCTTGCTTGTTCTTTTGGCTGAATCTCGAATTCAGCAACGCGATCCGGCGTTCAGTTGCAGGATGAGTGAGCCCACTAACCGCTGCAAAAGGATTGCCGCTATTGGTCTTATCGAGCTTTCGAAGAGCTGAAGTAAAGGCGGTGACGTCTGCTCCGAGTCGTTCAACACAAAAGACATCGGCCTCGGTTTCATGCTGGCGGCTTTGAGTGCCGAGCAATCTAAAGGCAGAGAAAAAAGCTAGGCTGGCCGCGATCATTCCAACCCAGTTGCGAAGTTCGCCTTGGGGCGCCCAAAGGTTTGCTATAAAAATGAGAGTCGTGGCGACCGTGGTTGTACCCACAAGCAGTAGACCTGAGTAGGTGAGGCGGCGACGGAGGTGATTGAGGCTTAAATGAGCGACCTCGTGAAGTACGACCGCGTGAAGTTCTTGTTCATTGAGTAAATCCAAAAGCCCGCGCGATAGAAAAAGGCCAGGTTTAAACCAACTCTTTGCCCTCGAAAATCCAGCAATCATGGCAATTGCCTCTGAAGGTGCGCTTTCCACGATCCATAAGGAAGGGGTCGGGATGTTTGCCTGTTCGAAGCATTGACTCAATAGCCGGTGTCGGCTTTCCTGTTCAATGGTTTTGACAGTGAGCATTTGCCGTAAGTAAAACGGTGCGAGCGCAAAGTTGATGACTAGTCCAAAGATCATGCCGAGAACAGCCGACAAAATGACCACGACGGCAGCCGATGTTGGGTTGAGATGAAAAAGTCGTGTCGTCAGCGAAGCAATGACCACCGGCGTGGCGAAACCCAGGATGTAGAGAGCCCCGCCTAAAAGCGCCCAAACAAAGCTTCGTACGGCGCGGCCGGGCTCATAATTTCCTAGACCGTTTTGTTCTAAAACGTTTCGTGGTTTACGAGTAAACGCTTCGGTTTTGACGGAGGGGTCATGGGGGCCTTTGACTTGGGTTTCGGCATGGACTTGAATGCGGTTTTGGATCAAAAACGCCAGGAGAAATAAGCCATAGGCTGACCAAGGCGCTTGATCACGAAGTTCAGCGGTAGCTATAAATAATACGGATTGAAAAAGAATCCCGATCCAGGTCGCTATTTTTATTTTTGAAAGCTCAGTAGAACGATCATAGAGGGGGTCCTCCTTCACTAACGCCTGGAGGCTTTTCCCGAAATAGTCGACCCAGAGAGCCAAACCGACTACCGGAATCGACACTAAAATCGCCAAACCTTTGACTGAGAGTACCGAGTTCATACTGATCTTATCGGCATGCCTCGGCTACCCTTTATTTTTTACCCAATTCTGGGTAAGACTTCTCAGATCATGCCTCAAAAATTGGTCCAGGATATGTTGACGGGACATCGCCTCGCGTTGGCTCGTTTAATTTCAAAGGTTGAAAATCGGGATGAAGGAGTCTCGGAGATCATGACTGAGGTTTATCCGTTAACGGGTAAGGCCCAAATTTGGGGGATTACAGGCCCTCCCGGGGCTGGAAAGTCGACGGCGGTCGATCGTTTGACCATTCATCTTCGTCGTCAAGGCAAACGGGTGGCTATTGTGGCGGTTGATCCCTCGAGTCCCTTTTCGGGAGGGGCGATTCTAGGTGACCGGATTCGTATGCAACAGCATGCGGGAGACGAAGGTGTTTATATTCGCTCCCTAGGAACTCGCGGCAAGCATGGCGGTTTATCCCATGCCACTAAAGAGGTGGTGCTGCTTCTGGATGCTGCCGGTTTTGATGTCATATTGGTGGAGACGGCTGGGGTAGGGCAAACTGAGCTAGAGGTATTGCGACTGGCTCAAACCGTCATTGTATTGTTGGTGCCCGAAAGCGGCGATTCCATTCAAGTGATGAAGGCCGGGCTTATGGAAATTGCGGATGTTTTTGCGGTTAATAAGTGTGATCGTCCAGAGTCTGAGCGGATGATCCAGGATCTTGTTAACATGGTGGCTCTGAATCCTCATGACCAAGAAAGCTGGATAATTCCTGTCATTCGAGCGGAGGCGGTCCGCGATCTTGGCATGACTGAATTGCTTGAGGCGGTTCAATCCCACCAAGTGTTTCTCACTCAGAGCGGTGCCCGACAACTCAAGACCCGAGAATTTCTCAAAAATGAAATTTCCGATATCTTGAATGAACGGCTCAGCCATTCTGTGATGATTGCTTTTGAAACCAGCTCTGGAAAAGAGGTTCTTCAGCAAGTAATCGATCGAAAGTTGGACCCTTATAAAGCCGCTGATTTAATTTCTGCTGTATAAATAAATAGATAATGCGGTGCGGCTTTAAAGTTTTGCCTGAATGCAATACCTGATTAAAAAAGTCTAAAGGTTCTTAAATACCTGACCGATCAGATTCATTGAAAGGAGATTGGGTCTTGGATGGGTTCCAAGAACTGGTCTTCGGCAGGGGTACAGCAAATTCCTGCCACAAACTGAAACAGGAAAGGCGTCTCATCGGCGCAGGGGTAGCTTTGTCTACTTTTGCTCACCGGCTGAGGTTGTCGATTTAAGGGAGGTCGGTATGGGTTTAAGAATTGCAACCAACGTTCAGTCGTTGGCTGCCCAACGTAACTTGGGTGTAAATAACGACGCACAAAAGGGGTCACTTGAAAAATTGGCCTCTGGTGCACGCATTAACCGCGCCGCGGACGATGCCGCTGGATTAGCCATCAGTGAAAAGATGCGCGCGTCCATTCGGTCCATCGGCCAGGACATTCGAAATGCCAACGACGGTATTTCGATGATTCAGACTGCTGAAGGTGGAATGAATGAAATTTCCAATATCTTAGTTCGTTTCCGCGAACTATCGATCCAAGCAGCATCGGATACTATCACCGATGTTGAGCGAGGATTTATGGATAAGGAAGTTCAACAGCTTCATCAAGAAGTGAATCGTATTGCCGCTGCTACTGAGTTCAACGGCAAGAAGCTGCTCAATGGTGAAGGTGAAGCCATTGATATTCAAATCGGCCAAAACAATCATCCAGACCAGGACAGGTTTACCTTTGATGTTGCTAAAACCAACGTCTCGGCAGATCGGTTGGGTTTGGAAGGGATCAATGTGGTCAATAAACAGTCTGCTCAAGAGAACCTTGAAAAGATTGATACTGCTATCCAGAGCCTGAGCGGAAACCGCGCAGAGCTCGGCGCCTTGCAAAATCGTTTAGGATCCAGCATCAACAGCTTACAGATCTATAACGAAAACTTGGCTAGCGCCCGTAGCCGTATTAAGGACGTTGACATGGCTGCTGAGACGTCCGAGTTGACTAAGAGTAATATCCTCACTCAAGCCAACACGGCAGTCCTCAGTCAAGCTAACCAGAACAGCATGCTGGCGCTTAAACTGCTCGGCTGATCGTTTTGGTACCTCATACGCAGTAGCAAAAACACCACTGGGGGCGGGGACTAGGACAGTCTCTTCCCCCAGCTTCCAAAAACAGGAAACTGTGCATGGGCCGGTGTGAGTTGAAAAGGGTGTGTTCGCTAGAATTCCTTGGGTACAGCAAACTCCAAGGCTAAAAATAAATAACTTTTAAGTGGTTGCTACCTAAGGACTTTTACAGTCCAAGCGGATGCGACCTACTGGCAATTGTTAAGATTGCCTGTTTTGCTCAAGTAATAACGCAGCGCACCGATATGCTAGTTGTAAGCAGGAACAAAGAACTCCTGAATACAAACTAAGCAAAGGTTGATCTCGTGGCACCAAACGCGAAGTCAATCTGTCGTAAAGCGTCTGCCGACTGTTCGCTGTAGCTCTTGGCATCTGTCGCAGAATATTCCAGACGTTTGAAGCTTAACCTCGGTCCGACTTCGTAATAACGCGAGGAAGGAACTTAACAGGGTTTTCTTATCCTTGAGATGACGCACTGCGTTATCATGAGAATGGGGAGACTCGTTCAAACGAAAGGGAATGTTATGGGCTTAAGAATATCTACGAATATGGCTGCTCTTGCTGCTAATCGCGCATTATCTCACTCGAGCGATGATCAGAAGAAGGTCTATCAACGTTTGGCCTCAGGTCAACGTATCACCGAAGCCGGTGACGATGCGGCCGGCTTATCGATCAGTGAAAACTTACGGAGTCAGATTCGGTCCATGGGGCAAGCGGAACGCAATGCCAACGACGGCGTCAGCTTTGCGCAGGTTGCTGAAGGTGGCTTGACTGAAATTGGCAATATGCTGATCCGTATGCGAGAGCTGGGCGTGCAAGCGGCTTCTGATACGGTGGGTGAAAAAGAACGCGGCTACATCCATAAAGAAGTGCAAAGCCTTGTGGAAGAAGTCGATCGTATCTCTAACAGCACTAACTACAACGGAACGAATCTGTTGAATGGTCAATCAGAAAAAGCAGTGCTGGATATCCAAGTGGGTATTCGAAATAATGATGCCGATCGGATCCAGTTCAATGCTGGTGAAAATGATGTTCGATCCGCTTCGATCGGAATCGATAACTTGGATTACACGACGATCGATGGTGCCAAAGACGCCCTTGATAAAGTCGATGAGGCGATGGGTAAGGTGTTTAGTACTCGTGCCGGTTTGGGTGCGATGCAAAACAAATTACATTCTACGATCAATAACTTGGGAGTCGCCAAAGAGAACTTGACTCAAGCGCGGTCACGCATCGCTGATGCGGATATCGCAACTGAGACTTCGGAAATGGTCCGCGGCAATATTCTCCAAAGCGCGGGTATCTCAGTGTTGTCTCAGGCCAACTCGGCTCCAATGGCCGCTCTCAAACTCCTCTAATCCTGTCTCCATAAAAAGTGAAAGCGGGGAATTCCACGATTCTCCAACTCTGACAGAGTTCCCCGCGTCACTTCATCTCGGCAAATCCGGGGTGGGATAAGAGTTTTAGATAGGGATCCAGTGCGCGGAACCTATCCATCAGAAGTCGGGCTGCAGCTGCAACTTGTGCGCGGCCCGAAACAGCGCGCCCGAACTAGAAGGGTCATGGTGATTCTTCCTGTTCCCTGAAACCCCTGGGAGTGCCGAGCTCCCGGGGGTATTTTATTGTGCAACCCCATAAATTGATTATAAAAAACATTTTCTTTAAATTTTCTTCAAATCTCCCGAAAAGATGTTGGGAGGGTAAAAAGATGAAAATAGCAGGTTTTAACAATATTTTTCGTCTTCCTGAGGCGGTCAGCGCCCAGAAAAATGAAGGCGAGGGCGGAAGTGGGCGAAATCAATATGACCCCAATCAAACGCGCAAAGATGACCCACAAAAAGATTCTGAAAAAAAACGGGCAGATCAGGAGCTTGACCCCCAGGTGGTGGATCAGGCTTTAGCCTCGTTTCAAGCGGACTCAACAATGCAGAGCAGTGGGTTAAGTGCGGTGGTTGAGGGGACTGGGCCTGGTTTGCGGATTGCGGTCAAAGATGTCAATGGCACGATTTTAAGAGAGTTTTCTGGTGAGGAATTCTTGAAAATGAGGGATTCAAAAACCAAGGGTTCGCCTAATCGTGGAAAAATTCTTGATCAGAAGCTTTGACCTCGCGTATTCCCTCGCGTATTCCTAAGGAGTGACGCTTTTTGTCGTATCAGACCTTCATGTTTTTGGAGCAGACGACCCGCTCTATATTTCCTTATTAAGGCTTTTGCGTGATCGTGCAGAGTCAGGCGATACGGTCATTCTGGCAGGAGATCTTTTTGATCTTTTTGTCGGCAATAAAAAAATATTTCGTGAGCGATACCGGGAATTTTTTGAGGCCGCTGCGATAGCAGGAGGCCGAGGCGTTCAGATCCACTATATCGAGGGAAATCATGATTTTAATTTACGAGCGGCCTTTGCATCGATCCCTGGTTGGACGACTCATTCAAAGGACTTTGATATCGAGCTGGCTGGGCGACGTTTTTTCTTTGCCCATGGTGACCTGGTGGATCGGCAAGATTACGGTTATCTTGCGCTCCGTATCTTCTTTAGAATCTGGCCCACCCGTTTATTGATGGCTTTAGTTCCCGGGGCTTGGCTCGACTGGATTGGCCAGAAAAGCTCCGAACGGAGCCGTAGAACTCAGCCGCGATTGCCTGCGTATTTGCCTGCAGGGCGGATCGAAAGGTTGCGCAATCTTTACCGTAGCTTCGCGGCGGAGCGCCTGTTGGAAGGTTATGACTTTGTGGTCATGGGCCATTGCCACGATTTAGACGAAAAGCGATTTATCGTTGATGGTCGAGAGGGGCAATACGTCAACGTGGGCTTTCCACGTGTTCACGGGTCTTTTCTAAGTTGGAGTCCCGGGGATTTGGATATCCATCGCGAAAAATTGCCTTAGCGCGCTAAATCCAACAGTTCGGCTGCATTGTCCAAACTTTTTTTAGTGAGTTCAGGGCCACCGAGCATTCGAGCGAGCTCTTCCTTGCGTTCTTTAGTTGTAAGCTGGACAACTTCAGTAACGGTGCGTTTTCCTACGACCGCTTTTCGGACCACGAGATGGTGATGAGCAAACGAAGCGACCTGAGGCAAATGCGTAATACAAATCACTTGGTTATAGGAGGCAACGCTTTTGAGTTTTTTCCCAACTTGAAAGGCGGTTTGCCCACCAATCCCGGCATCAATTTCGTCAAAAAGATAGACACCAATTCCCCCACGGTCGGCGATGACTCGGCGAATGGCGAGCATGAGGCGCGAAAGTTCTCCGCCCGAGGCGATCTTGCCGAGCGGGCGGGCGGGTTCGCCACGGTTGGTCTGAACAACATATTGAATGGCATCGGCTCCGGTGTTTGTCCACTCCGTAAAATCCACTTTGGGCGTGAGCTCGATCATAAAACGCGCGTCGCTCATCTTGAGATCTTTGAACTCGGCTGTGACAGAACTCGCTAGAAGGTCAGCTACCTTTTTTCGTGCACCAGAAAGGTGATGGGCCTGTTTTTCAACTTCGTGTCTCAGTCCTTCGAGCTCGTGCGCGATTGCTTTGAGTCGCTCTTCGGATTGTCCAAGCGACGCATACTCACCCTCGAGACGTTCCAAAGTGTCGATCATATCGGACACATTTGCCCCATATTTGCGCCTCAGATCCGCAAGTAATGATAGCCGCTCTTGAACAATGCCCAGTCTTTCTGGGTCTAGATCGATGAGACCTAGGTAACGATTGAGAGCGAGGCTTGCGTCTTCGACTTCGGCTACGGCGCGCTCCAGGCTCTCTTGGATGGGGGCCATTCGCGCATCGATTTGGGTGAGGGGCCGTAATCGATTGAGTGCACCGCGCAGGCCATGGATCACGCCTTCGTTTTCCGAATCAGATGGCTCGAGCGCGCGAATCACTGCATCGGCCGCTTGAACGCGTGTCTCAGCCGACTGAAGAAGTTGCTTTTCTTGTTGAAGTTTTTCGTCTTCGCCGGGGCAAAGCTCCGCACTTCGGAGTTCGTCGATTTGAAATCGCAAAAAGTCAGCGCGGCGCGATCGTTCAGTTTCGGCTTGTCCTAAGCGGGTTTGTTCGTGCTCCAGAACTCGCATGCCGGCGAAACATCCTGAAAATAGTTTCGTTTGTTCGACCAAGCCGCCATAACGGTCCAGCATCTCGAGTTGCTTGGGCGCACGGATTAAGGACTGATGCTCGTGTTGGCCACAAAGGTCAACGAGACCTTCACAGAGGTATTGAAGAATAGAAAGGGTGGCTAACTCACCGTTGACGTAAATTCGGTGTTTAGCTGTTCGATGGACGATTCGTTTGATGAGCAGTTCGTCGTTTTCGGACGTGAACCCGTGGGCCTCCAGCCGTGGACGAATCCACGGTATTTCCGAAATATTAAAAAGGCCTTCGACCACCGCTTCGTCGCAACCTGCTCGGATCAGATCCGCGCTAGCACGGCTACCCAGAAGCAGAGAAATCGCTTCGATTACGATAGATTTACCCGCACCTGTCTCACCCGAAATAATATTTAACCCTGCTTTGAATTGGATTTCAGCTGAGTCAATGACCGCGATGTTGCGAATTTTGAGGGTTTCGAGCATTCAAAAAAGGACCTCATAGGAGAAGTTAGGCTCGTTCACCGAACCTGAGTTTCTCTCTTAGTAATCCAAAATAATCCCTTGTGGGTGAAGAAATCAACTTGAGTGAGTGTTTTTTGAAACGACGGATGTTCACCACGTCACCTTCTTTCATATCGACCACGTCTTGCCCGTCTAAAGTAAGAAAAACATGCCCTGGACGTTGTTTGAGGTGAATCTGGATCTCTGCGCTATCGGGAATAACGAGGGGGCGTTGCGTTAGACTGTGAGGGCAAATTGCAGTGAGGATCAATGCAGGGAGAGAGGGCTCGATGATGGGTCCCCCTGCTGCCAAGCTGTAGGCAGTGGATCCGGTCGGAGTACTTACGATGACCCCGTCGGCTCGAACCCTGTGAAGCCACTTTCCGTTGACGCCGACTTCTAACTCGATAATCCGGGCAATCGCTCCCTTTGATACGACCGCATCATTAACCACTGGACCGTGAAAAATGATCTTCCCTTTTCGTTCGAGGGTAACTTCGAGCAGGGCGCGCTCACTGATGACAGGCGGCATGCCGCGAAGCAGTGAGCTTATGGTTTCAAGTGCTTCTGTGCGTTTGATTTCAGTCAAAAAACCAAGTTGCCCCATATTCACGCCCATCACTGGAACGCTTCGGTTCTTCATCAACCGGGCAATACTGAGGTAAGTCCCATCTCCACCTAAAACCACAATTAAATCACAAACATCTACGAGCTTTGGCTTTTTGACGATGGTGACCCGTGAGCGCTCAGAGGGTTTCATCGTCTTTTTAATGCTGAGGACTACTCCTGAACTTTCGTCAGCAAAGACGGCTCCGAAGCCTTGCGTCAGGATAAATTTGCATAGCTCTCGAGCCTGATCGGCCGCTTCGGGTTGTTGGTGCTTAAGAACAAAACCGATTTTTCTATTTTTGAAAGAAAGGCCGGGGGGGGCAGTTTGAGGAGATGAGCTGTGTTTGGCCATGGTCGTGTGATAGAGCGTAATGCAAAGGACGTGAGCTTGCCACCTGATCTGTTCGATTATTCTGAAAATAATTTTTCAGGGCCCAGTGACCCTGGTCGACCAGGGGCGCCCCTGGCCCACCGGATGAGGCCCCGTACCTTGGATGAATTTGTTGGCCAAGAACGAGTTTTAGGCCCGGGTAAGCCTCTTCGTCAGTGGGTTGAGACCGATCGAGTGCCTTCGCTCGTCCTTTGGGGGCCTCCTGGCTGTGGAAAAACGACATTGGCTCAGATTATGGCCCAACGAACTCAGTCAGGCTTTGAAAGTCTGAGCGCTGTGCTTTCTGGAGTTAAGGATATTAAGGAGTCGGTTGAGCGTGCTCGGCAAACGTGGCGAATGAGTCGTCGCAAGACGATTTTATTTGTGGATGAGATTCATCGCTTTAACAAGTCCCAGCAAGATGCCCTTTTGCCTCATGTCGAAAACGGGACGGTAACTTTAGTCGGTGCGACGACTGAAAATCCCTCTTTTGAACTGAATTCAGCATTGTTGTCGCGTGCTCGCGTGATCCGATTGGAAAGGTTAGATTTCAACGCGATCGAGCGAATTATTGAAAAGGCGTTGGCTGATTCAGAACGAGGGCTGGGTGGATTTTTGAAGCTTACTTCTGAAGCCATTGCATGGATTGGATCTACGGCCGAAGGTGATGCGCGACGGGCGTTGACAGCCCTGGAAAGTGTCGCTCTTTATGCGGGTGGTAACGAAAAGGCGCTTTCGGTCGGTGAGGTTCAGGCTGCGCTCGAAAGTGCCTTGGAGCGACAACCCATACCGTACGACAAAAGCGGCGAAGAACACCACAACGTGATTTCGGCTTTTATCAAAAGTCTGCGCGATAGCGACCCTCATGCCGGTTTATATTATCTGGCACGCATGCTCGAAGGGGGGGAAGATCCTCTTTTTATTGTTCGCAGGTTGGTTATTTTGGCCTCTGAAGATGTGGGTAATGCCGATCCTCGTGGACTTCAAATCGCGCTTGCGGCTAAAGAAGCCGTGGAGTTTGTGGGATTACCTGAGGCTAGAATTAATCTCGCGCAGGCTGTCACTTACCTTGCCCTCGCTCCTAAAAGTAACGCAAGCTACATGGGGATTGATCGGGCCATCGCTGAGGTGCATGCCACGGGCGCGCTGCCTGTGCCGATGCATTTGCGAAATGCCGCTACAGGGTTAATGAAAGCCGAAGGGTACGGCCAAGGTTATCGCTATGCCCATGATCAGGGCCAACAGCGTGCGCGGCAAAGTCATTTACCTAAGGAGCTGGTTGGACGTCGATTTTATGAGCCCAAATCCGTAGGTTATGAAAAACAGCTCAAAGAAAAACTGGACCTGCTCAATCCTGATTTTGAATAAAACTGAGCGGGATCTTAGCTATCGCGAGAGCGAATGAGAGCGGGAATTCCCTCACGTCGCCAATCTTCCAAATTGATTGGCAGATGGTTCTTGAGCAGGTCAATGACATAATCTTTTTGACCACTTTCCGTAAATTCAACGAGATCTTTTAGGATTGAAGCTAGGTCTGCTTCAAGTACGTTGATCGGCTCCATCCGGCCGATACGGAGGATTTGCTTGGTTTGCATGAGGGCGTCCGTAAAAGTCTCAATTCCATCGACGAGTCGGAGAAACTCGGAAGGCGTCACTTTGGCCTCGAGTTTGGATGCCGACTGGCGGCTGAGTTTTTCCAGATGGGTCGTGAACTCCATGAGCGACTGAAGGGTCTCTTCGGCGAGTTCGCGCGGATGGGCGGTGAATACTTCAACCGAGTCAATTTCTGACAGAGGAAGCTCCGCGATCGCTGCTTCGCCGTCACCATCCAATTCGTTTCCGTTGACCCGAATCGAAGCAATGATTGCCGCATCGGAGTTGAATTGCCGGCGGACGTGGTCCATAAATTCTTGGACCTTTTGTTCTTGAGAGACGTCGATTTGGAATGCTTTGCCATTGAGAATAAAGTGATTCATCGAATGAGCTCCTGATCTTTGACGGCCCGGACCGCCATCGGCTTAGCGAGGCTCAGGGTATGTTTGAGCCATTCGTTGAGAATATTGACTCCATCGAGGAGTTGCCGATATGAATTGGCGCTTTCCTCACCCAGATCGGCGAGCTGTGTACTTTTGAGATTATGCATCAGTACCTTTGACATCTGGGTAAAGCCCAAGAGCGAAGGGTTGGCTTTGCCCATCCGTTCTACGAGCGAGTCCAAATCCATCAGCTTACGGCCAAGCGTTCGAAGTTCCTCTCGATCTCGTATGCCCATGACTCGGTCGGAACGTAGACGAGAGCTGCGTGCTTTGAGTTCTTGAGCGGCCTTGACTGCTTGTTCGCAAATTCGAGTCATGACTAACGAGCTTTCTTGAAGCTCCCTGAGTCGCTGCACTAATTGTGGACTGATCATTTGTCGCGAGAGTTCTTGGCCAATCGGGGGCACCCAGCCACAGTACCAAGCGCGAGCGATATGGCCAATGGACATTCCGAGCCAGGTTTCAAACGAAAGGGGGCGATGGAATAGGTTCTCGTAAACGACGCCCCCACCATCCCCGGAATTACGAATTCGCGTCCGAAGGATTTGAACCGATTGGGCGAGTTCGGTACAGCCCATTTGTTCAAAGTGATTTTCCAGCGTTTCTTGACGTCGGTGAGCCCATTCTGTGGCAGCATAGGACCAAGCGGCAAAAACCGCCTTTGCCGTGAGATCCCATCGACACGAATGTTCTTTTTGCGCATTCTTGGTCAGGCATGCTTCACAAGGTCGGTTCGATGCAATGACATAATGGCCGTTGCCATAGGGACCCGTTTCGGACCAGCGAACAGGACCGATAGAAAGGTTGAAAACGCGGGTACCTAAAACACTGGCAAGATGAACCACAGCCGTATCACCCGCAAAAACCCACGAGCACCGCCCGACCACCGAAGCCCAGAGATCAAAGTCGGTTTCACCTACGAGTGATAATACGAGGCGTTGCTCTTTCTCGTCCAGGTTGAGATGGGTCATGAACTGTCGCGCGCGGTCCGAATCATCTTTGCCACCTAACAAGACAATGCTGCATTCCGGATGTTTATTAAGAATTTGCCGCGCGAGCCCCGCCCAGTGGGAGGGATCCCAAGTTTTACTGGGATGGCCAGCACCGAGTTGGAAGCCAATCCATTTACGCGAAAAATCACCCCAAACCAGGTCCCGCTCGCCCATTTCAAGTTGAAAAAAACTTTTGGATGTCACGGGTGCGTTGCCATCGTTGGTAGGGTCACCAAAATGAATTTGGAGGGCGGTCAACAGCTGAGTGGTCAAAACGTCCGTCAGGTGGATATTTTGAGGAACCCCGCCTTGAACAATGGCCTGAATGAAATGGCTCCAGCCATCTGCGCTCGAAAAGCTTTTGTCCCGGTTGCGAGTATATCCAAGCTTGATAAAGGCAGGGACAAGTCCAGTCAAGAAGCTGCTAGATTCGGAATAGGACCAATTGACTACAAGATCCCAGGGTTTTTCGACTAAAGGCGCGACCCAACGGGCTAAATCGCCCATCGCCTGCTGTTCGGGCTTTTCGCCACGAATGACAGAGCCCAAGATTTGGTCGGTGGGCAGGGTAATCACACTTTCAATCCAAGGAGTACGTTTGGCGGCGGCTGCGAAACGTTCCCGTGCCACAAAATGAATTTCAAGCTGAGGGTAAAGCTGTTTCGCCGCCCTTAACGCCATGAGGCTCTGGAGAGTGTCCCCCAGTCTGGTGAGTTGAATGACCAAACATCGAATGGGTTTGGCCGTCGGAGTAATTGAGGTTTGCGGGGACTCAGTGGATGCACTCATTGTTGCACCGGTCTTTCTTGTCTCATCTGGCCCGTTTCAATGTTCTGTTCAACTAATAAAGCTCGCAAAAAATCAGCGAGCAAGCCCTCCACATCGAGCTTATCGACCTTGGGTTCCGCGACGACTTCACCTTTTAGAAGAGTTGTATCTACAGCCATTCGTCCTCCATGACAGAATGTTTTCTTCAAGCTTCATGCTTGGATAAAACGGTCGATCAGTTTGATAAGCTCCTTAGCTCCATTGTGTTCCGGACTCATTTGCAAAATCTGATTTGCGGTATGCCGAGCATCGTTACCTCGACCCAAATGAAATTGAAGCCCCGCCAAGCTATAGAGTAAATTCGGGTTGACTGGGGCCACCTCGATATAGTCCTCAACCACGCGAGCTGCGGTGGCGTAACTGCGGATATCGTAGGCACATTTCACGAGATGGTAAATCGCCGTAGGATTTTGAATATTGATTTCAAGAGCCTTGGCAAAATGGTCGTGAGCCTGGCGTTTATCGCCTTCGGCCAGGTAACAAGAGGCGAGTCCAATTTCCGCGCGGTCATTTTTTGGGTTTGAGGCGAGAGCATCCTCAAAGTGACGTTTAGCCTCCCCCGAGTTTTGTTGTTGAAGGTGAAGAGCGGCGAGATTCGAGCGAATTTCGTCCGCAGAGGGATCAACCTCTAGCGCCGACTTGAAGTGGTGTTCGGCTGATGCCGGTACTTTGGCTCGTGTCCAACAATTGCCGCAAGCCTTATGAAGCTCAAAACGAGTGGTGAGATCTAGGTCCTTAAGACTGAGTGCGCGTTCAAAAACCTCAGCAGCGAGTTGTTCCTTTTTTTGTTCGGTGAGGAGAGCTGCCAAACGATGATAGATCTCTAGCGTTGGGTGGTAGGCAATGGACTCCTCATAGTTAGCTCGAGCTTCGTCCAACTTTCCCTCCGCCTCATTACAACGTCCGATCCCGAAAAGGGCCATTCCGGTCCGTTCGCCAGAGTCGTGAATGGCCTTAAAGACGTTTCGAGCCAATAAGACTTCACCTGCCTTGAAAAGTATTTCAGCATTTTGAGTCAGGTAGGGAACGTTCAACTTCCCGTCGGGCGTGTAAATGTTCTGGCCTGTTGGGGAAGCGGTGGTGGCGCTTGGTTTTTTGGCGGCCATGGGCCCATCAGACGGCTTGACTTGAATCAGATAACTCACGGTTTCGGAGGAATTGTTGCTGTGAAAATCATCCAGCGCCTCTTCGAGAGTACGAAGTCTGACCATTCGGTCACCGTTTTGTGGAATCGCGACCACGTCTATTAAATCGAGTTCGCCCTGCCTCAACTGCTTGTTCACAATCTCTCGAATGTCACTCATACTTTTTTATCCAGTCCTTCTCCAGATTCGGAAATCCACCCGCTTTTAAAGCGACCTGCTAAATATTTACGTTTTTGGGCCTGTAACAGTTCCTTTTTAAGTCGTAATTTTTCGAGCTCGATACATTCAATAATTTGATCATCGACCTTCAGGATGCTTTGAACGACCTCAGCCTCTTCTGTCATTTGGGCTTGAGCGCATGCCACTAGGTCAGGTGTTCGAAATTCAGGTGAAAGGTCTCTAATGAGGTCAGAAATTTTTCGATTATGAACGCCGATCGCTTGAATCAGTTTTTCGCGCTTTTGTTCAACCTCAAAAAGTTGAGATAAATTGCCGGTTAAAGCGTTTGCCAGAAAATCCTGGGAGATCGACAAATAGCGTCGCAGATAGCGATTTTTGCTAGCAAGAAGCTTAATGACGTATGATGTCGGCGCCATACTTTCCCTCACTTCACGCCCCTGTTGACCTGTTCGACTGCAACCTTCCAGCCCTCATGGAGGGTTTCCAAAACTTTTTGAACCGCAATGAGGGGTTCCTTGCTGCTTTCGATATTGGCTTTGATCAACTGTTCCACGATAAAATTGTACAGTCGTTCGAGATTTCGAGCAATGTCTCCGCCGACGTCAAAATTGAGGGTGCTCGTCAATTCGTTGATGATGTCGTGGGCTTTTCCGATGTAGAGGCCTTTTTGCACCAGATCCTTTCGCTCGATTGCTTGCGTCGCAAATTTGACGTTTTTGATCGCTGCTTCGTAAAGCATCAGCAAGATCTGGCCGCGGCTTGCGGTTTTCACCGCCATTTGCTTGTAGTGATTAGCTCCGAAATTATTAACCATAACCTATTGATTCTCCTAGTTAAAACAATCAACCGCCTAAAAGTTGAGAGACTAAGTTTCCGCCGCCGCCCGCACCGGGCATCGTGGCGGACAGGTACTGCGACTGACGCTGCATGGTCGACAAAGATCCTTCGAGACGCGCAAATTGCTCCGTCAGGGCCTGCTGCTTGCGGTCCACTTGCGCTTGTTTAGTTTCGATTTGGTGGTCCATTTCCTTGATCCGTGCTCTGAGTCCGGTTTCGCGTGTCGCTAAGATGCCGGTGGTTCCGCGGGTAAACGCATCCAAAGCACCACGCATTTGTTGAGCAAAACCGATTTCGCCGGATATGGCCTGAGAGATTCCGTCAAAATCCTTTTCGAGCGTTTTTTGAAACTTTTCTTCCTTGAATTGAAGGGTACCGTCTTTTTGAAACTCAACGCCCAGCTGGTTCAGGAAAACGAGTTTGAAGTCATCACTTTCGGGATCGCCGGTAGGGTAACCTTCGTGCATCAGATTACGGATGCGATATTCGATACTTTGAAGGGTGGTATCACCAGCAAATGTCGTACGGGTGTCGGATTTTTCGTCGATCTGATTTTGTTTGACGATGAAATCAAGAACTTTATTAACTTCCTCAACCAAGAACTTCATCTTTCCGGCAATCTTTTGATAATCTTGGGTGATCATCATCATAAAGGGTTGGTCCGGCTTGGCTTGTTTGAGATGGATGTTGATCCCCGGTAAAAAGTCGGTGATATCGTTGCTATCGGCCTCAAGCGAAAATCCATCGACTTGGATTCGCGCGTTTTCCGCGTCACGATTATCGTCGACGTAAAAATCTTGAGCCCCATCGAGGAAGTAAAAATCCGGAAAATTGATCGCGTTGTCTGCGCCGTCTTTTTTTGCCGAAATAATGAGGCGCCATGGAGTTTCTGGGTCTCCGGCATCTTTGATGACCGCCGCGCGCACCGGCGAGTCAGCCTCCTTATTGATCAAATTGGCTACGCCACGCAAACTCGAATCAGAATCATCCACATAGATCTCGGCGGATTCGCCGTTCGCCAGCTGCATCGTGATAAAGCCCATTCCCAAAATGGGCTCCTCACAACTGTCAAAGCCGTTGGAGATCATGGAACTTCTAGCGGCCAATTGATCGATTTCAAGTTCGTAACTGCCGGGCTGGGCTTTCTCGCGATCGATGGTGACGGATACGCTGTTAGCACCTTCACCCAGATCCACTTTGAGTTCTCGAAATTTTTGAAAGGAACCGAGCTCGGTAATCGCTTTATCGATGCCTTGAAATTTATTTTTGAATTCCTGAAAAAGCTTGAGCTTGGCTTCGTCGCGTTGTTTACGCACCTCCATCTGGCGGATAGGCTGGCTTTCAGCGTCCACCATCGCTTTGACGGCTTGTTTGAATTGACCCCCACCGATCGGGTCAAAGCGCAATCCCACTCAGTCCTCCTGACTGATCCTATTCAAGGGAGCATCATGCTCCTTTGTTTTAGTATGACGGGGTTTTTGCGCATCGCAAAGAGGGCAGATATTGCCGGGTCTATTTTTCGGGCTGGGACAGTGCTGGGACGGCGGCTTCGATAATTTTTGGACCTTTTACCGTCAAAATTTTGAGGTTTCGACTCAGCTGACCTTCTTTGTATGATATTTGTCCGGTGACTCCGGGAAACATTTTGATCTCTTTGAGTTTATCTCGTAGGTCAGATCGACCGATCGACGAGTGTTGGCTCAAAATACTGTCTAAAAGGCGGGCACTATCATAAGCTAGGGCATCCATTGTTCCCGGCTCTTGATCAAATGTTGCTTTGAAGTGTTCAGCGTACTTGCGGGCCGCTGGTGAAGAACTATCAGGTATCCATGCGTCAGAAAAATACGCACTCTCCGCATAGTTGGCTGCGCGGGCCGATAGTTCAGGTGAGTTCCAGGCAGAGGTTCCCAGAAATTTGATGTGGTCTACGTCGCGGTAAGCGAAAGTGGGTAAAATCTGTCCCGCAACCTTAGGCTCTTCTGGCACAAAAACGGCATCGTAATCGACCTCGGGACGCAGTGCAAAGTACTGTTCGGTCTTGCGAGTGCGTTTTTTGATATTATTGAGTTGGCGTTGGCGTGCAAGTTCTTCCAGTTCTTTTTCCCGCGCATCTGTGTAATAAAGGCCAGAGAGACGGTCAATAGCCTGTCTAAAGTCCGTTTCGCCAGGGTTAAAAGACTCGACGCCTCGAATTTTCCCACCGTATGATTCTACTGCGTCCCAAAAACGTTGCATGCTGTCTTCGCCCGTTTTGTCTCGAGGGTAAATAATCGCAAAACGTTTTAGGCCCAGCTTTTCAATCGCAAAACGCGCGATCTCCTGAGCCTGAAGTTTAATGGTAAGTCCCGCCTGAAAAATAAAATCTGATTGGATTCCTGGGTGGCGGGCCAGAGAAATCAGGGGAATGCCCAGCTCCTCGGCATGGCTCGTCACTTGGTCAATCCCCTTGCTGAGTAAGGGGCCAATGACGGCAATAACATGGTGTTGTTTGACGAGTTTGTCGAGGGCCTTGATTGTTGTCTCAGGGTCTTCTCCGCTATCTTCGACAAAAAGAGTGATTTTATTATCGGGTTCGTTGGCGTTGAAGATCTTGAACCCGAGCTCAATGCCTTGCAACGTTCTGGTTCCAAACTTGGCAAACTTGCCCCGCATGGGCAGGAGAATCCCTACGGCTTTTCCGTCGACTGGGCCACCGTCTCGACCGGGAGGTGTCAGGCTAGTGGGGGACGGAGATGGATTAGTTTTGGCGCTATTTTGAACCCATGCAGCAGCTTGAGCATAATGTGGGCTATCCGCAAAGCGGGTCATGAGGAGTTTAAGATGAGTTGTCCCTTTTTCATTGGCACCATTCTCGAGTTCAATCGTGCCCAGCCTAAACAATACGGCATCGGCTAAGGTAGAGTCTTCAGAGCCTTGATATAAATCCTCAAGTTCACCTGGATCTTTGATGGCCTTAAGATTTTGCTCTAGAATATTGGCGATGGCATTGCGAGTTTCTCCTGGCGTTGCCTGGGTCATCTGCATTTGCGGAAGGGCGAGCTTTCCGGCATTCAGAGCCTCCCGAGCGGCCTCAAGGGGTAAGCCGCGTTGGGAGTGGATTCGAGCCCGCAGATAGAGAACCTTGAGTCGGTTTTCTTTATCCATGCGATCGAGATCGATCGTTGAGGCTGTTTTTCGGGCGTCATCGAGTTGTTTGGCCTCGAATTGGGCGTCGGCCAAATTGTAGTTGAGATAGGGGATCAGCGTTGGATGATCGGCTCCCACCGCCAGTGCATGTTTAAAGTGTGCGATTGCCTGGGAAGGTCGTTGAGTCAGCAGGAAGCTCAATCCGTGAAGATTGGCTACTTGGGGAGCTAGAGGGCTTTGTGGGTATCTGCGTTCGAAAATATCCAGCTTGATGAGTGTGGCTTCAAAAGCGCCGCGTGCATAAAGAGTCGAAATTTCGCGAAAATCGCGGTTCTCCGCAGCTGAGGCGGTGGGTGCTTCGTTTGTAGTTTTGAGTGGCATGGGCTCAGAAAGTTGCCCCCCCCAACCCAGTTGGGGTGCAATGTGATCCAAGGTCAAGGAAAGGGCAAGAAGCGGTAAAAGATGACGAAGCATGCCTTTTGGTTTTCTCCTAGAGCCGAGTTCGTCGCAACCAAAACCTTTTTTATTAATAGCGCAGCGCATTATCCAAAGAGGTTTTTCACTTTCTCGAAAAAATTATGGTGCATCGGATGGGAGCTTGAGGCGCCGGCTTCCTCGAATTTCTTAAGAAGTTCACGCTGCTCGCTACTGAGCTTGCTCGGAATCTCCACAATCACCTTGATTAATTGATCTCCCCGACCGTAAGAACCGAGTTTTGCGAGACCTTTGTTTTTGAGTCTGAGGATTTTGTGGGATTGGGTCCCTGCTGGAATTTTTAGGCTGACCTTTCCTTCTAGAGTGGGAACATGAATTTCAGCGCCTAGGGCTGCCTGAGCAAAGGTAATGGGCACTTCGCAAATCACGTCAAAATCTTCCCGAGTGAAGAAGTCATGGGGAAGAATGTTAATGACGACATAAAGGTCGCCGGGCATTCCACCTCGTTCACCGGCCTCCCCTTCATTAGAAAGTTTGAGACGTTGGCCTGAGTCAATGCCGGCGGGAATTTTGACCGCAATTTGGGTGCGTTTTTTTATATTGCCCGAGCCATGGCAGGTCGCACAGGGGTGTGGGATGGATTGCCCCGCACCATTACATCTTGGGCACGGACGAGTGATTGCAAAAAAGCCCTGTTGAAAGCTGACTTCGCCCCGGCCACCGCATTGCGAACAGTCTTCGGGCTGAGTTCCCGCCTGAGCGCCAGTTCCTTCGCAGGTGTCGCACCGAACTGTTTTTGGGACTGTGATCACTTTTTCAGCGCCGAAGGCGGCCTCTTCAAAGCTAATGTCTATCGTGGTGCGAAGGTCGGACCCGGGCTTTCCAGCGCGGCGCCGGCCACCACGACCGCGAGCGCCGCCTTGGGCACCAAAGATATCACCAAAAATATCGCCAAAGATATCGTTGATCGATGCGCCACCGCCTCCGAAGCCCTCGAAGCCACCGCCAAAACCTTGCCCGCCTCCTGCGTTGCCCGCGCCCGCAGCATGGCCAAACTGATCATACATTTGTCGCTTTTGTGCGTCCGAAAGTACTTCGTAGGCTTCTGAAAGCTCTTTGAATTTTTCTTCAGCTTTTTTATCACCTGGATTTTTGTCTGGATGAAACTGAACAGCAAGCCTGCGATAGGCCTTTTTTATTTCTTCGGGCTGCGCGTTCCGAGCTAATCCCAGGATTTCGTAATAATCGCGTTTGTTGGCCAATTTTCAGAGTCTCCTTGTGGCGCAAAGCACTACGGCGACAACTGATTAGGGGGCGAACCCGACGGAGTCGAATTCACCCCTTATTCAATTTTACTCAAATTAGACTTCTTTGAAGTCCGCATCGATGACATCGTCACCCTGGGCGCCGTCTTTTTTTGCATGACCCTGGTCGCCCGCGGCGTGGGCTTCTGCACCATTTCCTGGTTGACTAGCATCAGCGCCTGGTGTGCCGGCAGTCTTATACATTTGCTCAGCCATCTTGTTTGAGGCCGCAGTCAATTGTTCTGTGGCTTTGCGAAGCTCTTCGAGCTCCTTGCTATCCAAGTGTTTACGAGCCTCAACCAATGCGGCTTCGACATTACTCTTAGTATCTGCGGCGATTTTCTCGCCATTTTCTTTCAACGTCTTTTCAATCGTATAGATTAAGCCGTCGAGTGTGTTGCGGGCGTTGACGAGTTCTTTACGCTTATCGTCTTCGGCTTTATGCGCTTCAGCTTCTGTCTGCATGCGTTTGATTTCTTCTTCGGTCAAACCACCTGAGGCCGTGATTTTGATCGATTGTTCTTTGCCGGTGCCTAGATCCTTTGCCCCAACGTGGACAATGCCGTTAGCGTCGATGTCGAATGTAACTTCGACTTGCGGTACGCCGCGGGGAGCGGGAGGGATGCCAACAAGATCAAAGCGACCCAGGGATTTGTTGTATTCAGCAAATTCTCGTTCGCCTTGCAGACAGTGAATGGTCACCGCGTTTTGGTTATCAGCAGCTGTTGAGAAAGTTTGCGATTTCTTGGTGGGGATCGTTGTATTTTTTTCGATGAGCTTGGTGAACACGCCACCGAGAGTTTCGATACCGAGGCTCAGTGGAGTGACATCGAGCAAGAGCACATCTTTGACTTCGCCCTTAAGTACGCCGCCTTGAACGGCAGCACCGATCGCCACGACTTCGTCGGGGTTCACGCCTTTGTGAGGTTCTTTGCCGAAGATCTCCTTAACCTTGGCTTGAACTCGCGGCATACGGGTCATGCCACCGACGAGGATGACTTCGTCGATCTGGCTCTTGTTGAGCCCTGAGTCTTTCAAGCATGTCTCGGACGGTGGCACCATCTTTTCGATGAGTTCCGCAACCAGAGCTTCGAGTTTATTGCGTGAAAGCTGAAGATTCAGATGTTTAGGACCGCTCGAATCCGCCGTGATAAACGGAAGATTGATATCCGTCTGGGTCGTGCTTGAGAGTTCAATTTTGGCCTTTTCAGCGGCCTCCTTCAAGCGCTGCAAAGCCATGCGATCTTTGCGGAGATCGATCCCACTTTCTTTCTGGAACTCGCTCGAAAGCCAGTCAATAATTTTTTGGTCGAAGTTGCCACCTCCCAAAAAGGTGTCGCCGTTGGTCGCTTTCACTTCAAATACGCCGTCCCCCAATTCGAGGATCGAGATATCAAAGGTGCCGCCGCCTAGGTCGAAAACCGCAACCGTGTGATTTTTTCCGCCCTTATCAAGGCCATAGGCCAGTGCCGCAGAGGTCGGTTCGTTAATAATACGTTTGACTTCGAGACCTGCAATGCGGCCAGCGTCTTTGGTTGCTTGACGCTGGGCGTCGTTAAAATAAGCAGGGACGGTGACGACGGCTTCAGTAACCGGTTCTCCGAGGTAGTCTTCAGCTGTTTTTTTCATCTTCTGAAGCACGAGCGCGGAGATTTCCTGAGGAGAGTATTCGCGATCACCTACCTGGACCCATGCGTCACCATTTTTGGCTTCAATGATTTTAAAAGGAGCAACTTTGATAAATTCTTGTACTTCTTTTGAACTAAATTTGCGGCCAATAAGGCGCTTGGATTCAAAAACGGTCCGTTCTGGGTTGGTAATGGCTTGGCGCTTTGCAGACTGTCCGACGACACGTTCACCGGAATTACTAAAGCCAACGATCGATGGTGTCGTGTTCGTTCCTTCGGAGTTTGGGATCACCTTAGGCTCGCCCCCTTCAAGTACGGAGACGCAAGAGTTGGTCGTTCCCAAGTCAATTCCAATGATTTTACCCATGATTCAATTTCTCGCTTTCTTTTCAATCTTGATGAACAGTTCAAATATCCTAATTAGGAAAATGGTGACGAATCTTCAGTTGGCAACTTTTTCTTGATTTGCCTGTCCCGTGCTCAAAATGACGTTAGCTGGGCGCAATAGCCGTCCATGAAGCGTATAGCCGGGCAGTTCTTCTCTGACAACCGTGCCAGCAGGCTGGTCGGAGGGTATTTGCCCCACGGCTTCAGCCAGCTCAGGATCAAATTCTTTGCCGATGACCTGCACTTGCTGCATGCCTTGTTTCTGAAGAGTTCCGCGAAATTGACTTGCGATCATCTTCAGCCCCTCGGTCAGGTTTTTATCCGTATTAGCGGGGATATGTGAAAGGGCGCGTTCGAAGTTATCGAGCACTAAAATCAGTTCACGGGCGACCGACTCCCAGCCAAATTTGATCAAATCTGACCGTTCTTTGATGGAGCGTTTTTTGAAATTGTCGAATTCAGCGTAGAGATAAAGGTATTTATCGGTCTTTTCTTTGAGTTGTGCTTCCAATTCCAAGATGACTTGCGCGCTATTGGCGTCAGCTGTCGCGGCATTGGCATCCTGATTCTCGGCGGGGGCAGGGGCTTCGCTAGGCGTTTGATTCTCGTTTGACGTATGATCCACGACCGTAAGACCTCCAAAAGTTCTGCGTGTGTCTTGACTTACTATGGGAACGACCCGGGTGGAGTCAAACTCCAATTCGAATTTTTTCTTTTACCGAGCAAGCGCAGCAATGACTTGATCTGAAAGAGCAAATCCCTTAGTGGTAAGCCGCTTGCGGGTGGGCGTTTGCGGATGGGCTTCCAGAAACCCTTCATTTTCCAGAGCTTGCGCCCGAGCTTTTTGGGTGGAACTCCCTAGCCAGCTCTCCGGAAAACCCTCGGCGAGGCGTAGGGCCAGCATCCATCTTTCAAGGCTTTTTTGCTCTTCGGTCAGGATTTCTGTCCATTCGATGGGACTTTGGCCTGTTTGCAAGAGGTGGGCGTATTTGTGGAGCGAAGAGACATGCTTCCATCGCTTGGATTGGCGAGCATCAAAAGAGTGGGCCGAAGGCCCCAAGCCAAGATAGGATGTCCCCTTCCAATAGGCTAGATTGTGGCGGGCCTGCTTGCCGGGGCGGGCGTAGTTGGAAATTTCATAATGTTCAAAGCCATGGGCGGTCATCCATGGATCCAAAAAGAGTAAGTGAGCGAGCTGATCATCCTCATGGGGAAGTTCTGCGAACATCCGATGGTGCGGTGGGAGTGTCAGTAAATAGCAACTGAGATGGGTAATCGGGAATTGGGTCAATAGGGAGAGGGCTTCCTCAATGTCTTTTAGGGATTGCCCGGGGACGCCGCAAAGTAAATCTACGGATACATTCTTAAAGCCGACCTCAAAAAGCGTGTCGAGTGCGATAAGGGCCTTTTCGCGGGAATGGACTCGTCCCAATTTCAATAATAGATCGTCACGCATGGCCTGGACTCCCATGCTGATTCGATTGACTCCCAGTTTTTGATAACCTTGGAGGTTTTCACGGTTGATGGAAGAGGGATTCGCTTCCATGGTCCATTCCGTTTGGGGAGTGATTTTGCAACGCTTAAGGATAGGCTCCAGTGCACGAGCCATGGAATCAGGGGGAGTCATACTGGGCGTTCCCCCCCCAAAAAAGATCGTATCCAGCTCTGTGTCGAGTAACGGGGCGGCTTGCTCCGACTCCTTTCGGAGGGCGGCTTCAAATGCCGTCGGATCACCGGGGCGAGTGCGTTCTTTTCCGAGCGAATAAAAGTCACAGTAATGGCATTTGCTTTCGCAAAAAGGGAAGTGGACGTAAAGCGATCGAATCATGTCTCCTCTGGCCTCGTTTTATTCCTTCATTTGATAGGCTCGGCGGAGCGAAAAGACCTGCTCTTTCCAGACTCGTACAAAGCGTTCTGGAGCGACCACCGGTTTGCAAATGAGGTGGCGGGCTAGGAACATTTGGAGCCGGGTACTGCTGGTTTTTGAGTAGAGCTGAAGGGCAAACTTCGAGAAGTCCCGTACCATGAAATCGAAAATTTGGTCGAGGAGATCGTCGCCGATGTCATAAATCTTGGCATTTTCGATAATGAGCTGGCCGTAGGCGATGAGCGTGAACAGTTCGCCCAAAATGAGCAAGAAGTCGAAGTCCTCCTTTTGGGTTTTGTTGGGCGGCGCGAGCGCGAGGAGTCGTTTAAAGCGCTTGATTTGGGTTTTAAAAATCTCCACGTTGGGCAGGTTTACGCTGTCATACGCAATCTGGTAATCATGGAAACGAATTTTTCCGAGCCCTTTGGTGGCGCCTTGATGAAAGAGAAATTCATCGTTGGCAGGATCATCGCGTCTCGAAATTTCCGGAAAGGGAGCGGGCTTGAATAGGTAATTTTGCATGAATTTCACGACCAGCGCCATGTTGACATGGACGGTGCCTTCCAGCTTGGGAAGGGCGCGAATGTCCCGGGCGGCGGTCTCGAAATACATGTTTTTTTCAAATCCCTTGGCCGCTATGACGTCCCAAAGAAGATTGATGACTTCTTCGCCTTGGGTCGTGACTTTCATTTTGACCATCGGATTATAAAGCAAATAGCGTCGATCATCGGGCGAGGCTGAACGCATATAATCTGCAGCGCGCAGGCTAAAAAGCTTCATGGCGCTGAGGCGCGCGTAAGCATCGACAAAGAACTGTTGAATATGCGCAAAATCGGTCACCGCATGATTGAAAAGGTGTCGACCGGCGGCGTGGTCGATGGCCTCGTAAAACGCATGCGTGCACATTCCGATGGAGGCCCAGCCCAGGTTGAATTTGCAGACATTAATGGTGTTGAGTGAAGAATCCCAGGCTTCGATCCCTTTGGATAAAATGTCCGCTTCTGTAATGGGGTAATCATGCAGTGCGTATTCGGCCACGTAGTTCTGTGAGTGGACCACGTTCTGGACGCATTCATATTTGGGGTGTTGGGAGTCTACCGCAAAAAAGACGTATTCGTCGGAATTTCCGATTTTGGCGAAAGTGGAGACTAGAGCCGCTTTGTTGGCATTGCCGATATAGTATTTACTTCCCCTAGCTTTGAAGGTCCCATCGGGCTGGGGAAGTAGCTTCATTTCGGAGGAATAGAGATCTGCACCATGTTCTTTTTCGGAGAGACCAAACGCAAAAATTCCGCCGTCTTGAAGAAGTTGGGCCGTGTGTTTTTTAATCGCTTCGTTTCCGCCCATCCAGATGGGGCCTAAGCCCAGCATGGAGACTTGCCAGGTGTACCAATAATTGAGGCCATAAAACCCTAATATTTCGTTAAAACCGCAGTTTCGCCAGGTATCCCAGCGTGAGTCCGCGGCACCGTAACCGGCTGGGGTCATGAGGGTGGCAAAGATTTTTTCTTTTTTGATGAACTCTAGAAAGTCCGCATACCAGGCGCATTCATGGTCATCCTGCTTGAGTCGCTTTTTACCGCGAGACTCAAAAAACTCGATCGTTTTGAGCATGATTTCGCGGGATGGGGCATCGGGATATTGATGAGCGTATTTTTTGGGATTGAGTAGGATCATGGGGTGGTGCCTCCGAGGCTAATGATGTACCTCATTTTACTATACTAAAGCCAGCTCTTCGCAGAATTTATCAAAGGGCATGATCGAAAAGTCAGGACTTACGATTCGTGTTTTTAATCCCATATGAACTTGGTACCACTTTGGAATATCCAGCCTTGACTTGAGCTCGAGCAAAGAGGGGGCAATGTCAGTGTCTGATAATTTGCATTCTACGGCAAATAACGGTTTGCGATTTCGCAAAACGACAAAATCCACTTCTTTGCCCTTTTCGTCGCGAATATACCTCAGCTCTGATCGGTGTCCTAAAACATCCTGCCAGTAGTCGCATAATTTAAGTAAGTGAGAAGCAACCATGTTTTCAAATCGAAATCCAGGGTCTTCGACCTGAGACCAATCCCACAGATAGAGTTTTTGAGATTTTTTTATGGCCTTAATTTTATGTGAGTCAAATGGGGGAATAAGATAGCAGTAGTATAAGGTGTCCAGAATTTGAACCCATCGTTTAACGGTTTTATCAGAAACCTCTAAGTCTTCCGCCAATGACTTATACGACAGGGGACTTCCTACTTTTGGAGCTAAGCTTTCTGCGAGTAATTCGACCTTGTCTAAGTCGCTGACGTTTTCGAGGTCTCTTAAATCAATTCGCACCAGTTTAAAGACCCTTTGAAGGTGCCAGCGTCGCAACTCGGTTTGGTCTTGCTAAAGGAGAGGTTCAGGGAATCCGCTAAATTCAAAGATCAGTTCGAGATTTTTTTTTGAAATTCCTAGCTCAGGCAAAGAAAAGGGGTGGATTCGATAGTAGTGATAGCGGCCTAGTATTGAATCGCCGCCCTTGCGAAATATGTTCAGTCGAGCAGATCCGGTGACGATGAATCGCTGGGTGTTCTTCCAGGTATCTCAAATGCCCTTAACTAAGCTTTGCCAGCCCTTTCGTTTGTGAATTTCGTCAAAAATAATAAGAGGTTGGTCTTTGGGCCAGTCTCCTTTTTTAATGATTCTTCTGGAAAGCTCATTATCCCAGTTCAAGTAGGCGGGGTGTCCGTCGTAGAAGTCCTTCAAAAAAGAGGTGGCCAAGGTGGTTTTCCCGACTTGACGAGGTCCCCCCATAAAAATCATTTTCTTTTCAAGATCCTTTTTGATGGGCCCAGCATAGATTCGTTCGGGCAAAGTCTTCAGTAATGACATGGATGACCTCGATTTTTGGGCAAAAAGTAATTCGGAGTCAAGGTCATTTTACTTTTTGGTGGATTCGATCTATGTAATTCCCCTGGTTAATGGCGGCACGACGATCGGAAAAGCGGGCGGAATCCGCACGCTTCGCTATTGCTCATCCGGGAGCCAAAGAGCACCCAGGTCGATTTCAATCGCATCGAAGGGGGCCGCGCGCACACGTTCATCCCCCGCGAAGGTATTCAGTAATATCCATCGTGAATTCTCTTGCTGATAGATCTCCAGTGTCTTCGCCTTCGGATCGATCAACCATACGAAATGCACTTTCTCGCGCGCGTAAATGGGAAGCTTTTTTACTCGATCCAGGCGGGCTGTGCTTTCAGATAAAACTTCACAAATCCAATTAGGTGCTATTTCAAAGTATTGTTTGTCCAAAGGAATCGTAGGTAGTTTTTCTTTTTTCCATCCAGCAAGATCGGGAACGAGGATATCTCCACCCAGGTGAAGCTCGGGTTCATCCAAAATCCACCAGCCGCCAGGGCCGCCTTGCCCTTTGTCGAACGGTCCTGTTATCTCACCTCCGAGGATTGATGATGCTCGTGCATGCCTTGGCCCTGGTCGTGGCGAGGTAATCAATTCTCCGGCGATGATCTCCCCCACAATATGATCTGGCAATGCAAACAAATCGCTATAGGTCGCTAGTTTTTTAGCTGTTGAATTCATCTTTCATACCTCCCGAGGATGGGTGCATAATTTTACCCCCCTTATTTCCATTATCCACAAACCGAGCACCAAAGGCGAGCGGAGATCGGGTAGGCCTGGCCAGGGCAGCGTCCCGAACCGAAGGTCGAGTTGGAAATTTCAACTAAAAAAAGCTTGCGCCGACTAAAGCGGTCAATGATGCTGATCGTTCTTGAGTTTTTATCAGTCCCTTTTACTCGGTGCTCAGTTAGCCGCCACTCCAATCAAAAAGATCAAAGCTCATTTGATAGACTTCGGTAGCGGGCGCCTTGGCGACCGTCTTTTCGATTCGTTTAAGAAGGGCCAGGAATTCGGTTTGGATCCATTTTTTCTCCTTAGGGCTGGCCGAAAAGACCACCGAAAACGTATAGGCCTCATCGCTAGAGAGCTTTTGCATTCGTTCTAACCCTTTTATTCGGAGCAAAGTTCGATAGGGTCCGAGAAGGGGTGATTCCGAAGGTAAGTGCATTTGCTCGCGCACGACTTTGTAGCCTTCAGGTTCAACCGAAATCACGCCCATTCGCAGGAGACGTTTCAGGATTTCGTCAAAACGTCGTTTGGGCAATTCTAGTTTTTTACGGATGAGCTCGGCCTGCTCGGCATATTTGGGGACGGTGAGAAAGAGGTGTACGAGCTGGCAGTTGGGATCCAGGTAGTAGTCCGTCCAGTCTTGTTGCTGAACGGCGGTCGGTGAGATGGTGAGGTGGGATTCGGTACGAAGGCGGACCTTGCGGATTGTTTCAATTTGGAGGGCCAGGTTCTCGCGGCGCTGAGCAAGATCGGTGCGCTGGCGTTCAAAAACGAGGTGGAGGTAGTTGCGCTCCTCGTTTGAGAAGCCTAAAAATTCGAGAGCCAGATAGAATTGATCGGGGCTGAGGTGGTTTTTGTCATGGCTGAAAACTCGCGAAAGATAGGTTTTTTGGATGCGGCAGAAGGTGGCCAGGTTTTGGAAGGTCATCCGCTTGTTTTGGGTTTTGAGCTTTTCGACGCGGTTGCGAAGGATTTTTTTGTAATCGTCACAAAGAAAGAGGTCCATTTCTGAATGTTAACTTTTAGTGCAACAAATTGAAATAAATGAATTACTTCATAATTCATTTATTGGGAGTTTTGAGCGACGTTGGTGACTGCCCGGGGCATTGACTGGAAAAATGAGCTTAAAAATGTAAGAAGGGAACCTAGATGAAACTAGAAATGAAGAGATTCAATTTGTTTTTTGCTGTTTTGGGAAGTCTTGCCGCGTCAACGGTTTTTGCCGGGGGATGGACGAGTGGCGGCGGGAATATTTTGAAGGATGCCAATAATCCGTGGTTTTTGAAAAATACGGCAACGGTAACTTATTGCATTTTGTCCGATCCGACAGTTTTTGGCGACATTCCTACGCTTGTGCCGGATTTGGTGAGTCGTGCGATTGCGTATTGGAAAACCCAAATGAGTGATCCCGCGGCTGAGGTGGTTAAGTACCTGACCGGGAATCCAAATAGTCCGTGGGAGCCGATTCGTGTGGGAACTCAGGAGTTCGTGTTTCATTCGACGTGCGAAGGGACCGAGGATGTCACGTTTCAGTTCGGGGTTTTAACTCCTGAGCAAAAGGCGTTTTTGGGAGATCCGACTCGACTGGTGGGTGTTGCGGTGCGGACTGATTATGATGAAGTCCATTTGCGGGGCAAAGGCTTTATCTATATTTCAGCAGATTCGGGGCCTTTGCGCTACAAAGGCGGTCATCTGCGCGATCGAGCCTGGCATGAGGGTAAGGGCGGGGTTCTTTATCGCGCGATTGTGCATGAAATCGGCCATGTGTTTGGGTTGTCGCATGGAGGGGCGGGTTTGATGTCCGAAGGGTATTCGGAGTCGCTTTTGGTGAGAGGACTTTTGGATATTTTACCTAACACTGTGGGAGATTCGCTTGAGATTTTGCCTTTTTTTCACTTCGAGGCTTCTCGGGAGTCTGAGCAAGGGTGGTTTGGTGGGTTTAGTGTGGACCCTCAGTGGGCTAACCAGTTATTTGGGCCAGAATTTCATTTTCCGATACGAACGTATTTGAAACCAGGAGATGGTGAAGAGAAGTTTGCACTTTTTGGCAGGGCTTTCGACAATGAGGGAAAGGTGGGAGCGGAGAAAAAAATGGGGTCGATTTCTGGGAAGATTGTCGGCGCTGGTATGCTTGCGACTTTTGGTGTGAAGATATTTTTGACCGATGGACAAAAAATTTTTGGCGGCTCAGATTGGCGTCTTCCTCCTGTGGTTTACGGCCCTTCGGTGCGGGAGCAGCGTTTTTTTGGAAAGTTTAAACCGGCTCTTCCGGGCGGCCGCGAATTTGATGTGATTATGTCGCTTATGCCGGATTCGGTGGTTTTGGATGGCCTGGTGGATGGAGCGTACATCCCTGGGATTTTTCGATGGGAAGCTTTGAATTGATTTGAAAGTGGGCATCGGCGCTAATTTGGGCGTCGGTGCCTCCCTTAATCTTCCTGGCACCCAGCGTGCGGCTATGTCAGACTGATGAGAATGCAAAATACCTCTTCGAAGTGGGATGCCATTGTCATTGGGTCTGGAATCGGTGGGTTGACCTGCGCGGCAGCGTTAGCCAAGCATGGTTGGAAGATTCTGGTTCTAGAACAGCATTATGTAGCCGGCGGGTGCACCCACATGTTTTCTCGTAAGGGGTATCACTGGGATGTCGGTGTGCATTGCGTAGGCCAGATGCATATAGCCGAAGTGCCCAGAAAAACGATTGATTGGCTTTCAAACGGAAAGATTCAGTTTAATCCTTTAGGCCGGGCTTACGATAGTTTTCATTTTCCGGACGGTTTCAAGATGGAGTTGCCCGACACCAAAGAAAAGTTCAGAGCCGTTCTTAAAGAAAATTTCCCCAAAGATGGCTCAGCCATTGATCAGTATTTTGAACTCATCGACCGAGGCGCCGATGCCGCAAAGTACTGTTTTGCCAGCCGTACTTTGCCATTATGGTTGGATAAGCTCACCGCGCCGCTTATTGATCGGCTAGGACAGAAATGGTGGCTCAAGACCACCGATGAAGTCCTCAGGTCGATCGTCAGCAATTCCAAACTCTTTTCCGTCCTCACCGCGCAGTGGGGCTATTATGGAAGCACCCCAAAAAAATCGAGTTTCTTGGTTCATGCCATGACCGTTCGTCATTTTTGGAATGGCGGCTATTACCCGAGCGGCGGGGCCAAGGTCTTTGCCGACCATTTTGTCGAAACCATCCGGGCCGGTGGCGGTGACGTCTTAACTCGAAAATCCGTCAAAGAAATTATCATTCGCGACGGAAACGCGGTCGGTGTGCGTTTAGAGAATGGCGAAGAGTTATTTGCTCCCAAGATTATTTCGGGAGCAGGGGCCAAGGCGACCGTAGATCGGCTTTTGCCTGAGGCTGAGCAAAAGGGAGAGTGGGTCCGTGAAATTCGCGAACTTCCCCAGTCCCCTGCTTATTTGACCTTATATTTGGGTTTTGAGGGCGATGTCGCAGCAGCAGGCGGTACTCTCGCTAATCAATGGCACTTTGAAGACTGGGACATGGAAAAAGGCGAGTGGGATATTTCAGATCCAAAATCTGAGTCGCCTTTTTTGTATATTTCATTTCCTTCACTCAAGGATCCTCGGCACGTTGCGGGCCCCGAAAAGAAGCACACGGGGGAAGTCGTTGTGTTTGTGCCTTGGGACGCCTTTGAAAAATGGAAGCACACCCGGCGTGGCTATCGTGAAAAAGATTATATGGAATTCAAAAAGGGGCTTGAACAGCGCTTGTTTGCGCAGTTTAAAAAGCACCATCCCAAACTTGCCGAACTAGTAAAATTCTATGAATTATCCACGCCTCTTTCGACGGCGTATTTTATTCGAGCTCCGCAGGGTGCTATTTATGGTTTGGCCCCAACACCGCAGCGCTTTGGGGCGCACGGATTGAGTGCACGCACGCCCGTTAAAAATCTATATATGACGGGTTGTGATGTGGCGGTTTTGGGTATCGCCGGAGCGCTCACTGGCGGGATCATTACCGCAGGGGTCTTGGAGACTCAGGTTCTTAAACGGTTATTTTAAGCCGGTCATTACCAATCATCATTACCGCGATTTCGGCGGCCCCGGTCTTTTTCTTTTTCTCGGCCTCGATCGCGAACCTTATTGGCGCGACCTTCTGCTGGAGGTTCAATTCCGGCTGGAGGGGGGGGCGAGTATCCACCTCCAAAACCACCCCCATTGGGCCTGGGACCACGATCAGAATTAAAGCCGCCACCGGTGCCCACAGGTCTGGGACCTCGGTCAGGACTAAATCCACCCGCAGCGCCATTCGGCCTTGGGCCTCCTGTTCGGGGAGCCTGTTCACGGGCTTCGTTAATCATCAGGGGGCGGCCCTGAAATGGAAATCCGTTCATGCCCGCGAGTGCCTTTTGCGCACCCTCAGGAGTGGTGAGTTCGACAAAAGCAAAGCCACGAGAACGGCCTGTTTCGCGATCCATCATCACTTTAACTGAGGCGACCGGGTGGCCCTCACTTTCGAAAACGGCACGGAGCGCAGCTTCATCTGCGCCGAAGGGAAGGTTACCTACATAGAGCTTCTTATTCATACGGGGGCCAGGACTCCTTTCACTACCTTCTAGACTACCGCTGATTTGCTGCGATGTCCAGTGGGATGATGCGCTGCGTATGTGGTCGTGAATATTTATGCATTTGGCCGGACCGAAAAATGCTGTAGCGTACTTGAAGTATGGCAAAACTTCATCATCCTGAACAACATCAGCTTTCTAACGGAATTCCGGTCATTTTGCAGCATTATGATGGCCCGGTTGCCACGACGTACTGGTGGGTCAAAACCGGAAGCGCGGATGAAACCACCGCCGAGGCGGGGTTTGCTCATTTCTTGGAACATATGCTGTTCAAGGACGCTGCGGCAAAAGAAACCGGTAAGGCTTCGACAGGAATGCTGGCGCGGGCGGTAGAATCGATGGGGGGGGATATTAACGCCTATACCTCGTTTGACCAGACCGTGTACCACGTCACCTGTGCCGCCCAACATTGGGAAAAGGTCATCGATGCCTTTGGTGCGATGGCTAAGCCTCAGAAATTTTTGAAATCCGACTTTGTGCGTGAGCGTGAAGTCATTTTGGAAGAACTTCGCAAAAACGAAGATTCGCCGAGTCGACAGCTCTTTCAAAGTCTGTTTTCAGGAACCTTTCGCAAGCATCCTTATGGCCGGCCGGTCATCGGTTTTGTTAAAACTTTGAAAGCGGCTCAAGTTGGAAATCTGGAAGCCTTTTACCGGCGGAATTATATCTCCGGAAAAATGGGGCTGGTTTTGGTCGGGCCCATCAATGACCAAACCGGAGCTCGACGCAAAGCCATTCTGCAACAACTTGAAAAACATCTGGGAACGCGGCTTTTACCTAAAAAAATGGAGACACTTCATCAGCGCCCAGTGGAGCCTGCGCTGCGCAAAGATCCTCATTTTTCATTAAAAACCTTTGATGTCAAAACCCCGTCGGTTGCCTTTTCTTTTCGCGTGCCCGAGCTCAATCATGAGGATATTCCAGCCTTGGATTTATTGGCCGGAATATTGGGAATGGGAGAGCTTTCGCGTCTCTATCAAGACTTGTTTTACAAAAATTCCCTGGTAACTGAGGTTTCCGGTGGGCTCTACGTTCCAAAAGATGCTGGAATGCTCTATTTTCAGGCTGAAATGGATTCAGTGGACAAGATCGAGACTGTCTCTCGGGCTATTTTCAAGGAACTTCGGCGCCTCGGGAGTGAGGGGCCGACCCCTGAAGAACTGGCTCGAGTAATAGTCAGCGCCGAGAGCGAACGGCTCTATGCTACCCAGACTGCTGACGGAATGGCAGGCCGTTTGGGCTTCCTTAAATTTATCATGGGCGATCTAGAATTCGACCGCCGCTATCTCGAAGACCTGAAAGCAGTCGATGCTGCTCGTATTCAGGAGGTGGCGCGCAAATATTTGATATACTCTCGAATGACTGGAATTGTTCTTTTGCCTAAGGGTGATAAGACCTTCAATATTGACACGATTCGGGATTTGGCTGAAGAGGTCCTTTGTCCAGAGCGTTTGGCCGCCCCTGCGATTGCGCGCGGTCATGCCAAGACTCCAAAAAATCTACGAGACCAAATGGCATTGCCAGTCGAAGTCACGCAACTTCCTTCTGGAATCAAGGTTTGTTATTTCGATCGGCCACAATCCCACGTGTTCAGCGTTCATGCCTCCGTTTTTGGCGGCTTACGGCTTGAAATGGCAAACCCGGTGACCAGCCCCGAAGCGGACTGGGGCTCAAGCTATATGATGTCGCTGAGCTGGACTAAGGGAACCGCTCATAAGAGCGCTCGGGAAATCTCGGCAATTGTCGAGGGGCATGCCTCTGGGATGGATGGATTTGCGGGCCGCAATAGCGTGGGCCTGCAAATGACGGGGTTGAGTCGGGATTGGGGCGTTCTTTCGGGGTTGTTTAATGAGGTCTTGGTGGGCGCCACGTTTCCAGAAGATGAAGTAGGGCATTCTCGCCGTATTGCGGAGGATTCGGTTCGTTCGGTGGAGGATCATTCTTCGCAGCTTTGCTCCAAGTTGTTTTTAGAAACTCTTTTTGAACATCACCCGTATGGTCGTTTGACGATTGGTTCGCTCGAAAGTTTGGCCACGATTCAATCAACTAAATTGCGTTCATTTCACCAAAAATGGCTTCGTCCCGAACGGTTGGTCTTGTCGGTCAGTGGTTCTGTTAACCGTTCTGCTTTAGATCATTGGCTGAAGGATCTCGATGGGCAACTTCGAGCCTATGCTCAACAAACCCCAGCCCAGGGGACTTTCTCTATCCCTCCTGATGAGGAGGCTCTTAAGGCGCCGCGCTGGATCGAGCGTAATCTAGAGCGAGAGCAAACGCATATTATTGTCGGGGGATTGGGTACCCAGATTACCTCCGATGATCGCCATGCATTGCGTCTCCTGCAAACGCTATTAGGTGGCCAAAGTGGCCGACTTTTTGTGGAGTTACGTGAAAAGAAGAGTCTGGCTTATACGGTAGCTCCGATGAGTTTTGAGGGTATTGAGCGTGGTTATGTGGGTACCTATATCGCTTGCGCGCCTCAAAAGAAACAAGAAGCCATGGATGGCATTCGCCAAGTGCTCGAAACGTTGGCCTCTAAAGGGCCTACAGCCAGAGAAATGGCGCGTGCTAAAGAGTTTTTCTTGGGCCGAAGAGCGATGGATTTACAGAGTGATTCGGCTCTCGCTACCCACTTTGGCCTGGAAACTCTTTACGGTATTCTGCATGTCGATGAGGCGGAACTCACTCGAAAGATTCGGACAATTTCAGCCAAAGACGTTCAAAGAATTTGCGCGAAATATTTTGTAGAACCTTACCAGGTGACGAGTATCGTAGGTTAGAATATACTTGGTTTGAAATATCTCGTTAGAGTGTCCAACCGATAGATCGGAGCAATGGAATGTACGACTTTGCGGTGATTGGATCTGGCGTTTCAGGTGGGCGGGTAGCTCACGAACTTGTTTTTGGGGGTGCAAAGTGCCTGTTGATCGAGGCGGGGCGTGAGTACTCGGCTCATACTTTTCCTTCCAACGAAATGGATTATTCGACCCAAATGTTTTGGGGGGGCGGGTTAGAGGTAAGCGTGAGGGGTGATCTCGGCTTTTTGAGAGCCAAATGTTTGGGGGGCACATCTATCGTTAATCAAGCGCTGTTGGATCCTTTTGACGATATTGCATGGGATGATTGGAAGGCGCGCAGCGGGATTAGTTTTTTGAATCGCGCTGAAATGACCCCCTACTATGATTTATCTTCACGCGCGATTTTACAAAGCTCCATTCCTGTCGAATTCTATAACAAAAACGCTAAAATTTTTACCAAGGCCCTGGATCAGTTGGGCCGTAAATGGAAGCCCTTGAATCGCGCACAGGGCGACTGCAAGCTGGATAAAGGGACTGATTGTATTGTTTGTTTAGGCGGATGCCCCCGGGATTCCAAGCAAAGTTCTTTGGTGACGACCATTAGAAAGGCCCGCGAAAAGGGCCTGGAGGTGGAATCTGATTTTGATGTTCAAACTGTTATTCACGAACGAGACCAGGTGAGGATTATCGGTCTTCAACGGGGAGTTCATAAAGAACTGGTGGTTCGCAAAGTGGTGCTGGCCGCCGGTGCCGTGGGTAATACGGCGATTTTACTTCGTTCAGGGTTGGGAAAGCAGTTGCCCGCGCTCGGTACGCAGTTTAGTTGTCATCCTCAGTTTATGAGTTATGGCGTGTTTGCCGAGCGGGTGGATGCCCACAAGGGCGCCTTTCAGTGTGTGAAATCGGATGAACCGAGTTATCGCCAAAAAGGCTTTAAACTCGAAAACGTTTTTGCTCCTCCCGTAGCCACGGCCATTATTATGCCGGGGTACGGTCGGCAACAAATGGCTCAGATGAAAAAATATCGGCATATTGCATCCATGGAGGTGGCGGTGCGGGACGAACCCTTGGGGCGCATTACCATGAGCAAGTGCGGTAAGCTCAAAGTCGATAAGCCATTGACCCAGCAGGATCGCAATCGAATCAAGGCAGGGCGGGGCGAAATTCGGGAGCTCTTTCTCGCCGTAGGCGCAAAAGAAGTGATCGAATGTGACCAGGGGTTTGGTCTGCATCTCATGGGCGGTTGTGTGATGGGCACCGACTCCGCTCGATCGGTTGTGAGTCCTGAATTTAAGGTCCATGGCCTTCCGAATCTGTTTGCGGCGGACTCGAGTGTGTTTCCGTCCGCTCCTGGCATTAATCCTTCATTTACGATTATGGCTCTCAGTCAAAAAGCATCTGAGTCCATGTTGGCTCGTTGAATTCAAGGAGATCCTAATGGCTTCTAAACACTTAAATCGTGGTCAAATGCGGGGGCTTGAAAAACTGGGAGATTCGCTCCTTCCCGGGGATCAGCAGTTTCAGACTTTTTCAGGGAGCGGTTGTGCTCAAGAAGTCGATCGCATCCTTGATTATATGCCGGAGGGGGATCTTAAAGATCTCAAACTGCTGTTCAGTTTGATGTCGTGGTTTCCCCCCTTCGCGGTGAGGGGGTTTATCGCTCTTTTGGAAAAAAGTTTGGGATGGCCCGACTGGATTGGGGCACCTCTTCGGTTTATTCGGCTTGGCTTGCGGGGCCTGATCATGACCCTTTATTACTCCCATCCTCAAGCGCATGCCGTCTTAGAATATAAGGTCGGTGTTTATACGGAGGATATGCCCAGTCCCCGGTAAGTTTTTGCTCGTCCTGTGATTTTTCCGGATGAAATGAGCAAATACTCATTAAACCGCTCCGCGAGCTCACCGGCTTTAGCGTGTCTAAAAAGTATGGGGCTTCCGAGCGTGATCGAGGTGTTTTTCGGCAAGCGCAGCGGGGTTTGGACCTCACCCGCGCCTTCAGCGGAAACGAGCCGCAAGCCTTCTGGCCAGACGGGAATTGGCACACGGTCCCAGCCAGGTTCTCCCGAGGCGATATAACCGCCGCCTTGGCAGGTCACAAAGCCGGGATCAGAGGTTCGCACTGCTTGAAGTGCGAAAAAGGCCGCCGGTTCAAATCGAATATTGGAGTAATAATCGAAAAGATGCGGTGACAGAAAGCCGCTTCCGACGGTGACTTCAGTGAGCGTGCTTTCAATGAGTGCAAAATCAAGGGAACCGGTACCAGCGCCGTTGACTAATCCGACGGAGTAACCGTGCGCGCGCATGGCTTGGACGATTTCAGCACGAAGGCGGGCCACATGAGGGATTGAGGCTTTTCGGATCCAATGAGCCAGTGGGTTGAGTAGTTTTTTGAAGGGATTCCGGTCGGTCAGCCCGGCCACTTGGGCCTCATAGGCCAGGAGCCCGTCCACTTGAAGGTCAGGGAATTTCTTGATTTCCTCACAAAGCGCCAGGGTGTCCGCGACGCTACGAATTCGGCTGCGCCGCACCCCGATGTGCAGCAAGCCCCCCAGGGGGCGCCAAGACATATCGACATCGATCAGCGTTCTAAAGGGGCGACTGGTACCATGCATCGCTTGAGCAAGAGCGCTGATTTGCTCAGGATGATCCGTCACGATGGTTACGCGTCCGCCAGCATTGTGGATTTGCCTGAGGGCGTGCAAATCGCTGGGCTGCAAAGTGGGATAGGCCACTAAAAAGTCATCGAGGCCGTATTGATGAAGTGAAAGCGCTTCTTGGGCCGAAAAACACATGACTCCGCGAAAAACTGGGCCTCCTTTTTTGAGCGCGCGTGAAATCAGCTCGGGGGCTCGTAAGGACTTGGTTGCGAGCCGAACGGTTTTGTTTCCCTGGCTCTGCACCATTCTGACGGTCTTCTCTATATTCCGATCGAAGACATCAAGGTCGACCAGCGCTGCCGGGAGGTGTTCACCCTTCAATACCTCGGCAGGATTCCATTTCATTCGTCCGCTTCGCTTTCGCTGGTCTCTCCCTCGAATGAGCAAATATATTGGATCTTCATCCGATGGATCGACCGGTGAAACTCCTCTTCTGGATCTGCCTCAATTCCGTCGCTAAAAGAGTCAAAAAGAAGGTCAATGGTTTGCGAGAGTTCCTTGGGAGATGCAGTCTTTTTAACAAGTGATTCAAAGTCTTTGAGTTTTCTTGCCGAAAGGTATTTTTTGCCCACGTTAAGAAGTACGGTGGGATTTTTGCTTTTTTTAAAGGCTTCGATCCCTTCGAGCAAACCGAGTTGGGCTTCGAAACGTTTCAGCAGTCTGTCGCGGTAACGCTCTAGACCGGCAGGAGGGGCGGGGCTTCGCAATTTCTCGAGTGCTTTTCGAGTCGGCGCGCTGCTGAGGGGGGTTTCTCTTAAGGGGTAGAGTTGTTCAGGACTCAGAGCGTGGATGTTCTTGAGCGTCTTGGAATCAACGGGTCCTTGAAGAAAGCAGGGCTGTCCGAAAAGACTCACTTGAATCTCAGTCAAGGAACCCGCATTCGCATGAACGAATAAACTAAGGCCATATATAAAAACGACTCTAAAAAGGAGTTTTTGAGGATGCCGCATGCAAGTACCCAATTTACCTGGGATTCCTTGCCTCGTCTATGGGGAGGCACGATTTTTGACCGATTCAGGCCTGGGTGGATTTGACACGCCGTAGAATACGTCTAAAATAGGTATTATGACTGATAAAAGTGGTCTTACCCTTGTTGCTCAACCTCAGGATTACTTTCGGGAGCTGATTACCGAAGCCATGGGCCACCAGAAGGTCTCCGCCCAACCTGAGACTGAATTTTATCTAGTCAATCTCCTGAATCAGTTCATGAAGCCTGACCGCTTGACCGAAGAACCTCTTGCTCTTTTGGTAAAGGGTGCGCTGGAAGAGACGCTCCCTCAGGTACAAAGTGCTCGTTTTCGCCATATCGGAGATGTTTCGCTTTATGTGGGAGGCTTTTTCCAAGATAGTTTGAATCGAAAAATGGTGGATGTGGACTACTATATCGACATGGGTGGGGCGGCCTATCAGCAAGTGGCGGCGCGATTGAGCGCGGATACGCTCAAAGCCGTTTACGAAGAACTCGCAGCTCGTTTTGCCACATTTGTTGATGTTTTTGCGGAGGTGAGCGCCAAGACCACGCCACGTACTGAAATCGACCTCTTGCGCATGTATGAGCTTTGGGTTCGAACCCGGAGTGAGCGGGCCGCGCGCGCCTTGCAAGAGGCCGGGATATTGCCAAACGAGACAATTAAGAAGCATTGGCAGTAGGTTTTAGCGTTTTTCCAGCTCTGCCCAAAGTCCTGGGGTGAACCCGATGGGGTAAAAGACATAGTTCGTCGGTCCCCGATGGCCGACGGTAACTAGAAGTGACATTTCGTCATGCTCCGAGTGATTAAGTTTCCATGCTTTTCCGTAGGCGCCTCTCATCTGAGACCCCAGTGGCGGGATTCTGTCTGAAAAAAACTCCGGCAATTCTTTAAAAGGTTGGGGTCCTGGTTTCTTTTCGAATTGGGGGTCAATATTAACGCCGCTATTTATCCACGACGGGTCGTATTCGAATATCCATGCGGCTCGTCGCCGATATAAAAATCCGACGATCTTTTTCTTAAGTTGGGTCTCAAGGGTGACCTGAATTTTTTTCATTTGAGGCTCTTGATTGTTTTATTGATTCGGTCGCACCAGTACTCTTTTTTGATGAGGGGAAGTTTTGACTTTTGAATCAAGGCAAAAATTTTATTTTTTTTGGACGTCATGGCCGTTAAGACGACCGTGACCTCCTTTGCGAACCCTAGCCGTTTAAACTCTGTTAGATAGTCTTCGAATCTCGCCGTATCCTGATCTTTTGTGCCGATTTTGCAGGTGTCAATAAAATCCTCGTATGGGTCTCGATCGACGGCCACGAAAACGCTGACGGTGTCATAAATGGGACTCAGGTAAAGATGACTGTCTTCGTGGATAAAGGCTAAATTATAGGCATGGCGGTCGGTGTTGCCGATAAGGGCGTCGACCAAGGTCAGGCGGATGAATTGTCGAATATCGTGCGCTGACCTGCTCGATTGTTTTTTTAAGAGGTCGAGGATGTCTTCGCAGGCCCAGCGACCGCTGGTTTTGAAATAGCGTTTAAAATGGATGAGGCCGGCGGTTTCTGGGATTTTCGGATTATTTTTAAGAAAATCCTTGGTTGCAAACGCTTTTTTTCCATCGACGGTCCATAGACCAAAATCCGCGACTTCGACTCCAAGGATGCTAGATATTTGATTACTTAAAAACTCAACTTCGGGAAGGTTTTTAGCTTTGTCCTGGCCGACCTTAATGAGGTATTCGGACCCGTTTTGGTCTTTGAACGTGTATTTATCAAAATCCCCAAGCCAGCCACTCGATGAGGCTTCAACGTTTTTGAATTGAACCGAAAGGAGAAGCTTTTTGGAAAGCGCTTTGGGTTTGAGGGGGTTTCGAATGTGGGTTTTCATTATTATGTCTTCGTTGAAACCTCTAGAAAATTTCCCGCCAGGGCAGGACGTTTACTCCAGGTTTTAGATTTTGACTGGGCTCATCGGTTGCCTTGAAATGCTCAACAACGCCGCACTCAAAGGGAATGTATCGGGTTTTTCCAACCGACAAAGAACAAAATTCTATCCGATAAAGGACAAAAAGATCTTCTAAAGCATCTAAGTGATTTTGAATTCGTCTTGCTTGTACGCCGGTGTTTTTTGCAAATTCGGCCACGGTTGGTTGATTCAGTATAGCGGAAAGTTCGATGAGTTCACGTGCGAGGTCCCCAAAAGCAAATGGCGGGCCATTGTTTGAGTTTTTTGCGGAAAATAGGAAGAAGCGATCTCGAGCGTAAATGAGCGCATTTCTTTTATAAAACCGGGTTATAAGTGTAATGTCAATGCAATTATAACCCGGTTTTTAGGTGGGTCATAGTGAGCCGCAGTGGTGGTGAGTAGAGCCGGCTATCGAGGTTTCAGCAATGAAGTCCGGATTCCCCACTCCGATCCGAATTCTGAACAGCTCTCGCCGGAAATTTGCCTGTCTTTGGCATATTTTACGGCACCGACTTTGCTTTGGGATCCGCCCAGCCCAACCGAGGCGCGCGTGAAAAGGAAAACACCTCCCTTCCTGATAGAAAGAGAGGTGCCTTATGAAGAATAAGAAGTCCAAGTACTATTCTTCTCGGCATCGGTATGAAAAGCTGAAGTTCAGATCCGCACTATTTTTACTGATCTGCAAACTTCTGGTTTTTCTTATCGATTTCGTTTCCAGCCACTTAGACCAAAGCTAGGGGAGGTTCGCGGGTACAGCGTGTTAGTCAACCCGGAGCCCTCATGGCGGAGGACGCGGCTCGGTTGGGTGATTTTAGATAGTGATCAAAACCCTAGCGCCGCAGCGGCGGTGATCAGCGCTGCCTATTGAAGTTTCAGCAATGAAGTCCGGATTCCCCGTCGTGATCCGAAGTCTGAACAGCTTTTGCTTGAAAATCGCCGATTTTTGCGCCTTTTCATGGCACTGACTTTGCTTTGAGATACGCCCAGCCCAACCGAGGCGCGCGTGAAAAGGAAAACACCTCCCTTCCTGATAGAAAGAGAGGTGCCTTATGAAGAATAAGAAGTACTATTATTCTTCTCGGCATCGGTATGAAAAGCTGAAGTTCAGATCCGCACTATTTTTACTGATCTGCAAACTTCTGGTTTTTCTTATCGATTTCGTTTCCAGCCACTTAGACCAAAGCTAGGGGAGGTTCGCGGGTACAGCGTGTTAGTCAACCCGGAGCCCTCATGGCGGAGGACGCGGCTCGGTTGGGTGATTTTAAAACTACAAAAAAGTTGTTGTTTTAGATTCCATGTGCCGCTCGGTAATCTTTGAAGATGCGATAGGCGGGCTCATAGGAGCAGCCCAGCATTTTGGAGATCTGATTGGGGTTTTTTATTCCAGCCTCAATGGCTGTAATAATGTCGGAGCGCCAGGAAGCGCCAAAAAGAAGCCGGTTGCGATATTGGGGGTTAATGGTGGAAAGTTCTGCTGGCTGTAGAACATCGCTGGTTCGAATTCGGAGGAGTTTTTTCGGAATTAAAATTCCAAATTTCTTGAGTGTATCATCGGCCCCTTGAAATTCAATTGAAGTTTTAAGTAATTCGGGGTCGACTGGAAACTCGGGACGTTTCACATGCGTTCGGATGGCTTTTTTCCATTTATGGCTGCCGTTTATTACGGCGTGCGCGGCCATGAGATCAAGAACGCGGTTTACCCCATGGATCTTTTCAAATAATTTTATTTTTTTTAAAAATTTCTCAACAATCACGTAATCGGCGTGCACGGTAATCCAGCTTAAGAGAATGGATAGAGTTCTAAAATCAGTTTTTGCTTCAAAGGCTGCGTGAATGAGGGTTTCTTCAAGGTCGGCATTTTCTAGTAACGAAAGATTTTTTAACTTCAACCCGAGCGAATCATAATTGATTCGAAAGCCGATTGAGGCAAGTTTTTGATTGAGTGAAAGGTCATGGTTAGGTTTGATCATGACCTAGTCTCTTTTTGAGGATCTCAAAATGGCGGCGAACATTTTCGGGCCAGTTTGGGTTTCCATCTCGCTGTGAAACCCAATCTATGCAGGAGTCTAGTTCTTTTTGAGTAGGTTTAAATGCCATACAATCTTGCAGGTCTTGATCACGATCACAAAAGGCAAAGAGTTTTGTTTTTAGGAGGTCCAGTCGACCTAAGGTAAGAAGATGAAGTGATTCTCCCTTAAAAATTGGAACGAGCCTGGTTCGCCAATCATGGGGTAAGTCTCGAATTAGAGAATCTGGACCATTGTTGATCCATTTTTCATGGAGTCTAAGATTGGGAGCGGATGTTCTAAAATTTGCTGCATGTTTCAGAATTTCATCTGGAATTTTTGGATCAAGGCAATCTACGTCAATCGTATCCCGGCTGATGATCCCCATGACGATGAGGGCAGCGCCACCAATGACAACGGCTTCAAAGGCTTGTCCTCTTTGTGCGAGGTATTCATCGAACTGATTGAGAGTTGTATGAACGTCCATGAGATATATAGTATGATACAATATTGTATGGTGCAATAGGTATGTAAATCATTATTAAAACAAATAGTTATTGAATGATTAGGCGCTTAGCTCACCCTTGGTAAGTGGACAGGAGGAAACGTTTCAGGTTTTAAGTGAGTTTGTTAACCCATTGCAGGTGCTTGTGCATTTAAAACGTTCACGAAACGATCTGGGACTCCCGAATCTCGAAGTGACAAATGCGCAAACTCCTCATGTGGGTAATAGTGAGCCGCAGCGGCGGTGATGAGCACTGCCTACTGAAGTTTCAGTAATGAAGTCCGGATTCCCCACTTTGATCCGAAATTCGAACAGATCTTGCTCAAAAATCGCCATTTTTTGCATCTTTTTCCGGCACTGACCTTGCTTTAGGATCCACCCAGCCCAACCGAGGCGCGCGTGAAAAGGAAAACACCTCCCTTCCTGATAGAAAGAGAGGTGCCTTATGAAGAATAAAAGAACATGTTATTCTTCTCGGCGTCGGTATGAAAAACTGAAGTTCAGATCCGCACTATTTTTACTGATCTGGAAACTTCTGGTTTTTCTTATCGATTTCGTTTCCAGTCACTTAGACCGAAGCTAGGGGAGGTTCGCGGGTACAGCGTGCTAGTCAACCCGGAGCCCTCATGGTGGAGGACGCGCTTCGGTTGGGTGATCCCTATGGCAGGGTTGGGATGGCGGGGACTTGAACGTTGGTGGCGAAACGGATGACGTGGGCATAGGTCGAAAGATTGGCAGCTACTTCGCCGATATCGATCAAGTTTCCCCCATAAAAGACCTGAAAATTATAAGCGACAGAGTGATAACCCATCTCTTTCGCATAGAGCCTAAATTCGATCCGTCGGCATTGTTGGGTCGGATTGAGGGTTAACTTATTCTTTCCTTTACCTACCCAATCCGTACTTTCTAATGGGGTTAATTCGGTGGCTTTAGTATCCGCGAAACAGTCCAGACTGTAGTGTATTAGAACCTGGCTGTCTTGTGGGGTTTGGATCACCTCAATTGAATGAGAAAGGTTTTTGGGAAGAACAATGAGAGAATCACCTTCTTGAATCGGAAACACCTCCTGCGCCAAATGAATCAGATCCCCCTCCGAATTATTCCCCGCAAAAAGGGCCGCCGTAAATTTCCGTGAATGGCTCGAATCGGTTTGGCCGAGGTATTCTCTCGCGATTTTGTAAACCGCTTCGTGGATCACAAAAGCCGCGCGATCAGTCGCACTTAAGGCTCGGTAAACGGGCTGCGCAACCTTGAGCGTCCCATCCGATTCGTAGTAGCCCACATACTCGAGGCGACACCCATCTGGAATCACCACACCGTAGTCGTTTCCGAGGTCCACTCCCGGCGAAAGTCCCACTCCTGGTGGCAAAAACACCATTCGTTCGAGCACGTCTTTGGCGGATTCGCGGATCAAGGCTCCGTAATAAGGTTGGTCTACAAAGCGAGAGACCGCCCGTAAAAACCCCTGGTTTGGGTCGGTTGCGGACTGATCAATCGTCATTCCAAACCTGACCTTGCCCTCGTACAGATCTAGTAATTCTGCCGATTGAATATGTCCAGCTGCATCTCGACAAACCGCGACGGCACCCCCGCCACTTGTCCCTACGCCCGCATGAGCGTTTAGCCCCATCAAAAGGCCCAGTGAAACTGCTGCGATTCCCAATCCATTTTTCCAGATGCCCATAATCGTGTTTTCTCCCCTGTTATCCAAGTGGTCAATGCTCTTCTTGAAATGAGTTTGCTTTGAATTTTTTAAGCTCGATAGATAAATGTAGTGAAAAATTAACGCAATCAGGTAGTAATTACTTAATATGGCCCTCTTTGATTTTAATCATTATCGAGACTACCTCATCGCCCAAATGAACCAAGAGACCCTGCAAAAAGGGGGACGGGCGCGCCTTGCGCGACATCTTCAGTGCCAGACCTCGTTTGTGTCGCAGGTCCTGAGTGGAAAGTCGCAATTGAGTCTGGAACATGCGCTAAAAACCTCAGAGTTTTTCAGGCACACCGCTGAAGAAAGTCAGTTCTTCATGCTCTTGGTTCAAAAAGACAAAGCAGGGTCCAAAGAACTCGAACGATTTTTTCAAGCGCAGGCCGACGCCATTTTGCAAAAACGCCAGTTAGTCAAAGAGCGCATCGGGGTTAAAAACGAACTCGGTTTAGACGATCAGGTCACTTATTACAGTGCCTGGTGGTATGGCGCGATTCACATTCTGAGCGCGTTGCCGGGCACTCAAACTAGCGAAGCCATCATTGAGCGGTTAGGTCTTGCTCCAGAGCTGGTTGAAAAGGGGCTCCGTTTCTTGATTCAACGAGGCCTGGTTAAAGAAAAGGGCGGCAAGCTTTCCATTGGGACCGGTCGAATTCATCTCGGGACTTCATCGCCCCTTCTTCCGCGTCACCATAGCAATTGGCGGGTCAAAGCTCTCAGTGCGATCGAAAGTCCGAAAGGTCAGCCCCTTCACTATTCGGCCCTGTTTGGAATCTCGCGCGTCGATGCCGAGCGAATTCGCTCGATGATGCTTCAACTCCTTCAAGATATCGAGCCAATCGTCGAAAAGTCGCCAGAACAAGCCCCTTTTGCCGTGCTGATGGATTTTTTTGAGGTGTAGATGACCGACATCCGCTATATGCCTACCGCATGAGTGATCGTCGTAAAATTCTCTTTACCCTTCTGGTGGCTTCACTTGGCTACTTTGTCGACATTTACGATTTAGTCCTCTTTAGTATCGTCCGAGTGCCGAGCCTCAGAGGACTGGGCACTCCCGAAAGTGAGATTCTCTCCACGGGCGTTTGGCTGCTGAATGCGCAGATGGCGGGGATGCTTGTGGGTGGCGTGCTTTGGGGCGTACTCGGTGACAAGCGCGGTAGACTCTCGGTTTTATTTGGCTCCATCCTTCTCTACTCCCTGGCAAATCTTGGCAATGCGCTAGTGACCAGTGTGCCAGCCTATACTCTTTTGCGATTTCTGGCGGGAGTGGGGCTCGCCGGTGAACTCGGGGCGGCCATCACTTTGATTAGCGAAATCATGCCTAAAGAAACTCGTGGATGGGGTGCTACCCTTGTCGCGACCGTGGGCGTATCGGGCGCGGTGTTTGCTGCTTGGGTGGGCGACACATTATCCTGGCAGGCGGCCTATGTGATGGGGGGATGCTTGGGTCTCTTTTTGTTGCTTTTGCGAGTTCAATTGAGCGACTCCGGAATGTTTGAACACATGGCTGCAGATGCCCACGTTAAAAGAGGGGATTTTATCGCCCTTTTTACGCACCGTGAACGGTTCCAGCGGTATTTGTGCTGTATTTTGGTCGGCGTGCCCATCTGGTATGTGATTGGCATTCTGATTACGTTTTCGCCTGAACTCAGTCGGGCTTTAGCTGTCACTGGTCCCATTAAAGGGGGGCAAAGCATCAAATATTGCTACATCGGATTGATTTTTGGCGATTTTGCGAGCGGGTTTTTGAGCCAGTATTTTCAAAGTCGTCGCAAAATTTTGGGAATTTTTTTGTTTTTAACGACCTCTTTTGTCATCGCTTATGGAACTTTGCGGGGCATCTCTCCCATGGCCTTCTATGGACTTTGTACCGCCCTGGGTTTTGCTACCGGTTACTGGGCAGTTTTTGTGACAGTGGCCTCGGAGCAATTCGGGACTAATTTACGAGCCACCGTTACAACCACCGCACCTAATTTTGTTCGAGGAGCGGTCGTACCGGTTACACTGGCATTTCAAGCGGGGGTAGGTTTAATCCGCGCGGCAGGATGGGCCGGCACCTCAGATCCATTGGCCATGCTCTGGAGTGCGATGGTCGTTGGTGCGGTCACGCTCGTAATCGCGGCAGTTGCTCTTTTCGGACTGAAGGAAACGTTTGGAAAAGACCTAAATTATCTCGAAAACCTGAGTTAGGGCGGGGCTACTCAATTCTCACCGAGGTCATTTTATCCCCGATCTTGATCTTCTTTGCGACGTCCATCCCCTCAATCACCTGCCCAAACACCGTGTAGCCGTGATCGAGGTGAGGTAGGGTCCCTAGGCTGATATAGAATTGCGAATCCGCCGAATCTGGGTCTTGAGCTCGCGCCATCGCGACGGTACCTTCTATGTGGCGGCGGTTATTAAACTCGGCTTTGAGTTTCTGTCCGCTTCCGCCGGTCCCATTGCCCAGGGGGTCGCCCGTTTGAATAACAAATCCGGGCACAACCCGGTGAAAGACCAGTCCATTATAAAAACCCTGATTCATCAGTACGATTAAACGTTGAATCGTGTTGGGGGCGTCCTGGGGGTAGAACTTAAATTTGATAACCCCCTGGGTCGTCGTGATCACGACTGTTGCATTAGAGAGTCCGCTCGGATCGACGCTCAGATCCGGTGATGGATTGGGGGTTGGAGCAACGGTGGTGGACGGTGACGGAGTAGGTGAGGTCAGTGCCACAACCGAAGGGGTTGCGATGGGAAGGGCAGGTTGCACGGCGCTTTCGCGAACGGTGTTTTTGCGAGCAAAAACAACACCTAAGGCAACGAAAACACACAATATTATGACGAACAAAGCCGGCAGTATCCGGTGACGCATGGATAGATCACTCCATTTCTACTTGAAACTCAAAGCTATACCTTCTACTCCCAACTCAGGATGTCTCAAGAGAATAACGTGAAGAGCATGAGCTTTTATAGTCACTTGGAGGAATTACGGGTCAGATTGATCCGTTCGCTCTGGGTATTTATGGGCGGATTTGTTGCCCTCTATTTTGTTTCAGAACCCATGCTGGCTGTTTTGCGTAGGCCGCTTTTTAATGCGCTGCCGCCGGAGCAACGAAAGTTATATTTTACGAGTCTTTTTGAGAACTTTTTGACCCATCTTAAAATTTCGGGGTACGCGTCCCTCTTTTTTCTTTCTCCTTATTTTTTCTTCCAAATATGGGGCTTTATCGCGCCGGGGCTTTATCCCAAAGAGCGTCGGTTGGTGTTCCCCTTTGTGGGGGCGGCGACCTTCTTTTTTGCGGCAGGGGCCGGCTTTGCTTATTTTGTTCTCATGCCGGTGGGATTTGATTACTTCGTGCATTACGGCTCCCCCTCGGATGTTCCCATGCTGACCATAGATTCCTACTATGGCACCGTGCTTAAGCTTCTGTTGCTTTTTGGGATGTCGTTTGAACTCCCTGTTTTGGTGTGCTTATTAGGTTTTTTGGGTGTGGTGGATGCACCCATGCTCCGTAAGCAACGCCGAATGGCTATTATTTTAATTACAGTGGTGTCGGCCCTCTTTGCGCCACCCGACGCGGTTTCCATGCTCTTGTTGGGGGGGCCGTTGGTTCTACTTTACGAGTGCTCCATTTGGGTGGTTCACTGGATGGGGCTCAGGCGGTCTGCCGAGGCGACCAGTGAAGAGCGCGAAGCCGCCGAAGTCGAGAAAAACGCTCTGGTCGGTCGTTCCAGTGAGCCCTCCCCAAAACCGTAGTGGATAATCCCCAATCGTTGTGTTAATTCCACCGCTTCTTTAAACGAAGAAGAGTGGCATCCTGCTGCTCAGTTAACCTTGCTCAGGTGTCTGGTCATTGATTTCAGGCAAATGGGCTTTTGAGCCGGAAAACCATAAGTCGGTTCATTAACCAAAAGGAGAGAAGTTATGGCAAATGAAACTGCCGGTGCAAGTATTTTGCCCGGTTACGAAACGACCTTTATTACTCGCGCTGAGATGTCCGATGATGCCTTAAAGGTACTGCAGGAACGTTTGAATGGCGTAGTGTCCGCTTATAAAGGACAAGTCGTACTGCAAGAAGACTGGGGTAAGCGTAAGCTGGCTTATCCGATCCACAAAGAGGCTCGTGGGCAATATACCTATTTTGTGTATACTGGCACCAGTGACATCGTTCATGAAATTGAACGTAATCTTCGTCTCCATGAGCACGTGCTTCGCTTCTTGACCGTGAATTTGGAAAAAGAATTTGACGGTGAGGTTTTTGCTAAGCGCCGTGCCGAACTCCATGCCGCTGCCAAGCGTCGTGAAGAGGAACGTGAAGCTCGTCGTGAAGAGCGCATGCAAGAGCGGCGTGGCTACGGAGATGATCGAGGTCATTCGGAAAGCCGTCATCGCGGACCAGCCCCTGATGTCGTGGACGACGTTAGCGATGTTGAGTCAGACGAGATTTAAGGCGAGATCTAAAGAAATACAATTTTTTAAAGAGGATATACTCAATGGCTACAACCCACTTGAAAACCGATATGCGCGACCGAGACGACCGCTCTGATCGTCAGGACAAAGATGCCGATGGCGGCGGGCGCCGCAGCTTTACTCGTAAGAAAGTCTGCCGTTTCTGCTCCGATCAGGATTTTGTCATGGATTATAAAGATATTCGCATGATGCAGTCCTTTGTGACCGAGCATGGGAAGATCGTTCCGCGCCGAATCTCTGGAAACTGTGCGTTACATCAGCGTGCCCTGACCTCTTCGGTTAAGCGCGCCCGCAATCTTGCGCTCGTTGGCTACGTGTCGATGGGCAACTAAGCTCAATTATGGAATCGTCGGAAACTTCGCTTCATCATCAGCCTTCGGATTCGAACGTTTCGGGTCTCGGTACGTCTCGGGGTGGAGATGAAGTTTCCGGACTTCCAGATGGAATGCCAGGAAGAAAGCCGATCTCGACGCCTTTATGGTTGAGAGTAGTTCCTTTTTTTCTGAGCGCCTTCTTTTTTTTGAGCGCCTTGTTTTCAATTTTCGCACCGCTTCCGATTCTTTTTTTACGGTTTCGGGCGGGTCGAAAGTGGTCATTCATTGCGATTTTAACTAATAGTCTCATCGTCGGCGTCGCCGCAGGGACGGTTAGTCTTGCGTTTTACTTTATTTTTGTCGTGGCCGTAGCCGTTTCTATGAGCGAGGGGATTGATCGTCGAAAGTCTTTAGAGAAAATAGCCGCAATGAGTTTGGTTACGGCGGGTGTTTGCGGGGTTGTGGTATTGGCTTGGTATTCTTTTGGACACTCAGTGAACTGGATGCAAGAGGTCCGTTTGCAGATCTCTGCGATGGTTGATTTTTTGCAGCAATCCATGTCAAATGGGTCCTCGTTAAGTCCTGGGGATATCGATGAATGGAAGAAAAACTTGTTTCGGGAGTTCCCTTCTGCCGTCGCTGTTTTTGCTCTGGTCCTGGTGTGGGCTAACCTCGTAACGTTGCTTCGAATTAATCCTGCAGGGATTCGTGACAAAATGGGACTTAATGCCCGGTTTTTGCGCGAGTGGAAGGCTCCAGAATGGCTGGTGTGGCCAACGATTGTTACGGCGTTTTTTTTGATCGTGGAAGTAGGGCGGATTTCGTATATATCGCTGAATTTGTTCAGGTTTTTTATGGCGATTTATGCCATTCAGGGCTTGAGTGTTTTGAGCTTCTTTTTTGATTTGTGGAAGGTTCGTGGGTTCTTTCGAACAGTCGGTTTTTTGATTGCGACTTTTCTGATGATGCCTCTGCTATTGAGCCTTGGGTTCTTTGACCTCTGGTTTGACTTTCGGAGCAAGTTCAGGCAGTCATCTTAGGCTGACATATCAAAGGTTTTGGTTTTTTTCTTTCAAGGAGTTTAAGCAATGCTGGTCGTTTTGCGTGAAAATGTGGCTAAACTGGGTCGTATCGGTGATGTCGTTAATGTTTCCGATGGCTACGCCCGCAATTTTCTTTTGCCGCGAAGTCTAGTGGTCGCTGCTGATGCTAAAAATATTGCTGTTATCGAGCATCACAAAAAAACATTGGAAAAGAAGCGCCTTTTGGCTCGTGCTTCTGCCGATGAGCTGGCCAAAAAATTGGCTGACTTTTCTTGCACCATTGGTTGCAAGACTGGCGAACACGATAAGTTGTTTGGTTCTGTAACCTCCAGCGATATTTCGTCGGCTCTTGTAAAGGCTGGCTATCCGATCGAAAAACAGGATATCATTCTCGAGCATCCTATTAAGAGCTTGGGTGTGCATCCTGTGACCATTCGTCTCGATGCTGATGTTACGGCCACCGTTAAAGTTTGGGTTGTAAAAGAACAATAAGTTTTAGGAGATCCCATCATGTCTGGGGGGAATGGACCGGGGGACGGATTTTATCCGCCTTCTGGCGATTGGGATAAGTCTACTCGAAAATCGGGTAGTACTGCGAGTGTGTCTACGGCTCCTTTTTGGGAGACGACTGGTTCGTCCAAGTCGGGCTCTCCAGGGGGAAGGATTCCACCTCATAATCTTGAGGCTGAGCGCTCTGTTTTAGGTGCTTGCCTTCTGAATAACGAATCAGTCTATCGAATTTCTGAAGTCGGTCTCGAGGGCCGCGATTTCTATCATGAGCGGCATCAAAAAATCTTTGATGCGATTTACGCCCTTGTCAGTCGGGGAGAGCCGGCCGACTTGGTCACTCTGACCTCGACCTTGCGCGATAAGGGCTGGTATGAGGCGGTGGGTGGAAGTGCGATTTTAACGAGCCTCTTTGAGGACACCTTCGCGATTGGGAATGTGAGCCATTATGCTCGCATTGTGCGCGAGAAGGCGTTGCTACGTCGGGTGATCGACACTTCGTCTGAAATCGCAGCACGAGCATACGAAGGCATCGAGGATACGGAAGCCTTTATGGACGAGGTTGAGACGAAAATTCTCAATGTCGCTGATACCGGCAAAGTCGACACGATGTCGAGTATGCAGGAAATCCTTGTCGCCAACATGCATACGATTGAGGAACTTGCTTCGCGAAAAACCGATGTGATCGGGGTTCCGACGGGCTTTACCGATTTCGATAAGCTGACCGGCGGAATGCGCCCTGGACAGTTGATTGTCTTGGCGGCACGGCCTGCGATGGGAAAAACATCGATGTTTTTGTCGATGGCTCAACACATGGCAGTGCATTCAAAGTCGGTGGTGAGTATTTTTTCTCTTGAGATGACCAAAGATGAACTGGGGATGCGTTTTCTTTCGGGGATGTCTCGAATTGATGCAAAGCGACTTAAGGTCGGACGAATTGCGGATCGTGAGTGGGCGCGGTTAGCCCAGGCGGCTGATCAGCTTTCAAAGGCTAAGATTTTTATTGATGATGCGGCTGGCATTACGGTGATGGACATCCGATCGCGTTGTCGGCGGCTTCTGGCTACTGAGAAAAAGCTCGATTTGATTGTGATCGATTATCTTCAGTTGATGCAGGGGTCGCGCAACGCAAAAGCGAGTGGCTCGCGCGAGCAAGAAATTTCGGAAATCAGTCGAGGCCTAAAAAATCTCGCTAAAGAGCTCAAGGTGCCGATTATCGCACTTTCGCAGCTGAATCGCGGTCTTGAGCAACGTCCTAATAAGCGTCCGATGCTTTCGGATTTGCGTGAGTCCGGCGCAATCGAGCAAGACGCCGATATGGTGTGCTTCATCTATCGTGATGAAGTGTACAATAAAGACACTGAAGAAAAAGGCATTGCGGAGCTGATTGTCGGCAAACACCGTGCCGGTGAAACCGCTACGATTCGGCTGGCTTGGCTATCCGAATACACCTTGTTTGCGAATCTAGCCAGCGATGCCCCAGGGACGCCGGTACATCCGCCGCGGCCCGATAGAGGCGATCAGGTGGGGTTTTAAGTATTCGGAAATGTTTCCGTCGATGGAGGAGTTGGTGCTGTCTTATTCGCTGCCTTGGCAGCTCGTTTGAGTTGTGATTCAGCGACCATGGCCTGAAGTGCGGCAAACTCTCTTTCGAGTCTCTCGATTTTTTCTTCAAGAGCACGAACTTCGGTCGAGGTGGCGACGCCCATCGTTTTAAATTTGGCCAAAATTTTCTCATTGGCCATTTTTTTGCGTCGTTCGGCCTGAAGCGGATTACGAACAAAGGTCTTGGCCTTGGCCAAGGTTTCTTTTTCAAGAGTTTCTAGGAGCTTAAGGGATTCTCGAGCCTGATCGAGAACTTGGGAAACACGGGACTTATTTTTTTTAGAAGAACCAGTCTGAGCCATTTTAGAGATCTCCTATTTTTTCAGTTTATTCATATCGAAAACCAGGGGTCTGATACAAGTAGAAAGTGTTGATATCATGAGGAAAGTATGCTCTTTGTTTCTATCGTTGATTAATTTAGTATGGAATGATACTACACCGCGTTGTGTGGTTGAATTTTAAGACTTTTTGTAAATTTACTGCCCTTTTGGGCCTCTGTGTAGCCTTGGACGGGTGTTCCCCGGCGACGTTCTGGGGTGAAAGTCAAGACGGTGGAGTTGTAAATACACCGGGCTACCGACGGGTGAATACGAGCTGCTCTGGGATCGACATTTCGAGCCCTAGTCTAGATGTTCCGATTTTTAGACGGCTTATTCATTGTTTTAATTCCCATGGCGCGATTGAGCCAATAGAAAATTTGACGAGTCGGCTGGCGGATGTTGATTTGCAGCCGCTCGTTCGGATTGTCAATCGATACCTTTTAAACGACCGAAAGCTTCTTTTTCAGCTGGAGCGGACTTTTGAAACGTTGAGCGAAAAAAAAATATTAGATAACAGTTTGGTGGAATTCGGCCGACTTTTGGAAAATGAGGAGTTTGTCTCAAGTTCGATTGCTTTATTGAAGGAAGGATTTAACGAAGAGGGGGGAACTTCGAATTTCTCGGCGGATCGCACGCTTTTGTTGGCGATCGAACGGCTATCGACGCGTTTGTCCCTCGATCATATCTCTGACTTCACGGATGCTGCGTTGACTATTGCGCAGGCGCGGTCCTTTGGTGCGCTGCAAGAGCGTTTCCACGGCGATAGTTTATCGGGTCGAAAACTTCGCGATTTGACCGATGGTGTCCTGGGTTACTTGCAGGACATTGGAGATCCCCGGCATGTGGATGCCGGGAACAAGTTGATTGGCGAAGTGATCTCTGGAAACTTTTTTTCGGTTTTGGATAACCCAGCCGTATTGGGATCCGATGTCGCTCGCTTGGGTTTAACCGTACCCAGATTGGCGTCGATTTTGGACGTGACCCTGTCTCATAATGCTCAGTTGCTGGATGGACTGAGCTCTCTTTTGCATTACTCGCATCGTCCGATTTCCTGTCTGAAGGGCGGTGTTTCAGTTTCCGATGGTGCAATGTTCATGGTGGATGAGTTGGTACGGCTTGAAACTCCGAGTGCCTCATCTTTTTTGAAACGGTCCAATCCCCTGACTTTGATGGCGCTCAATCCTATTTGTGAGTTGCCACGCCAACTGGGTGATTTTTATCCAGCGATCGTTTCGCTAGCGGATACTGCAGCTATCGAACCCGTTGTGGATATCATCAAGGCCACTCAGGGAGTCAGTCCAAAAATGACTAAGATGGTGGTCGATCTTTTATCGGACACCGGCAGCGCCGAATACGCAGCAGTGGGAGGTCCTTCCGAAAATACCGCGGGACTTAAACGACTTCTTCCCGTTTTGGCTGAATTAACGGACCGTCATGCATGGGAAGATCTGGTTCTGCTGCTTTCGGTCCCCCGTGAGGCGGATCGGGCAGGGATTCGGAGCGAGCTTGGTTTTTTGGTTGAAAAGACCTTGGGCTCTCAGGGGGATAAAGAAAGCGTTTACGATGTGCTCAGTCGGGCAGTATCGCGGAATTCGCGACAAAGCTTTTACAATTTTATTTTCAGTATGCGCCATTTTTTGGCAACAGACCGAAAAATGCTTGAGCCAGCCCTGATTGCTCTAAGACAGGCTTACTATGTCAATGATGTGCATCCGGTTGTGGACTTAGTTCGAGAAATTTTGTCAGAGGCTAATTCCAATCAGGAACTTTTCAATACCCTGTTTTTGATGTCAGACCTGCAGGAATTTCAGGCGTCGATTCGGCTTTTTTCGAATATGGCCAAGGATGGAAGACTGAAGGAGCTGATGGGCGCGATGCTTTCAGTTTTTCATAAATTTTCTAGTCAAGGAAAAATGGAAATTCATTTGACTTCTGAGCCAGTGTTTATCCCTCGTGCGCGGCATAACCTGATTTCGGCTGATTTAAACCATTTCGGCAAGCGCGAGGAGTTCTCCCTGGCTAATTCGGATTGTCGCCAGCTTGATCTGCGTGTGTCGCTGGTAAACACTCGCGATCGGGACTTCGAGAAAGAACTCGATCACTTCGCTCATTGCATTAATTCGGACAGTCGTCATGACGACCTTGAGGACGCGTTGAAGCTTTTGCGGTCAGAAAAGACGGAAGATGGGCGAGATTTCTTTAGTTTTGGGATGGATTTTGTCGGTCAGATCGGGGCGGGCGCCCATGCGCTAGGAGCGCAGGAGTTTGGATTTTTGGTCAACCGTTTTTCTCAGCTCGTAGATGATCAGCGCATTTTTAAAGGCTTGGATGCGATTCCACTTTTTGTGAAGGGCATTCCGGGCCGGGTCGAGTCGGTGGTGGCGCCTGTGGTGGAGTTACTCAGGCCGGTGATGGATGAGCGAATCAGGCCTTCAATCCGGCGGTTGGAAGGTTTTGTAGCACGTGTTTTTCGGCGCGACGATTTTGTCCGAATTTTGCGCTATATGGACGGATTATTGGACAGTAAACCCGAGGTTGAACTCGTGGGTCCCTTGAGTGAATATGATCGAGAACGCATCAAGCGACGGGTGTGGAATAAGGAGTGTGATGGCCTTCCGTCGCATTCGACGATGGGTGATATCGAGAGATTTAAACAACAGCGCACTCATCAGATTATCGATGATTGGGAACAGGCCATTACCACTTGGGATCTCGTAGGAGGTTCGCAACGTCGAGATTGGACTTTGGAAGAATTTAAGGGTCAATTGGACGATGTGCTGACCAAGGTGGGTGAGGGCGGTGTGCTGGATAGCATGTTGAACGTGTTGCGCTATTTCACGCTGCCAGACGGCCAAACCGTGCCCAATGAGTTTCAACATTACCATCGGGATGAGTTGCGAAAATTTCTGATGGATCGATCGGATGATCACCGTTTGATTTCTTATTTTTTTCCAGGTGAGGCTCGACCACGCGTGAGGCTGGTGAGCACGATGGATCGATTTGAACTCGTGCTCATGAACGCGGATTTTTGGAGCATCTGGCCTTTTGTTCCGGGGCGGTTTTTGCCAGATTTTGGCAACCATCGTAATTTCAGTTTGTTATTTTTGTCGAAAGTGGCCGATGCCTGGGGGGATGAGCCAAGAGAATCCTGGCCCCAAAACATTCGAGAGAAATATCGAGGTTCTCGACCGCCTACTTTGGCGGAGGCGGTTCATGATATTATCGGCACTAAAAACATGTTTTTGCATGTGGTAGGTTTGCCAAATTTACCGTCTTGTCAGCAAGAGGGAGATCCAGAGGAGGTCTGGGATCCTACCCCTCATACGGTAGGTGTTCCTCGCTGGATGCCGGGTTTTGATATTCCTCAGATGCGTCGCTACTTGTTTAATCTTGAGCAGGTGCTGAGTGTGTTGGAAGAAAATCTGCCTCGACGAGGTTATCCGCTTGGTCAGGGCGGAAAATTCGTCAATGGAATGCGAATCATGAGGGATCTGTTTTATCAGCTTTATTATAGTACCCCAGATGAATATCAAAAGGCGGATTTTCATCGTGTTGCCGACGGCTTTAAAAACAACCTCTCGGTGATCAATCGGCTTGTGCGATTGGGCTTAACCCGTGAAGCGACGCGACATTTAAAAGGGTGGAGTGTGGACGATTCTCGGGTAGTCGATTTTTTTGATTCGCTGATGGAGGGCGCGACCACGGTAGATAACCCGCAGGATCCCGTTCACCCACATTACACGGCTCATTCTTTGGTTGATCCTTTGCTGGATTCTAAGCACGAGTTGATTTGGGGTGTACTTAAAAATATCTTTGGTGTGATCGATGCAGCAGAGGGGCGCAGTCTTGATGACGCACATAGTAAAGAAATTCAAGGAAAGTCTGTAGACGAGGTGAATCGAATTCGCTCTGAGTGGGGGCGTGAAAATACCCGAATGAGGCAGATGGCTTTTTTTGCCTTGGCTCAAGCGGGACCACTGGGTTTAATTCAACCGGTTGTTAAGACAGGGGGTGCTGTATTACACGCGCATTTAAGTTATCTTGCGCAAAATACGGATAAGATAGAAGGGTTGCTGCGATCAAAGAAGATCGCTGATCTGATGAGGGCCCTCTATGAGGATACCGATCAACCCACTAAGGAACATTTGGGAGATTTGATTCGAGAATTTTTTGAGGAGTCCACATTGGCAGTGGATGGTTTGAATGTTTTGCGTGCCGTGGACGAGGATACCCAGGGGGCGCGCGAGGCATGGCAAGAGGTGAATGCACGGTGGGGCATCTTGACCAGTTTGCCAGAGTATGGGGCGCTCGGCTTGGATAGGTTGGGTCGAGGTGCTTTGGATTTTTTTGAGGAGCGAGACCCTGATCCTATGGCAAAAATAACCGCGTTAAAAATTCGGCTTTATTTGGCCGAACGCCTGGAGAAGGGTGAATTGGACCAGTTTTTCTTGTTAGGTCGACGAAACCCAGAGGGAGTCATGGGTATTTTCAAAACCCTGAGTAGTCATATTCAAGATGGGGAGCTCGGCGCCTTTTTTTCGGAGGCTCGGAGGGCTCTGAATCGCTAGACGGGGGGGATAGTTGTGAGTATACTTTGCCCATATGGCTACTATCGATGTTCAGTCCCTTACCGAAGAGATCAAGCAACGAAGTCAGTTTGTCGATGTTGTACTCAATGAAGCGAGTAAAGTCATCGTCGGACAAAAACTCCTGGTTGAGCGTCTGCTACAGGCACTGTTATGTGACGGGCATGTTTTGCTGGAAGGGCTTCCGGGCCTTGCCAAGACGCTGACGATCAAGACTTTAGCTGACATTATTCATGCTGACTTTCAACGCATCCAATTCACCCCTGATCTTTTGCCGTCAGATTTGATTGGCACGATGATTTTTAACCAAAAAACCGGAGACTTTTCGATCCGCAAAGGGCCGATTTTTACGAATCTGGTTTTGGCGGATGAAATCAATCGTGCACCAGCCAAGGTTCAGAGCGCGCTGTTGGAAGCGATGGGAGAACATCAAGTTACAATCGGTGAGACGACTTATCCGATGGCTGACCCCTTTATCGTGTTGGCGACTCAAAATCCGATTGAACAGGAAGGGACTTATCCTTTGCCTGAGGCTCAGCTTGACAGGTTTCTTTTTAAGGTGAAGGTCGGCTACCCCACCTTAGCTGAAGAAAAAAATATCTTGAACCGAATGTCTGCTGTTCAGCCGCCGAAAGCGAGTAAGGTTTGTCATCCTCAAACGATTCTCGAAGCCCGTGAGATCTGCGCTAAGATTTATATGGATGAAAAACTCAAGGACTACATTCTAGCTTTGGTGTTTGCGACACGTTTTCCCGATAAATTTGGCGTGCCCCAACTCAAACAACAAATTCAGGTCGGGGCAAGTCCACGCGCCACTTTGGCTTTGGCCAAAGCAGCCCGAGCGAACGCTTTTATGCATCATCGCGGCTTTGTGACGCCAGAGGATGTTAAGTCCGTGGCCTACGATGTCTTGAGACATCGTATTTTGGTGTCCTTCGAAGCTGAGGCTGACGGTGTGGATAGCGAACAGTTGGTTCGCAAAATCCTTGAACACGTGGAAGTGCCATAATTGAATGAGAGGAGTTTGGCAGGATGCTTCCTGACGAGCTAATCCGCAAGGTGCGATTGATCGAGATCACCACGCGCAAGATGGTGGATGACGTCATGTCCGGTAGTTATCGGAGTGCCTTCAAAGGACAAGGTGTTCAATTTTCCGAGCATCGAGTCTATTTGCCTGGGGATGATATTCGACATATTGATTGGAAAGTGAGTGCGCGTTCACGTGAACCGCTTATTAAAAAATATGAAGAAGAACGGGAGCTTACCGTATTTTTGATTGTTGATGTTTCTGGTTCTAAAAATTTTGGTTCTTCCAAAAAGCTTAAGGCCGAGATGGCCGCTGAAATCGCTGGAATGTTGGCTTATGCGGCCGTTCACACAGGTGATAAGGTGGGTGTTTTGCTTTTTGGCGGCCAAGTTGAAAAAATCATTCCTCCCAAAAAAGGCAAACAACATATTCTGCGGGTTATTCGGGATGTTCTGAGTTTTCAGCCTAAGACCCGCGGAACCGACCTCAAGGGCGCACTGGATGCGGCCGGGCGGATCATGAAACACTCGGGCGTGGTGTTTGTCATTAGTGATTTTATGGCCACGGGCTACGATGTGGCACTTAAGCGTTTATCTCGAAAACACGATGTGGTCGCTGTTGCGGTCGGCGATGCCAGAGAACGAGAGGTACCCGAAGTGGGACAGGTCATTTTGGTGGATCCCGAGACCGGGCAGGAGAGCTGGGTAGATACTTCGTCTTATGCCTTCAAAAAATGGCTTGAGGATCATCGAAGTGAATTTGAGACTGATCGCGAAACGGCATTTAAGAGTGGCAAAGTTGAAGCTCTGCGAGTTCTGACCCAGGAGGATTACGGCGAGGCGGTGGTGCGGTTTTTTCGCGCACGCTCCCGTCGTGCTAAGCTGCGATGAGATTTTTTATTTTGAGATTCCTATTAGTCCTTTGGGTGCTTTATGGGGTCATGCTCACGCCCAATGCAATGGCGGGGGATTCTGATCCGGCCTTTTTAAGTCTCCCAGCCTATGATCTTGAACGGGTCTCTATTCCACAGCCAAGTCCTTCACCCGGCTCTTCTAAAATTCGGGTTGGGGATTCTTTGCTGATGAGCTTGCGCGGTCCTGGCCTTAACCCGGGGATGACTGTTCAGCCTCCGTCTGGTTCTGAGTCGTTGATGGATTTAGGATGGGACGTCGCGCGGGACGGGGATGCTTCCGCCAATCAGTCTCCCGGAGAACTACGGTTAAAAGTGACTCCACTTAAGGGCGGGAAGCTCACGATTCCTTCGATGGTAATCCTCAAAGAAGGGGAGCCGTTGGATAAAGCTTTTGCCAGGACTAATCCCTTAGTGATGGATGTAGAATCATCGATCAAGGCGGATGATCCCAAGGCGCAAGAACCGGTGGGCTTGCGGCCTCCACTGGGCTTGCGCTTTCCTTGGTGGGTTGTGGGGGCTTTGATTTTATTGCTGGCTGTTCTGGTTGTCTTGGCTGTGTTAGTTTATCGCAGATTTTCGCGGGCTAAGCAAAAACCTGCGCCTGCTAGGCCTCCCGAACCGGTGCGTCCCGCCGATGAGGTGGCGCTGGCGGCTCTGGCAGAACTCGAACGAACGGGGCCGCTCAAAAGGGGCGACTTCAAAGGTCATTACTTTAGAGTGTCCGAAATTCTTAAGGTGTACCTTGCAGAACGGTTTCGGATTGATGCGGTGGAGTCCACTAGTCGTGAAATTATTATCGCATTAGAGCAGCGGCACACGATAGTCGATGATTCCTTGGATCGGTTAGATTTGCTTTTTGGAAAACTCGATCTCGTTAAATTTACCGACCATATTCCGATTCCGGACGAGGGCGCTCGTTTGCTGGGAGAGGCCCGTGAATTTGTGATCATCACGCGCATCAAGTCTGCCCCACCGGGGGGGCCCCTGTCATGAGGTTGGCGCATTGGCCTTTTCTGATATTACTGACTCTGATTCCATTGCTCCATCGATGGTGGCTGGCACGCAATACGCCAGCCAAAGTGACTTTTTCAATTCCGATTCCGGCTGAAGCGGCACGGAAAAGTCCGCTTAAAATTTTATTAGTCATTAAGTATTTAGCGTTATTTTTTTTGATTATAGCTTTGGCGCGGCCTCAAACGAGCTATCGTCAGACTGAGCGCAATGTGAATGGCATTGACATTGTGATGCTGATGGATTTTTCGGCCAGTATGAGTATTGAGGATTTGGCTGATCGTTCCCGCGTTGAGATTGCCAAAGAAATGATGGAAAATTTCATCAAGGGACGAAGTAACGATCGAATTGGATTGGTCATTTTTAGTGGCGAGCCACTGACCTTGGCGCCGCCCACCTTGGATTATGGGCTTGTTCTTCGGGCATTGCACGACGCCCAGCTGGGGGTTCTTAAGGATGGCACGGCGATCGGCGATGGTTTGTCGGTGGCCATCAGTCGATTGCGCAATTCGACAGCTAAGAGCAAGGTGATTGTGCTGCTCACCGACGGCGATAATAATTTGGGACAAGTGGACCCAGCGACCGCAGGAGAGCTTGCGGCAGGATATGGTATTCGGGTCTATACGATTGCGATTGGCAAAGAAGGACGAGTGAAGATGCCGATTCGTCATCGTGGACTCTTAGGAAATCCGGTGACCAGTTATCAGTGGTTTGAAAATGCCTTGAACCCGGAACTTCTTAAACAGATTGCAGAAAAAACCAATGGAAAATTTTATCGAGTGACGGATTACGACACGCTCGAAAGCGTCTTTAAAGAAATCGACCAGCTTGAAAAAACTGAGGTCAAAGCCACTGAAAAAGTTAAGTATGATGATGTGTTTCAAAAGCCGTTGAAACTTGGCCTTTTTTTACTGTTTCTTGGGCAGCTCCTTGAGCGAGTTTGGTGGAGGGTGCTTCTATGAAGTTTCAAGCGCCTCAATGGCTATGGCTTCTGGCGGCGGGGATCCCCCTTTTATGGCTTGCTTTGCGTGATGAGTCTTATCGGCAACAACGGTTTTCTCGATTCGCCGATCGAGCCGTGTGGCGCGCTCTTGTTCCAGATTGGGAGCCTTTAGCCCGAGTGCGCAAGGTATGGGTTTGGCTCGCAGTTTTTATTTTTTTGGTTTTAGCCTTGGCGCGCCCGCAATGGGGAAGTCATGAAGAAACGGTCAAAACTTCCGGCCTGGATATCATGGTTGTTTTTGATGTCTCTAATAGTATGGAGGCTGAGGACGTTGTTCCGAGTCGAACAAAAAAAGCTCGTCACTTGATCAAGACTTTGGCAGACCGAGTTCGGGGGGATCGATTGGGAATGGTGGCTTTTGCCGCAAGTTCGTATGTAGCCTGCCCTCTGACCACGGATGTCGATTATTTTGTCGAGATGCTGCAGATCATGAGCAGCAAGATGGTGACCCATCAAGGCACGGACGTTGGAATTGGTCTGGATACCGCGCGCAGGGCGCTCGAACGCGGAGCGGAAGAGGTTTCAAAAGGGCCAGCGGGTCAAGCGTCAGAGGGGGGCTCTCGCCCTGCCTCGCACGTGGTCGTCCTGGTGTCGGATGGTGAGGATCAGGAGGAAGGCGCCCTTGCGGCTGCTCAGCTGCTTAAGGGCTCTGGAATTAAACTGTATGTGCTGGGTGTGGGAACTGAAAAAGGTGGCCCTATTCCTATTCGTGATGAGGGCGGCAACCTGGTGGGCTATAAAAAAGACCGTCGTGGGCAGCCGATTGTGACGAGTTTTCATCCGGATGCGCTCATGGGTGTCGCTCAAGCCGCCGGCGGAAGGTATTGGAATATTACCGCCGATGAGTCCGAACTCGAAGAAATGCTTCGGGATATGGGCGCCCTCAATAGAAGTGAGTACGCTGAGCGTCGTTATGTCGTCTACGAAGAACGGTTTCAGTGGCCTTTGGCAATTGCGGTCATTTTACTCATTCTTGAGCTTTCGTTGCCTGTTCGAAGAATGCGGCGTCTTGCGGCTGTTTTTTTAGGGGCGTTATTGGCTGTTTCCTCTCCCAATAGCTTTGCGTTTTCGCTGACAGACCATTCGTCATCCCTGAATGCTTATTTAAACAACGAGAAGGGACTCAAGGACTTTAAGGAGGGAAAGCTGGGCGAGGCTCAAAAAAACTTTGGGACCGCTCAGGCGACTGATCCCGAGTTGCCCGAGCTCCAGTTTAATCAAGGTGTGGTGCAAATGGGACAGGGCGCGGTCGATGGCGCTATTCAGGCCTTTGATGATGCCGCCAAAAAGGCGAAGGAGCGAGGAAACGCTGGAATAGAAGCTCAAGCGCTCTTTAACCTCGGAGGCGTCTTAGCGAAAAAGGGCGATATTCCTGGGGCTGTTCGTTCTTACTTGGGATCGATCGACTCGGCACGGCGAAGCAAGGATTCTGATTTAGAAACAGATATTCGCAAAAATCTTGAGCTACTCATTCAAAAGCGCCAACAGCAGAAAAAGGAGGAGCAGCAAAAACAAGACAAAGAGAAACAAGACGAAAAAAAGCAGGATCAGCAAAAGCAGGATAAAGATAAAGATAAAGATAAAGACAAGAAAGATAAGCAGGATGAGGGAAAACAGGACAAAGACAAAAAGTTTGCAGATCCTTCAAAGTCTGGCAAACGCCAGTTCAAATCTAAGACGTTGTCTCCCGAGGATGCTGAACGCGTGATGGCCGAACTGTCGAATCGTGAACGTGAACTTCAAGCTAAAGTAAAAAAGCAAAATGGAAAACCGGAAGCGCAGGAAAATGCCAAGGATTGGTGAAAAAGTGCTGAAAATCTGGGCGATGATTTGGTTGCTTGTTCTTCCTGTGGCCCCAAGTTTTGCGGCCGAGGTGGAGTTTTCGGCCCAGCTCGATCGGGAGCAGATTTCGATCGATGAATCCGTTTCAGTGAAGTTGACCCTTTTATTGGAGGGGACGATGCGCATGGGGGATGTTCATTTTAAGGCCCCTGACTTTGATGTCGTGAACGAGTATTCGGGGTCGAGTGTGAGTTCGTACTACGATGGGACAACCGGGCGTTTTGGCATGAAGAATACCCAACAGCTGACCAAGATTCTTAAGCCGAACAAGACTGGTAATCTGAGAATTACTTCGATCAGTGCGGTTGTGAATGGTAAGACCTATTCGGCCGCCGATTTGGTGGTTCAGGTTGTGGGCTCGGGAGCCGCGACGCCTCCTCCACGAGGATACGGGGGCGGCGGAATCGGCCTGCGTGGTGCGGTAAAGCGGACTTCCTCTGGCCCTTCGGTGAAGGTGCGCGCGGAAGTGAGCAAAGATCGTGTTTTCAAGGGTGAACAGGTCATTGTGAGTTATTATCTGTATCGCCGTGTTCGCGTCTTCAATATTCAGGTTGAAAAGTTTCCGGTGCTCAGTGGATTTCTGCGCGAAGATCTTGAAATGCCTGTATTAGGGCAGCGGATAGACACTGAGCGGGTCATCTTGGATGGGGCTCCCTATGAGCGGTCTTTATTGATGAGATATGCAGCGTATCCCTTACAGGATGGGAAGCTCAAAATTGATTCAGCCGCACTCAAGTACAATTATTATGGCACTAGCAACTCGCTAGATGAGGAAGATCCTTTTATGGGGTTTTTTCGTCAAATGAATCCCCAGCAGGGTTCAGATCGCAGTGAGATGCTCAGTATTGACGTTGAGGCGCTCCCCGAGCAGGGGAAGCCGAATTCATTTACCGGGGGGGTCGGCGATTTTACGATTTCCTCGGCTGTGGATAAATACGATGTGAAAGCTAATGAGGCTTTGACCCTGACATTTAAGGTCGAAGGCCGTGGCAATTTAGCCGCAGTGGGAGAGCCCAAAGCCAAATGGCCTGATCAGGTCGAGCTCTATGATTCTAAAGGAGTGGCTAAGGCCGGGCGGCAGGGCGTGGGCGAAAAGGTGTTTGAATTTGTTTTGATCCCGCGTGTTGCCGGTCAGGTAATACTTCCGCCGCTCGAATTTAGCTATTTTGATCCGGCAAAAAAATCGTATGTAACTCGATCGACAGAGCCGATTACAATTCGCGTGGCGGAGGGATCTCCTGGGTCTGGTCCGGCCCGCATTCAAACGCCAGGCGGAGTCAAGGCCTTGACGTCCTCGGAGACTGAGCAGAAACCGGTTATTTTTGGACTCAAGCCTCCCGAACTTGTCGGTGGAAGAAGAGACTTCCCTGCGTGGAGATGGATTTACTGGTTGTTTAGCTTAGTGGTTTTCGGTTTGGCCGGCGTCATTGCCTATGACTGGATTAAACGGAGCCGAATGATTCTGGCCGAACGGTCCCTTTCACGCGCCAAAATTCAGTCGCGAAGCTGGGAAAGGCTTTCGCGCAACGCGCGTTCGGCGGTCGAAGGTGCTTCTTGGCAGGAGGTCGTTCAGACCTATGAGCTTCTTGTGGGCGTGATGTTCGAGGCGATTGATCAGGTTTATACCGTGAGTGCGAGATCCAGGCCCAGGGCTCAGCTTCAGGAAATTTTGGTCGAGGAGTACGGTATGTCGTTGGCGGTTTGGAAGCGAATTGCCAGACTTCTTGAGTATGCTGAAACCGTCCGCTTTGCCGCCTCGGCGGGGGCGGTTTCGGAGGCAGAAGCTCGGTCTGAATTGATTCGTTGGGTGAGCGAGGGTCAAGGATTGGTTCGCGAGATTTGTCAAAAGAGCTAGCCCGGATTCAAAGACCTCGTTATAAATAGTAGTAGGGAAAGCCATTGGGTTCTTTCTCTCAATCGATCAAAATCAGGGAGACCCCGCAATGAGCATGGGAACCGGAGCAAAAGCTCGTTTTAACGCCAGTCATGAAGTGAACTTACGGACGCCGCGGAAATTTGATCCGCCTCGCGATGAGCAGGGCAAAAGACTGAAAGTATCTGAATTTTACGGGGTGAATACCTTCGACATCCATAAGATGAAGGAGAAGCTCCCTAAGGAAATCTATCTCAAGCTTGTTTCGACGATGAAGGAGGGAATGAAGCTTGACCAGGAAATCGCAAACACGGTTGCTCATGCGATCAAAGAGTGGGCCCTTGCTCGCGGGGTCACGCACTATACCCATTGGTTTCAGCCACAAACCGGAACGACGGCTGAAAAGCATGACGCCTTTTTTTCTTATGATGACAACGGTCGAACTATCGAAAAATTTTCGGGCGCGCAGCTGATTCAATCTGAGCCGGACGCGTCGAGTTTTCCGTCAGGAGGAATGCGAACCACCTTTGAGGCGCGTGGGTACACGGCTTGGGACCCCACTAGTCCCGTATTCATTATGGAGCACGCCAACGGAAAGACTCTCTGCATTCCTTCGGTTTTTATCAGCTACCATGGTGATGCCCTCGATGAAAAAACGGGACTTATTCGTTCGATGGACGTTCTTTCGTTGAAAGCATGTGAACTTCTCCATCTCATCGGTGAAAAGCACGTTAAAAGGATTGTGCCCACTCTGGGGGTCGAACAAGAATATTTTTTGATCGATCGTGCGTTTGCGAGTCTTCGCCCTGACCTTTTGATGGGAGGACGGACTTTGGTGGGCGGTCAGCCTCCGAAAGGTCAACAGCTCGAGGATCATTACTTTGGCGCCATTCCCGCCCGAGTGCAGGCCTTCATGGCCGAAGTAGAATATGAGCTTTACAAGTTAGGCGTGCCCGTCAAAACACGTCATAACGAAGTGGCGCCTAATCAGTTTGAAACTGCGCCCATTTTCGAAGAGGCCAATATCGCTACGGACCATAATCAGCTGACGATGGAAGTTCTTCGTAAGGTATCGCTCAGGCATAATTTCTCGATGTTGTTGCACGAAAAGCCTTTTGCCGGAATTAACGGCAGCGGAAAGCACAATAACTGGGCGATGAGCATTGCGGCTCCCGGCGATGAGTGGGATGGCGAAAATCTACTCGAACCTGGAAAAACACCTCACCAGAACCTGCGTTTTTTACTTTGTTTGGCCGCCGTGCTTAAAGGCGTTCACAAACATGCGGGCTTGTTGCGCGCTGGGGTGGCCAGTAGTGGAAATGATCATCGTTTGGGTGCTAATGAGGCTCCTCCCGCGATTATTTCAGCCTTCTTAGGAGATATGCTTTCACATATTCTGGACGAAATTGAAAAAGGCCAAGTCGGTACCAAGGGAACTGAAGCAGCCGTGATTCAACTAGGGATTAGCAAGCTTCCGGAAGTGATGAAGGACAACACGGACCGAAACCGGACCAGTCCCTTTGCTTTTACGGGCAATAAGTTTGAGTTTCGCGCGGTAGGGTCGTCGGCTTCGACGGCTTTTCCGGTGACCTTGGTCAATGCGGCCGTCGCGGATGGTTTTATCGAGATGACCGAAAAATTGACGGCCAAAATGAAGACGGCCAAAAATCAGGATCAGGCCATTTGGGAAGCCCTGAGAGAGGCCGTGATTGAGACCAAGTCGATTCGGTTCGAAGGCAATGGCTACTCTGAGGAATGGGTAAAAGAAGCTGAGAGGAGAGGGTTACCTAATCTTCGAAAGACTCCTGAGGCGCTTGAACAAATCGTGACCAAAACCTCAAAGGCCTTGCTCACTGGGTTGGGCATTTTTACCGAAGCTGAAGTGGTTTCGCGGTTCCACGTGCGTACCGAGCGTTATGTTAAAAATCTGCAGATTGAGGTGGATACGCTGAGGCATATGATCGACACCCAAATTCTTCCGGGTTGCTATGCCTATCATGGATTGTTGTCCTCGAACGTGGTTTCGGCCAAAGGGGCGGGAGTGGGGGCCCCTCAGAGCGATACGCTCAGCCGGGTGACTAAGCTCATTATGGATCTCCAGGGCAAACGCCTGGGACTCGAAACGAGTTGGAACAAGACGGAGGCTCTTGCCAACGAAGAGGAAAAGGCTAAACATCTCGCAAAAGATGTGGCCCAGTCGATGTTCGACGTACGTACGGTATGTGATGAGTTGGAGGCGATCGTGGCTGATGATTTTTGGCCGCTGCCTAAGTATCGTGAGATGTTGTTCTTGTCCTGAGTAATTTTTTTAAAAAAATAAAGGCCTCTCTGGAGTATCCCGACACTCAGAGAGGCCTTTTTATAACCTTAGAGAGATTTCAGAAGAAGGTAATATAAATCTCTCTTGAGGTCTTGGCTCAGCCAAGGTTGGGTATTTACTTCGAGCATGACTGCGGTGAGTTGGTCTCGAAGGCTAAGTAGCTCGCTCATTTGAGCGCGATAAACCACTTGATCATCTTGAAGCTCGATTGAGCTTGGAAGTTTCACGTTGTGTTTGCCAAAGGCTACGGCCCAATGGTCACCGTCTCGGACGAAGTTCCAGTGATTGCTGGTGATGGATCTGAGCGTGCTGGCGTCAAGTTGCATGGCTTTGGCGTAATCGTAGATCAGCAAGTTGGATCCACTTTTCTCGAGATCTTGCTTGATTCCGTATTTGACCAGGTTTTCAGCAAGATAGCTATTATGCTCGAGCACACAAAGGGGTTTTTCCCAGTTTTTTCCAGCCGGATCTGAACAGTCGACCGCTTGATTGACGGGAAATCTTCTGTAGAGCTGATCCACTAAGTTGTCGCCACTGATGATCGATTCTTGAGCGATGCCTAAATTAACCAGCTTAAGGGCATTACTGAACATGCTTTGGGAGCGTGAGTTTAAGAACTCAGTGGGTCGCGCCTGAAGCAGTTGGTTGAGGTCGGATAGGCCCTGTCCTGCAATCGGTGAAAAATCGGAGTAGAAATAGAGGGAGAGCCAGGAGCGGACATCCTTGATAATTTCCTCGACCACTAAGGGTTCTGCAAGAAGGCTGGGATTATAGACGCTATCGGCCATGGTTGAGGGGAGTTTCTCTGCGGCTGCTAAAATGAGTTCTTTTTCTACCAATTTCGATAGATTTCGGGGGGGCATCATTAGGCTGAGTTGACTGAGGGTGTCCGTAGCGGTTCTGGATTGATTCATCAGCGCTAACGTGGGGCGATAGACCTTTTTTAGCAGTTCTTGATTCTTGGTTTCATCAACCCTACTCAATTTTAGAAAATTCGAAGCCCAGTTTGGAGTGTTGATAAATGAAGTCAAACCACTATTACATTTATTGAATTCGTCCAGATTGTGGTTGAAATGTTCCTCGAAGCCCCCAAAAGAGACAAAGAGCGACAGTTGTTCATCATAGCCGTGGCTGACCTTTTTTCGAGCATCAAAAAACGCGTCGCATTTGACAATTTCTACTTTGGACAGATTTTCAACAAGTTCAATAAGCGTTTTGACGTCGATATGCAGAGCATCCAAACTGGTTTGAATCTTGTTGAATCCTTCATCGGCTTGGATTGAGAGCTGTTGGAGGCCCTCAAACGTGGCCTTTTGGTTTTGAATGATCGATTTTTGATTATCAAGAATGGTCTTATTGTATTCGAGGAGCTCCTGTTGGCTGCTCATAATCATGTTTTCCCCGAGGGCAAGGGTCTTTTCGCCGTTCAGGATTTCTTTTTGGCCATTTTGAATTGCGCCCAGTCCTTTCATGACCTGCTCTTGTCTTTGTTGTGCGATGTCAGGTCCACCTATGCCCAGCATTCCGAGAACCGATCCGGCGGCCTTGATCATATTTCCTTCAAGAATCGATTGGACGGCGGTTGCAGCCTGATTGCCAAGGTCAATGCCTTTTTGTGCCATTTGGGTAATATTTTCGGGCAAACCAAACGTTTTTGCAATGTTGACTAGGTCTTCAGCGCCGTTCAAGAGGTTTCCGACTTTGGCTTCTACGCCCTTTGCTTTACTGATGAGGTTAATTTTTTCTTCAATCTTATTTTCCAGATCTTTGGGCATCTTTTTAAATTTTTGACTTGTGAGATAGTCCTCCATTTCTTGGAGGGTCTTTTGCCCCGATAAAAATTGATTTAAAAAACCGGTGGCGCCGGAAATCGAGAGGGCCTCATTTTTCTCTTCTGGTGTGGATGTTTCACTTCTCTTGGCTTCGGTCGCAGCTTCTTCTTCTAGTTTTTTTAAGCCGGCTTGAATTTCGGTTTGCTGTTTTTTAATCGAATTTAAGTGTTCCTGGGAAACATCTGAAAATTCCACAAATGTTTTAGCAATCCCGGCTAATTGGTGGGATATTTCATTCGTATTTGAGTTGCCCTGGGCCTTGATAAAATCTTGCAAGGTTTGCTGCGAGCGAATTTGTTCGAGTGAGGCCTTGAAAAGGTAGTTAAAGATGGCGGCTTTGACGGGCTTTACCCGCTCCGGATTATCCATGGTGACGGGTATTTCGTCGACCCATTTTTGAACTTGGTGACTCAGGATTGGTTCGACTTGGTCAGGTGGAGTTTGAAGAAAGGATTCCCACTGCTGTAGTTCCGACCCTGATAGCTCTTGAAGCCGGGTGGCCAAGAAGGATTTCGCTAAGCCTTCGGCATACGTACTCCATTCTTGAATCACTTCGGCTACGCCTAGGCGGGATGCTTCGGCCGCGGCGCCGAGGGCGAGCCTGTCAATCGTGCTAAAGGGCTTGAAGGCGGCTCCATTCCGATCGGGTTGGAGTACTAATGATCTGAGTTCATCGCTTTGATTAGCCGACATGACGATCGGGAGCTGCATGGCAAATTTGGCATCGGCTTGCTTCGTTTGAATGGTTTGGAGACTGGTGGATGGATCGGACGAGGTGGGGATAAGTTGCTGAAAGGCCTGTTCCCCTGAGAATCCACCGTCTTGTCCTTCGCGAATGGCGAGTTCTTTAACGTAGCGGCTGGCCATGACGTAGGCTGGAGGAGAAAATCGGTTGATGTTGGCATCCGAAGAGAGGGCGGTGATCAGCGAACGTGTGTTAGAAGACAATTTGGCTGAGTCAGAGGTTTCGTCCGGCATTTTCCAGGCTGATTTTGCACTTTCGGCGGATTGAGCTTGGCTAGCGGGGGTGGGTGACGAGCTATCAGAGAGAGCCGGGGTGTCCGAACTTTTTGAGCTGCCACAGCCCTGCAGACTGAGTGAGAGCAAGCTGGCTAGGCTGATGAAGATGAGCGGGCTATTAAAACGGGATTTCATGGGATACTCCTTTGGTTTAAAATTAACGCAACGAGCCAGCGCTAGAGCAAGCTTAATGCCAAACCGGCGTAAGGTTTAAATTCAGGGAGTTTGTATGTAACTAATTGAAAGTAGATGTCTTTTTTAAAAATAAAAAAAGAGCTGAACTGAGTTTTTGGCCCACTGTAGGGTTTGCAAACCAAAACCGTGGGGGATCCCCTACAGTTTTAGATGCCTCCGATGAGGTACTTCATCACTAGCAGTGATTTGAGTCCGAGCATAATGACTTGGGTCGGGAGTTCGATCGCTACCCATCGCACGGGACAGAATGATCCTGGGGCGTGAGGGGTGAGCGAGGCGCGCGATTTTGCGGAGGGGGTAGGGAGATGTTTCTTTTCAAAGGGATTGCGTCCCATTCGTTTGGCGGGGGTCATAGTGAGGCTTCCTTTTGGCAACGGACAAGGAGTTCGCGGGCAGCGGCCATATAATCTTTGGCGCCACGCGAGCTTCGGTCATATTCAATCACGGATTGTGCATGTCCTGAGCTTTCAGTTACGGCGGAGTTATCATGAATCGCGCTTTCAAATAAAATAGGTCCTAACTCGGCCTTGAGGGTGTCGATGACCTCTTGAGTGAGTTTACGCCGATGGGACACTTGGGTGGGGAGGACACCCAAAATCCGGAGGTTCCGGTTCCAGCGTTTTTGGACATCTTCGATACTCTCGCGGATTTTGACGATTCCCTCGAGGCTGAAAAACTCGGGTTGAACGGGTATGATCACGCCATCACTGGCGCAAAGGGCATTGAGAGTCAGAAGATTCAGGCTCGGGGGCGTGTCCAAGAAAATAAAGTCGTAGTCGCTGCGAACAGCCGCAAGAAACCGGGCGAGAACCTGTTCGCGATCGGGTCTGGAAAAAAGATAGTACTCCACCCCTGCGAGCGCCTTATCGCAGGCGACGAGGTCTACCCCTGAAGCAGTGTTTGCAATCAGGCGTTTGCGGCCAGCGGCGTCTAGTGGGCGTTTTGCCAAAAACACCTCATCCAGGGTTCCAATATCTTCGTGTGGGGGTTCTCCAGGGGTCACACCCAGATAGCTGGTGAGGTTGGCCTGAGGATCAGCATCGATCAATAGTACTCGCTTACCCTCGCGAGCGAGCGCGACGCCGATATTCATGGTGGTGGTGGTTTTTCCCACTCCGCCTTTTTGATTAGCTACCGTGATGATCATTATTCCTCGCCATCTTGATTAAACGTTCCTTTCAAATTGCTCTTTTTGTGCATGAAAATCAATGGCTACTGTTGAGCTTTGTGGGGTCCGACTTGCTGCGTTACTGGGGGCGTACTGGACAATTAGGACTGAGGTTTCCGTGCACCGGCTACTTGACAGCTTGACTCACACCCTCTTTTTTGGCTAACTCATTGCGATGATTTTGAAATGGTATGAACAGCGGGTAGAGAAGCGCAACTTGCTGGGGCAATTTCTTCGTAAATGGCGCCGGTTTTTCATTGGAAACTTTAATCCTGGCCATATCCAAAAGGCCATTGATTCGACGCGCTCCGGTGAATGCAAGCGCTGTGGCGCCTGTTGTGAGCTACTTTTTCGTTGTCCTTTTTTGGGGCGGGATGGCCAAAACATGCCTTATTGCCGTGTGTACGGCGAACTGCGGCCGACCAATTGCCGTAATTATCCTTTTGATGCGCGAGACTCTGAAGTCGACCAATGCGGTTACAGTTTTAAGAGATAGATCATGGAATTGATTCATGGAATTCAGCACCTCACTAAAAGTTTGCCTCATCCTGTGCTGACGATTGGCAATTTTGACGGAGTTCATCTTGGTCATCAACACATCATTCGTTTGGCGGTAGAAAAGGCTCGTGTTCGAGGAGGAATAGCGGTTGCCTATACATTTCGGCCGCATCCTCAGGTGGCGCTTCGTCCGGCGGCTGAGGTTCAATTACTGAACACTTATGATGAAAAGCTCGAGCTCTTAGCGAAAGCGGGCTTGGACTGCGTGATTGAGGAGCCATTTAGTCGTGAATTTTCCACTGTGGCACCGCACGAATTTTTTACAGACGTCATTTTGCGCCGGCTGTCCGCTGAGGCGATAGTCGTTGGTTATGATTTCGCGTTTGGCAAAGAACGCGCAGGGACGCTTGAGGCGCTTGAAGAATTTTGCCGGAGCGCGGGTGTGGAGCTGGTAGTGGTTGCACCGCACCGGATTGGGGCAGAAGTGGTGTCGAGTTCTCGGATTCGTCAGCATTTGCGAGCCGGCGAAATCGAATTGGCGAATGCCCTTTTAGGACGTGAGTTCTTTTATCGGGGCATCGTTGTTAAAGGCGAGGGCCGTGGCCGAAAAATAGGATTTCCTACGGCGAATCTCCGACTCGAAAACAAACTCACCCTGCCTTATGGCGTTTATGCCACGCGGGCTGTGCTTGAAGGGCAGTCTTTCGCGAGCGTCACTAATATCGGAGTGCGGCCAACGTTTCAGGGCGAAGGGCCGGAGTTGCCGGCCTTGGTAGAAACGCATCTCTTGAATACGACGATTGATCTTTACGGCAAAGAGCTGGAAGTGCGTTTTGTGCGCCGCCTGCGCGATGAACGCCGTTTTTCCGGGATGGCAGAGCTTAAAACGCAGATTGACCAAGATGCCAAGGACGCCGGGAAAGTTTTGGTGGGTTGACTGCCCTATTCCGAATCAGGATCTGGCTCTCCATCGGGGTCAGCTATGACCCCCTGTTTTTGCAGGCGATAGCGGATACTTCTAAAAGTGATGCCGAGTAGGGTAGCTGCCTTTTTCTTGCTGCCTCCGGCCTCTTGGATCGCTGCGTTGAGATAGATTCGTTCGACTCGTCCGAGAATTTCATCTAGGTTGAGCGGGCCATTCGAAAAATAAGGGGCGGGTAATTGAATCGGCACGAGGGCGGCTTCCCCTGTTTTGGGCACCTGCTCGGCACGATGCAAGGCCGCAGAGCGGATAGATTCTGGCAGAGCCGTGATTGAAATGTGGGGACCGGGTTCCAGGGTGATGGCGCGTTCTAAAACATTTTCGAGCTCACGTACATTGCCGGGCCAAGCGTAGCCTTCCATCGCGGCTAATGCATCGGAGTTGATGCCCACAATGGGTTTGCCGATCTTCGCGGCAGAACGTTTCAAAAAGGCCTCTGAAAGAAGCTTAACATCCCCCCGTCGTTCGCGCAGCGGCGGGGTCGTGATGAGGATCACGTTGAGTCGATAATACAGATCTTCGCGGAAGGTGCCGGCGGCGACCGCAGATTCGAGATTGCGGTTCGTGGCGGCGATGATCCGCAATTCCACTTTGATGTCGTCATTGCCTCCGACTTTTCGAAAGGATCTTTCTTGTATCGCTCGTAAAAGCTTAACCTGCATATTGAGGGGAAGTTCCCCGACTTCGTCTAAAAATAGGGTGCCCCCGTTAGCGGCTTCGAACAGGCCCTCTTTTTCGTTCACCGCCCCGGTAAAGCTTCCCCTTTTGTGACCAAACATTTCGCTTTCAATCAAATTCTCCGGAATGGCGCCACAATTGACCGGAACAAACGGCTTGCCTTGCAGGGGGCCGCTTTCATGGATCATGCGGGCCACGAGTTCCTTGCCGGTTCCGCTTTCTCCGATGATGAGGACGTTGGTTTTTGCCGGAGCGACCCGTTTGATCATCTCCATCATTTGCTTAACAGGCTTGGACTCGCCAAGAATAGGACGATTCATAGGCTGTTAACTCCCTGCCATCTTTAAAATCGGAAGATACATCGCAATCATTAAGCCACCGACGGTAGTCCCCAAAAAAACGAGGATGAGCGGCTCAATGAGTTTGGTGAGCCCACCAATCAGGTTTTCGACCTCAGCTTCGTAAAAGTCCGCGACTTTTTCGAGCATTTTGTCGAGATTGCCGGTGCTTTCCCCTACGGAGATCATTTGAACGGCCATTTTCGGAAAAACTCCCGTTTTGGCGATGACCACACCCAGGGTTTTCCCGCTTTCGACATCAGCGCGCATTTTCGAAACGGCTTGTTCAATGACTGCGTTGTCGATGGTGGCCTTGCAAATATCGATGGCATCGATGATGTTGACCCCGGAGGCAAGTAGCGTTTGCATCGTGCGGGAAAAACGAGCCACTCCGCCCTTTTGCATAATAGTGCCAAAAAGAGGCACATGGTAAAAGGTACGGTCGATCATCGCCCGGCCTTCGTCGGATTTGGCGTATTGAATGAGCAAATAAATACACACACCGCTAATGCCCAGGATATAGGCGATGTTGTGGATCATAAAATGGGACATGTTGATGACCAGTTGGGTGGGCGCGGGCAAGGTTTGGCCGTTAGTCGCTAGAAGTTCTTCGAACTTTGGAATCACAAAAACCAACATCAGCGTAATGACGCCGATGCCGATGGAGACGACGGCGATGGGATACACCATAGCGCTTTTGAGCATTTTGCGGAGCCGATCGGCATCTTCCAGGTAGCGACTCAGGCGTTTGAGCATTTGATCAATCGAACCGGAGGCTTCGCCGGCTTTAATAAGCGCGATATAAAGCTTTGGGAAAATTTTTGGAAAGCCACTGAGCGCCTCCCAAAAGTAGGAGCCACTGGAGACCTTTTCTTTAAGAATCGCGACGGTCGATCTCATTGTACCATCGGAGGCCTGTTCTAAAAGAATCTCAAGCGCTTGCACGATCGGAATGCCTGAGCTGATCAAGACCTGCAGTTGGCGGGTAAAACCCACTAGGACTTCGAGCGAGACGGACCCACCGCTTCTAAACATCGTGCCCAGGTCCGTATTCAGAACATTACCCTTGTTGATTTTGGTGGGGCGAATGCCCTGGCTTCGGAGAATCATGCGCAGATCGCCGTCTGAACCGGCCTCAACGCTGCCGTTTACCTTTTTGCCTGCTTTGTTGATTCCTTGATATTGAAATTGTGGCATGGGCGGCGGTTAGGATTCCTGTTCTATTTTTTATCCGTTATAGAAGCCAGCATCTTGGTCAATTCGTCAGCCATAGTGCTGTTTTCGATCGCATCTTGTTTGGAGAGCGCGCCGGTGCGGACGTGAGTGACCAGATTTTGATTCATCGTTTGCATTCCGGAGTCGTCCTGCCCGGTCTGCATAGCCGAGTAAACTTGGTGGATCTTGTCTTCCCGTATGAGATTTCGAATTCCCATGGTCGGGATCAGGATTTCGCAAGCCATCGCCCGACCGGGTTCATAGCTTTTGGGGATGAGCATCTGCGAGACAATGGCTTGGAGCGTGAAGGAGAGAAGCTGGCGAATCTGGGCCTGTTGATGAGGTGGAAACGCGTTGATCAGGCGGTTAATGGATTGCACCGCACCGTTGGTGTGTAGGGTCGCGAAGACAAGATGACCCGTCTCGGCCATGGTAAGGGCCATTTCGATGGTTTCGGCGTCGCGAAGCTCGCCCACGAGAATGTAATCGGGGTCTTGGCGGAGGATTCGTTTGAGCGCTGAGTGAAAGCTCTTGGTGTCGGTGCCGACCTCGCGCTGATTGATAATGCAATTTTTGTGTTGATGGACAAACTCGATGGGATCCTCAATGGTCATGAGGTGCCCGTATTCTTCGCGATTGAGCAGATCGAGCATCGCCGCAAGCGAGGTGGATTTACCACTGCCGGTGGGGCCGGTGACGAGGATTAGCCCATTGGGGCGGCGAATGATTTTTTTGAGAATGGGAGGGAGTTTGAGTGAATCAAAATCCGGAATCGCAAACGGAATTTGGCGGAAAACTCCACCGACATTCCCGCGTTGAAAAAATAGATTGCCGCGAAAGCGCGCAAGATCCTTGATTCCAAACGAAAAATCGATCTCGAATTCGGATTCAAATTCAGCTTTTTGCGAGTCTGAAAGCACTGAATAGCAGAGCTCTTTGACGTCGGCAGGAATCATTGGATCAATTTTAACCTTGATCATCTTACCGCCAATGCGAAACTCGGGAGGGATGCCGACCGTGAGGTGCAAATCCGAAGCACCTTGTTCGACCATGGTCTTGAGAAGTTGGGATAGACCGATTTTTGCCATGATCTAATTCTCCATCGTCAGCGAAATAGCTTCTTCGAGGGTTGTTTTTCCTTGGGCGGCTTTTGAGAGCGCGGATAGGCGCAGCGTTTTCATGCCCTCTTTGATGGCCTGCTTTTTGAGATCCATGATGCTTGCGCCGCTCAAAACCATTTCTTTGAGGTTGGAACTGAAATCAAAGACTTCGTAGATAGCGACGCGCCCTTTGTACCCGGTATTGTTGCAGTGGGTGCAGCCCTTACCCTTAAAGGTTTGGGCGGTTGCGACTTCAGCTTCGAGCATTCCGAGCTCGATGAGGCGCTCTTTGGGGGTGGGGGCCTCGACCTTGCAGCGTGGGCAAATGGTTCGTAAGAGTCGTTGGGCCACGACCGTATTGAGCGAAGCCACGACTAAAAACGGTTCGACCCCCATATTCACTAAGCGAGTGATGGTACTGGTGGCGTCATTCGTATGAAGCGTGGATAGCACCAAATGGCCCGTGAGTGCCGCTTGAATCGCAACTTCAGCGGTTTCGTAATCGCGAATTTCGCCGACGAGCACGGTGTCCGGATCTTGGCGGAGTAAAGCGCGGAGCACGGACGCAAATGTCAGGCCCACGTCTTTGTTGATTTGGCACTGATTGATGCCTTCGAGATTGTATTCGACGGGATCTTCGGCGGTCGATAAATTGTCTGAGATTTGGTTGAGCTCGGTCAGCGCGGAGTACAGAGTGGTGGTTTTTCCGGAACCGGTCGGGCCGGTGACCAAGACCATTCCATTGGGCGCGAGAATGCCCTTTTTGAAAACCTCAAGCTGGCGGGTTTCGAAGCCAAGCTTCATTAAATCGAGCTGCAAATTGCCTTTGCTGAGCATTCGAAGTACGATTTTTTCGCCAAACAGGGTGGGCATGGAGCTGACGCGAAAGTCGATTTCCACCCCGGAGGCCTTGAGTTTGATGCGGCCATCTTGTGGGACGCGGCTTTCAGCGATGTCCATGCGGCTCATGATCTTAAAGCGCGCGATCACGGCCCTGCGCATTTCAGTTGGGATTTGCACAATTTCTTGCAAGACGCCGTCGACGCGCATGCGGACGCGAAAGCGTTTTTCGTAAGGCTCGACGTGAATATCGCTGGCCCCGCGGCGGACGCATTCGGAGAGGATTCCGTTGACCAGGGTAATGACCGGCGCGTCCTGCTCGTTGGTGGCATGGTCGATATTGTGGACTTCGGAGAGTTCTAGGTTGACGGAGGCGGCATCGTCTTCTTGGTTTTTGCTCTCTTTTTTGTAGGTTTCGATTGCCGCGCCCACGCGCGCGGTGCCTGAGTAATACTTGTGCATGGAAGCATCAAACGCCGAGAAGGAGGTGAGCACTGCCTCGACGTTGAGTTTGGTGCGAAATTTAAGATCTTCTAAAAAGCCAAGATTCGAGGGGTCACAAACTGCGGCGACCAGGGTTCCCTTATTGGATTGAATGGGGATGATCCCGTGCTTGTGTGCGAGTTCTTGGGGAATGAGGCGAATGACGTCGGCGTTGATTTCAAATTTTTGAAGATTGATGCTCGGAATGCCAAATTTTTGGCTGAGATAATAAAGCAGTTTAGTCTCAGCAACATATCTTTTTTCGATCAGGTAACGGACATGGCTTTGCCCTGATTTGGCCGCCTCGACGGCTTCGCCAAATTGAGTGGTCGAAATAATACGATCCTTGACTAAGAGCTCGGCTAACTGCCGTGACATCGTGTCTCTTTCCGAAGCCTCATCATGAAGCTATGAGTCTATTGTCGGGGGGGTGACAATTTTTGTCAATGGGTAGAAAGTCTCAGTGGGGAGGGGGGATGGCCTTTGTTTTCTAGTGGTGAGTTTAATAAACCGCCGGAGCGAGGTAGTAAAACCCACTGGAGAGGATGAGCACCGACGTCGGTGTTGTCTGGTGGCCTTCATTTGTTGCCGTTTAAAAAATGTTAGGATTAATGATCAATGTTTTCAATTGTTTGCATGCACTTGTGGTGTACCCACTATTGTGTTATCCATAATATATGGCCCTTGCCTTAGAAAATATTCAAACCATCCTCTGCGAACTTGATCAAGCTCTTGCGAAGTTAAGTGAAAATCGGATTCTTATCGTTTGTGGGGGGAGTGCCCTTCTTGTGGTTGATCTCATTGATAGAACCACTCGAGACATTGATGTGATCACGCCTGAATTGGACACTGTTCTGAAGGATCTTGCCACGCTGATTGGAAAACGACACGGACTAGAAGAGGGGTGGCTGAATAATGGTCCTGCTTCTCTTGCGCGGGATCTCGAGCCTGGCTGGAAAAATAGAACTGAGTCTATTTTTCAAGGCGTAGCATTGAGGCTTGAATCCCTGGGGAAGCGGGATCTGCTGGCGTCAAAGCTCTTTGCTTTTTGTGATCGTGACGAGCAAGATTTAGATGATATTTGGGGGATGGCTCCATCTTGGAGTGAGGTTGAGTCTCTGAGAAATTGGCTTCTAGATCGAGACGCCTCGGTTCTTTGGCCGCGGCGGGTGGAAACTCGGCTCCTTTTGCTGAAACGAAAACTGAGCCATGAATAAGAAAAACCAGTTTTTGTATCTTAAGCCAGAGCTTATTTCCTTGGGGTTCGCTTTCTACGGTGATCCATCGTCCCGGTCGGCGGATCCAGAGCGGACGGTGTTGCGGACGGTTAAACTCTTTTCAACGGAGCGAAAGTCTTTTTTGATGCTTCTGGCCTGGTTTGAGAAGGTCAGAGATCTGATTCATGTGGAACGGTTAAAGTCGATTTTGTCTACACTTGACGGTCAGTTTCTTCCGGTATTTGGTGCTGTTTGTTTGAAGCAAGTTCGGGGTGGTGATCGCCGTTTTTCGATTTTGGTTACAGCTGTTAAGCGGGAGATGGAACGACAGAAAATTCAGGACGTACCAGGCCTGGAGTTAGATGTTGAGTATGATGAGTATCTTGTTTCCAAGCAGGGAATTGACGAGGAGTTTCTTGAGTTTGGGATTCGAATGGCTCGTTTGATTCCGGCTGAGTCGAAGAAAATTCTTTCAGTTGAAGGGATACTTAAGCAAAACGCCTGGTTGAGGATGCGTGCCCTGATTGGAGCAAATTTTAGAGCCGACATTGCTTATTTGATGGCCTTTCGCATCGTGGAGAATGCTTATCAGGCTTCAAAGTTTTTGGGTTGCAACGTCGAAACCGCTTATCGACTTTGGCGGCTCTTGGAGGCTGCGCCTGATTTGGCGAAGCTGGCGGATTAGGCGGAGTTGCGATAATATACGGAACTCAACGTGAGGTCGCCTCATCTCAAAAAACTGGCTGAAGCACTTCAGCTGCGCGCAGAGGATCTTCTTCGGCCGCTTCCGGTATTGGGCGATCCTGAGGCAACCCGAAAATTGGAGGCGGAGCTTCTTTGGGATCGGCTTTATGTAGGACTGATTGATTTTTCGATTGCGGTGGTTCGCGGTGAGCTGCCAGCGTTGGGGCGTTTGGTTCAAGTTTTTGGAATTTATAAGGCCTCAAAAATTGCGGGTCCCAAAATTTGGGAGCGTTTTTCGGAATATAAGCGTTACATTCGTCCTATTCGCAGGGAGGAGCTTGAAAAAATATGGATACTTCGCCAAAACCTCAGCTCGAGTGCTCAGCATCTTGAAGATGAACCGACGCCGGAACTTGGAACGCTAGTACGCAAGTTGGGGAGGTTGCGGGGGTAGATAAAAACCCCCGGATTCATCGGCTAGCAGGGAGCTAGGAGAGGGCTCTAGGTTTTCAAACTTCGAAGGGGGGATCCTTTCCTAAAATACCCGCAAGGTAACTGAGTCCGTGAAATTGATCGGGCTCATACCCAGTTGTTAGGTAAACCATTACAAACCCAAGCGCATGAACACGTTCTGCGATATCCTCTCCTCTGATGCCATTTCCGAGATTGGCATCTACATAGACGGGAGAATTTTTCGAAAAGCCTTCTGCAACGTCAAAGAACTGATCGGGGTGAGAGAATGCCCGAAGTCGTTTGCCAATTTGGTTAGCAGCATATTTCCAGGTCATATGTACTAACTCGTCATCGTCGATCAAGATCGCATCGAATATTTCTAATGGTACCTCAAGTGAAATGGGTACGAACCCAACCATACCTTTTGGAATCAAACGAACGTTAAGGCGGCGGCAACCGTCAATGATATTTTTTTCCTCAAAACGGCTTGACACAAGGATGCTTTGGGGACCCAGTTTTAACGTCTCGATCAGATCTAGGCCGGTTTGACGGTGGCCAAGAAGTTCAAAGTCGGCAAGATAAAGTGCGGTCTTTGCGGCTGGCGTCTCGAGCACCCACTTTGTCAATTCATCGGGAGTTGAGAAATGGAAGACTTTAATGCCCTTATCCGGTAAGTGCAGAGAATCAAAACGTCCCTGCCAAATTCCGTGAATTGACGAATCGTCATCGAGGACGACCACTGCCGATTCTGCCGGGATCTTAAGCTCCGAGACGAACCACTCAGGTGCCTTCGCTTGCGGCAAGGTGATGATCACAGAGGTACCCCTGCCAAGCTCCGACCTAAGGGTGAGCTTCCCACTCCAACGTTCAATCGTTGTTCTGGCGTGGTAGAGACCAAGCCCTGATCCTCCCTGTTTTCCGTAAGTTTCACCACGTTGCCCCAGTTTGGCCAGAATCTCGGGCGGAATCCCTTTGCCGTTGTCGGCAATACAAATCGCAATTTCATTGCCGTTTCCTGCGAGGGTCAGGATTACGGTACCCTTGTCTTCCAATACTTCGACGGCGTTATTGATCAGAATGGATAGTACCCTTTTAAATTCCGTGGGCTGAATGCTTGCGAATAATCCGTAGGAGGAGGCGTCAATTCGCCCGTCGATCTGGACGCCGATTTTAGAACGAAATTGCATCCGTTTTTCGGTGATGAGAGGGTCCACAAGACTGGAGAGAAGTTGAATCATTTCGACTTCGGCATGGGTGGATACCTCCGTAGGCGTCGAGCGATCATTCTGATGATTTGATTTGAGTTCACGGTTCTTCTCAATCAGGTTATTGGCGATATCCTTGATGCGGTTAACGGCAGTTCGAACAAGGACACGATCGTCTTCGGGAAGCTCTCTAATATTACCTATAACGTTATCAAGCGCTGCAAGGGGGGATCGGATATCGTGGGCGACTTGAGCGGCTAAAGTACCAATTGCCCTGAATTGAGACTCGGTAGCAGCACGCTCCTTTTCCTGATGCCATGAACGAGCAATTTCAGAAAACCACTTCTTGATTAGAAAGATTTCGTCCTCACCCTTTCCTTCGGTAAGATGGAGCTTGAGTTGCGCTGCCTCTCTCCGAATTTCATTAGTCAGTTCGGTTACTGGCCGAAGGATTCTAAAAAGGGTGAAGTTTTGAATAAATAGAACCACCATTGCTATTACGGCGAGGCCAAGAAATGAGAGCATATGCTGTTCATTCCATTTTTCAATTTCAGCAGTTTGGTTTTTTGTAATCGAGAGGGTACCGATAGTTCCGCCGGTGGCCGTTTTTATTTCTGAGGTAAGTTGAAAGCGGGTGTGTCCGTTTGGTTGCACTTGCTCGCCTCTCCAAATTTCGGCCCCCTGACTATCTGCTAATGATGCACTTTCCCAGGAATTCAATTTAGAAAAGGTATCCAAATATTTTCTTAGGCCAATGATATCCCCCAGTGTGTAGGAATCATTGATAATGATCTGAATAGATTCAATTTCGAGTTTCGCACGTTCGGTGAGGATGCGACTCCGGTTTCGACCATCGACCCAGGAAAACAGGATCAATACTCCAATGAGAGTGAGGATCACCGCCAGAGAGCTTGTAAAAAGCGTTCGAGCCGCTATTCGTGTTTTTTGCATAAATTTATAGCCTCTCCCTCACGGCATGAACAAAAAGATAGTCTACCGATTGTCCGGTTGTGGGAGATCGATAGCCTTGGCGACGTTCGATTGTAATTTTGGATAGACCGATTTCCGTTAACCTTTGTTCAATGGATTGCTGAGAGTATCGGTACCGGACTACCGTCCGACCGTCAAAACTCATCTCAACCTGATCGTCATTGCTACCGGGATCTGTAGCCTCAAATGAACAAAGGAGCTCTCCGCCGAGGACTAAAATCCTTCTTATATCTTGAAGGACCGAGGATGGGTCAGGCAAAAACTCCATTAAGCCGAACGCAGTGACAATATCTGTTGTCAAACCTCCTACTCCAGGGAGCCCTGAGTTAAGGTCGAAACGGCAAACGTTTGAATAGCTACCGGACTTCTGACATTCCTTTACCATTACAGCCGAGATGTCATAGCCTAGTAGTTCACTACAAGAAATTTCATTATCAGAAATAAGTCGACCGACATAACCATTACCACACGCGAGATCAATGATTCGAGGATGGAGTTTACTTAGGCGCTTGAGATGGGGCGCTAACCAGTCTGATACTCCATACTGAGCCTTGCTTATAAATTGATCATAGTTAGTTCCCACTGTATCGTAAATGACTTCTATGGTTTTTTTGTTGACGATGGTTTTGGATTCCGATTTTTTTAGCAAAAAAGAAAAAACCTGGGATTTGTTGAGTGCCTCAGGAGTGTCTTCATTGATTAAAGTTAAGCCTGCTTGCTCAATGAGGATGAGCCATTGGTTAAGGGTCGGAAAGTATTGTTGAATGGTAAAGTGTTGATTGAAGCCTGGTTGTCGCACCCAAACATGAGTTTGAAATTCTCCCGCGCCAAGAATTGCATTAGGTAGAGTATTTGCGACAAAACTAAGATCATCGATTTTAGAAAAGTTGCTCCGATAAATTCCCAGTGGAGGGGAACAATAAGTGAGGGGGTTTAGTAAGGAGAGGAGGGCAGATCCTCCTGGAATCAAAACCCGTTCAATCTCCTGTAGTGTTGTACAGATGGGATTGATTTCACCCATTGTCCCAAAGGCGGCAAAAACTCCTGCGATGGACTGGTCGTGTGCCGGAATGCTAGGACATCTTCCATTTAATATGACAGCATGGGGATATTCGTTGATTTTGCGATTAAGGATTTGAATCATTTCCGGGTCGGATTCGAGCAAGATATGCTTCCTAGAAGTAAAAAATCCAAGAGTTCTACCGCTGCCGCCACCGATTTCGAGGATATCACCCTCTGGGCATTGCTCGGTAAATAAGCGGATGGTGGCAGCATCATTTGTCATTTGTGAAAAGGCCTTGAGATAAAATTCTGGGTAGGTATAAAGTTTTGGCATTAGGTTCCCGCCTTATTTTTGAGATGAGAAAGCCTCATGTTGTGTAGGCCAAGTTGTCCGATTTCTGGTGTTTGGATATTTGGATCGATGTAAACAGGACTTGTTTGAGAACCGAGAAAGGCAACACTACAATCTTTTTGAATGATTCGAAGCACTGCAGCATAGTACTGACTTTACTTGCCCTTGTCTGTCTCAGATAGAGCGAGTTCAATAAGGCGGTCAACTTCCTTGTTTTTGTATTTTCCGAAATTAAAAGTCTGACCGCTTGCCAAGAGTGGTGCGACGAGAGCATGGGGGTGTACAAAGTCGGGGACGTAACCGAACATTAGCCCTGAAAAACGCCCCTTCTGTGCGCGTTCGATCAATTCGCGGATCGGAATTTGTTCAAATCTGACGGGAAATCCATGTTTTAATAGTGTTTTACTAAGCTGAAGGTTCGAGGCCTGTTCAAACCCTGCCACAGAATTCGAAAAATGGATGACCAGCGGGGTGTTTAATATTAACTGAGAATCGGATTGTGGTCTTTCCATTATAGGGAAAAGGTCGGACGAAAACGGGAGCCCGAGATCGGTGGGTTTCCATTTACTATAAACTTGGGGAGCAAGTTTTGATATTTCTGTGATTAAATGACAACGTATTTCCTTTGACCGAAGTACCGGATCTGAAAGATTAGGAACAAAAAGTACAGTTTGAAGTGTTCTAAATTCTATCGGAGTGAGGTTGTTCACTTTTCCATCAGAAATAAGATATGAGACCGTTGGATCCGCCTTGTCCGAGAAATAAATTTTTTCTGGGGCGGTAGATGGGATGTTTCTATTTTTTGTGTTTTTACCAAGAGTGATTTGATGGGTTTCCTTAGATTCCAAAGCATAGTCACCCGTACCGATAATTGCGCCTGCCTTATCCTTTTTGAAAACTCCGAAATAGGGAGATGCCAAAATCGCTGGCATGAGGGTGAATGGCCGAAAAAAGTTGAATTCGATTTCATGCTCATTGATGGCAACGAGAGATTTGAGCTGGCCAAAGGCCCAATTACCAGATTCACCCATACCTTCTTTGGCCTCATTAAGGGTATTTTTTACATCAAATGAATTAAGATGTTCACCATTTGAGAAGGAGATGTTTTTTTTGAGGGTAAGGAGTAAAGTTCGATTCTCGTTTTTCCAGATCAGTGATTCGACAAGGTTTGGGACCAGGTTGTTTCGGCTGTCATATTCAAACAGATTGTCAAAAATCTGATGAATCACCAACATAGCGCCTGTATCTGAATTTTTGTAAGGTTCGATCCTTTGAGGAAGATTTTGGATTAGGATATTCGCGTCCCGGATGGGGGGTGGAGATGAAGTTTTTTCGATTTGAGTCAGATTTGCGAATTCAGCAGTTCCAAACAGCAGCCCAGAGCCTGCGAGTAGGGCACCTACCATTAACCCCATTTGGGCGAGCAAGCGCACAAAAATAAAAGAAGAAAGCCGAGTTTGCGCGGATTCGATGCGTTGGAGCATTGTTGTTTGAGATAAGTTAAATGCGCCGTTTGCTAAACCGATCAGCGTGACGACAAGGATTACGGTAAGAAGGGAACGAGTGCCGAGATAGAGGATGCAGGCTACGCCGACGAGTGCCGTAGAAGAAATGAGGATGGTCCATGGAAATCGGGCCACCCATTTCCTATTTAAAAGGGCAATTGAACTGATATTGAGGGTGATCGTTAAAATAAAAATCAGGGAAACTTGGAAGTTGTTGAGCCGAAAGCGTTGTAGCAGGAGAGGTACTTCGACTACATGGAAGAATCCGCCAAAGCACCACAGAGCAAATGTTACGATTGCAAGATAAAGGACAGGCTTCTCGACGGAGGCCCCCCAGAGGTTTGGTTCTTCTTCGGGTGTTTTTTCCTCAGGGTGTTTGAACATGGGGAAGTTAATTCCCCCAAAAAATACAGCAGAGGCCCCCAAGGCGAGTCCATTGAGAAGCGTGTCCACAAGGTATAGATGTTTGATTGAGGAGGCGAGGATCGGGGCCAGGCCAAAGCCAATGAGAGCTGCAACGGACGCCCAGGTTTGAATGACCTGATTTGACTTTTTCACATCGGAGGAAAGGATTCTAGGACCCTGACTGAACAGGAAGCTGGTCAGGAGCGCTCCCGAAAGGAGGCGAAGGAAAAGGGTGATTGAAGAGATGTCTGAAATGTGGAACGCGACGATTCCGTTGAGGATCGAAAACCCTGCTGTGCACCAAAGAATCATTCGTGGAGCTATTTTGTATGAAAGCTTTTGGGCAACCAGAAGTGCGCCGGCATTTGCGAGTGCCTGGATGAGGGCCATAAGGGCAGGGCCTGAAAGTCCTCCGGTATACATCGAGGAATAAACCAAAGAACCCAGCGCAGAAACTTGGGCCGAAATTTGAAACAAAACAAATGGAACAAGAAAACGAATCATACGGTTCCCTTCCCCCTGGTGATCAAGGGTAAGTGCCAGCCGATGGAGGGCTAAGGCACTAGGCAGTGTTGGTTTAACATAAGTTGATCAAAAGTGTCAACTAATGTGGAGTGTGGTGTGACTTTTTTCGAGCGGCTAGGAAGGCTATGGGGCATTCAGAATCCATTTAATGGTTGAAATAGTTGATGTTTTTTTAACGGTATGCCGTAAGTCCTCGGGGAAAGACTTAAATCATCAGCATCGTGAAGATGAACTGACTCCGGAACTTGGGACGCTGGTGCGTAAATTGGGGAGGTTGCGGGGGTAGAAATAAAAACCCCCGGATTTGTCAGCATATTCGCGGTCGTTCAGCGTCGCGCCAAACCGATCCAATTTGATGATGGTCATCACCCGCGCTCCTCTTCCAAAGTAATGAATTTCCGTAGATCGGCGACCACTTTATCTCCGGTGGCGGCCGCGCCCAAAAGCTGGGCCACGCGCGGGAGGTTGAATGCCTGATCTTTCATAGCGAGCAATTTTTCGAACGGCGCGTAGAGTTCTGATGGAACCCGCAAACTGTCCGCATCTCGGAGTACAGCCGAAAGCCGGATGACGTCTGAGGCGTGGCGATTCGCGTGTTCACGCGTTTTAGCTTCACCGCTCAGGTTCACATACGCCAGTGCCTTCATAAGAATGATCGAGGCGACGCGTGCCACGTTGACCGGCGCGCTGCCCGGTCCAAGCAAGGGCTTCTTTTCGGAATGAGTTTTCAAATGTTCGATGTAGAGCTGGTCGCAGACAATCGCCGAGATGTCGAAATCCGTCAGCCGCTGCGCATTCCCCTTGAGCCTCAAGCCGTCCAGTTGCCGTGTGGCAATCTCGATCTTGCTCGGGGCGAGTGGTTTCTTCGGCTTCACGAAACGGTACGCATGTGTTTTTCCGGTTTGCCCGACAAAGGCCTCGTATTCCATTTCCGCCACATATCGGCTGAACGTGGCGAAAAACAGCGATTGATTTCCGTCCGTGCTGAGATCGAGCACAGCAATGTCGAGATCCTGGGTCGCTTTGTTGTGCTCGCCCTGCGCGCGTTCCTCAAGGTGCAGAAGTGTTGCCGCGCCCCCGATGATTGAGTAGTTTTGTCTCAAGCGGCGACATGAATAGTTCTCCTATAATGCCCAGAGCGGGTCGGCTGAAACGCGAAGGCCATCAAGCATCTCGCGGATAGCTATTCGCACGCGTTCGTCTGGGTCGCGCCTACAGTTCACGGCGAGCAGAAGCGGATTCACGGTTCCTCTTAATTCGAGATACCTCGGGTTTGTTTTCCAAACCTCGACGTTAGCGGTGGGCGCGGTTTGACCGCCTTGAACCGGCCTCTTTGACCAGGACGCCCATTCAGCGCGGCTCATCGCAACTGTTGAAAGTTTTGGCGGCAAGAGATCGGAATAGTGACTTAGCGCGGACAGAGCGCTTGCCGGATACGGTTCGAGATCCTTCGCGTCGGAAAAGACCGGGTAAGTGCGCGTGGCAAGCGGTTGGGACTCACGGCAAAGGCTCGCCCAAAGAACCTCGGGCGCGGAAAAGTGAATGCTCACTTCGTTTCCGGCACGTTGAATCGTTACAAGATTACGACGCTGAAAATGAGCGACAGCGCGTGAAACCCGACCAAGAATCTTTTCCGGCGAAAGATTGAGCGCTGTCGGCTGGGAGTGAATGCGCACGAATTCTGCCACGAATTGGGTGAGTGATGAAGCGTGGCGAAGAGACTCGTGGAGGATGACCGCAGCGAGAAAGATCTGTTCCTGCGGCTGGAACTGGTGATCATCCAATGGACCATTAAGCGCCGCGCTCGGTTTTGGTGAGCCTTTCAGGTGCAAGCCAAATTGCGGAGCGAACAACAAGCTCCCGGTGCGCACGAGTCCGATATGCGCTCGCATGAGGGCGCTGCGAACTTGATGGCGTTGCTGGTCAGTGACCAGGATGAGTGGCGTCGGCAGAGCCGACTGCGTTACGCGGTAGAGTGCGAGCAGCCGATCAGCTGCCATCTCGGCGCGGGGCTCGATGAGAATAAACTTATAGCCGCTTGAAAGGCTTACTTCTGTGAAATGGGCCGCATCGTTGATCCAGACGGGCACCTCAGACAACCGTTCGAGCGCTCGGAATTCGGCGGAGCCACCGAGAGGGCCGCTTTCAAGGACGGTCTGGATATAGGATAGCGCCCTGGGGGCTGCCTGGTTCATCAAATACATAATATCAAGATGTTACAATTTACACAATAGTGTTTTCGCGATAGAGAAATACATGTCGTGTAATTGGTAACATACTGTTTTAACACCTATTTTCACAGGTGCTTTAAATCCAATAATCAGTAGTTAAATTACGCCGTCCACACCGACGTTGATCATTCGGTCTTTCACTTTCGCCCAATTCGCAGGGAGGCTCTTGAAAAAATATGGATCCTTCGCCAAAACCTCAGCTCGAGGGATCAGCATCTTGAAGATGAACCGACTCCGGAGATTGGAAGACTGGCGCGCAAGTTGGAGAAGTTGCGGAGGTAGAAATAAAAACCCCCGGATTTGTCGGCTAGCAGGGAGCTAGGAGAGGAAGAGCCGGGGGCAAGGAAGGTTAAAGGCCTACTGTGGTATTCAATAGATTATTATCTTGGTCTATTGTCCAAGCATCCACAGTTGCGGGTCCTGTGGTTGAAATCTGACCCGCAGCCCCTACGATAAAGACAGCGTTTGTTACTTTGTCGGCAAGTGCTGTTGCAGGGAGCGAGGCTATTTGAGCTGGATTTCCTGCAATCACGGAGAGTTTCGCTTGAACAGCGGGGTTGGTCGCAGCACATTTCGCTGGTGTGACAACACCAGCAGCATCAATCGACCACCCGGTAGCATTGCAATCCCCTCCTGCTACTCCTGGAGAAGGTCCACAGGCTTTTGTGTCTGGAACGCCGCTCTTAAATCCGATAGTATAATAGGTTCTGCCACTGTCACTGCCTACTCCTATTTCTTGTAGACAAGTGGTATAGCTTTGGTTTTCCGTAGCAAACGTTTTCTGTGCCGTATACACCGCACCCAGCCCAATCTTCGCCTCAGTCTGCCGCGCCTTCGCTTGAAATTTCGAATACTGCGGGCCGGCGATGGCGACCAAGATTCCGATAATGGCCACGACGACCATCAACTCGATGAGTGTAAAACCCTGGTTATTTCGAAGAGCGGACTTGGCATTGAGGGTCAGTGGCATAAGGCTTCTCCTGGGCTAAAAAATAGGGTGACGGCCAAAAAGGTGTTTCGACTTTAAATTGTAGCTGGGCTGTTGGCGTTGGCAAGGGGGTTCGTGAACTTTTTACCTAAGCCTTAGGTAATATGGGGATTTAGGGTGTCAGGGTTTTGGCGATACCGAGGGGATAGAGCCAGTGTTAAAAAGTGGATTGACCTCTTTAAGGAGTTATATTACTCTAATTAGGAGTCATGATCATATCCACACTTTTTGGCAGTGAGACCGCAGAAAAGGCTCTTTTGTACCTTGAGAACTACGGGTCGGGTTATCCAAGGGGCATTGCAAAAGCTTTTGACGTGGCAGTGGGACAGGTGCAAAAGCAGCTCGAAAAATTCGAGTTGGAAGGGGTTTTGTCAAGCCGGCTCGTGGGTCGTACCCGCGTATACGAATGGAATCCGAGATGTTTCTACCTGGATGAATTAAGGGGGATCCTCGCAAAGTCGCTCAAACAACTGCCGTCCTCCATTCATGATCAATATTTTCGAGAACGCACCCGACCTCGTGACGCGGCGGGCATCACGAAGTAAGCGGGTACCCAAATCGATTTGGCGGATTATAGGTAGCCTATAGTACGCCAAATCATGTGATTATTATTTTAGATTTGGCGGATTATATCTTCTGTTTTGCGAGATACCGTTGTATTGTTAGGCTAAAGGGGGGTGTGACCATGGAGCCAAAAGAGATTTTTGTGGGTCGGAAGGCTGAGAAAACCCTGCTTCAACAGGCTTGGGCATCCAATCGAGCAGAGCTTGTTGCAGTTTATGGTCGTCGCCGTATCGGAAAAACTGAACTCATTAGAGAAACCCTCAAGAGAAAGGGGGGGTATATGGAGGTCGTGGGACTGAAGGACGGCACGATGGAAGAAGAACTCGAAATCTTTACTTCGGCGCTTCAGACAGTTTTTTATGGTGGGATTTCGATTCAACGAGTGCCTAATTGGAACGCCGCTTTTCGAATGTTTACTGATGAGGTAAAAAAGGGAAAGAAACGAGATCGATTTGTATTGTTTTTGGATGAACTCCCTTGGTTGGCTACGCCAAAATCCGGCTTACTTCAGGCGCTTGATCATTTTTGGAACACCGAATGGAATTTATTGCCTCAGCTAAAAATCGTGCTGTGTGGATCCGCTGCATCATGGATGATCGAAAAGTTGATTCATGCAAAGGGCGGCCTTCATAACCGAATCACGCAAACGATACAGCTGCAGCCGTTTACTCTTGCTGAAACTGAAGAATACCTTCATAGCCGAAACGTAAAATTGAGTCGGGAGCAGGTTTTGGAGTTGTACATGGCTTTTGGGGGCGTCCCTTTTTATCTTCAAAAAGCACAAAGGGGGAAATCTGCGGCTCAAATTATTGATCAGGTATGCTTTTCCAGGGATGGTCTGCTTCGTGAAGAATATCAAAGGCTATTCTCTTCTCTGTTTTCAGAGGCTAGAGTGCAATATCGTCTCTTTGAGGAAATTGCTCGCCATCGGTATGGTATTAGTAGAACCGAGCTGATTCAAAATGCTAAAATCGATTCGAGCTTGCATCTCACCTCGGGTGGTTGGCTTAACGAAAGGCTTCGGGAACTTGAAGAGGCCGGATTTATTTCAAGTTTCGTGCCATATGGAAAAAAAAAGAAGGAAATGTTTTTCAGGGTAATAGATGAATACTGTTACTTTTATCTAAAATGGATTGCGTCGGCGCCCAAGGGACTCTTTGCTGGGACGCCGTCCCGGTATTGGATGCAAAAGCGCGGAACGCCAGCTTGGCGGAGTTGGGCCGGTTTTACGTTTGAAGGGGTTTGTCTGAAGCATGCGAGTAAGATTCAGTCGGCCTTAGGGCTGGATTCGGGTGAATGCGAAATCGGAACCTGGCGATATATGCCGCCAAAAAAATCGAAAGAATCCGGTGCGCAGGTTGATTTACTTTTTGATCGCGCTGATTCTGTGGTGACGCTTTGTGAGCTTAAGTATAGTGAAAATGAGTTTGTGATCGACAAGTCCTACGCAGCAGAGCTCGAGCGAAAAATGGACGTTTTTCGAAAGTCCCAGCGAAAGCGCAAAGAGATCTTTCTCTCGTTGGTTACAACCAGGGGGGTAGCGCAAAACGTGTACTATGGACGATTGGTTCATTCAGACGTGACACTGGATGCACTATTCTGAGGTTTTTTGACGCGCCGGGCATCACGAAGTAAGCGGGTACCCACTCAAATAGGGGTATCTTTTGGTCTAATTTAGACTAAAATAGGGGTATGTATCGTTCTTCTGAAGACAGATTAGCCTCCTGGTGGAAGTCCGCTCATCGAAAGCCCCTCGTTTTGCGGGGTGCTCGTCAGGTCGGCAAATCCACACTCGTCCGCCAGTTTGCCGCCTCGATGGGGCTGGAGCTGCTTGAGATCAATCTCGAAAAGCGGCCGTTACTTCAGTCCTTCGCAACCCTCGATCCTCAGCAAATTTTAAGGGACATCGAATCGACCGTCGGTAAGAGCTTTACACCTCAGCGGTCGTTGTTGTTTCTCGATGAGATTCAGGGTAATCCCCAGGCACTTGAGGCGTTGCGGTACTTTTACGAGGAGGCCCCGAAGATCCCCGTCATTGCCGCCGGGTCCTTACTCGAATTTGCGATTGAGGAAGGTCAGTTTTCCATGCCTGTCGGCCGTATCGAGTATCTTCACTTGGGGCCCATGAGTTTTGGGGAGTTTTTGCAGGCTACCCGAGGCGAGCAGCTTTGGGAGCGATTGAATGAAATTCGGACAAGCTCGGTTTCTCCAGAGGAACATGAACTTTTACTTCGAAAATGGCGCGAATACCTCTTTGTGGGGGGAATGCCTGAGGCCGTGCGGGCTTACTCTGAAAGTGGCTCCATGCTGGAGGTTCGTCGGGTGCAGCAATCGATTCTGGAAACCTATCGGGACGACTTTCCGAAGTACGCCAAAAAGACTGAGATCGGGCGACTTGATCGTGTCTTTGATTACGTACCTCGAGCATTGGGTCAAAAAATCAAGTACTCCAATATCACCGCAGACGTGCAGTCCAAGTATTTAAAAAATGCAATCAAGCTTTTGATCCAAGCGCGAGTCGTGTTGCCCGTCTTTCACTCCGATTGCTCGGGCGTGCCGTTGGCCGCAGGAAAGTCAGATGAGGTTTATAAACTCTATTTTTTAGACGTGGGGCTAGCGAACGCTTCGATGGGGCTCAAGTGGGAGGATGTTAATGAGGGTGCTGATGCGCTATGGCTTCAAAAAGGGGCCATCGTTGAGCAGTTTGTGGCGCAACATTTGATTCAGCATGCGCGGCCATTTCCGGAACTGTTTTATTGGCTGCGAGACGGGAGCGCCGGAAACGCTGAAATTGATTTTGTTTGGTCCGAGGGGGGGCGGGTCATGCCGCTCGAGGTGAAGGCCGGAAAGTCCGGATCGTTGAGATCCTTGCACCAATTCATGCATGAAAAAAAATTGAAACAGGCTATTCGTTTTGATAGTTCGTCTCCTGTGAAGCAACAAATCGATGTCGAGATGATGACCGGCAAAGGACGAGCCCGCGCCCGCTATAACCTCGAGAGCTGGCCAGTGTATGCCGTGGATCAGGTCTTTAGGCCTAGCGACTGAGGTTGGATTCTCTGTAGATTTGGCGGATTATAGGTTGTCTATAGTTCGCCAAATCATGTGTTTATTATTTATGATTTGGCGGTTTATATCTTGAAGAGGCCGGTTTTACGTTTGAAGGGGTTTGCCTCAAGCATGTGAGTAAGATTCAGTCGGCCTTAGGGCTGGATTCGTTGGTCACAACCAGGGGGGTAACGCAAAACGTGTACTATGGACGATTGGTTCATTCAGACGTGACACTTGATGCGCTGTTCTGAGGTCTCTTAACGCGCCGGGCATCACGAAGTAACCTGATACCTTTCGGACAACAACACCTCAAAATCCCGCTGACTGAGCGTTCTCAGGCCCGGGGTGCCTTCGACCGCGCCATCCGCCGATTCCACCATCACCGCATCGAAGACCGCAGCCTTGCGCGCCTTGAGGAGCTCGATCTTTTCTTCCACCGTGTCTTGCATCACATAGCGATAAACCTGCACCGGGCGCTCCTGTCCAATGCGATGGGCACGGTCTGTGGCTTGGTTTTCAGCGGCAGGATTCCACCACGGCTCTAGATGAAACACGTAACTTGCGCGCGTGAGGTTGAGGCCCACGCCCCCGGTTTTAAGCGTCATGATCAGCACTTGCGCGGGTGCTTGCGGATCTTGAAACTGCCGCAAAATCCGCTCGCGTTCCGCGCGCGAAATGGCGCCGTGAATACAAAGAGTTTCGATTCCAAGCGAGGTCAAATGCGTCCGTAACCGCTCCAGGGTCCCCACAAACTGTGTAAACACCAGGACGCTTTCGCCCGCTTCCAGAATTTCTTGAAGGGACTCCGCCAACAGATCCATTTTGGGCGAAATACCTGGATATTTCACCCCCGGCACCGTGGCGGGATCCGAGCAAACTTGGCGCAGCCGCAGTAATGCCGTCAGCATCACCAATTGACTGCGCGCTTCACCATATTGCTCAATCGAGGCCTGCACTTGTTGATTCCACGAAAGCGCCACATCTCGGTAGATTTTGCGTTGTTTGGCTTCAAGCGGAAGATTCACCCGACTTTCAGTTTTGGGCGGTAATTCCATTAAAACTTGGGATTTCGTTCGCCGGAGCATCAAAGGTCTGAGGAGTAACCGGAGAAAGCCAAACTCAATCGCCGCTTCTTGAGGGTCTGAAATTCCCTCATATTTCGAACGAAAGCCGGTCAGCTCGCCCAGCGAACCCGGCACCACGAGGTCCATGAGCGAATAAAGCTCACCCAAATTATTCTCAAGCGGCGTGCCCGTCATACAAAATTTGTAAGCGGCATTGAGACTGCGCGCGGCCTCGGTCCGTTTGGCGCGAATGTTTTTGATGTTTTGAGCTTCGTCAAGGAGCACCACGTCCCAGCGGCGCGGATCGCCGGAGGTTTGCTTCTCAAACCATTCTTGATGTTCGAGGAGTAAGCCGTAGGTGACCACCAAAAGTTTGAGGGTGCCTGCGGCCAAGTCTTGCTCGATTGCCGTCTTGGCCTTGGGATCAAAAACTCGGATTGGAAGTGAGGGGGTAAAGCGCTCGGCTTCGCTCTTCCAATTCCAGGTCAGGCTGGTGGGGACGATTATTAGACTTGGACCCAGGCGGTTTTGAATGCGTAAAATCTCTAAAAATGCGAGCGCTTGCAGGGTTTTACCCAAGCCCATGTCATCGGCCAAAATGCCCCCGAGGCGCAAGCGATGGAGGTCCAAAAGCCATTGCACGCCGAGTTTCTGATAGGGCTTGAGTTCGGCCAAAATCGTTTTCGGAACCTCAAGCGGGGGGCGGGGCAAATCAAGTGAGTGGTAAAATTCGCGAACCGCTTTCCATTCCGCGTTTTCACCCAGCACCTCCGCGCCCAGTTCTTTTTCCAGCGCCAGAAATTCGAGCGCTTGGCTTTTGGGCAGTCGGTGGTAACCACCGGACTCCTCGTTAAAATTGCCTAAAGCATTCCCATTTCCGCCTAGGCGTTCCCAGAATTTGGAAAGTCTCTTCATCGAGGGCAGATTGGCGGCGGGGATCAAATAGAGCTGGCCTTGAAATTCCATCATGCCAGTACGAGCGATTTCGCTAAACGCGTCGCGACTGATTTGCTTGCCCATCAAAAAGACTTTGGGATTGAGCTCAAACCAATCGAGTGATTTTGAGCCCGTCAGGTCAAACACCGTTTTTAAATCATCAGCATTGAGAAGTCCTAAGGGCTTACCCTTCCAATAGAGGTCATAGCCATGAGCAAGCAGGGGGAGGCAGACTTTGAAAGGTTCTTCGATTCCAAATTTCGAGATCAAAAGATCTTCGGAATTTTCTGAGGAGTCTGCTGGGGCTACTAGAATCGGGGTAAATTGAGTCGTACCTTGAAAAGCCGCGGGGGTGCGGGCCTTGGTAAAGCAAAGCCCGCCCGTGCGGAGTGCGGCTCCCCGCAGAAGTTGGAGTATGAAACGGGCGATCGGCAAAGATCCTTGTTCGAGGGTCAGCCAGTTGCCTGCGACTAGGCAGTGCCAAGCGCGGGGTTTTGTCAGTGAATCCTGAATTTGCTGGGCCAACAGCCAGATAAACTCGACCACGCGATGGGAGTAGACGGTTTCGAGAGGCTCGGTTTTGTCGATAATTTCAAGGGCGAGCGTGGTGAGTCTGGTTTTGAGCCAGGCTTTAAAATCCTTGGGATTGGCAAATTCTTGCCCCGATGATGACTTTCCTTCGAGAGCGTAGGAGGCCGTCTCTAAAAATAAACAGGAGGCAAAGCCACAGTGGCGTAGTAATTTGAGATCGGCGTCTCGCTTGGAACCTCGATGATTGTGTGCAAGTTCGGACTTATCAACGGGGGCTGCGGCGCCGATGCCGTCCTTGAGGAGATAGATCCAGCTGCGGGCTTCCGGATTAGGGTTCCAGACGCGGGTATTGAATGCGGGCAAAAACAGGGCGAACCGAAAAGTATCCGTCGAATCGAGACGGATCTCGGGGCGCACGACGGAGGGATCAGTGGCATTGAGTCGCAGTGGCTCGGGGAGGGTGACGCCTGGAAGGTCTCGGGCGGTCAAGAAGTTGTTCAGCGCTTGAACTTCGTCGGTGATTTGTTCTTGGTTGGCGATGATGTGAGTAGAGGATTTTGGGCGCGCGGAAGCGGTCGCGGGCCCCGGAAGGAAGCGCAGCGTGCTGCCGTCGATGGTCCAACAGTGTTGTGAATCTCCGGAAAATTTGAGTTGAGCTTCGTTGGGGCGACTTTCGGGACTCGGGATGAGTTGCCAGTGGGATTTGGATCCTTCTGCTGGCGGGGCATCGAATTCGATGGCTTGAATTTCAAGGGTGGATCGTTTCTGTTCGCGGAGGACGCTGGAGGTGAAGGCGACCCGAGGAGCATTTGCACTTTTTGATTTCGTTTTCAGTGCGCGGGCGAGGAGTCCGATGAAGGCGCGCTCCATGTCTTTGTCATACCAGTAGCGAGCACTGAGGGCCTCTGGCAAGATTAGATGGGCCCATCCGGGGATGGGGGCTTCGGAGGTTTCGCGAAGAGGTAAGAGGTCTTTGGGAACCTTTTTTAGAAATCGATGACGGAGCAATTCTAGCGCGGTGAGTGTAGTCCCATCTGAAAACTGGTATTGGAGGTGTTCGCGGAGCAAGGTCTGGGGATTGTTCCAGTAAGAATATTCGGGGTGCTCAAGTTGACTTCTTAAGGTGGCAGGAAAATCATCTGGCGACAGGGTTGACGAAGTCAGGGGCAATCGAGCTCTTTGAATGAGAGAGTGAAGGTCACCGGACCGCATAGGCGGGATGGATCCTGAGATGGAAGCCTCTTTTGGTTTGAGAGGCTCGGAGGCATCGGATAGGCAAAAAACCACAGCGGCCAAGGAGATGCCAGCATTTGGATTTGGCCGATGGGTACGCCCCAGGAGCACGTCGAGTTGGGGTTCGACCTTTTCAGCCAAATACTCTTCGAGGGGTGGGTGTTTAATTCCTTTGTAGTCGCGATTGAGAAGTCGCCAAAGGAGGATTAAAGAAGCCATGAGATGACCGCAAAGGCGGTCTTGACGTCCATTTTGGCAATCACAACGAGCGACAAAGTCTTCTGAGGGTTTTGACTCCTGAATGCGGACGTGTGCCGGCTTCAGCGGAGTGTAGTCGTCATCGCTGATCCCGTCATAGGTGAAGGACAAATCCAATTCGCCGGTCGTGAGGCGTTTGGCCTGAACCCCCTGCTTGCTCTCCAGGTCGCAGAGAATTTCTTCGGCCAATGGAAAAGAGTCTCGGTCAAAAAAGGCCGCTTTCAGTTTGAGGAGGGTGTAGACGCGAAGTTTGGATTCGGAAGGAAGGCAAAAGCCATGATTCATTTTTTCAGAGGATGAATGGGCGGTAGGGGACATCACTCTGCCTGAGCAGCAACGTTTGTATTTGCGCCCGCTTCCGCAGGGGCAGCGGTCATTGCGGCCGGGTTCTCGGGCGGGTGGCCGGGACGGGGCAGTGGGGGCTGAATTCGAGAGCATGGGGCGAATTCATAGCGCAAAAGGGCGGGTTTTTCTAGGGCTCAAATGAGCGAAAATGACGCGGCAAGCATCAAGAAGTAACCTGTACCTAAATGAGCGCCCCCCAGGGCAAAACCTCGGTCTCATCGATTTTTTGGCGCGAGGCCGAAGCCAGCAGCAAATAGGAGTGGAAGTTATTTTTTGAGGATTCACGGCCGAGGGCTTGTCTGAAGCTTTGAACAATGGCGAGGTCTCGTTTGTCGACCTTTTCTTTATAACGCGCCTGAAGAGCGAGGGTAACGCCTTGAGTTTGATCCTCCACGACGAAAGGAAGCGTTGAACCCTTGGAGGTGCGATAGTAAGTGATCTGCCGTTTGGAGGGAGCGGGTAAGAGTGCTCGCTTGGCACTGAGTTCTTGAAAAATCCAGGTCTCGAGCAAGCGCTGCTGACGTCCGCCTAGAAAGTGTGCAATTCCGACGTCGCAAAGATAAAAGCGATTTTTTCCGGTGCCAGCGGCATGGGGCTTGAGATGTTGAATCACAAAAAGCGTCTCCAGCGCTTTTAAATGTTTTTCAACCACCTTGGGTGAAACGTGCAATTTTTTAGCGAGTTCAATCGCAATGGGTTCCTCGATCGTGGCGATCGCCCGAAGGAGATCGTGTGCAAGATCTGAATCCAGTCTGAGGCCTGGGATTTGATGAAGGTCGCGATTGCAGGTCAGGTTGACCCAATCTTCAAAGAGTCCCTCTCGTTCTTCATCCGAGCGAACCGCAAAGATCCCGGGCATTCCGCCCCGTTCCAGCATGGTGAGGACCGAATCGACCTGGGCGCGGGGGGATCGAAAGAGAATTCCATGCAAATCCCCCTTGGTGTTGGGTAGCTCCAGGCACTCACCCAAGGTCATCGGAAAGAGCCTGAGTCGACTCATGCGGCCCGTGAGGGATTCTTGAATTCGAAACTGATGTGAAAACTCGGTCGACCCTAGAAGCACAAAGCGCCCTGGGGTGGGGTTCTCATCGGCTTGGACTTTGATCGCATCGAAAATGGCCGGCACTCTTTGAGCCTCATCAATCGCCAAGGGGTTTGCTTTCATGCGCTCCCTCAGAAAGAGATCCGGATTTTCAGTGGCAAAAGCTCGAGTTTCGCCCAAATCAAAGCGCTCGAGCACCATTTTCGGATGGGTTTGTCCCAGAAAATGTTTGACGAGAAAGCTCTTTCCACACTGCCTGGCTCCTTGAAGGGTCACCACGCGTGCAAATTTGAGCTTTCGTTCCAAGGCTGAAAACGCGTATCGGGGTCGAGAATGGGGCATTTGCCCTCCTAACCATTCCAATTATAGACTGAAGTGGGATGAAATTGGAATGGTTTTCTGGGATCATGGCGTTTTTGTGACGCAGTGAGCATCAGGAAGTAACCTGATACCTCTTCGAGCGTCTTCGGGCTCTCGAAACCAATTGCGACGTTGAAGTTCTTTGAGGATTTTAGCATAGGGCGAAAACTCAAGATTTGAGAATCTCTGGGCTCGAAGCAACATGTCTACCAGTACTCGTGGCCGGTGCCGTCGAGTCAATGAACGAAGGGCCAAGAGGTAGTCTTCACGGTAGACGTTAGGGACTAGGATCGTCGAGAAACCTGACGAAACCAGCTCAGCATTCATCATGATTCGGGCGATGCGACCATTGCCATCTACGAATGGATGAATGTCGGAGATCAAAAACATCATGAAAATAGCCCGCGGAAGGCCAGGAGTAAGGTCGTCATAAAGCTCGAGTCCTTTCTTCAAGGTTCCGACGACTAGATCGGGATGGACAAACACGGTATCCCCCGCGCGATTGACGTTTTTTTTGAATTCTCCCGGAGACGCTTCGCGACGATACTTCATTAAAGTGTGGTGGCGGGAGATTAAAAGGTTTTGCAGTTGATCAAACCCCTGAGGCGTCCGGCGCATTTCATTTGGATCTGAAATAATTTGAAAAGTTCCGACAATATCATGGGCGTCTTTCGGCCGATTACGCGGGATTTTTTTATTAAAAACGATATCCTCGGCCTCCTCGAGCTCAAAGGTAGTGCCTTCGATGAAGTTCGAAAAATAGGATTCAAAAAAAGATTTATTTTTGAAATGGCCTGATGCCACGAAACGATCTGGGATCGCGGGCAGAGCACGGTTACGAAGTTCACCAAAGAGCAGTTGCATTCGTTCTAGGCAAGCTGGATCGTAAGGCTGTCCTATCGCACGGGCCCGCGCCAAGGCTGTTGTGATCGTGCGGCAGGACCGTGTACCCAGGATGGCGCCAATCAAGCCGTCGAGTCTTTCAAATTCCATCTTCCACTCGAATTGCTTTGAAATCGTACGCGCGCGATCCCTCAGGGCATTGATCGCGTCTTCACCCCCATCACGAACGAGCTGTTCAAGCCGCATTTCGATCTGAGCGCGGGAAGCGGTTTTTGGCTTCGCCCCTTTTCGGATTGTGGAAAGGTTTTCGAGCAGCATTCGTGCCTGTGAAGAAGCCCGAAGCGTTAAAAATTTTGGATCGTCCTCAAGCGGTTCCGGTCCACGAATGAATCTGAGTCGCAGACCAGGATAGTTGATTTCGCGATTGGTTGTTCCCGTAAGAATAACCTCTCCCTCAGGGCTCGGCTTGTATTCAAAAGCAGTGCGGTGGCTGAGAAACGAATTCGGAAAAAGTGCGGATAGGATCTGGGCCCAGTTAGCCCGTACTACAGTCGCAACTTGTTTGAGTGGAACTGAAGCATAGAGCCTGGGACCGATCAGCCGAATTTGGCCCTTCTTACGAAGGAGCGTTAATTTTTTGCGTTCAGAGCTGTTGAGGCTAGGATAAAGAAGGGGGGGGAGAAGGTGGGTTGGCTCCGAGCGCATTTTTTGGTCCTATTTATAGTAAAAGATCGTTTTCTGGTCCTATTTTAACATATGGAGCGATTTTTGGTCGAAAATATATTCATGAGAGGTTCTGCGCGTGCTGATCCCCTCATTTTGCCGGACCAGAGTCGTGATGCAGTGAGCATCAAGAAGTAACCTGATACGTTTTACCTGGGTCCTACGCCTCACCGCCATGCGTGAGTTTAATTCCTGGAACCCGCTCAAAGTGTTTCTTGTTGCGCGTGATGAGAACGCCGTCGCGCTCTAAACAGATGCCAGCAATCAGAGAGTCGGCCATCCCGATTGAAGAATTTTTACCATCCAATTCCCGTCGTATCTTCGCAGCACGTCTAGCGCTTTCGCGTTCCAATGGCAGAACGGTCATCGCCGCCAAGAGCGTTTCAACGACGGCGGCCTGCTGATCACTTTTGGCTCCCGCCCAAAGTTCAAATGCTGAAATTGCTGTTGTGTGAAGACCGCCGGTTTTAATTTCATACGCGATCCGATCGGCAGCCCCTTTGCCGCGAAGAAAATCGATCAGTACATCCGAGTCTGCAATCATCATCGCCAATGGCTCCTCAGTTCCTGGGTTCGTTCTTCAAATTCTTCGGCGGCCTTGCCTTGAAAGGCCCCCTTGAGGCCGAGAGCCGCGCCAATCAGCTCCAACTTCTGGGACTCTTGCTTGAGGTATTCATCCAGGGCTTCTTGGATGATGTATGAAAACCCCTTGAGGCCGCGTTTAGCCGCTAGCCTCAGAAGTTCCGCCCTTTGCTCTTTGGTGAGTTCAATGGTCGTTCTCATTAATGTATCTTAACATGCACGCACATGCATGTCAACATTACCCATTAATCACCTCATTCCGGGGTAGCTGTCCCGCTGAGTGGTCGATTACCTATCTCGACCGACCGAAGACCACACGGGGCCTTTACGGCGGAAGGATTTACCGGCACGTTCATTTTATAAACACCTGGCTTTCGCGGAATTGCTGCTTTCATCCCATCTTGAATCTTGGAAGTCTCACTCAGGCCGACAATCTAAATGCGTTATAAATCATTATGTTAGGTGGCCTAATAAGCTAAGATAAAAACTTTTACCTTGTGTAACCAGACTTAAGGTAAAAGTTTTTATCTAACAGCGAGGGACTATGGCTTGGGGCTTTTACGGTATAAACATTGAGTTGAACAAGCTCGAAAAAATAGTGACACGAGGACGATGGTTTTTCATCAAAATCACGGGGCGGAGACGGTTGACGATCGTAGAGTAAAAAGGCAGTCTAAAAAGATGCGGCTCCCAAACCCCCAAGACATGCTTGAGGAAATTGTAACGAGGTTGGTTGCAACGGCTCAGCCGAGGAAGATCATCTTGTTTGGTTCTTTTGCGCGCGGGGATACCCATGCGGATTCGGATTTGGATATACTGGTGATCGAGTCGGAGGTGGTATCTAAATACCGAGAGTCCATTCGATTGCGGATGGCGCTTCGAGGGATCTTGGTACCTATGGATATTCTTGTGGTGTCTGAAGCTGAGTTCGAGGATCGCTCCAAAATTCCGAGTACGCTTCACTTTTTTGCGCGAACAGAAGGAAAAGTTCTTTATGACGCAGCATAATGAGGCGGGGCTATTTTTTCGAAAAGCGATGGAGGATGAGTTGCTTTTAGATAAGCTCATCGATGATTCCGATATCGCAGATTCTATTTGGGGATTTCATGCACAACAGGCGGCCGAAAAATTTATTAAATCCGTGTTAATGGAAAAGTCGATCCTATTTCCGAAAACCCATGATTTAATGCTTTTGCACGATCTGATGGTTCAAAATGGGCTGGTTTGTCCGGTGTTATTCGAAGAGTTGGGGGAATTGGGACCGTTCGCGGTTGAATTTCGTTATGACGGAAACAGCGTGGTCTCGATCGATCGCCATGCCGTGAAGAAAGTGATCTCGAAGCTTCATGTCTGGGCTGAGGTTATTTTACAAGGCACCGGTTAGGCGTGACGCGGTGGGCATCACGAAGTAAGCGGGTACCTTCCTGAAAACTTGATGGCCGCCTTTCGGACCTGCTCATAGTTTACGTTGAAATTCTCATGTAGCAGCAGCGCGGGGGCCCGATGTTTGAGCTCAGGGTTGCGCCCCATAAACCAAGCCTGGATCGTTTCGGCATCTTCTCGTTCAGTCAGCATAGATACTAGGCTGAACAGATCGCGGAGCTTCATTTGCGTGCCAGGATGAGGCTTCCGCTCTCCTCGTGCGTAGCGACCGATGTCGCGCCCATCAGCAAGGTCGACCATGTAAGCGGTGAGGCGCTGAGTGAGCTTTTGCTGCAAACGAAGGGCCATTTCGTAAAGATGACTTCGAGCCACGTTCAGATTCAGATCATGGGCCTCACTTTTTACCGGGAACCCCCATGTGGGGCCAGGGCCAGGAGAATCCGAAAGAGCCTCAGCGACATGATGAACATCGATCCTATTTTCGGTCGCACATACTGACTATCGAACCAAGACCTCACAAAAACACCAAGAAAATCGCGATAGCCGTGGCACCAACCTTGCTCTATGGGTCTCTGCCAAATCGGACAGGAAAGATGGAGCTACCCCCTTTTTCAAAGAAAGGAGGTAACCCCGATGAAAAACAATAAGAACGGTCGTAAGATCGAACACTATTCTTTTCGTCGATGGCTTAAAAAACTAAAGCAAAAAATAGGGACTCAAAAAATGTTATCCCAGTTTTTATGGTTTTTAGCCAAGTTGGTTCTGTTCTATCTAGATCATCAGTGAGGAGGATCGGGGTGCAGCGCAACCGGTGTTCTCATGGATGGGAGCTGTCCGATTTGGTATCTAAAGAGCGATCAGGTGTCAGCGATTAGCCCTCAGCCCTCAGCCTTTGAAGAAGAAGACCGCTTTTAGGCATCGACGGCCTGTCTAGAGCACTTAGGCAAGGTGTCCGGATATTCTCGAACCATTAGAATTAGGGTCGAGGCTTGGTCATTGGGTTTGCTCCGATCCTGTTCCCAGTTTTGCAAAGTACGCGCGTTAACCCGCAGGAGACTTGCGAACACACCTTGAGACATATGGAGCCTTTCACGGGTTTCACGGATTAGCTGGCCATCGAATCGCAACCAGTAGGTAATTGGCAGAATTTTGACGGTAAATATCCAATAGATACAGCCGTGTCTGTAAGGACGCATTGCGAAGATGTGGAGTTGACCGTAGAATCATGGAAAAAGGGGAGGGGTTTATGAAGAATTTATTTAGTAAGGTCGGGGTTGTTGGGGTCGTGGCGGGGATGATGATGTTTGGCGTGTTCGGGGGGGAGGCGCGGGCGGATAAAGATGGAGATATGGCACCGGCACCGCCCGAAAAAAAATTCTATCAAGTACCCATAGATCATTTTTGCGGAGATGAATGTATTGCGGCGAAGGCTAATTTAAAACTAAAACAAGCCGCTTTGCAAAAGCTGAATTTGGATCAAAAGCAAGGCTATGGGAATTCGCCTGATAAAGTACTCTTAAAGACGCCGATCCCGTTGCCGACACCAATCCCGTTGCCGACACAAATCCCGTTGCCGACACAAATCCCGTTGCCGACACAAATTGCGCCACCTGTGTCAGGTTTTCCATCGATTAGTAATTGAATATAGCTGATTGTGTTCCTTGAGAAATTCTCCATTACTCGCTTATACTTAACATTATGAAACACCCCATGTCCGAATTGCGTCGTATCGACGGGATGACACTCCTTGAGGTGATGATTACGCTGGGGATTGCCTCGATCATGATGATCGGCATTCTGCAGATCGTAAATCTCTCTCAACGGTCCACTCGTAATGTGACCATCAACGCGGATTGGAACAATTTCGTTTCGAACGTAAAACTCTCACTGTCGCTTGATGATAGTTGCAAGAAGTATTTGGGCGGCAACCACAATTACAAATGGATTCCTGCTGGTGGAATCGACCAGAATGATGGTTCTCCAGTGGGAACTATGAGTCAGATTGATCGGCCTGCTCCGGCTGCAATGGTGCTGGCAAAAGTGGGGACTAATTACAAATCATTTACTTTGAGTGGCATCAGTCTTACACCCCAATCGCCTGCGTTTTCATCCGTGACGGGGACCTATCATGGGACGAGTTACTCATTCAACGTGTATCAAGGTAGTTTAAGTATGACTGCGACAAAAAATACGATGGAGCCTACTCCGTTAGGGGGTAAGAATCTCTCAATGAGCATTCCGATTCCTCTGACGATAGTGACGGGGCCGGAAACGAATTTAGATGGCACGCCGACAGGTCTTGCTCAGGAAGGCATTATTTACTCTTGTCATTCCGACAGCACAGATCCGCAGGCTATTTGCGAAGCTATGGGTGGTCAGTATCTTACCGTTGCACCTGCGCATTGTTATTTCCCCTATTTTTCAAACTTTGCTGGCGCCCCCAGTACATATGGGGCGGTAGGAGAAACGTATGGTGCTGGCAATTATCCTGGAGCCAGGTTGCAGCTTTATAGCAAAAACGGTGGATATAAAAATCCACAGGCTTCGGATTATATGATCGGGTACAGTGATCAGCAGATGTGGTTTAATATTGGTGGCAGCGCAGGGGCAGGTACGATTCAGTCCCCTAATTTGGGATTACCGATCAATTCATTTGTTTGGACGCAGGTCGCTGAGGCTGGTTCAGGTAATACGACCCATTTGATGGCGCTGGATAAATCTGGGGTTTTGGTGCTTAATCCGAGACTGGAAGCAGACAATAGTATGCTTGCTTTTGGGGGAGGTGTTGACGCTGGTGGGAACTTAGTTGCACCCACGGAAAAAATTGAGTCGCATCCTTCGTTCGATGATTTGACGTTTTCGACTGGTGGCCAATCACGAATGGTGATTCGAAACGATGGCACGGTGGTGGTAGGGCCTACTGGAATAACAGGAACTAGTAATGGTGTCATTGCATTTGCTAAGTACACTCCGGGAAGTGGGCCCGAGTTTGATTCGAGCAAAGCCGCGAGTATTCAGTCGGATACGACTAAGGGGGATTTGACTTTACGTGCTATGAGTCCAAACGTACCCCCTGCCCTTACGGATGCTGTCCAAGATAGATTAGTGCTTGGAAAAGATGGTACGAATAATATTTTTGGTGCATTAATCGTGAAAAAGCTCGCCGATCCCCAGCAGTATGCTGTTTTAGATGGTTCAACGAGCTCAATTTATGGATCATTAACGTTGGGTCAGCCTGGGGCGACAGGCACTGTACCGTATGGGTGTCATAGGCAAGACATGGATGTCGGTCCAATGCCTTCAGGCCACGCGAAGGTTACTGCAACATGTCCTGCTGGGGAGATTCTTTTGGGGGGTGGAGGTAATTGTAATATTGCTGGTGGTATAGATTATTATATGTCGATCAATGGTCCAGCCTTCGTGTCGCAACAATGGTGGGTCAAATGTGAATCTGTGGATCCGGCGAAGGCAGCGTCGTTACAGTCTTATGTCTATGCGTTTTGTTGTAAACATTAGACCCTGATCGCACTTATTATTATCACCATCTCTGAACCTGATCTTGACCATTGGGAACTAGGTTTTGAGCGCGAAGGCGTCACAATCGTGGTTAAGAGTGTTCCCGCTGATGTATATGAGAGTTGCGGAGAGGGTTCCTTGCCGCTTGTATTCATCGCCATCAATAATGCCTCAAAAATGACGGCAGGCAGTCCATTTTTCGAATGTCCCACTCGGGGTTTGAGTGGGTTTACTATCGGGTATAGGCTTTTGCTTGAAAAGTTCATTACAAGTGCGTCATAATTGCTTTTTGGGTTTGTGCCGCAGACTTTTGAGTCGTGGCTTGTGGTAAGGGATGGGTATGGTACTTCGAAGCGTTAGTAAAAAAAAACCGACAGTTTACATTGAAACGACGATTCCGAGCTATCTGACTTCACGATTTTCGACGGATTTGGAAAAATACTATCGCCAAGTCAAGACGAGGGAGTGGTGGGGAAAAATATTTCCAAAAGTCGATGCAGTGATATCGGACTATGTTTTGGATGAAGCCCGCGCCGGTGACCCCGAGGCCGCGAGAAGGCGTCTTGAGGTGTTACGCGGAATTCAAAATTCCTCATCGTGCACGATTCGATGCCTTTCATCTTGCGTTTTCGGTCGTTTATCAAGTGGACTACGTTCTTTCGTGGAATTTTGAGCACGTAGTCGGCGCCCCCGTAAAACGGACCTTTGCTGAAATAGGCAAAGAGCTTGATCTAGTGATGCCGACACTTTGTACCCCTGAAGAATTGATGGAGGTTTGATGACTATGAAATTTTGGAAAAAAGATGATATTGTTGAAGAAGTACGGAAAATTCGGGAGAAATCCGCAAAACGCGAGGCCGCCGATCCTGAAAAATTTCATCGTGAAACACGGAAGTTGGCGAAAAAATTAGGCATTAGGAAATCGAAACTCAAGCCATTGAAGATTGATTTTTCACGACTGCGTAAAAAAGGTGAAGACGCGGCATGATAGGTGGTTCTAGAGTGGCTGAACAGTCACTTATTATTATCACCGTCTATGAACCTGACTTTGATCATTGGGAGCTAGGTTTTGAGCGGCGTAAAGATTTATGAAATGCGTTATTTGTAAGCATGGGAATACCAAGCCCGGGACCATTACCGCGACCTTCGAGCGCGAAGGCGCCACCATCGTGGTTAAGAGCGTTCCCGCTGATGTATGTGAGAGTTGCGGAGAACTTCTTGGGCAGGCCGAGGCAGCGGCAAAGGCTGGCGTTCAGGTTGATATCCAAAAATACGTCGCAGCATGAAAGTTTTGGCCAGTTCGGCCGATGGGATCGCGCCACTTCGCTTTGGTTAGCGGTTTTTTGGCCGATAAATGACGTTGTAGCCTTGTCCGAATGACTCAATTAATTTGAGGCGTTTAAGGATGGCTGCCATAAGGAATCGGACGCCGATCGCACCGCTTTGCTCGATGAATTCAGGTGTTGGATGTCCTGCCTGTTGACAGGCCGTAATGATATTTCGAGTCCCTTCGCCCCATCGCTCGACTAGGCCTCGAAAGTAAAAGACATCTGCAATAAGTGGGTTTCTGGGCTTAGATTCGTGACTTTTGGATAAATCATCAATGCTGATCCCGGCTGGTAATAACCCCGTGCTCCAGATTTCCACGCGATCATCGTAGACTGCCGCACTGATTGATCCTCCGGGTGCAACATAATCTCGGTGACATATTGCATTGACAAGGGCTTCGCGGAGCGCGCTGACCGGAAACAGAGGTTCATCCTTTCGGATCATCGCATCCGGTCCAAGCCTGCCAGCAATAGGCAAATGTCGTTGCAAGAATCTCATTGCCTCGTCAAGAATCGTGAACCCATTGCCATATAAATGTCGATTATCTAAGAATTCGCGTTTTTCTACCCCTTTGAATCGGGCCGCGCGCCAAGATTTAAAAGTGACATGTTTTTTACCATTACTTTCGAACGGCCGGCTGAATATCGAACCGTTCAAGATCATTTGAAGGGTAGGAGCACTACCCGAGAACTACCCGAGAAACACTACCCTAGAACGAGTTCACCCAGGGCACCTCGGGCGCTCAGCGAAACCGCACAAAC
>JBBCAW010000061.1:0-15490 GCA_051382295.1 Bdellovibrionota bacterium FG-1 | reverse complement strand
TCATATCATCCTAACTTTCTGGGCCGCACTGCGACCCCACTTATCTATTACTGGACTAATAAAGTCAACAAACTTCTAGTCACCTGTGCCAGCGCGAAACCAAAGACTTTTTCGGGTGCGGCCCGGTGTCCAGTCCTCAGCCCGCGCTGACATGACGGTTTATATGCTGCGTCGCGTCACAATAATAGATGAATTTAGTTTATTTAATGGTAAATACTTAAGCTAAACTTTACATATGTCCAAACCCACATTCTCCCCTCAACTGGCGACTCCAGGCGATGCACCTCCACTTCCGTTCTATATTTTAAAATTAAGTGCTTTATATCCCATTGCCCCTCGATTATATTGGGTCGCGTGAGACTAAAAAAGGAATCCTTTCTGCCTGGCTTTAACTCGAAAACTGCGTCGATTTCGCACGGCGGAGACCACACCAAGGGTAAACGTAAAGAGATTCGACCGGTTGATCCAAAACAAGCGCTTCATGTGGTCTTGCGTTCCTCACGAGCTCGCGGCGAGCTTTCGATGCTTCACCCACGGCATTGCGATCCGATCCAACACTTTACCCAAAAACTGGCTAGACGTTGGGGGGTACGACTTTATCGCTATGCTAACGTCGGAAATCACATCCACCTGCTCATTCAGGTGCCCTCACGAGCAGTGTGGAAGCGCTTTTTGCGCGAATTGGCCGGTGGAATTGCGATTATTGTGACGGGCGCAAAAAAAGGCGCCGCCCTTAGACCCAACGAAACGGGTCGCGGCTTCTGGGATCATCTGGCCTTTACGCGGATTGTGCACTTCGGGCGAGATTTTACCGGCATAGGCCGATATCTCATCAAAAATCTATTTGAGGCAGCCGGAGTACCTATGAAAAAACTCCTGTCCCAGGGCTATCGCGTTTGCATAGTCAGTCAAGACGGCTTAGAGGAACCCACTTCGAAGTTTTAGAGAAGGTTCTCAACTTGCCAAGCCAATGCGAAATTAGTCTTAAGAAAATTCACTGTTGCGTGATGATCAGGGCCGACGCTCCTGACCTCGGATGATTGAAATGATGACCGCAGTTTTTGGCTGGTCTGCGGAGTCTAGTTCGTAGAACACACTGTAGCGAAGGTAGATCCACTCAATGGGAACTCCGTAATCCGGGTTTGGGTCAGTTCAATATCGAGAAGATAGACACTTGCCGAGGCCATCCCAAAAGCGAAAGCAATCTCAAGCGCCCATGCCTCATGCCTGTCTTGCGCGTTTTGATCCCATTCGACTTGTATCATCCCGGAGTTCTTCTTCCTGTTCGTGATCATTGAGCTTTGCTCGTATCGCATTTTCGATCGCCCGTGAAGATTTCGCTGGAACTCTTTTTGCGTTAGGCGACTTTTCATAGAGCGCCAGCCGAGACAGCAAATTGAGATAGTGCCCCTGGGTTATCAAGACCTTGATTTTTCCTCCTCGATGAAGGATTTGGACGGCGTTGTCACCTCGAACCATGTCGAAGAAGTGGGCCATCTGCTCCCTGAGTTTCGATGCGACCACGGTGGCTGTAAACATTTGCTTTCCTCCGTAAAAACGAACCGTACTAAATATAGTACGGTTACTTGTACAAGTAGAGAAGTTTTAAGTGCTTAAAATAAAAGGACTGTCTTAGAAATCAGAACCCTATTTTGAACGGCCGTTCATGGACTCTGCAAATCCGCGCATTAGCACTAGGGCCATCACACTTGCCGACATCACAATCTGTATTTTCTATTTCTTATCAGATCCCAACTCTAGAAAGAATCCACACCACCACTGCCAGCCATATCCACGCCAGCTATCACCCGTGGCCGTTTTCTCCTTCGAGCAGGTCTTTGTCTTGAAAGCCGCGACGCTTTCTTCGTTGGAGTTCGCTATCGCGGTTTTGAGAACCTGTCTCTTTGCATCGTTGAGCCATTCGGTATTATAATATTGACAGAAAAAATCCATATCTTCCTCCGCTTCCACGAAGGCATCGATCGATTCGATGGGAGTGCCGGTCGCATTTTCGATTGCGACCTTAAGCAATGCTGACTCAGTAGAACAAAGGGATCCCGGCAAAGAGGTAAACAATGTGGAACAATAACGTTGTCGGGCATTTTCTTCGAGCCAGTGGGATTTACTGCCGCAGACAGGCAGTTGAGGCCGCTGACCCCCCACTGAACCGCATCTACTGCCGCCAGGCGGCAGAAAAACGTGTTCACCGCCCTCTCAATCCGGTTTGCTGCCGCGGGCCGGCAGTTGAGGCAACTCATTGCCGCTACGGGGTCAATCCTCGCCAAAAGACAAGTCGAAGGACTCGAATGTGGCCGCAGGAGCGTTTTAATTTCGGTCAGTGCCACCACAAGTTGCCAGGCTATTTCACCAACCGCCGGGTCATTGCCCGCCGCGCCGAAGGCACCAGAAAGACTAACCAAGCCAACAAAATCGGCAATGACCACCACTGAAAGGGAAACCCGAGGGTCAGACAACGGACCAGTGAACTCACCGAGGTGAGCGGAAGAATCCAGGCCACCCCTTGCACCACCGAAGGGAGGTTTTCGATGGGAAAGAAAACGCCGCAAAACAGAAACATCGGGAACACAAAAAGATATTGCGGGTAAGAAATTTGATCGATGGTTCGTGAGGCCGCTGCAACCCAAAGCCCGAGGGCTGAAAAAAGCAAACTGCATACAAAGCAAATAGGCAGCGCCAGCACCGCGCCCTGGGACTTAAAGTCGCCGATCATACAGCCAAGAAAGAGCACCACCGAAGCGGCGAAGGTCGACTTCGATGCATCCCAAAGCAGCTCCCCCCAAAGAACTTCCGACAGCGTAATAGGCGTCGTGGCGATCGCCTGAAAAACTTTCTGATAATACATGCGCACAAAGCCACCGTAAGCCGCTTCAAAAAAACTCTGGAAGAGCACCGTCTGCGCCACGATGCCAGCAAGGATAAACTGGCGATAGCTGAGCTCAAGACCATGGAGATGCAGTTTACCGACCAGACTTCCCATCCCGAATCCAAACGAAAGCAAATAGAGAATCGGTTCGACAAACGTCGTGATCAAGCCATAAGCCAAGCCTTTTCGAAACACGTCAAAATATCGCAGCCAGACGCAGCGGATCGCCCAGGCCGACTCAGAGAATCGAGTGGTCATCATCATTCCGCCACTCCTTCCTTCAGATGGGTGCCGCTGAGTTTCAAAAACACATCTTCGAGGTTAGGGGGTCGTTTCCAAATCACCCCCGGTCTCACCTCTTCTTCAACCTGCGCTGTTCCAATGTGCCTGGCAATCAGCTCCTGCGGCGAGCCCACGTCCAAAATTTTTCCATGATGCAAAATGGCGATCCGATCGCAAAGACGCTCAGCCTCATCCATGTAATGAGTCGAAAGTAAAATCGCCAATCCCTTCTCACGACATTGACCTAAGATTTCCCAAAGCGTGCGCCGCGCATCAGGATCAAGGCCCGTGGTGGGCTCATCAAGAACGAGCACGCGGGGCTCGGAAATCAACGAGCGCGCGACTTGAAGACGACGCCGCAGCCCTCCCGAGAGCGTCTCGACGGGATCTCCAGACCGATCTTCAAGACCAAATCGCTGCAGCAACGCGATGGCTCTACGCCTACCTTCAGCCATCGGAATACGGTAAAAAGTCGCATGCCGCACCATTTGATCCAAAACATTAAAATCGGTATCCAAGGTGTCGTCTTGGGAACATACCCCTAAAATTTGCCGAGCACATTTAGGGTCCTGATGAACATTCATGCCCTCGATCAACACCTCACCCGAACTTGGAGGATAAAAACCCGTAATGCAATTGATGGTGGTCGATTTTCCCGCTCCATTCGGCCCGAGCAGACCAAAGCATTCCCCAGCCTGCACACTGAAGCTAATTCCGCACACCGCCTCAACCGGACTCTTCGCGTTTCGTCCATATTGCTTTCGCAGGGAGCGGATCTGGAGCGGTGCAATAAACGTTGCAGATGGTGTTAGTTTTATACTTTCCATATTTGCTCCCCAGCCTAACACAGGAGCTGGACTCCTGTGCCCCTTTTGAAGTAGGGATTGAGCAATGCCAACTCTATTTCTTTCACTGACCTTCGCCGCCATTGCCGCCTTTGCCAACGAAGATGCCCCCCAGCGCATCGCTGAGGAGGTCTTTGCTCGGGGCCAGGCGTTCAGCAACTTACAAGAACTGACGTCAGGCGGCCATCGGCTTTGCGGATCTCAAGGCGCGGCAAACGCGGTCGATTGGGCCAACGCCAAGCTTTCGTCTTATGGCCTAGACCGGGTTTTCGTGCAACCCGTCAAAGTCCCGGCCTGGAGTCGTGGCGACCATGAGAGCGCCGAGATTGTGGGTGGCGCTGAGGGACCGGTTTCCATGCGGGTTACCGCGCTCGGAGACAGCGCAGGTACCTCTTCTGAGGGGATGACCGCTGAGGTCCTCGAAGTCCAAAGCCTCGATGAAGTCAATAAACTCGGGAACCGCGTGCGGGGTAAAATCGTTTTCTTCAATCGCCCGATGGACCCAACGCTTCAAAATCCGTTCGAAGCCTACGGGCGCGCGGTCGATCAGCGCACCTCAGGCCCGGCGCTCGCGGCGCATTATGGCGCGATCGCCACTTTGGTCCGCTCAATGACCAACCGCGCAGATGACGCCCATCCTCACACAGGGATCACGATCTTTCACGAGGGCTCCAAACCGATTCCAGCAGCGGCGGTCAGTACGCATGATGCCAACGTTCTTTCGGCCCGGATCCATTCTGGCCATGGAGCGGTCCGCGTCCACCTCACTCTGAGCGCGCATCGAAATCCGGACACGATTTCCTACAACGTCCTAGGCGAACTCCGAGGCAGCGAGTTCCCGAGCGAGATTGTCGCCGTGGGCGGACATCTAGACAGCTGGGATCTCTCGCCAGGCGCGCATGACGATGGTGCCGGGGTAGTCCAAACAATCGAAGTCCTGCGCACCCTCCGCGCACTGGGTCTGCAACCCAAGAGAACCGTGCGTGCCGTGCTATTCATGTGCGAGGAGCAAGGGGGCATTGGGGCTGATGAATATGCCCTTCAGGCTCGACTTTTAAACGAACACCACATTATGGCCATCGAAGCTGATCGGGGTGGCTTCAAGCCCATCGGCTTTTCGATTCAAGACAATTCCGGTTTGGGACTCCCGCGTCTCCGGCAGTGGGCGCCCTATCTGGGCTTTCTGCAAGCAGACTGGATGGCCGAAGGTCCGAGCGGCACCGACGTCGAGCCCCTCGTCGAGCAAGGCGCCATCGGTGTGGGCCTAGTGCCCGAATCCACGCATTATTTTGACGTGCACCACTCAGAACTCGACCAGCTCAGCGCGGTAGACCCGGGCGATTTGAACGCGGGCGCCGCGGCGCTAGCGATCCTGACCTATCTAGGGGCAGAAGAAGGAATTTAGGCTAGAACTCGGGACGCCATTGAGATACTGCCTTGAGCTATGGTTGAGCAGTTTGAAAGCCTGATCCAAAAGCGCATTGTGCTGATCACCGGAAAAGGTGGCGTGGGGCGTAGCTCCGTTTCAGCTGCCATTGCGATGGCTGCCGCGCGCGCGGGCAAGCGCGTCCTGCTCACGGAGATCGGCGAGACTCACGAGGGTGAACACCGCGTCCATGATTATTCACCGCTCGCGCGCTTATTCGGACGCGACCGCCTGCCCGAAGAAAAGGCTGAGATCATGCCCGGCATTTGGGGCAGTCTACTTTTGCCCCTCAAAGGGCATGAACTTTTTCTGGCGTCGGTTTTTCGTATGAACGCGATTGCAAAGGCCGCGCTCTATTCTGACGCCTTAAGAAGACTTTTTCAAGCGGCACCCTCCTTGCGAGAAATCGGAATTTTCTACTGCCTACTCACCTTTCTACGCGAAAAACATCGGGATGGCACTCCGGCCAACGAATTGATCGTCGTCGATATGCCGGCCACGGGCCACACGCTGGCGCTCACGGGGCTGCCGCGCACTTTGATCAAAATGGTTTCACGCGGGCCGATCGCCGACTCGCTTCGCGAAGGGCAGTCGTATCTGAACGATCCCAAACAGAGCGCGACCTACGTGGTCACCCTGCCTGAAACCCTGCCCGTGAGTGAAACGATCGAACTCCTCGAAGGTTTACGAGAAACCAACATGCCGATCGGTGGTGTTATTCTCAACCATGTGCCCCAAGACCCGTTCACCGCCGAAGAACGCCGCGAGCTCCGAAAACTTCTCGACGACGGTCAACGGCGCGGACTTCAAATCCTGGGCGAAGAATCGTTTCGGTACTTTGAAGAAGCGCAGGCCGTGGCCAAACGACTGGAACGCGAAATTTCGGTGCCCTTGATTTTTCTGCCCGATGCCCCAACGGGTTGTGAGTCGCTGGTTTCGTTTCTGGCCGATTCCCTCCTAGGACATTCGCGGGTGAGCGGGGCCATGTTGTGATTGAGCTCATTCGGGATTCACGGATTATTGTTTGTTGTGGTGCGGGTGGCGTGGGAAAAACGACAGCGGCAGGCGCGATCGCGCTGGCGGGGGCACGTCTCGGACGTAAAGTTTTGGTGCTGACGATCGACCCCTCGAGGCGTCTCGCTGAAGCGCTAGGTGTTTCTCCTAATCTAAGCGAACCGGTGCGCTTAGCTCAAAGTCGTCTTGAAGCCGCCGGGGTCAAAGGATCAGGAACGCTCGATGCCTGGATGCTCGATCCCAAGCTCATCGCTGACGAGGCCGTTCGAAGGATTGTGCAAAATCCGCAGGAAAGAGAGCTTTTGCTCCAAAATAGCATCTATCAACACATCACGACGATGGTGGCGGGTATGCACGAATATACGGCCATGCAGGCGCTGCATCGTTTTGTGCAAGAAGGCCGGTATGAACTCGTCGTGCTCGACACGCCCCCCTCGCGGCACGCGCTGGATTTTCTCGAAGCGCCGGGCCGTCTTTCCCGTTTTCTCGAAGGCCGGGTTTTCAAGATGTTCATGCCCGACGAAGGTTCGTCCATCGGTGGCCTGCGCCGGGCAGCGGGTGGCTTGATCAATCGCGTTTTTCACAGCGTGTTGGGCGAACAATTTGCGAGCGATCTCACGGTTTTTTTCAGCGTATTCGCGGGAGTCCTTCATACGCTCACACGCGATGTGACAGGCATGCGTGAGTTTCTGAGTCGCCCCGAAGTGGCTTTTTTGCTGATCACTTCTCCTGCGCCAGCCGCGCTCGAAGAAGCGCTTTTTTTTCAGCGCAAAACGACGGAACTCAATCTGCCCTTCCGAGGGTTTATTCTCAACCGCAGTCATGCTCTTCATGGTGCGCGGGTCCTCCCTACCCCAGCGGATCTGGCTCCAGGGCGCGAGGCCGACCTCAGCCCCGTTGTCCGCAGCGCCATCGCCAAACTCGCCGCGCTGGGAGAGTCCGAAAAAGCATTATTTCTCCGTGATCATGAGTTACTCGATGACCTCACCAAACGTGCCGGCCCGAAGGGCTTCGCCCTGGCCTTACCGATGTTATTGCCGAGTGGGGACGAGCTGGGAAACCTGGGGGAGTTAGCCCAAAGGTGCTCCGCACCTTTGGGCTAAGGACTGCGTCAATTAGCATGTAAGCGAGGCTTACGGAATTAATGGCTGTGCAGTCGCCAGGTCAATGGTCAGAAGATATTGAACGTTGGTTCCAATATTGTATGAATCCAAAACGACATTGCAGTTTGGATCGACTGTATGATCGGGATTGCAGGTCGAGTCATATTGATTGAGAGGATTATCGTAGATGGTGGTGATATCCTTGGGGTTGCCCGAAACCGTATTGACAACGATTTGACTTGCATCGATCGCCAAGTTTGAAACGGAATAGGCCGACCCTTGAGTATACGTCAATCTCACTAACTGGGCGCTTTCCGTAGGTATTTGATTGTATCTTTGGTCAACCAGGTCAGGATGGTCCCAGACGATGTTGTGGTTCACGTTTTGAAAGGTGAGAGAATTAAGCAAGAAAAAATAGACTTCATTCCCACCTACTGCAAGGTCATTTGCAGTCGGATTCACGGTGATGGTTTGGTACATATTTGCATTCCACGCGCCCGCATCATAGGTCTGCGCGACTTCAGCCGGCATGACCGTGCCCTTCGAACTAAGGAGTTTTAGGTCGATTTCTGAGATTTGAACCTGATAACGAGCTGGAGTTCTTGAGTCGACCAAGCGAATGGCGACTGAAAATTCGTCACGAGTCTCATCCGGCTGAGCGTTACATCCGGTCTCAATCATTGTTCCACAAAGCAGCGCAGCGGAGTGTGCCAAACTTACAAAAGACCGACGAGTACGCATAAATTTTCCTTTATTTTCCAAAATGATTTCAAAACCGGTGAACGATCATCTAGATTTTGTGGCTATATAACTCAGTGCGTCATTCAGAGTTAAGCACGTTCTTGATTTTTTATTAATGCCCGGGTAATATTACTTTTGATGATAAAGACCTTGGAAACTCCAAGTACTTACACGGCATTCGATGGCGAAAAATTCATTTTCCGGGGGTCTCTGAACGAGGTCATCAGCAAGATTAAAAAAAGATTGGGCAAAGCCGAAAATAGTGCGGTCCTCATTTTCAGCGATTTGACCGGAAAAACGATGGACTTCAATTTTCAAGGCACCGAAAAAGATGTTCTTAAGCGCCTGGAGGTCTTCACCTCCAGAGCCGAACCCAAGGATTCGATCGGTCCTGGAAGACCAAAACTCGGAGTTATTTCTCGGGAAGTTTCATTATTACCGCGGCACTGGGAATGGCTTGCCTCTCAACCTGGAGGGGCCTCGGCAAGTTTACGTAAACTTGTCGAAGAGGCAAAAAAAAAGGCGGTCAGCGGCAACTGCGTCAAACAGGCTCAGGAAAGAACTTATAGATTTATGTCCGTTATGGCCGGTGATCTCGAGGGTTACGAAGACGCCCTGAGGTCCCTGTATCGAGGGGACAAAGAGCGTTTCTTGAAGCAAATCGAGGCCTGGCCTCGCGATGTGCGAGTTTACGCTGCGGAACTGGCTACCTGACAAGGAGCCTTGCCTCCTGCACAGAGCAGGTCAATGAACCTACTACATACTAAAGATCAAGCTGAATACAAATAGCGCGATCCACGGAAGACATTTGATCCTTGGATATTTTGCCAAGCCGGTTTTTCAGCCGCACCTTTGCGACAGTCATAATCTGATCCGCCATCGCTTTGGACTGTTTCCTATTCACCGTAACCAGGGCTTCGCAGGGGTAGATTTTTTCGGTCTTGGATGAAAGCGGCACAACCTGAACCCGATGCAACACCTCGTTAGAAATATCATTACTCACGATGATGGCTGGTCGGACCTTCTGAATTTCGCCACCACGCGAAGGATTGAAATCGATCCAAAACACATCCCCGCGCTTCATTCTCCAAACTCTCCAAGAGTCCCCTCGGTCCATTCCAGCGCTTCGTCCTCGCGAGCCTCCTCCTTTGCCATTTCAGCGTAGGCGGCCGCGAGGTCTCTCTTTACGACATGGGGACGCACGAGACCTTCGATAAACTGGCTAATACGACGAGGGCCTAACTCCTTGTGGAGCCCTTTGTAAACCTCTTCGTCAATCGTAATAGTGAGCTTCTTATGCATACACGTATACTATACGTGTATCTTTGTCTTTTGTCAACCCATGCCAAATTCGTCCGAATAACATCAAGATGGCGACGCCCTACTCCGATCAGTTGAATTGTCATGGGGAAACTCTCCTATTCTGCGGAACGTAAGGCGCTTTGGGCGAAATCAGCGCTCTTTGGCTTGGCTTTCATTGCACTTCTCACGCTTTTTCTGCCCCCATGCCTCCATCAGGTATGGGTTGGATGGGCGGCTCCTACCGAATTTGGATCGACCAAGGACTTTATGCCGAAGGCCATTGGAGTTCGAGTGATCCAATCACGATCGCGCTTCCGATGCAGCGACTGTCTGAACCGCGACCCCTGAAAATTGGAATTTGGGTTCGAGATGACGGTGGACAGGTCATCGCTGATTATTTCAACCCTCTTTTTGGATCGGGTTTCGAGACTCGCGAGCAGGCGTGGGCGTTGGCACGCTTTACGAATTTTTGGTCGAGCACACGTCCGCTTGCGCTCTTTGTGGCAAACTTAATGGTGGCTATCCTTTTTTTCAGTTTATGGATTTTCGCGACCGAAAAAGCAGAGTACTTTTACATGGCCATCTTTGCGCTGATTGGCGCTATTTACCAAATCCGAATGATGGATTTCTTCATAGATTGGAGTTCCCCGGACCATCGCTACCTACTTCAAATTGTCCTGCGTTTTTACGAGGCCACCTTTGGGATGTTTTTGGGGCTCTCTTTTGCAAGGATCCGGGGCAACCTCTTTAAATGGGGAATTCCAATCACGGTGGCCATCCCTTTTCTTGTGATCCCGTTTCTGCAAGGGGCCGCCGCAAAGAGCGCTTTCAGTCATCACCTCGATACCGGGCTTGCTTCCCTGCTGGTCGCCATCGGAGCTGCTAGCTGCCTCGGCCAAGCAGTCCATCTGAAGACGCTCAAAACACGGGGATTTTTTCATCCCACCCGAATCAGGCACCTGTTTCTGTTCGGGGGTGGTCTGCTCTTTCTGGCTTTGTTTCAACTCATGGATGGTCTTGTCGCGTTTTCAGCGATTGGTGAGGCCCTGCGATTTCGAGTGGGGCACCTCGCGGTGGTTCTACTTTTGAGCGTTTTGGCACTTCAAGAGTATCGAGCGCAAAAGTACCTCATTGAAAAGACCCCCGTCTCTCCCTATCACCGTCGTCCCATCTTGCCTGAGAGCTTACATGGCGCCATCCTATCGATCGATCTACGAAACTCAGAATTTCTTTCGCGCCTAGGTGCCGAGCACTTCGAAGCCGGCCTTTTGGTCGGCGAATGCCTTTCACACATGTGGACTGCCGTCACCTCGCAAGGCGGTGTGATCTTGCGAACCGAGGGGGATGGTTTACTCGCGTTTTTCGACTCAGCCAACCGCGCCTTTCCGGTTCTCCATGCGAGCCGCGCGGTTCAGGAAATCTCCTCAACGTTACCCTTCCTTCGCGAAAAAATTCAAAGCGCCCAGGATTTAGGCGGTCAGGACATTCACTTAGGCTTCAGGGCGGGACTAGCGCTCGGCTCCATTCGCCCTGTTTGGCAGAATATGGGCGACACTCGACACGCTTCGTGGACCGAGGCCGGAAACACGATGCCCCTCGTTGAATCAGCGCGCCTGATGGAAATTGAGCGTAAGCTAGGAAGCTCGGCTGAAGATTGCCTCGTGGTCATGCCCGAAGCGACAGCCCGCTCGGCCGACTCGAGTTCAAAATGGGCAAACCAGTATCAGTGGAAGCTGAGGGATTACTCTGTCTTGGGCAAACACGAAGTCCAGTATAGGATCTCAGTACTGGACCTCGCGGTTCGGAATGAGGCTCCGCGCGAAGCCTCCGACGTGGTCGCGGCCTAAAACCCCTAGAAAAAAGGTTTTTCGGATCAGCGGCAGCTCAGCTTGACATTCCAAGGGCTGTACATGCTGTAGGTCAGGCTGCGGACGAATCCTTGGACGAAGGTTTCTTCGACTTTGACGACCTTCCAGGGCTTGGCTTCGCAGGCCAAAAGTCAGCGGTTCGAGTCCGCCCATCGGCCCCAGTTGTTCTCCGATCTTCTCGCTTCATGTAGGTCTGCAACTCAGACCATATTGAAGTACTTTCGGGTGAAGTGAAAGTTCTGGAATTATTCGAGATACATGACGGAACTCATACGCTCAATGCTTCAATCTATTCGCAATCCGTGACAAGTTCAGGTCCACCGAAGCCATGAGGTACACTACGTGTGGTACAGCGAGTGGATTGAGGCCTCGGTGCTTGAGCCGGTGTTCTCAAGAAATCAAAATTTGGGGCTGGTTGCTGCGCCTGAATCTGACGCAATTGACCCTGATAGTTGAGCAGCGCAGCACTTTATGTGGCCTGCTGGTTTTGATCTGCGACTTTCTCCATCATAAGTTGTGTTGAAAAGCTGCACGCTTCCTGCCTACCCTTTACGCACGCCGATTGAGCAAACTCCAATGCCTCAGCCCTCCTTCCGCCTTGGTAAAGTATGAAGGCAAGGTCCAAGCAGGATTGCGATTTTCCGCTATTACATTGAGCCTTGAGCGCTCGAAGTTCTAAATAGAGTGGAGCGATTTGTGAGGCAATACGCCCAGTTCTGTAACCCCCGCATGTTTTGTATCGCCAGCGCATCGGAAATGATTTTGCAAAAATCATGGCTCCACGTCCAACTTTACCCTGCCGTAGCTGGCAGATTCGGGATGAGGGTCCAAAGCCAGAATGGTGATTTCCGCTCGTCCAGGGCCATAAGTCCAAAACATCCTCGCAGCACCAGGAGTTCGATTCTCCAAATAGGACTCGAAGACCTTTTTTCCATATTTCTGAGTTAGGCTGCCGATTTCGTGACTATTTAGCCCTGGATAAGATGGGTTGGTGGAGAGGACTCGCAAAGCCTTACCCCACTTCTTATAGAGCTTTTCTTCATTTTTGGTGAGCTTGCCTGCCGACTGTTTGGTTGTTAGATCAGCCCAAAGCGCGTCCATATGGGGAAGCCCCATGCGAATGGTAAATGGCGGACCTGAATCAGGGGCTTTGATCTTAACGCCGTCGTCGGAGCGTCTTTTTTCGAGTCGCGGTCTTTTCTTCATCGACTTCTTCCTGTGTGTCAAAGCCACTTAAATCGATTGGCCCGCCCACCTTACCATTGGTTAAGTTTTTCATCGACTCATCCAGAATGGACAAGGTTCTTTTATCAATGACCTCCCTAGGGTCCACAGCAACGCGCGGCCGAAGGATAATCTCGTCATTAGCCGTCACTTCGACTGCATAGAGGCCGGATCTACGAGCGGCCCTAGGAAGAACAACCCGTCCCTTGCTATCCACATTGACCAGCGTTTCCTTATAGATTTTGGCAATTGTCATACTCATACCTCGTCTTCAGTATCGTATGAAACCCACAATCCCACAAGGGGGTTGTGGGATATTCCCACATATGAAGTATGCAAAGGATATTATTACGTATTTTAATTTAAATTCATTATAACGCGATACAATCAGCCTAAACCGCCTGGTCAGTGCAAAACTCGCGGCCGGCTAACGGATAATGCGATGGGGGGTTGACGAAAATTGTTTGTGATTACTTGTAATTATGAGTTACGCAATCTGTAAGACTAAGAAACTGTGGAAGAAAACGGATGACGAATGGGATTATTCAGGACCGAAGCGTTTAAAAACACTAATCGAGTCCGGCTACGTGGACCTTTTTAAAGTGGTCTTCGGTGAAAAGGGCGAGATCCTTCAAGCCGAATGTGACAAGGCTTTGGCCGGATTTAAATACGTTACAAAAGAGGATTTCCAAGCACCGGTCAAATGGGAAACCATGGCCTCGCTTATGGCAATGTACGGACTGGACTCCTCAGATGCGATGATCGTCAATCTTGCCTCATCTCACCACACCTTTTCTGGGATCATCTCGGCCGACCATGACTATCTCCACTGTGCTGACTCCCTGGACATCATTGTTCCTAAGAATCATCCGACTCCGCGGGTGAAGCCCTGTGTATCCGCGAAAAATTGAAGGACTCTGAAGTCAGAATTTATTTTGAAGAAGAGCGGGCCAAGACGGAGAGTGCGGCGGCTTGCAAGGGGCGGCTGATGTTTGGGTTTTAGGGGTGGTGGAATTTTTAGCACCGTCGAGACATCCGGCGACTCGGATTTTAATTTAAGTCTGGGATTCACGGTACGCGATGCATACCGGTTCGGGACCGATTTTGTCGAAATGTTGACTGGACACCGACCGGGAAATCTAAATTAACAAAATCACCCGGAGTCTACGCTGTTTTTTTTAATAGACGCAATTATTTCATTGGCCCAATCCAGTGTCATCCTTGCCGACGCAGCACCTTTTTCTAATTCGTCGTGGGTTCCGGAAAACGGCACGTCGTATCTTTCGCCCATATCGAACATCGCTTCTTCGGTCGCATCAAAGACAAAAGACGGAACATCGATGTTCAACGATCCTAACGTACCTAACAGCGGACCAAAGGCATGCATTTTTTGTGGGTTGCCTCCGCTGGCAATGATAATTGCCTTGAGACTTTTCTCCACGCATTGCTGGATAAAGAATCCAGCTTGATAATATTTCTCTTCGTTTGCGCTAGCAACAATCTCTACAGCCGAATCTAAGTCTTGCTCCGCTTTTCTTAGAATCTCATTTACGGCTGCACTCATAAATGGTTATTCCTTTACTTCTTATCTCGTTGAATACCTGTCTATCCGTCGCAAGCTCATCTTCGGTGGTGGCAACAACGTCAACGGCTTCAAAGAAGCCACGCCTAATTAATCTGCCTGCAACTTTACCGGCGGTGGCTGTGAGGCTTCCCGTGAGTGCCGGTTTTTCAAACACACAGCAGATGTCGTAATCAGAATCTTTACGCTCTGTCCCTGCGGCCCTAGAACCAAACAGAATGATTCTCTTTGGATGAAACTCAGACTCAATGACGGCGATCATCTTTTTGAGCGTCTCGTCTTTTCCATAATGACTTCTGGTGAAGTATCTCTTTGCGTCTGACGTGAGTTCGGAAAGGGCGGAATCAAGTAGACTCGTGAGTCCTTTGAAAAACACTGAATCTTTATTTAAGAAAAACTTGCGTGAACGCTCATGGGAGCGGAACCTCACGACCCCTGCCTGCTTTTGTCGCATCAGAGCCTTCTGTGCCATTGATTGAGAGATAGAGAAGTGATTTGCAATCTGCTGAGGATTTGCCTCATTGAACTGCCGCAAGTACATCAGCGACAGCGCGGTGACTTTGCTTCCGAGAAGGACTTCTAGTTTTCTGATGACTTGATTGTCTTCAAGCACAGGATTAGAGTAGCAAATTTCTCCTCACTGGTCAACTATTAAGTAGGTGGCGATAAGTAGATGATATAATTCTGATAAATCTTAATTTTGCGGCCGTTACTTTTGTCTGATTTAAACTGGTCGGAGCAGCTCGCCATGCATGAAGAAGGCGTCCGGTCAATAAGGCGTGCCAGCACCAATGGGATAAGGGAGTGAGCTTAGTCATCGCCCATGCTGAACGCACAAAAAAAGCCCAGGGCACCAAGCAAAATGGCGGCCCCGGGCATACTGAAAAAACAATTTGGCCATTAGGGCTGATAATTTATTATACGCTAAAGCTCAAATTCGCCCTTAAATGCGCCCCCCCGGGAGAGTTCATAATCGCGGCTGGTACCATATTCTATCCGGTATGTCGACTTACAAGACTTAGTTTCACGTTCAGGCTTTGTTTACAAAGCGAGATATAACGCGACGGATCATTCATGAGTACGTATTTTTAATCAAAAATAACGCCACTTATTGATCGTTTAGTTAAGTTGTCTCCTATATGATTGATATTATGATAAAAAATACCGATATTTTTGAGTACATCGATTACAAAAAATATCTCAAAAAAGCTCTTCCCAC
>JBBCAW010000060.1:0-6156 GCA_051382295.1 Bdellovibrionota bacterium FG-1 | reverse complement strand
TCTTTAAAGTAGGTCGGATTTCCGACCCCCGCCGGGGTCGGTTTTGCGACCGGGGCGGGGGCCGGATTTGTGACCGGGGTCACTTTATCGACCGGGGTTGGGTTTCCCACCTGGGTCGGATTCGCGACCTGGGTCGGGTTTCCGACCGGGGTTGTCTCGCTTTCACGCTTGGGTTTTGTGAGTGCATCCCAATCAGCCGGAAGTACGAGCCCCAGCATGTTTGGGCGGTGTTGATCCCCTTGTTGCTTCTCGATCAGGCCCTTGGCCACGAGCCCTGACAGCGCCTCAAGCACTGCCGCTCCCCGCAAGCCCGACCGGCGCTCCAAAACCATCTTGGAGAGCGGTGCAAGCTTTTTCTGAAACGAGATCGTGAATCGCGCGATGAGGAGTGCGAGCTTGATCTCATTGCGGGTGAAGTCCCCGCTCGCGAGCTGCATCAGAACGCTGTTGGGGACTCGCGTGTAGCCCCGCTCAAGCCCGTCTGCGGCGCGGGCCTCCAGGACCACGGAGCTATCCTGCTCGGTGGCCCGGCGTGTGAGCGTCGCGGAATCGTCCTCGACGCTCGACGGTTCATCGGCAACCTGGGTCGGTTTTACGACCGGGGTTGGGTTTCCGACCAGGGTCGGTTTCACGACCTGGGTATCGTTTCCGACCGGGGTTGTTATCCCGACCTGGGTCGGGTTTCCCGCCGGGGTCGCTTTTCCAACCTGGGTCACGAAAGGGACCGGGGTCGGTTCTGCAACCTGGGTTGATTCGGCGACCGGGGTCTCTTTTTCAACCGGGGTCGGATTTCGTACCTGGGTCTGGTTTTCGACCTGGGTCGGATTTGCAACCAGGGTAGGGTTTCCGACCGGGGTTGGCACCATCGGTTCGCTTACGGGCGGCGCGAACGTTGGTGCGCTGGAGGTGAGGCGCAGCGGTTTTCGGACTTGCAGCGCTTCGAGGGCGGCTTTGAGTTCTGATTTGGCTTTCATTGCACACCTCCGTCAACGACTGGGTACTCGGCCCGGCTTATTGAGATGAACGTCAGAACGTCGTCGAATTGATCGCAGTTGACCATGTTGGTGCGGAGGAAGTAGTCGCCCGCTTGATCCCGCTCGTCGCTCCCACTTGATCGAGGGAGTTGCAAGAGGTCTTGCGCGAACTGCTCTAAGATCGCGGCTGGCGTGCTACCGATGATCCTCGCGAGTTCCATCAGCTCGGGAGGTGCCGTTACTTGAATGCGTTTTCCTTTCGTACTCATTGTGCACCTCCTTCAACGACGGAAAGTGTACGGCGGCCGTTAGTGGCGACCGCAGCACCCACTTCACCGATGTGCAGCCGTGCCATGACTTCGTTCGCCAGGCCGAGATAGTCGCGCGCGCCCGCGCTTTCCGGGGCGTGGTGGAAGATCGTCTTCCCGAGCGCCGGGGCCTCGCGGAGCTTTACCGACCGGCGAATCTTGGTTTCAAACACTTGCGCACCGAAGCTAGTAACCAGCGTGTCCCAGGTTTGGCCGGACATATTCGTCGGATCGACGAGCGTGAGGAGATAGCCGAGCACCTCTAAGCCGGGATTGGTGCCGCCCCGGATCTCTTCGATCTCGGTGGCAAGCTCGCGAATGCCCATCATCGCAAAATAGCCGGAGTCGACGGGGACAATAAGATGACTTGCTGCGTTCAAAGCCGAATTCATGAGCGGTCCGAACGTTGGTGGGGTGTCAACAATGATCGTGGCGTATTGCGCGCGCAGCGGTTGGAGCCGTTGCGCAAGCCTCAGCTCGGAGTTGGTCATCGAAACCATTTCGCGTTCCACCCGCGAGAGCAGGGGTGTAGCAGGAATCAGATCGAGGCCGTCACCCTTGTAGATCGCGTGCTCAGTAGGGAACGCACGGTCACGGATCATCTCCGCGATTGAACCCTGGATGGTTTCCAGGCGCACACCGACGCCTTGGCTGGCGTTGCCCTGGGGGTCAAGGTCGACGAGCAGGACGCGCAAGTCTTGGAGCGCGAGTGCTTGCGCGAGGTTGATGGCGGTGGTCGTCTTACCGACGCCGCCCTTCTGATTGGTGACGGCAATAACGGGACACTGAGCTTGGTTCATGTTGATCTCCATTCAAATTGACAGTGGCGGCACCTCTCGCTTAGAATGAAGAAGTACCGGCCAGGAGCCGCATCAAATGCAGCTCCGGTTAGTAGTGAAAGTCAGCCTCTGGACCTGCCAAGATCATGAGCTGACGACAGTAAAGTTTGAAAAGCCTGGGGCGCTAACCCTGGGCTTTTTCATTATTAGAGTGGGATTGATTTCATTGCGGCCTCCCTTCGTTTTTGGGGTGTGAATCTCTGCTCCTGGAGCGCGGCAAGGTCTCGATCGAGACCTTGCGCGTAGGACAGAAATCGGAGCCGCGTCGGCAAATCGTAGGCAAGTCGTAGGGAAAATCCGAAACGTTGCGACTGATCCAGAAATGTTCTCTGAGAAGCAGCAGATCTAACTGCTTGATATCCCGTGAACCCTGATTCCCTGCATTGCTTTGATTTTGTTTAAGAACCCCCAAAAACGAAAAAAGGGGTCGAACCGCTATGCAGTTCAACCCCTTTTTATTGGAGGTGACGGTCGGAATCGAACCGACGAAATACGGTTTTGCAAACCGTCCCATTAGCCATTCTGGCACGTCACCCCTAATGAGATCTTAATATCGGTAACAAAGCGACGTAAGGTCTGTCAACCGTGATCAGACGCCTTTGCGGTCTCGGCCCCATAAAATTTTATGAAGTTGGAGTTGCATTCGCACGGGGAGTCTGTCTTCCAAGATCCGTTCGGCCAGCCAAGTCGGATCTATTCCTGGCACGTTGGCTGGAGCGCCTAAAGCGGGGATTACCGGTGAAAATAAAATTTCCCGTGTCGGAAGGTTTCCTTCTTGGACGAGATTTTTAGCCCATTCGTAGTCTTCGGGCGAGCAAATCACCAATTTAATTTCATCCGTGGCTTTAAGATAGGGAAGGTTTTTGAGGTACCCGCCGCGGTGCATCCCGCTTCTGGGGGTTTTGATGTCCATGATGATCCGAGCGCGATCAGCAACGGGAGCAATCGCCACTTCGCCATGGGTTTCAATGCTGACTTCGTAACCCTTCGCCAAAAGCGCATCCAGAAGTGCCGGGGTCTGGCGTTGCAAAAGGGGCTCGCCTCCAGTGAGAAGAACGTGCCTGGTCTGAAATGGCTCAATTGCGTCCAAAACTTCCTGCTGCGACATTCGCCGGCCGCCTTTAAAGGCGTAGGCCGAATCACAGTACTTGCATCGAAGGTTGCAGCCAGTGAGCCGAATAAAAGCAAAGGGCACTCCAACAAGAGAGGTTTCGCCCTGAAGGCTATAAAAAATTTCAGTGATTAATAAATCCTGGAATGCCACGGGGGAGCCATAGCATAAATTGAGATCTTTATTGCGAAAGTCTTTTGGCGAGTTGAACTAAGTTTCTGGCAAAGGGCCGGGTCAACTGAAGTTCAAGGCCGATTGTGTTGGAATCGTTTTGGAAAGTTTCTCGAAGCTGGGTGCGGGTCTCCTCGAATTTTTCATTCCAGCGGAGCACTTCTAAAAAAATTGGGTCGCTCACGTCAATCACTCGCTCTTCAATGAGGAACGTAAAAAGACTTCGATAAATCGCGACTTCGATCAACGTCGCCTCGCCGTCCAATTCTTGGATCAGTCGATGATAAAAGAGTTGGGCAAGCTCCGAGCGTTCCGGGGTCGTAAAAATGAAGGGGTTTTGCGCTCAAAAAGAGTACCCGATAGGTATCAAAAATCGCGATTATGTTCGAAATATACGCTTTTGAGGCGATTTTGGCGACTCGGTCAGAATTTTTTTTCCCATCGATAGATTCTGTAACTTTTTTAAGGAATTCTTTCGCAGCTCCTGATTTTTCCAGCATCGCGCGCGCCAGGGTCATGAGCTTCAAAGCCGCTTCTTTGGTTTTTAGAGGTTGGGGCGTGGAGGTTGTCCCAATCCGAGAATCTAAAGATTTTTTATATTCTTCCCAGGCTGGTTTAGCCCGTGCACTTTCCTGGGCCAGTGACTCAAGCTGCTGGAGCGTTTCTGATGAGGGTTGGCGCGGCGAGCAGGCCCCTAATAATGTGCAGAAAACAAATAGAAAGGCGCCTAAACGCCATGGGGCGAAACATTTAAGGGGGTGCATGCATTGCTTTTAGGTGTCGGGTTGAGGAATCTCAAGCCCCAAAAAAAGGCTGGGCCCGAACCACTCCTGCGGTTCAGGCCCAGTGAGATGAAGAGGAGGTCCTTTTTGGGGGACCCCCCTTTGAAATCGGATAATGGACCTACCTCTTAAGGTCCGCGTTTGTTTCCTCTTGGCAGCCCGGCTGGCAAGGAGTGTCGGGGTAAGCACTCCGTAGCCCCGCGGCTTTGCGTCCCGGTCTTTCGATCGGTTTGCCTTTTTCAAAAGGGGTGAGTTTGGAAACCCGCCTCTTCAAACGGCCCGCTTCCGTGGGCCAAGCTTGTACGAATCAAAAACATCTATCAGAATCAGCAGTTGTCTTCTTTCTGAACTTTGCCTCTATCTGTTAATTAAGTACTAAAATTAGGCTAACGCACTGCGACTGTAAAAGCAAGTTATTCAATCAAGTATTTAGTAAGTGGTTGGTTTTTAAATAAAATTTCTCTCTTTTCTGGGTTCATGTTCCAATCCAAAAGAGGAAAAAAGAAGGCCTTCTCTTATGACAAATCGATCTGGAAATGTCTTTATTGGGATAATCAGTTTGTTGGCCGCGCCTCTCGGCCTCTTAGGCTTTGTGGGCTTGGCTTTCGCCGGTTCGCCACACGCACCTTCTCCTTTTCAAGACGAGATTGAGCGAGATTTTGCGCTTCGCGCGCGAGGTCAGTTGCAAGTGACCAATATGCGTGGCGACATTGTGATTCAATGTTGGTCGCTTGACAAAATTCGAGTGAAGGCCCGACGACGGGCAGTTGCTGTGTCTGAGCCCGCTGCAAAGAAGCTCCTGTCGGCTGTGGATTTTCGTTTTCAAGCGAGTGAGGGTTTGATCGAGTTATCAGCTGAATATGGTCGTGGTTTAGACTTGCAGGAGCGACTTCGTGAACGTGCAAATCCTCAGACGAGCATGGAAATGGTGATTTTTGCTCCCGCATCACTCAAGCTGAGGGTGTGGGGGGTGGATGGAAAAATCACGGTCAAAGGTTGGAAATCAAACGTCGACATTCGCGCGGCCTCAGGGGATGTGCAAATCGATCACATCAGAAACGGAAGCGCTTCGGTGCTTTGCTCGGCGTGCGCCGTAAAAATTCACGATGTCATTGGGCCGGTGCGCTGCATGGGCGGAAGCGGGATGATTGAAGCTTCTGAAATCACAGCCCCTCAAACCTACATTGAAACGAGCGCGGGTCCGATTAATGTCTTCAAGGTAAAAGGCGAACAGCTTTACGTCAGTAAAGGGGGCTCTATTCGTGGTCGTGAATTGCAGGGACGGATTGAATTTCACGCGCAAAGTGGCCTGGTGGAGATTTTAGAAAGCGAGGGTTTTTTAAGCGGTCGTACCACTTCTGGAGATATTTTAGGGCGAATGAGGGAGTGGCGATTTGCCGATAAAGCCGTGATTGAAAGTAGTTCTGGAAACGTTTTATTAAGTCTGCCCGCTGATTTTTCGGGTGATGTTGACCTAACAAGCATGACGGGAAAAACTGCAATTGGTTTTGATATCGATCGAATGATGGAGCGAACCGTAGTGCCCAAGGCGGGAGAAGCCGCCCGACCTGTCGGGAAAATTTCAGGAAGAGTGGGAGACGGAGGGGAGTTGCTTAAGATCTTTTCTGAAAGAGGAAATATCCAGGTGGTTCGAGGCGGATAGTTTTGGGATTTTGTCTCCACTGTTTTGCGTTTAGAACGTAAAATTAGGCCCAAATAAAAAAAATAAAAAAAAGTCGAAAAATCTGTTGCAGCAACCGGTAAAAGCGGCTACATCCACAAAACGCCGAAATTACTGGGCAGAGCGGCCCTCCGGGAAACCAGAGGATGGTTCCGTTTGTTTTCAGGAATTTCCTGTTCTTTGAAAATTTGGGATGAATTTTTTGAAAGAGAAAGTGGGGGTATGTTTTTTGGCAGCCCGCCGCCGAGTCCAAGTGTGAGTAAAATCGCAGTTGGAGGAGATGGCAGGGG
>JBBCAW010000059.1:0-27662 GCA_051382295.1 Bdellovibrionota bacterium FG-1 | reverse complement strand
TCCGCTGCTCAACTTTTTCATTCCGACATTCAAGCTTAAAGAAAAAATTCGAATCGGCGCCCGCATCGTGAAGAAATACGACAAACCTTTGACGCCTTACGAAAGATTAATGAAAAGTCCGCACCTTGCCGAAGAGAGAAAGGAGAGGTTGCGGGAAAGAAAAGCGACATTGAATCCCTTCAAGCTCAAGGCTGACCTGGAGACCAAGCTAGAAGTCTTTTTTAAGGAACTCAAAAAGACCAAGATAAGGCAGGCATCATGATACAGAAACTCTTGAAACTTGATAAATCCAGACCACTTATTAATTCGGTATCATCTCTTTATGAGGCAATACGCCTCCAGTGCCAGGACTGGGCGAGCCTACGCTTGATCAATCTGATGTGAAGTTCAGGCGAGTTGCTATTAATGTCGGAGACTTTCTTGAAAAGTGGGTTAAACGGGTTATGGAGACTGTCAAGGAGGGCACGGACCTCCGTGCCCTTCGCGAGCTTCAAATGATCGTGCTGCTTGGGAAGGTGATCTCCTCCCGAGAGATAGAGTCCGAGGCGCAGTTCTTTGCGGCCGCCTTTTCAGTTGCTGAAATTCCGTTTACCACTTCATGGGACAGCTTGGGAGAATTGGATTCAGAAAAAGCCTGGAACTGTTATCTTCCATCCGAGATTCAGAGGGGTTTTTTGCCAATACTATTGAAGTCCAAGTCAATTGATCTTGATAAAGCGTGGGTTGAAGTATGTGAATTTTTGTCTGAAAATGAAGAATCATCTCCTGATACGGCAGCAAGGGCGTTTGAGCGAAAAATTCCTCCCGCCGGGGTTGATACGACTTCATATGAATATTTTGTTTTCTTGGCATGGCAAAGGGCGCATAGGGCATTTGACAAGAGTATTCAACATTTGATGGAACACCCAGCCTTTGCGCTCTTGCTTTCGTCTTGCTCACATCCTGAGGCAACTAAACGTGAACTGTTCTTATGGTACACCAGCCAAGGCCCGTGGAAGGACTGGCTCGGTGGTTGTGTACCAGCGCTCCGTGGTGCGATTCCCTCGCTCTACGGACAGCTTAGTTCGGTTGAAAAAGATGAGTTTGATCGAACTGTTTTTGTCGAGGGCAAAGCCCCGCCCCTTTATATTACCAAAAAATTGCTCATGTTCGCAGCGACCTTCGCGGATCGTTATGCTGAACTTAAGGATTATGACGCATGGAAACACCATCAGGATGCCCATAAAAAAGGGGTAGCTACAAAGTTTAGACGGGGCGGTGAAGTCCGGTACGATTCCAAAATTCATGACTTCGGGCAGGCTCGCCCATACGCGGTTTTGAGAAAAGGTCCTCTTTTTGATTCCGACGAAAATTAACTTCTGTCCTGGTTCCCTTACTACACCTGAAAGGCAGGTGCGGAATGGAAACCCCACAAGAATCTCTGGCCGAAGTTCAGGCTTCAATCGTCACTACTCGCAAGCAGGTCCTTGATCTACTAGAACTCGCGTTCCGGGATCATCCTCAATGGTCCTATGTTCGGAGCCGGGTGCTTCGTGCGCTCGGGCGCTCTGGGTTGGAAGGTGTGCTCAGTAAGTATCTGGACTCCGAAAGCCCCCGTGATGCACATGGCGGTGCTCTCAAGGCTCAGCCGGAGCATGGGGGTGGCCTGTGAAAAAGAAATCGAAGCCAAGGAAGTTGCCCCCAATCCCAATGTTCGAATGCGGCTGGTGCAAGGAACGCAAGCCGTGCATTCCGCTTAACAACAACTGGATCCCACGTAGCCCCGCCCACGTCATCGCTGACAAGGTGTGCGGGACGTGTTTCGTCGGCTACTGGCTTCTCGGCATCTTTTCCAAGAAGTGAGGCGGTCATGCTTAACGACAAGCCGACGCCCACCACCGCAGGCCCCGCAAATTGGCAGGATGTGATTGGTATCGACGTGTTCGACGTTGCGATCCCAGCGAAGGCTAGAGCCGCCCATTTGATCGATTGGCTTCGGCCCAATATCTGCGGTCGGTTTTCAAAGCACGCCAAGGCGATGATTTCCTGGATGATCGAGAACCGGGCGCCGTGTTTGCCTCTATCATTAATGTTCAAGCAACCAGGACTGCCTGACCTTTACAACCCGAAGTCGAAGGGTCGGGCGGATGTAGGAAGCCTGGGCGAATTCATTGTTGGGTGTTCAAAGGTGTCTCGCAAGACCTACTTGGCCCTGGATCATTCATACGATTTGGTCATGGTCTATATGGGTGTAAGGTCGTGGGAAGGGTTTTTCAAGTCGGAGGAAGAGTTTAAAGGCAGTCGTGCCAAGCTCGGCATTGATCGCTATTATGACAACGCTTGGATCTACCGCGTCGCCGAAGCGCAGGGGATCAGTGAACATCTGGTTACCGAATATTTACACCTGATCGACGTTTATTCTGAATGCAATCAGTCGGGGGCACCATGACTTCACCCTCAACACAAATTTCCTCGCCCGACCACGTTGGTGCCGGAGATGATCCCACCAAGAGTGTTCCCAAGGTATTGACCTTTGCCAAGCCGCTGACTCCGGGTGAGTTGGCAGAATTTTTTTCAGTCAGCATCAATACGGTTTATTGCTGGGTGAGCCGCCCTAATTTCCCCAAAATTAAAGTTGGCCGGCATCTTCGCTTTGATCTTGAAAAAGTGCGCAGTTATTTTGATGCTCAGACTGAGGTCGAAACCCAGGCTTGTCAGAGTCCGGTGATTTTAGTACAAACAAAGCGTTCAAGGCGATCTTTGAAAACCAGAGTAAATGCGAGCCGTGCTGATCCCAAATGGAAAGGGACAGAGCATGGCGATAAATAGACGGAATGGAAAGAACGGTCCGAGTTATCAGGTAAAGGTTAAAGGTTCTGACGGAAGTTGGGTGACCGAAACGTTTGAGCGTAAAGGCGATGCTCAAAAGCGCGAGGCTGAACTTCGAATTCAAAAGACAAGCGGCAGTGTGGTTTCTAATCTGAACCGAGATCTCATCCTTGATGATTACTTTTCGGCATGGGACCAAGAGACGCGAAATACTAGTGCGTCCGCAGGTTGGAGGAGTAGTCAAATTCAGATGTATCGCGATCATATCAGCCCTGTCATTGGGATGATGCGGTTGCGGCAGATCACACCGGCGAACATTTCGAGGGTACTGAGTGCGGCCTCTGAAAAAAAGCTGTCTGCTTCGATGAAAAAGCATGTCTACGTGTTAATGCGTAAACTGTTTGGAGACGCAGTGGAAATGTTTCAGGTGCTGCCGACCAATCCAGTGATCAAAAAGCTTCAACCCAATCTCCCTAAGAAGGAGGCAAGCTACCTTGAGCCTGAAGATGCTAAAAAACTTCTTCAGGCAGTAAGGGGAAAGTCCTACGAAGTGGCGGTATGGCTTGGCGTGATGGTGGGGCGACGGATCGGTGAGATTCAGTCACTGAAGTGGGAGTCAGTCGATCTACAACGGGGGTTGATTCAAATCAGATCAACCTACGTTCGGCGAGAGAAGATCTTTAGAGACTACCCCAAGGGTAAAAGGTGGCAGACGATTGAGATGCCTCCAGAACTCTTAGCGGTCATGAAGAGTGAAAAGCTGGTCTCCAAGAGTGAGTTTGTGGTGGTGTCAGAGAGCGGCGAGTTCCTCTCGTACCACACCTACTACAAGGCGTTGAAACGCTACTGCCGGGAGGCAGGGGTCAAGTCTCTCAGCAGCCACGGTCTCCGGCATTCGTGTTCGGAGATTTACATGGCAAACGGCGCGAGTCGCGATGACATGCGGATACTTCTCAATCACTCGACCAGTGCGGTCACTGATGGCTACATTCACGACAAAGGTGAACGGGTGGGTAGGGTCGCAAAAGTGATTCAGATGTTCCCAGATGGATCACCGGAAAACGGAGTTTCCCAAATGTTTCCCAAATCGGAAAATGGATAAGAGTACCCCATTGGGGGAGTGAGTGGTTTAGTTGTAAGATATTGTTTTTGAAGGACTTTATGGTGGCTCCGGAGAGAATCGAACTCTCACACCCGTAAGGATACACGATTTTGAGTCGTGCGCGTCTACCAATTCCGCCACAGAGCCATGGGTAAGGATTTGTACTTAGCCTAAAAGGGGAGGGCTGTCTAGAGGGGCAACTGGCTCAATGCATTTCTCATCGTCATGATGAGGAGCGTTAACATGAGTGGAGACCGGATAGGCTTAGCGGACCCCTCCCACAAAAGAGAGACCCACCGCGATCGGACAGTGATCCGAAGGGTGGGGTAGGCGAGTCGGTCTCAAAATTTGACCTGCCGTGAGTTTCAGTTTTGGCGCCGAGTGCGACGTCGTCGCTGGGACCCCCGCCGGAACTACCCCCGGAACCACAAAGACATGGTCGAGTAGTTGCGCGTTGGCGCTGCTGGGTTCGCTACAATCATCGCGATAATCCGGCGTCCAAGATCGAAGGTGGTTCAGATCTGAGCGTCCTTCATAAACCCATTGAGCGTGAGTATGGGTCATAAACGCCTTCAGTGCGGGGTGGGTCGGTTCGGTATTAAAATCTCCCATAATGAGAACCGGTCCTTGATGAGTCAGGGGCTCAATAAATCGCGCCAACTCCTGCCATTCGTCCTGGGTCACCGAAGAGTCACTCGTTGAGGCCATATGCAAATTAACGAGTTGCAAGACCCCTTGGGGAGTTTGGATTCGCACCCATACATAGCCTTTGGCATCCCAAAAATCATGCCGGGCGAATTCGTGATAAACGGACGACAAAATGGGATATCGCGATAGCACTGATATTCCCGTCTTGAAAATTCCTCCGTTCTGTTCGTGCCAATAACGGATGCGCTTCATTCCGAGCGCTTGCGCGAGGTATTCCGACGGATCTCCAGGCAAAATCCACCCCGTGGCGGCCTCTTGAAGCGCAATGATGTCGGCGTTTTGTTCACGCAGAGTTTCTAAAAGAGTATCCAGGCGCGCTCCGCGTTCCCAGGGCCGATTATAGATATTGTAACTCACCAACCGGAGGAGTGAATTGGTATTTATGACGATAGACGGCAGAGGAGAGGACGCAGCCAGTGGCGAAGGCTGATTGTGCACGCGCCAACCCATCAAAAAAACGATCACCAAAGCCAGGGTCAATACTAGAATACGGATGGTGCGGGGCAGTCGAGCGGGTTTAGAGATTTTTGAGCGAGGCATTGGGATCGCCTTCCACGTAACTTGCGCCTATATCGCGTATATGTTGCTTAAATTTTGGAAAGAGGTCTAAAACCGTGTCTGCGCGAACGGCATCAGGGACAATGCGTTCGTTGGTCAAAAGGGTTCCTAGAGTGCCGAGTTCTTCCATTGCGCCGTGAAAACCCGCGCTCGCAATGTCGTCAGCGCCCGGGAGAGAAAACCCGAGTGAACAAAAAGTGGGTTTGAATGACACCAGAACATCCGCTGGGTGTTCTAGCCCTACCGGTGCGATCGAGGTTCTGGCTCGGTAAAAGAGGTCAGGATATTTACGGTCCTTCATCAATGCAAAAAGGGCATCATCACTCATGGAAAGATCTTGATCTTCTTGAAGTGGGACGTCTAAACGGGCGTAATTTTGGTGCGCCGGAAAAAAATACTGATTGGTGGTGGGATCAAATCCAAACTGAATAGCGATTTTACCATCGGCCCAAATTCCAGTCCATTCCAGTGGACTGGTGCTACCGGCGGGCGCCTTTTCGGGGGCTTTGACTGTGGAGATGGCCAGGTCGACCGAGGCGAGGTTGGATACGCGACCGGCCACTTCTTGAATGAGGTCGGGATGGGTGTGGAGTGCCACGTAAGTCACGCGGGTGTGCATGATCGGAATCGCATAGAGCTCTTTTTTGGGGTCATGACCGATCAGCGAGTCCACGGGGGTGATCCCCACTTTGCTCAGTTCATCGGACATGCGCACAAAGCGATCGCCTTTGACCCGGATAAAATCCATCCCGTGATCTGAAATTAGCGTAAAATGAATGCGTCGCTCGGGGTGATTTTTTATAAATTTCTCGATGCGATCCGAAAGCATCTTGAGTGCACGGGTGGTGTCCTGGGGGGTCTGCATGTGGCCCATGACATCGTACTCGAGCAAATAGGCTGAAAATACCGGGGCTGTCTGAATCCGCCCGCTCAACAAGAAAAATAGATTATCGAGGGATTCACCAATGCTCACAAAAGTGTCGCGGTAGGCCTCCAGTGAATGCAGAAAACCATTGGCCCGGTAGTCAAAAGCCTTGAGGTATTCGAATTCGAAGTTGGGACCAATGCCAAAGTCAGGAGCGATGTGTTTGGCCAATCCTAAAATGCCATGATTGGATACGACGTCTTTGGTGGGGTCGTAGTATTCAATTTCGTAACCGCCAAGTTTTTCAGTGTGCAGGATGCGGGTCCAGCTATAGTCCGAGGTGCCTGGAAAAGCCGTGATGAGTTTAGAAAGCTTCCAATCAGGAGATGAAAAAGCTCCTCCCTTGATCATGGCATCTTGGACGGTGTGATACGAAAGGCCATCGACTCCCAAGTAGATGTAAACGTCCGGGTTGCCTTCAGCGCTCGCTTTGAACGGAATGCTGTTGATAAAGGAAAACTGAATCCAGTCGCAACCGCTCATGGCTCCCGAAAAAACGCTCATAAACAATGCGACCTTAGTCGCGCTGATCAGGGTTTTAAGGAGGTTTTTGAACGTTGTTTTCATTTAAATCACAAACCCTAAGCCGATCAGAGGGGCGGTTTGTGCTCCTTCGGTTCGAAGTCGATAAAAATACCCGATTCTAAACTCCATCCAGCTATTGTGATAACGGTAGGAAATGCCCAAAAGGCTGAAGTCATGGTTCCAGAATCCGACTTCGCTCGCATGAAGAAGCATCGAATGATGTGAATGAGTTTTGAATTCACCAACCGCAGAGTAGCCAAAGTAAGTCATGTTTTGCAGAGCACCCTGTGGCGAATAGACATTAAGGCCAGTTACAGTCTGACTCAGGTCGAACCAGTCAGAAACCTCGAGGCTGGCGCTGAGCGAAACCGGAAAAAGGACGATCGAAAAGTCGGGGTTATCAAGTCGCGACGAGTACATGGGCGAAAAGTAGGCGCGGCTGGATTCGCTCATGAGGTAGTAGGCGCCGAGTTGTGTCGCAAAACTCCACTGGCCTCTTTGTCCTAAGCTGATTTTTCCATAAACATTGGGAGATCGGTAGATGAAATTGACGGGCTGGACTCCGACCTGCGCCACATCTAAAATTCCATAGTGCGCACCATTCGTGCCGATATAGGCTTCGCGATGCTTTTCAATATGGGCGGTGGTTTCCCAAAGGGGGTAAAAGCCTTCGGTGGCGGCCCCGGCGGCCGTGGTTATGAGTGAAAAAGCGGCCAACACAAGCAAACGAATCGAAAATAAGGGGTTCGAGGTGGTGTTCATCATTCACCTTAGCTGCATGACAGCTCAAATAGGTTTTTGAATTTTAGAAAGTTGAAGTGGAAATAAGATGCGGGAGAGAGGGTTGACGTGAAAAGTTCGCCTCCGTTTTCATCTAAGACGGTGATTGCAAATCCATCGGTGTTGCGGCTCACTTTTAGGGTGAGCTCGTCTATTTTTTGGACCAACGTGGGCGTGATTATTGTGATTTCGTTTTGATTGGCATCTGCCGCATAGACGGCTTTAACTCGAAACTGTCCGTCCGGTAAAAAAGTGAGAATGCGTTCTTGGGTATTGGACCGGCGGACTTGGCAGAAACCTTCAGCGTGTGCGGTCAGGGGGAGGGTAAGTCCGAGACAAAGTGAAAATGTTAATAATTTCAAGGCATTCATGAAACGCACTCCTTCTGATAGAGTCTGTATATACCATGAATTTAACGCGGTGCAATAATAAAGTATGAGGCAATACGTTTACTCCCGACTTATCGTTTGTTATAGGGCTGGATCATGTCTCACCCTTCAAACTCCCCGGGCCTTCAAGATCAATACGCTCCCCTGAGTATCTGTTTTGGCTGTGGCCCTGCTAACTCCAAAGGTTTACGGATTCAAAGCCATGTCGCCGAACATGGAGCGGAATTGGTCGCGGAATGGACCGCTGAAAAACACCACGAAGCCTTTCCTGGAATGCTCAATGGCGGAATCATCGGGGCCTTGCTGGATTGCCACTCCAATTGGACAGCGGCCTGGCATTTGATGAAGCAAGCGGGAGTGAATGAGATGCCTTACACGGTGACGGCTGATTATTCGATTCAACTCAAGAGGCCCACGCCCACCGCCGGCCCCATTTACCTGGCGGCGCATGTCGTCGAGTCCAAAGAGGACCGTGCCACAGTGGAGGCCACGCTCACGGCGGGTGGCAAAGTTTGCGCGACTTGTCGGGGCACCTTTGTCGCGGTTAAGCCGGGACACCCTGCTTATCATCGTTGGTAGTCGCCTTCTCCTTGAAATAGCGCTTTAAGAACCCAGTAAACGGACCGATATTTTCATCGCACTGAGCGACTTCTAAAGCCTGAAAGTATTTGTCTCGGTCCTCGATACGAATGGTGATCCAGGGGATACCGCCCAGGCTCAAAACATAATTCATGAGGAGTCGCGCTACGCGACCGTTTCCATCGAAGTAGGGGTGGACGGTGACAAAACCATAGTGAACAAGTAATGCGCGGGTTGCTTTGTTTTCAACTTCATTGACCTCTTCGACCATGCATCGCATGAGGTTATCTACTTTTTGGTGATTTGGCGGGACATATCGGGAGTTTTGACTATATACGGCGTCATTTCTGTAGCGTGTTAACTGTTCCTGGGTGACTAGCCCTGCCTCTAACGAGGGTAAAAATAGATGGGCGTATATTTCGCGTATGATGACTTCTGTTACCGGGTTGCCGTTTTTGAAATGGTCCGCAATGGTCCGTAGAACGAATTTGTGCGCTTCGAGATAACCTTTTAACGCCATTTTTCGTTCGATTTCTTCGTGACTGGCTCCGGTTGTAGTTATGGCGCGACCTTCGATGAGTGCCTGTATTTCTTCTTGGGTGACTCCGTAACCTTCTATGGTTGACGAGTGATAAGTGTCCTGTTTTTTTCTCTGTTCCGCATAGGCTAGAATATTTTTGAGGCCCCAATGGGATAACTTCACGTCTTTTAATTCGGCATCAACGCGATCGCGGTAGATACGTAATTGGTCTCGAAATCGAGTGACATAGACTGAATCGGATATCCGCCTTGATGAGGCGACTGTGGCCGGCAGGGGGTACTTTAGAATTTGAGATTTTCCTGGAGACGAGTAATGGGTCGTAATCTTCACAGTACTTCGGATCAATTTCGACTCTGCATTTTTCCCAATTTGCTCGAAAAGCGCCGCGAGCCGCGCATACACAATGGGTCTACTCTCTTGCAATAGCAGAGTCCTCAGCGCTTCCGACTTAAAATCGATTGCTTTTAGGAACGCACTCATTACTTGGGGATAGTCCCGCAGAATCTGAGGACGTAGTCGAACGAGAAGACTTTCGGGTGACTCAACGGCGAGTTCATAATTCTTATTTGTCTTGATCGATTTTACACGGCTGTCGATAGGGTTCCGTTGAAAGAAAGCGGGATTCTTTTCTAGAACTAAAAGAGAGATTCCGTGAAGGTCAATCCGAGTGCTTGAACTTTGTGTTAGCACATCGAGCTCTTTAGGGATGCTTTCGCTACCCAGGTACGAATGGACCGCCGTGATCCCCGTGATCGTGTATGGAATATATGGCTTAAGAACGCAGGAGACTATTTCCCAAAAATAGGAACGAATGAGGGTTGGGAGTTCTGTCTCTGGTTTTCCGAGGACAAGGGTGTCTCTGCGGACTTCGTAGGCTAGTTTTAAAAGCACTAGCATGTCCTTGAACCAAGGTTCAGGTAAGTCCGCCGTCCGCCAAACGGGTCGTTTATTTACATTCTTTGCCCACCATTTCTTGGCGAGTTGGGTGCGGTCGGACGGCATCTTATTCTCCTACATAGCTCCGTATATTACTCCTATGAAATATACTACTTTTCGGAGGAAGTAGGGTCGAATATTAGCTTTTTATTTCATTTTTTTTGGAAAAGTACGGAAAGATCCGTATTTTCACCCTAAAGTGAGTCCGTGTTATTGCCCTACTGAAACGGATGGCAAGCTTGGCAACGGAAGGCTTGGGGTTGATGGTTACGTTTATTGACGTGACAACCGACACAATTTGCTCGGGTTGGAGAGGCGACTGTGTGTGGGTTATGGCAGGCCTTGCAGTTGTTTAAATGCTCGGGCACGCCGTGCGCTCCCTTTTCGTCCATGCCTGTGTGACAGGTCATACACTTTGGAACGGAAAAGCGATGGGGCTGATGGCAATTATTGCAGTTGCTATGAACCGGACCGCGTTCCTGCGTAGTTTTGGCAATGCTGGTATGGCAGCTGGCACATTTGGACCACCAAGGGCTCTTCCATCGCGGATCCAGCTTTTCGGGGACCTTGCGATGAGGATTGTGACATTGAAGACATTGGTGTTTGCTGCCTAAGGCGCTCTGGGCTTCGGCTTGATGGCAGGAGGTGCAGGCTTTCTTGGTCTCCACTTCGTGAGGACTTTGATGGCAGTTCGTACATCCCACTTGGGTATGCGCATAATTTTCGGGCCAAAGGTTTTCTTTGATGTTCGGAATGGTTCGATTCGCCAAGGGGATTTCGCGATCATGACACGAAAAGCAGAGCTGTCGTGATTCATACTGTAAAAGTCGGCGTTGGGTTGAGCCATGGGGATTATGGCAGTTGGCGCAACTTCGAGTGTCCGTCATCGCCCCGTGAACGAGTTGAGCTGGGTCCTTCACTGCTGTGTGGCAGGTTCGGCACAGGTTTGCGGGATTCTGGCGCAACAGGAATTCCTGTTTGGAACTATGGGCCTCGTGGCACTCCAGGCACCCTCTTTTCTCATCGTCCGTATCAAGCGTGGGTTTATGGACAAACGGCATCGTCTTCACTTGTTGTTCGACGTTCACTAATTTTCTAGGGTTCAAGCTGAACTGGGTATCTATTTCCTGATTGTGACAGGAAAGACAAAACGCTGGAGAGGGATTTACAATGAGGAGTTTTTTGTTTTCACTCGAGTGGGCTACGTGGCAGTTCAGGCAACTCTCTTGATCTTTGAGTACACCGTGGATGGATTTGCTCTTGTCGGGCATCATGTCGTGACACATCAGACAGGTGTCTTGGACATTCTGTCGAAGGGAATGGGGGTGTTCCGAGCCATGAGGATTGTGGCAGGTGATGCACGCCTCTGGATCCTGACGAAGGGCTGGATGGATGACCGAGTGTTCTTGCATCTTTCCATGGCAGGATAGACAGGTGTTGGCGACGGATTTATTTCCGACCTTGTTTGCTTTGGGATCGGCAAAATGCTCGGGTTTAGCGTCATGACAGACTTCGCAAAGGCCCGCTGCGGCTGGATAGTGGGCCACGGGTTGTCGTTGGTGATCGGCATGACACTTGAGGCAAGGGGAATTGGCGCGAGGATAAGTAGCGGCCCCCACAAGGAGGGCGGTGTAGACGGCGTTGTATTCTGTCGAATTTTTAGACAGTACAGAGGCGGGATGCCGATTGTGCGAATCGCCCGAAGTGCCAAAGATTAAGACAAGGAGGCCGATGGACAGGGCGATTTTGGCTTGGCCTGAGTGTTTTTTATTGAAGAAATTCACGACTACACCTCTGCATAGAGAGTTAAATGTAGCGAAAGGAGCCATTTAAGTCAACTATGCATATTTAAAACTTTGGAGTAAATATGCCTGGGGCTTAGGTGAAAATCCGTTGGATAACCGCAACTTCCCTTGTGGATTCTGTTTTGAGTCATCCTCGGTTGCGCTGATTTAACAGTGCCGAAGTGCCGTTACTCAAGCGCGTGGAAAGCGCTTGGATCGTGGACACCATGCTCTTGAGCTCATTCGAATTTTGAAAAGTCTGGCCTTCTTCTTCCGGCAGAAAATTCCGGCTGACATTTTGTGCAATCCACTCAAACCCTTCCAAAGCGACTTGGTCTAAATCATGGATGAGTTGAAGCTCCGAGGGGGACATCTCGCCACGTATTTTGTCTCGATTGCCACGGGTGGCCTCAAGTTTCTGGGGTATTTTCTTGAGCGCGGTCAGAAATTCTTCGAGCTCCATCGCATCAGCGTTTGTAATCCCCCGAAGTAGATTGCTCGTTTGTTGGATTGGCTTCAAAAGGTCATGAAAGTAGTTTCGGATTCGCGCATAATCCGCTTCGTCGAGTTTTGCCACTGCTGTGGTTTTTCGCGAAAATCCAGGCTCATTAAAAGGGGCCTCTTTTCCGCGAATCCCCGTTAACCAGGGGAAGGTTTTGTCGTTTTCCGGCGTAAGTCCTGTGGCGAGGTAAATGGTTTTGAATCCAAGCGCGGATATTTTCTTGGAGATCTCCTCACCTCGAACCTCTTGGCCTTGGCTGTCCTTTCCGAGGAACGAGTCAATGTAGACGGGGGTCGAGGGGGCGAGATCTTGCGCCATTTTGAAAAAGGCCTCGGCTGATGTAAAGCCTAGAAATGTCATTTTAGCGCGCCTCGCTGATGCCTTCCATGTAAGGTGAACAAGGTTGTCATCGTCAATCAGGATGGCGTCAGGTGCGGGGTCAACTACGCGGATCGGGACAAAGCCCGCCATGCCTTTAGGAATGAATTGGACCTTAAGTCTTTCGCATCGCTCGCGAATGGCGGGTTCTTCGTAGCGACTGGTGACTAAAATACTGTGACCGGCGAGCCCCAGTTCTTCGATGAGATCCAAACCCGATTCCTTGAAGCCAAGAAGTTCATAGTCGAATAGATACTGGACTGGGCCAGTTTGCGTTGCGTTTTTATTGATCCAATTTCGTATATCGGTAGGGGTGGAAAGGTGCACTAACTGGACCCCGGAATCACTGAGCCTCGCCGACTCCGCACGGCCTTTCCAAATACGATGGATGCTTTCATCATCGTCCAGAACCACCACGTTTGAACGGGGTTGAAGCCTGAGCTCCGCTACAAACCATGACGGCGCATCGGCTTGCGGAAGTGTGATCACGACGGAGGTGCCGCGCCCTAACTGGGACTCAATTTCAAGCCTGCCGCCCCAGGATTCTACTGAAGTGCGGGCGTGATATAACCCAAGTCCAGAACCCTCGGTTTTACCGTGGGTTTCGCCCCGTTGCCCAAGTTTGGCTAAAATATCGGGCGGAATACCCTTTCCGTTGTCCTGCACCCGAATTTGAATTTGGCCTTCCGAGGTGTCCTTGAGCGTAATCGTGATTTTACCCTGGTCGCCCAGAACTTCGACCGCGTTGTTGATGAGATTGGAGATCACTCGTTTGAATTCAGTCGTTTGGATCTTGGAAAATAGACCATACGATGAGCCATTGAGGCCCCCGTTAATATCGATGCCGATTTTAGCGCGGAACTGCATGCGTTTTTCGGTGATCATTTCATCGATAAGGCTGGATAAGAGTTGGGTGGTTTGTGAGTCGGTTCCTTTGCTAACAGCTCGATTTTTCGCTAGCAAATCATTGGCGATATCTTGAATGTGCCGAATTGAGCTTCGGATCGTGATTCGCGTATCCTCGGGTAACTGACTAAGATCTTTCTCAGCTGCGGCAAGGGCGGCGAGTGGTGAACGAATATCGTGGGCAACTTGAGTCGCCATTGAGGTCAGTTTCTCTTGGCCTAACTGTTTGGTTTGTTCAATTTGTCGAGCGGCTTGGCGAGCGCTCAAGAAGATGCTCCATAAGAGCAAAATTTGAAGCAATGCTAGGGACAAACCGGCCCACCTTAACGGCTCAGGTAAAGCAATCGTGAATCGGAGTTTTACCTCATCATTGGTTTGACCCTGAATTTCGATATTTGTGCGAAAGAAGCTATCTGCGCAACTGCTAGACTGTTGGCGGCGAAAAAATTCTTGCGTGCCTCGGCTTCCGGATACACAGACTGCGTGTGCTGAGCTAGATATCGAATTCAATCGGGTCGCCAGTTGCAAGGTATCACTGGAGGCTAGTGCATCGAAGTTTTGCCGGGCAAAGTCATCTGCGAACTGACGTGCGTTTTGGTGGAGATAAAACCGAAGAAAGAACGCGCAACTCAGAATGCATAAACCTGTGGCAACCGCAGGAATTATTTGTCCAAACAAACTTAGCTTCTTAGTGAATTGCATCGGCTGCGGTATAACCTAAGTGATATCGAAATAAAATAAATATTTGACTGTATCTGTATGGTATGTGTTAATTTGAATAATATAAGGGGACGATTCAATGCTTAAGAAGCTAGTTTTGCTGGTGTTTTTGGTTTTGCCTATGATATCAGCATGCAACAAGTCCTCCTCAACGCAGACGCTAGTATTTTGGGATCAGACTACGCCCTCTTCGGCGGATCCTGTTGATTACGATGCGTTTGTTCACCATATCGCATTTCGCTCAGTCCTGGCTTCTTTGGTTTCACAATACCGAGTGGGTGATTCAGTCGGCTTTATTTCCGATTCTTGGTCAGTCGCAGAAGATAAAAAAACTTGGACTTTTCGTATTCGTAAGGGAGTTCGGTTTGAAAATGGTGACGAAATCACGCCTGATGTTGTGGTTAAGTCTCTTAAGAGAATCGCGTTTATTCTTAAGCAACGAAACTCGCAAGGTGGTTTCGTTGAACATCTGACCGGGCTTGATTTGTTGAAAAACCCTCAATCTCAATTTCCGGGAATTCAGCTCAATTCGCAGCATGAGGTGGTGATCAGTCTTACGAAATCCACACCGAAGCTTTTGGACACGATTAGTTTTGGGCTTTATTCTATTGTGCATCCTGATGATTACGACGCATTGACCGGTAAGTGGAAGAATCCGAAGCGGGTGATCGCTTCTGGGCATTACCGAGTGGCGGAATGGACGGAGCAGCATCTTAGGCTTGAGCTTCGGTCTGATTTTTTACCCGCATTAAGGCATCCTCGTCCGATTCAAGCGATTGAGCTAGTTCATGATCCAAAATTGAGAGACCAGGCGGATCTGATCTCTCGTGCCTCGATTGAAACGCCTCCGGTTTCAACCGGAAAAAAAATGGTTTTTGCTGGCGGCCCCCATTCCGGAATTTGCTATATTATGTGCCGATCATGGGCTCTAAAGGATAGCCCATGCTTTTTGATTGATAATCGGCGCAGGCTTCGTGATGCATTTTATCGCACAATGAAGCAAGAGGGTGCTACTCTCACGTTGTCGTTTTTCCCGACGATCATGCGGGGAATTTATGAAAACGATCAAAACCCGCAAGATAAAGATGTGCGGAAAATTCATTCTAGGCCCATTCAATACGCAGTCTCTCATCGCGAGGCTGAGGTGGCTCGAGTTTACAATAGGGCGGTTGATGTTGCAGCCAAAGAATTGGGCCTGCAGGCACAGGCAGTCGAAGTTTCGATCGGAACCCTGCGTAAAGAGTATGCAATGGGTTTGCCAAAATATGAAGCTGACCTGTATCTATTGTACACCGCTATTCTTGCCGATGATCCCGATGGTGATATTCGATTTATGTTTTTGTCGGGCGAGGGCATTCGTTTGCCAGATGTAGATGGGCAAATCAAAAAGGAGCTTTCTAAAGAGGTTTTAGATCCGCCGCGTATTAATAAAATGATTTGGGACCAGGCAGTGATTTGGCCGTTGACTCATTTTTCCTTAGGTATGTGGGTTCGGGATGATCTTGATCTGTCATTGCTCAACTTGGTTCCTCCTCCGACGGACTTTACGTGGATAGGTTGGGCGCATTGATCTATGCGTTCCTTGAATCTGGCACAACCGTCCTCCGGTTTTGCAACGCCGCTGAAAACGCCGCTCCGCTCAACACAATAATCCACAGGATGTAAATCCAGAGCAGTAAAATAGGAACCGCGCCGAGGCTGCCGTAGATTTTGCTGTAAGAGAGTACTCTTGCGGTATAAATGCGAAATCCGGATTGCGCAAAATGAAAAAGAATTGCCGCACCAAAGCCCGCAATGAGTGAATTTTTGAGCTGAACCTTGCAATGTGGAACCCATTGATAAATCGCAGTCAAGCCTGTCCCTGTCAGCAAAAACAACCCTGCGCCGCTTGGCAAGAGGTGCATGACTGGGATTTCGCTTGAGGTCGCCGCACCTACCCCTACCGCAAGGGCCAATGGGCCCAGCGTGATAAAAAACCAATACGCCGCAATCCGCTGGAAAAAAGTTCGAGTGAGAGGTGTTGCCCAAATATTGTTAATCGCTTTTTCGATGCTCGATAACATGCTCATGCTGGTGAACACGAGGCCGACAAAACCACCGAGTCCTACCGCGCTGGCATGCGCATTTTTAATGAAGCCATGAATTTTCTCGGTGACTTCATCACTTAATCCTTCTGCTAAGTTGGAAAGAATGAACGGTTCAATCGTCGCGTAAAGTTTATCGAGGCCACCAAAGGCCTGAAAAATGGCAAAACTCACCGCTAAAAGCGGGATCAGAGACAAAATCGTCGTATAGGCGAGGCTGGAGGCCACCAGCATCAGTTGTTTGGTTTTAATTTCCTGGGCTACTGCGGTCACGACTTTGGTTATTTTCGAAAGTGGATTTATTAAAAGAGTCTTCATAAAAGCCCCGAGCGTAGCAGTGGCCGATAGTCCCGAAATTTTCGTTTAAACTCTTTCAACAGTGGCTTCCAAGGTTCATTCCAGGGAAGTTTGGGCTTCAAAAGTCCTCGACACAGTTCAAGGAGTCCCGCGACGTCCTGTAAATGGACAAACTCGGGTGCCGGCCCCATTGGACCGGCTGAATCAGGCCCGCCCTCAAAAGATTGATTGTGGTAGTTGCCCAGCGGAACGGAAATTCCCACGCAGGAAAACCCATAAGCCGTCGCGGCCGTTGCTTCGCAGCTGCCCCCATCCATGATTCGACGCTGGTGTTTTTCGGGTAAAATCTTGCAGGCAAGTCCACTCAATACGTGCAGCGCGGCAGCGTCAAAAACCGAGGTGCGATCTCCGAGGCGGACCACCGGGCCTTTTCCGATTTCGGCGCCTGGAAGCGTGCGCGAGGTTTCGAGACTGATACAAAGAACTTTTCGTTTCGCCTGTTTGAGCCAACCGAGTCCAAAATGGCCAATAGCTCCGATAAAACCGACTTCTTCAGCGCGCGTGAGTAAGCCGATAAAGGGCGGGGCTTTCTTTGGGCCGCGTTTTGAAAAGAGCTCGATTGCCATCGCAACAATCGCAAAGGATCCCACCAGATCATCCGCTGCCTTCGTATAAAGAAGCTCTCCTTCTTTCCACACTGGGTCCCTAAAACCAAATCCCCCGTAGATTTGAGTGGGGTCTGGGTAGTGTGTCTGGAGTTGGGGTGAAACCTCGAGAACGCCGGATTCAATGGCGCGTCCCGTGGTGGTCAGTTGCGCACTGAGGATTTTTGCGTGGCCGATATAGCCGCCCGCATCCGCAAGCCAGACTTTCGCTTGTTCTAGGTGTTGGGTGGGGGATCCTCCATGCCATTTGATTTCGAGTTGGGTGGGCGATTTCCAGTGTGCGCCATGAAACCCAGGGTGGTCCATATGAGCAATAAAGACACGGATGGGTTCAGAATCTTTTTTACGAATGAGGGCCAGGTATTCTTTTTGAGAACGGACACCTAGGACGAGGTTTCCAATGGGATCCGAAAAGTAGGGGACCTTGGCTTGATCCAGCGCCGCGCGGATTTCTGAGATGACCCGACCTTCTCGAAACGGGGCGGAGGGCGTGGACAGGATGGAGAGTAAGAGTTGCTCGTTCACGGGTATTGCGTCCTCTATAAAAGGTTCTACCAGAGAAAGTTTTATTGAAGCAAGATTTGTGATCCTTAGGATATGATCGGGGTGTGAACAAGCTTTTGGCGAGACTATTGCTGTTAACAGGGTTGGTTTTATTGGGGTGCACGACCGTGGTGATCCATCCCTGCACTCAGGGGGGCCAACCCGCCCACGAGGATGGCAAACCCCGAAAAGGCAATAAGGAATGCGAGCAGGTTCGAGATGCGGCTGGAGTTTTTGTTAATCACGGACGTTTCAAAGAATGGTTTCCGGGGGGCGCTCGGATGCTTGAGGGCGAATACACCGCAGGCGCTAAATCGGGCAAATGGACGGAGTGGGACGAGCAGGGACTCAAGATTTCAGAAAAATGGTTCGAACATGGCGTCGAGGTCCCCGGGCGCGAAGTGAAGCCAGATAATGGGCTGGGGATTAAGCGTTAACCGCTTATTTCCACCAACCTGCATTCTTCATATCATCAAAAACTTCAGCCATGATCGCCACGGATTCATCAATCGTCGCTTCGTCAATCGTCATCGACGGCTGCATTCTGAATCGCGCGTCGTAGGCCATTGTCAAAAGACCGCGCTTCACAAATTCCATAAACACCCGGTGCATGACTTCTTTCGGAAGGGCCTCGCGCGTGCCTTGGTTTTTGACCATTTCGACGGCCAAGAACAAACCCTGTCCGCGAACTTCGCCGACAAAAGGATAGCGTTCGACAAAAGGGCTGAGCTTCTTTAAAAAATATTCACCCATTTTTCGCGAATTTTCAACCAAGGCTTCTTCATCAATAATCCGAAGCGCCGCCGCCGCCGCCGCCGAAACCAAGGGATTGCCGCCGTAGCTCGAGGAAGATCCTGATGGATTGCCCCAAGGTTTGGCACTCGAAATCGTGTCCGTGGTCACCAGGCCACTCATGGGGATCCCGCCCCCAAATTGTTTGCCGATGGTGACGATGTCAGGTCTCACTCCAGAGTGTTCAACGCCCCAATATTTTCCCGTGCGTCCAAAACCCGTGATCATTTCATCACAGATCAGAAGTGCCCCCAGCTCGTCGGCAATCTGCCGGACTGCGGGCAAAAAGTCATTGGGCGGAATCACATTGCCGGCTGAACCTTGCATGGGCTCAACAATGACAGCGGCCACTCTGCCGGTCGTGTTCATCTTGATCGATTTTCGGGAGGCTTCCACGCAGGCCATGCCGCAGCTTTCACGTTTGAGCTTGAGAGGACAGCGAAAACAATCCGCATAGGTCGCGACGTGACAGCCTGGAACCATGGGCCCTAAACCGTTTTTGAAATCCGAACCCATGAGCGAAAGAACGCCCATCGTCTTGCCGTGAAAGCCGCCCGAAAAGCTCACAAATTCATTTTTGCCGGTGTGGCATTTGGCGAGTCGAAGGGCGGATTCGACGGCTTCAGCGCCGCCCGAATAAAGCTGGGTGCGGTGCACGTCGGGAGCTGGGCGGTGGGACGCGATTCGCTCAAAAAGCTCGACGCGAGGTTCGTTCGTAAAGCTCCCCACCGAGGCTTTGGCGACTTGCTCTTGCAGGGCTTTGACATACTTCGGGTGGCTATGGCCTAAGCCGTTCACGCCAATGCCCCCAATGATATCGATAAAGGTGTTGCCGTCGACGTCGGTGAGCGTGCTGCCCTTTCCAAAGTCCGTAACAATTCCAGCCATTTGGGCAAAACGTTGAAGACCGGGCGCGACGTGTTTTTGTTCGCGCTCAATGAGAGCACGACTCTTAGGGCCCGGGACTTCGGTCTTCAGATTCACTTTTTTGGCATGCATGGAGGCGAACCTACAACGAATGGGGGGGGCTGCGAAACAGTAAATTTGCGGCACCATGTGTGGGGGAGTCCCTACAGAGTGTCGGGTTTTTGAAGAGGCCTGCGACGCCGCAAAAACGGGATGATTTGATTTAATTTGTAAAAACGAAAAGTTATTTAATTTTTGATTTTTAGTGGTGTCGTTTTTAAGTTGGAACGACCCTTGCTATTGCGATGCGTCACGATCAAGAAGGAGGTCGTTTTTATGATGAATTCGAACAAAATGGGTTTTGTGGTTGGTTTGGCGGTGGTTTTGGGAGTTTTGGGGATGGGGACGCCAGTGGCGCAGGCTCGGCAACGAATAACTGGGTGTTTGGTTGGAATATCTGAATCAGGTTGTTCCAGTCCTATTGATGTTGACGTCTACAGTGTGCAAGACATCAGAGAACTGCTGGGGGAAGTCGAAAAAAAAATCAACGCGGCGATGGATAGGGCCAATGGTCAATTTGAGGCGGCAAAAGGTGGAATTAATCAACAAAATGCGGAACGAATCCAGTTGGCTGCGGGCGTTTCGGATCGCATCAAGCTAGTTGAAACAGGTTTGATCGATAGTAAAAAACTAGTCACCCAAGCCGAAACAAAAGTCCATGACGCAAACCGGGCGTTTGAGATCGCGATGAATGGTTTTAACCAGAGAGTTCTAACAGATGGACTGAAGGCGGATTTTAAGAAGAGCATGCAAGCGCTTGTCCGAAAAGAGGTTGAACGACAATTGCGGGACCAAAAACGCTAACTTTCTCTAACGAAAAACGTATTGCCGCTGCATCGGAAAGTTAAAAAGTACGCCCACCAAAATGGAAGTCGAGATCACCGAGATCGAGTAGTGAAGATGGCCCCACTCCGTAAAAGCATAGGCGCCTCCCGTATTGAGAAGCATGCTCATTCCAGAAACGATGGAATATCGCCTAGCTTGGCGGTGCCAAACATCGTGGGTGGCTGAAAAGCTCCAATAGCGATTCATGAAAAAGTTGGAGGCAGCCCCCGCCAGGGCTCCGGCGGCAGTGGCGATGACGTACCAAACATGAAAAACCTCAGTCAGCGTAAAAAGCAGCCCAAAATCGGCTGCCGTGGCAGCAAATGATGAAAGCTGGGATCGGCTAAAAGAGGCGAATAACGAGGGTCTATGCCTCATTTTTGGCCAGCCAACCGATGAAAAAGGTCGTGAGCAGCGCATAACCACTGCCCCAAAGAATATCCAGGATGTAGTGATGGTTGAGGTAGACCGCTGAAAAGCACATGAGTAGGTAAAAAAATACCGAAAAAACCCGCAGCCGTTTGACCTGAAAAGCAAAAAGCATAGCTATAAAAGGATAGGCCACATGAAGCGACGGAATGGCGCCATGAACATCGGCGGATCGGCCGTACATCTCGGTAAAAAAATGAGTACCGAGGAGTTGATCAAAGCGAATGCAGCCGGCCTGATTGGCCGGAACGTGGCGGGCGGGCCCTAAGCCGTAGAGAGCCACGTACCAAGGGGGAGAGGCCGCGTACCAATAGTAGGTGGAATAACCGACAATGTTGACCCAAAAAAAAGTCCAAATCATCTGCTCGGCTTTTTTGCGAATCTGCATGCCTTTCAGCAGTTCAGTCCCTCTACGACTGAGCCCAAAATACAGCCAGCCACTTTGGATAACAAAAACGCTGATAAAGGTCAGGTAGGCAAAGCCGCATAGTAAATCCAGGACGGGATGCGTATGGAGTTGCCAGTATTCGTTAGGCGTTAAGATGCCCTGAGCGGTGTTTATGCCAAAAAAATATTTATCAAAGTGGTACGGTTCAGTGACGTGAATGGGGCCACGGAGGTAGTCGGAGTAAAAGCGCTGGCTGTCATAGATGATGCCGGTCAGGATAAACGGCAGGGCAAAAGCGCGAATTTGATGAGCGGTACGCCCGGCATAACTAAAAAAGAGGAGAGCTCCTGCCATGAGCAAGTGATCGACGCGGAGGCCGTGCAGTCTGATGAGGGTCCCCCAGTAGATAAGGGCGAGGGTGATTGGAAGAAATTTTTGCAGGGTGGAAAGTTTATTCCACCAAATGGGCCAGTCGTGAAGGGGCGACTTGAGTGCGACGGTCTGGGTTTTTTCCATATGATCTCCTTAAAATAGAGGACTTAAGCGAGTCACGTCTTTTTTGAGGATGTGGCGTTTACTCCAGTCATTCCGCCCTGTAATCCTAAAATCATTCCTGAAAAAATCAAGCCACTCGAAACGAAGGTGCGCGAAGTGGGGGCTTGATGCATCCAACCCCAAGCCAAAAGGCTGGCCACGAGCGGTTGCACATAAATGAACAGCGCTACCGACGAGGATCGGGCATACGCTAGGGCCCAAATATTTAAAAAATAAGTAAAAAGCGTACCACCGAGAATGGCAAAGATCATACAGGCGAGGAGCTGCGGCGTTATTGTCGGCCAATGAAAGCTCATCCAATCGGGTAGGGCCAGTAAGGTGAGTCCCACGCTTCCGTAAATAAAAAGCCAAGTCGTCGTCCATAGTCGGTCGTGGGTTTGGACAAATTTTTTGCTGAAGGACAGGAAAAGCGCATAACTCAGGCAATTGAGGATCGTCAAAAGATCGCCGATCCAAGTGGTATTGTTAAATGAAATTTCTTCGAATTTGCGGATCGAAAGCACCCCCATTAAAGCAAAGGCAAAGCCCAGCCCTCGGCGCAGGGTTAGGGGCTCTTGTCCGCGAAGGGTGACCAAAAGCAGCGTAAACACAGGGATAAGGGTGTTAAGAACGGCGCTGTTGGTGGCGGTGGTGTGGTGTAAACCGACTAAAAATGAGCTTTGATTGATAATGATTCCGAGCAGGGCAAAGATGACGAGCGGACCAAAAAAATGAATGCCATCTTTGGGGTGTGGGCGTTTGGAGGCGAGCGCCGCGCCCAGCATGAAAAAAGAGGCAATAATGATTCGAATGCTGGCCCAAAGGAGGGGTGGAAAGGCGTCAACCACCACTTTGCTGATCACATAATTGAGGCCAAAAAGCACTTGCACTGTAATGAGTGCGGTGACCACAAGAGCGGGTTTTGGGGTGTGGGCTTGACCTTCTTGCATAGATCCATGGTATCATTGATCTTATGGGAACCATAAAAAAAATAGTGCTCGTCGGGGCATGGGTTTTTGTGGCGAATGTTTTAAATTCGTGGGCTGTTTCACTTACGCTGTCATCGACACTCGCCCCAGAAATTCTTTCAGAAACGGTTCCGACAGCATGTGCTCCTTTTGATTTAGATACGCAAGATTATCAATTGGAATGGAGCGGTCCAACGCCAGAGGGGATTTCGTTGAGTTTGTTGCCAGGCTCTCTCCAGTGGGTGCGAGTGAGCGAAGTGTTGGTTGTTCCTCGTGCCATACTTCAGGTGATTGCCAAGGAAGTGTCAGGAGGTCGAGTCACGAGTGCTGGCTTTCATCAAGCGCTCGCAGTTCTAAAATCCGGAGATGCACGGGCGGAAATTCCTGTTGCATTAATGTCTGGCGATCGAAATCCCATCGAGTTGGTATTGAGTCGCGGTGCAAAAGAAATTCGCGCCGTCGCGGTTTTGAAGTTTAGGCCGCGTCCCAGTTTGGGAGAGCAGCGTATCTTTTTTGATGCGAGTTGTTCTCGGTTTGGAATTCAGGCCGAAGGCAGTGCGCAGTCATCGCGCGCGCGGGGGTGGGCTTATGTCGGGTGCCGCCTGGCCGAGCTCGAGGGCCAAGAAAACAGGGCGTCCAGTTTGGAACTCTGGGTGTACTGGGATAATGTGGGGCAGACGGTCCAAGTAGGCGGCACCGCCACGGCTTCGTCGTCGGATTCTGTTTGGTCACTTCGAGTGAGATCCGAGCCGGGAAGTATTGCGTTGCATGCTTTGCCCAAAAACGGTGGAGACGATCTGACACTTCATTATTTTTTGCCTTCGGTTTATCATCGCGGTTTTTTGGGGGTTGGGGTGGGACCCTATACCGACCATTTTGAGGGTAACGGCGAAATGTTGTCGACCGTAGCGCCGGTGATCACTCTTTATGGGTCCTACTTTTTGACTGAATCCATTCGCATGGTGGCCTTTGATGCCACGACGCTTGATCCTCATCTGACGACGGATTTTGGGATTTACGTGCACAATGAGTATTTTAGAATTTTTGATCGACGATTGGTGGCAAGCCTTTTGTTGGGGGGGCATGCGGTCGGGTTTCGTTCGCTCGGAAAATACAACGTGATTCCAGGACTTCCTCAAGGGGTGGAGCTTAGTTTTATCGATGCTTTTAAAAAGGGTCACAATTTTATTGGCGGATTTTTTATCTATCCCGATATCAATGGTAAATCTTATTACAATGTTTGGTTGCGATGGGGTTCTGGAAAGCTTTTTGGGGAGTTCAATTACATTGCCTGGGGCGAAAAAATCGATAATGAACAGATTACCTCGAAAAGTTTTGGGGTTTCGATTGGCTTTCCGATCGCGCAATTTTTATAAAAGCATAGGGGACCGTAAACATGTTTGAAAATTCGACTCTTTTTGTATCGGCCCGATCCCCTTTTGCCAGGAGAGTGAGACTGGCCTTTCGGGAAAACGGTATTCATTATGAAGAAAAAATCATTGATGTCTTTAAGCCAAATTCAGAATTGATTGCGCTCAATCCGTTAGCCCGTGTTCCGACGATTCAGTTGCAGTCGGGGGATGTTTTGCTGGAATCTGAAAAAATTCTTCAATTTTTATATGATTCGCTGCCGAATAGCCCGCTTCAGCCGCAGGGGGTGGTTGAAGCAGTTCAAGGTGCTCATTGGTCGGCCATTGCCGTGGGGCTTTGCGAAAAAACGGTTGAGTATTATATGGAAACTTTAAGACCCCAAGACGCTCGTGATTCGGAGTTGTTTGCGGAAATTCGGGATATCGCTACGCGGGTTCTGGAGCGTTTCGACGGTTTTATTGAAGGGCGCGAAACGGTTCTGCCTGGGCGTGTGACACAAGTGGATTTGGATCTTGGGGCCGCCCTGACTTATTTTTCACTTCGCTATTCGCCTCAATGGCAAACCCGTTACTCTCATGTTGCGCGATACTTGCGCCATCTTGAGGAGCGGCCTTCGTTTCAAGTGACTCGGCCGCCAACGGTTTAGGTTTTTTCGAATGGCCGTTCGTCTTTTATACCATGGGACACTGACTCGGGGCGTGCACGTTGCAACCCGACGACATTATCGTTGTCTGGTTTGGTTTTGACGGCCGCTATTGCTTCTTGGATGAGTTGGGGGCCGGCGATGACCCCCGCGATTGCGCCTGCCACAAAGAGCACAAACGGGTCAGCAGGAAGTTCCTGTTCTACATAGCCGGGCAGGGTATGTCCTGGCTGGTCGGATGAAATCCCATGTCTCAGAAGGGAGCCCATGACGAAACCCGAAACCCCCAGGGCTGCCAAAATGAGTCCGGGTTTCTCCTCAATAAGGTGCTTGAGGTCCTCGCTCCAAGAGCCCAGCGTGAATACCCCCTTTTGAAAGGTGTTTTCGGCCTCTTTGAAGAATTCTTCGACATTTTCAAATTTGGGCTGCGCGTCCATCGATTGTTTCTTCCTCAAGGGTGAGGAAGCAATGGACATGCCAAGGGGGGGTGGGTTTTTGGATAAAATCCGTACGTTTTTGGTTGAAAACGATTTCCATTGCGGGTAAACGTCTGTTTCGTTCAAATAGATATGAATGAGTGTTTGCGTCTCCATCGTCTAGAGGCCTAGGACACTCCCCTTTCACGGGAGTAACCGGGGTTCGAATCCCCGTGGAGACGCCAATTTATTTTTTACAAAGCCACCCCTCTAGGTGGCTTTTTTTTGACTAAACGGACATAGGTTTTTTGCTTTCGCCTGCTTGGTTGCCGGGACTCATCTCGATTGTCCTCCGGGTGATCGGAACCTTTTTTCATCGTGAATTTGTAGTTGGATTAGTTGAAAAAGGCTCGAAGTGCTCATGATTTTATTGATCAGCGTCTCAAGTAAGTCAGGATCATGACCGAATTTTGATCAATGTTTACAAATTTCATCAACCGATATCATTCTCTTCGGTCGGCACTGATCTCGCGAGGCCCCAATTCCTGAAGGTTTTGTGGTTGCTCTCGTGTCTAGTTTGGGCTCCAGTAAAGCCAGACCTACAGCGACCAGATGCTTGCAAAAACCGGCATTATAGAACGCCGAAATAAAAAGAGTTTTGGATTTTTTGTTTTTGCATGAAACATTTTTAGATAGCCGGGCAGTAGGGGGTCGGGGGTTCGAATCCCGCCGTACCGACTGCATCAAAAGCCAATGCCGGCTCGCAGTCCCCACCGACTCATCTGGTAGTCCAATAGCCCTTCGCCATAACCGTGAAAGAGCTGCACGACAAAAAGAGGCAGAAAAACCTTCGGCGCTGTTTTGGCGCGAAAGGTGAGTTCCTGGCCTCCATGCAAGGGGTTGAGGTTGGATTGCCCACCGGGATAGAGTCGAAGCGATAGTTCAGCGCGGTCAGAAAAGAATCCGCCCAAAAAATCCGTTAACGTGAGGTTTATTTCCCAAAGACCCCGATACTCGGCGAGATCCGGATTCTGAGTATGGAAGGACGCAGGTGAAAAAATGTAGGCTTCACGATTTTAACAAAAAATCGCTGTTCGTATTCCCGTCGAAAAAGTGATGTCCAAAAACCAAAGGGAAGCTCAGCAACGATTCGACCAGGCTCCGGCTGTTTTCCACTTTTCTTTAAAAGTGAAACCGCTCTCGCAACATAATTTAGATCTTCCTCAAGTAATACTTTAGTGTCCTGCCACACCAGGTGGTGCCCCAATGGTCCGTCGCCGCATCGTTAATTCGATTTCGAAGAGACACCTCGACTAGATGCAAGGCGGGGTAAAGCGCTTCGCTGAGCGCGATATTCCAAAGGTAGCGAGCAATAATGACAGACGTCTCATTTTGAGGCGTCTGGCGATATGGTCCAAGTCGGTCTTTTGATAAGGTTTTTTCCAGCTCTTGAAATGGTTGCCTTTTCCCTCAGATTAGCAGATGTTATATCTATTATCCCCGGGCAACTCCTCTCCCTTGAAACATAGGTGAAGAATCCGGGGTTTTTTTATGCCCTTCTTTCCTCCCACCAAGCCCAAACCGCAAGACCCCGTAATGCACTTCCGCAGCCCCTCAGTGCCGGGTAGCGTGAGGCCACCGAATTGATCCACTCCGCTGGCGCCGAATCTGACTGAAACTCTGTCTCAAACGCCCTGTTGATTGATAGCCCAAGTGAAATAAAAAAATCATTTTCACTGCTGCCCGTCTCGTTGGCGCATCTCATCGGTTGTTTGGTGATGCGCTGAATGCCCGACTTCATGAGATGAAATGGGCACTCAGCTCTCTTCCACTTAAACCTGTTGCCGATGCAAATCTGAACAACCCGCAAGACATTCTGCTTCAAGTCGCCAGGCAGGATCTCGATGGCAACGTCCTCATAGACCGAGGACTATTGGCTCGGATGAATTTCACGGCAAGGGCTGCGATGATCGTTCACGAACTGATGCTTTCGAAACTGGGTCTAAATTTCCCAAGACCAAAACTACGCCTGATAATCCGAAGTTTTTTTGAAAGGGGCGCCGAAGGTCTTCCGATCATCGAACAGACTTTAAACGGGGTAAGCCCCTCGATTCTTGCCGGAACATACGAAGTTCGATTTGAACTCAAGCTGACTCCAGGAGTTCCTCGTGCAGGTTATCGCGTCTATCTCGGCACGGAGGGCAGAGAAGACCTGATTGATGGCGGAAATGAAGATGAATTTGGTGGCTCAAACCAAAAGCGAACTTTCGGTTCCGATTTTAGAAATCGTCGTCTGAACTTCAGAGTGATTTGTAACCTATTTGGAAGTGATTTCTTTAACTCTCCCGCCCAGCTAAACATTTACGTCAACGGGGTTTTGCAATCTGCCGAGAGCTTCAATTTTGAGATTCGTGGTGCTTACGGGGAGTTAAGGCGTGCCACAACCCTGCGTTGACCCCATAAGTTTCCGTGAGTTGAAATCGATCCATTCAAAAGGCGCTTGCCCAAGGCAAAGCCAGGATTCCTTGATGCTCAGTCGATTCGGTCAACGGTGCGAGTAGGGCGGCCGAACGGACGCGGCTTGGCTTGAGCGTTTCGAC
>JBBCAW010000058.1:0-54778 GCA_051382295.1 Bdellovibrionota bacterium FG-1 | reverse complement strand
TCGTGCGGTATACGCAGTGGGCTTGTCTCCGTAGTCTCATGAACCGAGCTTCTACCACGAAAAGAAGACCTGGGAGCCTTATACACCCCCGGACTTACGTCCGGGGATCTTCTAAGGTACTATTAGAAGCGTTTAAAACGTTACTTTCTCATACCCCCGTCGATACAGGCATGGCCTTTGTACTTATTCAACACCTCGACCCCAAGCATGAAAGCATGACGCCCGAGATTCTCGCTAGGTCGACCGGAATGCCCGTGAAAGAAATCAAAGACGGCATGCGGGTCCAGCCCAATAATGTTTACGTGATTCCTCCGAATTGCAATCTGGGGTTTGCCCACGGGCTACTTAAAATTCTGCCACGTACCGAATCACGTGGCCTGCACATGCCTCTGGATTTCTTCTTTCGAGAGCTTGCCGAAGCACAGAAAACCCGAGCAATCGGTGTCGTATTGTCGGGCACCGCTTCCGATGGAACACAGGGACTTCGGTCAATCAAGGCCGAAGGTGGGATTACCCTCGTCCAAGATCCTGAGTCCGCGAAATATGATGGTATGCCCCGGAGCGCGATCGCTTCCGGAGTCGTGGATCTGATCAGCACCCCTGAAGGGATTGCGGCTGAACTGGCCCGGATTGCCAGACATCCCTACGTTATTCCACAAGGCGCGGAAATTGAACCGGAGCCGAAAAAGAAAGATGAAAGTCTTTCTAAGATTTTCTTTTTACTCCGAAGCATTACTAATGTGGATTTCAGTCATTACAAAAGCAACACGATTCAGCGGCGCATCGCCCGGAGAATGCTTCTCCAAAAGACCGACGAACTGGCCAAATATGCCAATTTTCTAGAGAACAACCCCGATGAGATCAAGGCGCTCTTTGCGGATATTTTGATTCACGTCACAGGCTTTTTTCGGGATAAGAAGGTTTTTGACGATCTCAAAACTCGAATTCTCCCCAAATACATGAAAAATCGTGACCGCAGCTTACCCTTTCGCGTGTGGGTACCCGGCTGTTCGACGGGTGAGGAAGCCTACTCGATCGCGATGACCTTCCTGGAACTTCAGGATGAATCGAAAGAGCATACAAAGATCCGCACGCCACTTTCAATCTTTGCAACCGACATCAGTGAACAGGCATTGCAAAAGGCGCGCACGGCAATTTACCCGGAGTCTATTTCTGAGGAAGTTTCAAAGGAGCGTCTTAAAAAGTTTTTTGACAAAGTCGATGGCGGCGGATACCGCATCGCAAAGTGGCTACGCGACTCCTGCCTATTCTCGCGCCACGACGTCACTCGTGATCCACCCTTCGCCAAGGTCGATTTAATCTCATGCCGCAATGTACTTATTTATTTCGATTCCGAACTTCAGAAGATCGTTCTTCCCATTTTTCATTACGCCCTGAACCCCAATGGTATTCTTTTACTTGGAAAATCGGAATCCGTCGGCGGATTTTCAGATCTTTTTTCATTAACGGATACGACCAATAAGATTTATTCCAAGACACACATCACGACACCGCTCAAGATCCAGTTTCCCCTCAGTCGATATTCAGTTGAGAGATTGACACCCGGCCAAAAGGCATCTGAATCCACACCACGCGGCATAGACGTAAAGCGTGAATTGGAACGAATCACCGTGGCTGAGTATGCGCCACCCGCCGTGGTCATTAATGATGTTTTTGAAATTGTACAATCTCAGGGGGACACAGCTCCTTTTTTGAGACTGTCTCCCGGCCATCCCAGTTTCAATCTCTTAAGAATGGCTCATCCGGAACTGATCGCAGACTTGAGGGCAGCAATCCAGGCGGCCCGAAAAACAGATGGACGGTTGGTAAAGGAGGGTCTGTGCTTCCGTGACGGCGGCAAGCTGAGAACCTTAACCATCAAGGTCGTCCCAATTCCATCTCCGTCGAAAGAACCGTATTTCACGGTTTTTTTCGAAGAGGCCAAGGATCAAGATGGACGAAAGACGGAGACGCGGTCCAAGACCAGGAAGGCCCGGGCTGAAACAACAAAAGAAAGCAAGCGGAACCAGTATCTGCGCGCCGTTACAGATAGGCACCATCTTGAAGTGCAGAAAAAGCTTTCGGCCAACCAAGAGTATCAGCAGTCCCTCATTGAGGAATACGAGACGGCTCAAGAGGAATTAGTTTCCTCCAATGAGGAGCTGCAGTCCACCAACGAAGAATTGCAGAGCACCAATGAAGAAATGGAGACATCAAAAGAGGAATTACAATCGGCCAACGAAGAACTGACAACAGTCAATGACGAGATGCAAACTCGGAACAGCGAGATGATTAGCCTCAGTAGCGACCTCATTAATCTACTTTCAAGCGTGGATATACCCATTGTGATGGTAGGGTCGGATGGTAAAATCCGGCGTTTCACTCCGAAGGCCGGCAAAGCCTTGAAGCTCATTCCTACCGATGTAGGGCGACCCATCGGCGACATAAAACCCAACATCCAGGTCCCCGACCTCGATCTACTCGTCTCTGATGTCATGGAACATATGACCATGAAAGAGGTTGAGACCCAGGATGGCCAGGGACATTGGTATAATCTCCAAGTGAGACCCTATAGGACTGCCGACAACAAGATTGATGGCGCTGTGATAGCGCTACTGGATATTGATGCCCTCAAGCGGAACGCGGAGACGATCAAAAAAACCGCCGATGATCTAAAGATGGCTCGCGATGATGCGGCGAGCATCATCCAGTCACAGCCGATTCCTCTCTTGGTGATCGGGTCACATTACCGCGTGAAACTGGCCAATGATATTTTCTACAAAAAATTTAAGGTTTCACCGTCTGAAACTGTGGGAAGGCTCATTTCCGAATTGGGTTCGAGCCAGTGGAACATCCAAAAATTGCAGAAATTGGTTGAGACTACTCTGAATCAGGGAGTGAACTTTGATAGCTTTGAGGTGGAGCATGACTTCCCTCAAATCGGTCGAAAAATAATGCTCGTGAGTTCCACAAAAACCCACTTAATTGGAACAAACGAGGCAGCAGTTTTACTCGCGATAGAGGACGTGACTGATCAACGGAACAGCGAAAATCAACGAGCACAACTCCTAGTCAACGAGCAAAAGGCGAATCAGGCTAAAGACGAGTTTTTGGCGACGCTTTCACACGAACTTCGCACGCCACTGACCGCCATTCTCTCTTGGTCGCAGTTGCTACGCACGGGCAAACTCGATGCTGAAAAAATCCGACGCGGGAATGAAATCGTAGAACAAAGTGCTCGTGCGCAGGCTCAGTTAATCGATGATCTTTTAGATATTTCTAGAATACAGGCCGGCAAACTGAATCTGATAATTCAAAAAATAGATCCCAGTAAAATCATTTCTTCCGCAATTGATTCGACTCGAAGTCTCGCAGCAAACAAGTCGATCCAGATCGAAACCGAGATAGATCCTTCGGTAAAGACTATTTTTGCTGATCCAAACCGCCTCCAACAGATATTGTGGAATCTAGCCACCAATTCAATCAAATTTTCGTCTCAGGGCGGCAGAATATGGATCAAGCTGGACCGAATCACGTCCCCGGTCGGAGAACGCATTCAATTTCAAGTGCGTGATAATGGGAAAGGAATCAAACAAGAATTTATGCCCGCCCTGTTTGAGCGTTTCACCCAGGTAGACAGCACCACGACAAGAGCCTATGGCGGCCTTGGCCTTGGTCTGGCGATTGTGCGTAAGCTCGTAGAGATGCACGGTGGAACTGTGGAGGTTGAGAGTGCCGGCGAAGGTAAGGGCGCAACTTTTACTGTTTGCCTCCCAGTAGAACCTACTGCTAAATTCAATACGGCTGAGGCTGAGGCTGAGGCTGAGGCTGGCGTAACTCTCCGTGGCTTGCGAATTCTGGTGGTGGACGATGATGCCAACGCTAGGGAAGTCTTTTCTGTCATGCTTCAAACCTTCGGGGCCGAAGTGAAAATAGCCGAATCAGCCAGGCAAGCACTGGCGCTCTTCGAGGAATACAAGCCTGATGTTTTGGTCAGCGACATCGCAATGCCGATTGAAGATGGATACAGTTTGATCGGCAAGATCAGGGCGCTGAAATCAAAGCTCGCGAAGACTCCTGCCCTCGCACTCACCGCTTATGCGGGGCGCGAGGATATTCAACGTGCCCATCTGGCGGGCTTTCAATCCCACGTGTCTAAGCCAGTGGATGCAAATAAGCTGGCACTTGCAATCGCTAGGGTGGCTGCGCGAAAGTGATTATGTGATCCTTCGATTGGACGCCGAAGGCAGAAGTATGTGTTGAATTTTCTGCTCCGCACAACCAAAGGATAAGCGCTGTTCATAGATCGCTTCAACATTGAATTCCCACGCTGGCTCTACAGCCCCGTGAGACTCCCCGAGACTCAGTCTCACGCTTGAGACTCCGCGAATGCCGCTGATCCCAAATAAATCAACGCCTTACTAAAACCGGCTCTAAGCGCGCTTCTTGGCACGCCCTTGCAATAAGGGCAGTCATGTACGCGAACACTGCATACGAAGCCCTGTACGAGATTATGGGCCTTCAATTCCAGGAAGAGGTCACCCGCTGGATCACCTCGCAGGTGATCTTTCGCGCATCCATCCTGCTCATCTTCGGCATGGCCTTCTTCGCATTCCTCCTCTCGTTTGCGTCGCGATACATCCCCGTCTTTCTGCCCGCGCGCCGGGCACCGATCGCTAAGCTCGTCCTTCTCGTGTTCTGCCTCTTCGTCGGCATCTCGCTTCTCAAGGTCGACGTGATGACCGGCGCGGCCAATATGAATGGTGTGAGCTGGGCGCAAAACCCATATGTCACGGGCAATGCACCTTCGGTGCGCGACCAATACCGCGTCAGCATGATCTTCCGGCTGCTCTCCGGTGCCGCTGAGGAAATCGCCCGTGCCCTAGGCGTCGTGGTCGATACCACCTTCAGCAAAACCCACTCCCAGATGCAGGCGCCGAACTTTTTTTACAAAGCTCTGCTCGGCGCGGCCTTCGACACGATCGACGATCCCAAGCTCCGCTCCGAAGTCGATTTCTATACCTCTGAGTGCCTGAGCAAAGCGCTCCCGCGCTTCAACCCGAACACCGACTCCAATTTCCTCGATCGGTACTTCTCCCGCGAAAGCTCGGCTGACCGCGAGCTGGCGCAGATCCCGGTGGGGCCGGGGCCGGTGAATCAAAACTGCCTTGAGCTTAAGACCCGAATGAACCAGGACGTCGGGGACTACGCCCGCACGCGCTCATCGGTCTATGAACGCGCAAAGGCCGAGGGAACCGCGATCGACAAATTCATGCGTGGCTTTGGTGCCAACTATGACCACTGGGTAACGTCCAACCTCCTCGTGAATCATTACCTCGACCAGCACGAGGGCGTGCTTGGCATGGAACACGGCACCGAACTGCCCGGAACTGGCGGCCGGATCATCCAGTTCATAAACCGCACGTTCTCAATGGACGGTATCCTTTCGCTCATCGGGCGGCGCGATCTCAAGGGCGCGTCGGTGGCCGCGACCCGCTCACAGGAGTTATCGGATCACCTGGCCCGCGCGCCTCACGTCGCGGGTTTTCTGAAAATGCTTTTAATCGGATTTTTTCCGGTCCTGGTATTTTTTCTCGCCGCCGGGAAGTGGCGCCCCGTCCTTTGGTGGTGGGTCACCTACCTGAGCATTTGCCTTTGGACGCCGCTCTGGGCGTTGCTCTATCACGTCATCACGAGCCTAGCCCTAAGCATTGAAACCATGGAGGCCTTCGGTCGCCTCACTGATGGCGTCTCGCTCTACGCGGCGAGCCTCGTGTCTTCGCGGCTCTATCAGGCATTCGCCGTCTACTCCTGGCTTCAACTTCTCGTCGGTCCCGCGCTCACCGGAACGCTGCTCATGGGCATGCGCCCCATGCTCACTGACTCGACCCCGGATCGATTGCCCGAAGGCGCCAATACTGCCATGGGCCTCGCGACGAAAGGAGCAGGTTTACTCCTATGAATGAAGCCTTTCTTCTCTTCGTTGTCCAAGGGGGACTGGGGGCGGCACGCCCTCAGAATACGGCGCCAGAGGCACCGTTCGGAGCCGGGTACCAGGCTCCTTGCTTGCTATTCGCGAATTTCGGCCTTTTTGGTGACAACGTCACTGTTCCGCCACTGCAAACCACAGCACGTCAGGGCACGCAACCCGGCTGGCGAGGGATTGTTCAACTCCCACGCTCGGGTGAGCAACTTTGTAATTCAACTCAATCGTTTCAGGGGGACTCTCATGGATGACACCAAGACTGATGCCACGCAACCCGCCGCCTTGCCGAGCACGCATGTGCGCTTTACCCGCGACGAATACCAACGGCTCCGCAAGGATCAACTGCTCACGGGCCAGAGCATCCCGTGGCTTCTCAAGGAAACCTACTTCAGCCGTGCTGACTTCACGCCTCGACTTGACGTCAAGACCCGCGACGCCGTTCGACGCGAACTCAGCCACATCGGTAACAACCTCAACCAGGCCACGCGCTATCTGCATAGCGGGATGATTGACGACTACAAAGGCAAGTTCGACGAGGTTTATCAGGGTTTCAAGTGCCTGCGATCATTTCTGGGGATAGTCGAGCCGTAGGCTCGCAGCGTAAATATGGCAACCGTAAAAATTCTCTACGATCAAAATGCGAAAAACATGGAGAGCTACCTGACGCGCAAGCGCGACGTCGAGGGACCAACCACCGAGCACCTCTGCCTCCTCGACGGGATGGCAAGCGAGTTCAAGTCGCTTCAACACGATCACGCCTCGAAGGGTAATGCCTCGATCCACCTGATTCAAAGCTGGTCGCATGACGAGAGTCGCAAGCTCAGCCGCGACGAGATCCACTCAATGGGAGTTGAGTTGGTCACTCGCTTTGCACCCGGTCATCAATATGTCATCCAGACCCATGCCGACGAGACCAAACACTCCCACAACCACATTGTCCTCAATCCGGTGAGTCTCGAGACCGGCAAACGCATCCAAAACAAGCTGGGCCACATCCGAACCCTTCGCGACATCAATGACGATATTGCACGAAGCCGTGGGCTAAACGTCCTGCCGCCCCAGGAGAAACTCCGCACGGCTGGCCCGCGCGAGCTGCCCCGTCGGATCGACGCTTACCGAGGGCACTCGTATATCGTGGATCTTGCGGCCAAGTCACGCTTCGCCCGCCAACACGCAACCAACTATGACGAGTACATCGCGCTCCTCAACGCGTTCGATATCAATGTGCGAGTCGAGCCCAAGAACATCACCTATTTTTATCCCGGGCGTGAACATGGCAAACGCGGGCGCAACCTCGACCCCGATCTGGATAAGCCAGGGCTCGAAACCCGCTTTCAAAAAAATTGGGACCGCGTGCAGGCCTCTCCCGAGGCCAAGCGCACACTTTCTGAACTGGTTGCGGGTTACCGCCAACCGCCCGCCGCGCTCGCGCGTACCGAAACACAGATCAACCCGGCAGCGGCGCGCGTGTCCCATCGCGCAGACGGGATCACCAAGCCCGACGAACGGGCCTTAGTCGAAAGCGTTCTGCCGGTCGAAGAGCTCCGCCGCGCCAAAACGCAAAGCATCCTCAGTTACTGCGACCGCGAGAAGATCCTGCTCGATCGCGGCAAGGACGGGCATTTCGTCCTGCGGGGCCGCGATTATGTTGAGGTGTCGGAATACGCCTGGATCAACCACAAAAACAAGACCCAGGGTGGCGTTATTGATTTCGCCGCCAACCATCGCCAAGTTGGGTTCCTTCAGGCGATCGCGGCATTGAACGACAACCCCAAGCTCCTGCTTCTTGAAAAGCACCTGGGCGAAGCGAAAAAACGCTATCAGGCCTTCTACGTCCCACGCGAAGACGCCGCACCCAGGGCCGAGGCAATCAGTCATCTTGCCCGTCTTCTCCATGTGCCAACCCAGCACCCGATCCATGCCACCCTGTTCAAGCGCCAGCTCGTGCATGTCACCACCAAAGGCTCGGTATTCCTGCTGGCCGAGAAAGGTGATACCGGCGCCGCCGAGTACGAACCCGGTTCGCGCGGGTCGTATGCTTTGCGCAAACGCGCATCACCGGGGCGCCCCTTCTTCACCGCTAAGGGGGCGGGCGCGGACATGCGCCTCTATGTTGACGCCAAGACCTTTCTTCAGTTCGAGCCCGACACTCTGGTCCGTGGCGGCAAAGCGCAATCGTCGGTGGTGGCGCTCTTCGAGCCGGATCTTGCGCAGGCCCACCACGCAATCGCCGGGGCGCCCAAGGTTCGCAAGGTCCGGCTGATGGTGGCGCCGTCTGAGGCGCACACGCCGGAGATCCAAAAGTTTCACGCCGAGTTGCAAGCCTCGCTCAATCCATTTTCGATCGAGACGAGCCTCGCGTGGGAGCCGGTGCGCGAACTCGCATTTGAAAAGGAGTCCGCGCTCACGCGCGACATGGGTCGTAGCCGGGAAATCCAATATCCAAACCAAAAGGGGGAACTATGAATCAGGTAGTACAGATCAAGCCAGAAACCGCATCAAAGCAAAGTAAGTCCAAGAACGTCAAAACCGACAACCTGCGTGTCAGGCGTGAGACCAAGAAAAAGGTCCAGGTTGAACTCGCGGCACTCAACAAGAAGGACTTCGGGCGGGCGGTCACGGCCGATGACTATGTGGCGCTCGCGATCACCCTGCTCCAGCCCGCACACCTGGACCAACTCCGGCAGCGCACGCTCTCGAACAAGGACCGCATGGAAAAGCGCTACCAGGAGTACTGCGCCGCGCACGGCAAGGTGTCGAAAGACGAGTTTATTGGTCATCTGCTCGCCGCTGGCAACACAAGTAACTCTTGAGAGAGGTGCAATCTATGCTTACAATCGATACTGCGACTGAACGGAAACCAGAAGAGGTGCCAGCTCCAGGATTGGAGCACCTTACCTGGATGGACTCGAAAGAAGCTGCAAAGTATCTTCGAAAAACGGCCAATGCTTTGAGAATTATGGTGAGTCGGGGCTATCTCCGACCCAGAAAACTCCGCAATAGGCTCTACTTTCGAAGAATCGAGCTAGATCGACTGCTTGAATCCTCAATTTTTTAACCAAGGAGGATTCATGGCAATTTCCAGTTATGACAAAGATGGCGCCGTTTTTTGGAAGGTTTACGTCGATATTCGAAGCCGTAAGGATCGCACGCTTCGAGTTCAGCGCCGGGTTATGGGCATCGAAACCGAAAGCGCGGCCCAAAACGAGGAGCGGAAGCTCACTCGTGAACTCACGGAACGTTTAGCAGAACTTGAAGCGTCAGGCCAAAAATGGGAACAGGTCATCGATGCCTGGGTTCGACATCATGAACTGTACCCAACCTCGAAATACGTTCAGACAACAGTCATCGACTATGTCTCGCTTCTGAAAAAGTGGACTACCCCGTGGCTTGAACGTCCAGCCTCAGAGATCACCCGAAAAGAGGCGCGGGAGCTTCTTTACGCAGTAAAAGCTCAAGGGAAGAAGCACAGTTTTTGTAAACATCTCAAATCTGTCATCAATACCATTTTCACTTGGGGCATTGATGAGGGAATGATCAAAGGAATCAGAGAAGCCCCGGTTTATGGTGTCGAACTTGAGAAAGAACGCGAAGAAACCACACCGGAGATCCTCACGATTGAGCAAATCCGGGCTCTCCTACGGAAATCCCGTGAGCAGGGCCATCCCTGGTACCCAATCTGGGTGGCCGCGGTGTTTACCGGCTGCCGAAGTGGAGAGCTTCAGGAACTAAAACGCCAAGACATCGAGATCATCTCCCTGGAAGAAGCGGAAAAGCAGGTGGGCGTTCCCGTCTACCACCGCCGATACGGTTTGATTCGAGTCCGACGAAACTGGAATGCACGACTCAAAACCGTTGGACCGACTAAATCGGGTTACTGGCGAACAGTCCCGATTTCGAGCGAACTCCACCGCTTTCTCACGCAAGAAAGAAACATCGAGTCCCTCGGTCCCGACGATTATGTTTTGCCTCATTTTTCAGATTGGAAGTCAGGCTACCAAGCGCAGATTTTAAGAGGATTTTGTGAAGCCAACGGTCTTCCCTCGATTCGATTCCATACGCTGCGGGCCTGTTTTGCGACCCAGTTGATCGCGACAGGAGTACCAGCCACGGTGGTCATGAAAATCGCAGGCTGGAAGGATCTTAAAACCATGCAACGGTACGTGCGCCTGGCCGGGGTCGACGAGGCGGGCGCCACCGAGGGGCTCAGCTTCATCCCTACTGATCCAGCGGTCATGGAACAGCTGGCGGTGATCGTCAACGGGAGTAAGCCTAAGTGATTTCAATATGTTACCAACGCAAAAGTCATGTTAAAACCTAAGAATAATAGGGGCACTATTACCCCCTGGGAGAACACAGCAGTATGAACCAATCCGAACCCAAAAAAGAGAAAAAGACACCACGCGAGCTCTTCGAGGAGATCAGGCGAAATCAGAAACCGAGCCCGGAGTTGATCGACGGGTTGAAGGAAATCAAACGCAACGAGGAGCAGAAGGAGAAAGACAAACAACCGGAATCTCCTGAAAGAAAAATCGCGCGACCACAAACGCCACCTGACTTGGACCTCTGATGCGAGTCACCCTGAATGAGTTCCCTCGACTGATCGAGGAAAGGCCGGAGTTGTTGCGTGGTTGCATCGTCGATACGAACGCGGTCTTCGCCGCGTCGATGCCACTCGACCGATTGAACACCTGGGCGGAAGAGGTTTTTCTGCGCTTTCGCGATTATAAGGTCCCAGTGTACTCCAATTTAAATATTCGGAGTGAGTTCATCGATCTGCATCGCCGGGTCCTGATCCCGGAAGGACTGGTCAGTCTCTTCGACGCCACCGATGGCGACGTCTCGCTTTCACTGGAGCTTCGCACGCAACTGAAGCTCCTCAAGAGCGCGAAGAAAAAAGCAACCGAGGCAAAGAAGCTATTCAAGTTCAACGACCAGCAGCTCAAAAAATTTCGACGCCTGATGTCCGTACCAAGATTGGACCCGAGCAAGCCGATCGTGTGGGAGTCTTTTTGCAAGGATTACTTTCATTCGTACTTGTCGCGCGCTTGGGATTCGACTCTGGAGACTTATGGCATTCAGTTCCTCGGCACGCGCGAGATCGAGTCCGGCGAGCACTTCACGAAGCGGCCGTCATGGAAGGACATGACCGACATCGTGGGTCGCTACGGCATCGGCAGCACCGACGCTATGATCGTTAATTTCTTCCTCTGCTCGAAATTTTCTATGCTCGTCACTGGCGACGAAGATGTTGCCTACGTCATCGAGCGCCTCGCACCAGACTCGCGCTACGTTTTGGTGTGTGAAGATGGCGAGGACACCGCGTGAAATCGAAATTCGGACAAATCATTTCAGAACGTTTCACAGCATTTCGCAAAAACCCTATTTACGCGGAGTATCCAAGCGAAAAGCCTTGTGTGACAAAAAGGTTCCGTCCTACAATAGGACAGATAATGGAGCTAAGTGACTGTAATCACATCACCGCCGACAAAACCTCCAAAATATTTAGCAGAATTTGAAGCTTCACCCCCCATCATATCAATAACACGGGCAAAGGTTTTCAAGGACTTACAGAGGTCGTAGCCAGTAGAGCATCACTGAGAATCACGCCGAAACACTGGGGTGGTCTTAGTTTTGTCTTACTGGTGTCTTACTGAAAAGCGGCACTCCTGCCGGTTATCCATTTCGCTTGTCGAGGTCAACTGAAGGCGCATTTGCGCGGATGGAGACACTATGGAAACCGGAAAACTCGTTGGTTACGTCCTCAACCTCGCCCTGATCCTGGCAGTCGTGGGATTGCTCCGGGAGGCTACGATCACCCTAAAAAGGGAGGCGGCCACCACCCAAAGTCAGATGATTTCGCTGGGGACCTTTAACCGACGACTGCACCGGGGCCGCTAACTGAACCGCTCACTGGGCCGTTAAAAGTGCAGGCTGCACATTCCCTGCACTTTGGCCTTGCGTTATTAATGACGCCATGCAAAAAGCCCCCAGGGGCACCCCATGAAGCATGTCGAGACCATCCAGGCGTTTATCAAAACTCTCATGAATAGCGAGACGTTCCATGCGCTCGTCGTTCAGAGCCCCCCCGGTTGGGGCAAGAGCACGACGATCGACTTGGCCCTCGCCGAGTTGGCTTTGGACGCGGTCATTGCGGGCTCTTATGCAACTCCCCTGCACATTTACAACACGCTTTGCCGAAACCCGGATTCGATCATCGTACTGGATGATTGCGCGGGCGTGTTTAGCGATCCCAAGGCGATGGCGATTCTCAAGGCCGCAACTTGGCAAAGCAGTGGTCAAGGCGCAACTCCCCTCAAATCACGACGGGTTACCTGGGGCAGTACTTCCGACAAGGTCGAGCAGCCGAGCGTGGACTTCTCGGGCAAACTGATCCTGCTCACCAATATGGTTTCGGCCGGCAAAGAAACCGAGGCCTTCCTCTCGCGCTGTTTGAGTTACCAAATCCATATCGACGACGAAGAAACCAAACGGATGCTCCTTGTGGCGGCCGCATCGCCCACCCATTTTGAAAACTCGGACCTTGCGCTTGAAGTGGCGCGCTTTCTTATGGACGGGTCCACCCGTGTGGAAATGGCGAAGGTCAATTTTCGCACGCTCAAAATGGGCTATGAACTCGCGACGACACATCCCCTGGCCTGGCGCGAGTTGTTTATTCACCTGCTGCCTCGAAAGTCCAACACCTCTGATGTGATTTCGCAGATTTTTCAGGGCGGTTTTTCGGTAAGAGAGCAGGAAGCGAAGTTTGTGAATCTGACCGGCAAGAGCCGCCGCACCTTTTTCAACTACAAGAAAAAGATGGGGCTGACTCGGGCTTATGGAAATGTGGACAGGGAGTAACGGAGCGATCCCACATTGTCGACTGGAAGAACGATACGTTTGAGTCGAGTGATCGAAAAGCCCAGGTCAGCGCATTTTATGAAGGGATCAGCCTGAAAAAGGTATAGGTATTTTCGGCTGTACCCATGCGGATTTCATCCTCGTGTTGAATCTCGACGGGCTCCATGGGTTCCAATTTTTGGTTATTCAGATAGGTGTGATTTGAAGATCGGAGATCTACAATGAAAAACTTTCCATCTTTGTAATTGATTTGCGCGTGTTGACGGGACACATAGCCGGTCTCGTAAAGTACAATATTTCTAATGCTGCCGTCCATTGACGGCGCGCGACCAAGAATAACCTGATCTGTTAAGATCACGCCGGTAAACGGTCCGTCCACTTGTGATTTAAGCCTGAAAGCTGCAAGTGGTTGGATGATTTTTGTGGAATTGGTTTCAAGATCAGTATTTTTCGACATTTGATTGGTCCCCTTTTGATCTATTGACCATAACACTCGACGGTGTCACGTGGGGACAGTCGAGGAAACGGGGATACCAGGCAGTTTAAAGGTATTCAGTTTTATTGGAGTCTCGGCGATCCGTCTTAACCTTGTCATTGGCTGCACTTCAATTGATGCTGCCCTGGTTTGATGACGATCAGTAGGGTCACCGCCAATTTGAAAACATGGCTCGACGGCATATTGAATCAAAACTTCGGCACGAACGCTGTCAAGCCCCTGACTCCCATCCCCGTATGCTTTTTCCCACTATCCCCTCCCGCACATCCCCGGAGGGTGAGACAATAGTTGGACCCATGACCAACTCCACGCTTCTCGGCTGCGACCTTAAATCCCTGCGTAATAAATTAGTTGTCACCGGCTCCCAGGTCCTCTCAGCCAAGATCCTTGAAGCCCATACCCACTTTGGTGCGCAAGCCCACTCCCTGCGTTCGCTCGCCAAGCTGCTGCACGAACACTCAGGCCACGCTTCCCAGGCGACTCCACGCGGCGCACTCACCTCCGAGGAACGTGAACTCCTGGGCGAGAGCTTGCGCGCGAAGCTGTCGAGCCAGAATTATTTCAAAAAGGCCTTCGATCTACCGGGTCTTCGCGCCAAGGTCTTTGATTGCCTGGATGAACTGCGGCTCGCGGGCTACGAACCTTCTCATCTTGCGGATGACGCCATCGAGAACACCGCAAAGGTGAGTTCCCTTCGTGAGATTTTCACTCTTTATCAGGCCTACCTTACCGAGCAAAACGTCTCGGACTACCCAGTTCTTCTCCAACACGTCGTGCTGGAACTTCAAAAGGGCCGCTACGATTCACTCATTGCCAATTCAGACCTCATTCTCCCTTTCAAACTGGACCTAAAAGGTGCCGAAACCAGCCTTTTTGAAGTGCTAGCCGAGCATGCGCACATTTTCGCGCCCGAGAGCGCGGTCGACGGATTCCGTTCCGAGACGGGCGTAGATTCCAAAAGCTTAGAGAAATTTAAGACCAGCCTGGCTTCCTTCCTTGATCATGAACCCATGGTCGCGACTTCTGAAAGGCAACCCCTCGACTCAAGCCTCGTGCTTCGCGCCTCGCTCACGCGGGATGAAGCCTTGAGCCGGGTCTTCGATTGGATGCTGAGTCAAGGTGGGGACATCGGTACCACCGCGCTGGTCACCCTCAACTACGATGACTATGCCGGTGGGGTCTATCGGTTCTGCCAAGCGCAAGGGATCCCGCTCAATCTGTCGCAAGGGTTACTCGCATCTGAGTTTGCGTTCTTTGCGGAGGACCTGGCTGCGCTCGAGCGCCTACACCAAACTGAGTTGCGAACCGGGCAATCGGCGGCCTTTACAGAGCGGGCCCGCACTTACTTCAAAAATCGTCAATGCACTCATACCACCCCAAATTTACCCACAATATACGACGCCTTCCGCTCCCAGGCCTTGAGCTTCCTCCAATCCTATCAAGATGCCCAGAAGGCCTTTCCCGGAGTTGAGCTTTCACCCTCCCACGCCTGGGACCGCTTGCGCTCCGAACTCCTGGAAGCGCGACTCAGTCTCCATTCTCTCGAACTGGATCGCCATGGTCTCTTCTTTGGCCGTCCTGAGGATCTGATTGGCTGTCAAGTGAGTCACCTCGCGGTCTTGGGACTCCAAGACCACCATTATCCGCCCAAGGTCACGCCCGACCCCATCCTAACGGATACCGAGCGGCAGGCTCTCAATGAACGCATCGAACATCTCAAATTCGGTCATGAACTTCGCCTGTCAACACCGCGCGAGATCCAAAAAGATCTGCTTGAGAAAATTTGCCTAGGCGTCCGAAATAGCCTGTATCTGGGCTTTGAAAGCCACGATCTGGAGTCCGGCGCCCTCTCCTTACCGTCTTCCTTTCTCAACCGCGTCTTGGGGGCCTTTGGTTACCCGCAAAAGGCCGAATCTATCTACGAACTCAGCGGCCTGAGCGAGACCTTTTTCTCCGCAGATTTGGCCGGCAACCCCTTTCTCAGTCATGATGCATGGCTCACCTCTCATGACCAAGTCGGTGATCGATTCGCGCGCTGGACCCAAATCCTCAGTCGGCGCTCGGATCGTCGCCATAACACCGAAGACGGCGTGAGTGCGCCCGCCCTTGCGGCCAAGCTGGTCGGACGGGACCTGAGCGCCTCCGCGATTGCGGATTTCTTTACCTGTCCCTACAAGTTTTATCTCAGAAAAGTGGCCGGAGTAGCCGCGCTGGAAACGGATACTCGATCTGGGCTCCAATGGCTCGATGCCATGGAACGAGGCGAGCTGATTCACGAGGTTTTTGAAAAGCTAGCGCGCGTCTTCATGGCAGAAGAACCCACTTCAGCTCGCTGGCTGAACTTCATGAAGAAAGAAGCTCCCGGCATCCTAGAATCCATCATTAGTGCCGCCGCCCAAGCCTTTGACACCAACCGCGCAGGAGTCCCAGCCGCCATTATCGAACAGGAACTGAGCGAGATTCGCGAACTGGCCTCTGAATTTATCGCGCGTGAAATCATCCAGGTCGAAGAAACTGGTTTTTACCCCATAAAAGTCGAAGAACCCTTCAAAGAACTCCTGTTTAGCTGGCCTGATCCGAAGAATGCCGGCCAAACCCTAACACTCAAATTCAATGGCGCCGTCGACCGCCTGGATACCAACGGCAAGGGTCTTTACCGCGTCCTGGATTACAAGACCGGCAAGAACCGGCATAGGGATAACCTTAACCTCTTCAAAGACGCCGACCGGTACGTTCATTTCCAGCACGCTATTTATGGCCATTGGGCCATCGAGCAATCCGGTTTCAAGATGAAGCCCTCCGATCTCACGACTGGCTATTACTTCAGCTCCGAAAAAGGCGGCTGGGATATTGTCGAGGCTCCTTACCATGACTATACCGCCCAGTTTCAGGCCTTCATGACCCTGCTCCATGATTCGATTACCCAAGGTCATTTCCATAAAAACCACGCGGCCTGTACGGGCTGTGATTTCCGCCTGGTTTGTGGGGGCGTCCAAACACGGAGACGCTACTTTGCGGAAAGCTCCCCGCAACTCGCGACGATGGCCGAGTGCCTCGAAGGACCGGTGAGTGAATGAGCAATAATAAAAAACCCATTGATCAAAGTGAACGCGATTTTATTACCGGCGAAGAACGCGCAGGCCTGAGCCATAGCCTCTTTGTAAGGGCGGGCGCCGGGGCCGGTAAGACCCATTGCCTACAAGAACGAGTGAAGAATCTACTCCTCCATGGCGGCATCAGCCCCGATAAGCTCGCCGTCATCACCTACACGACCAAGGCCGCCACCGAGATCAAGGACCGCATCCGTTTTGCTTTTGAAGGTGCCGTGGCCTCGAACGCGGCCCCCAGGCTTCAAAAGCACGCGGCTGAGATCCTGGACAACCTCAATAAAGCCAAGATCAGCACCGTACATGCCTTCTGCTTTGATCTTCTGAAGGAATTCCCGGTTGAATTTGGGATCGATCCCCAGTGTGCGATTGCCGATGAACGCATGACTGCGGCAATCCGGCGAGAAGTCATCCGCATGTTCTATGAAGCCGAGGCGCTCGATGACCCACGGTATGCCACCGAGCTTGCGGCACGCAGCCGCATCAGTGAAACGCTGGGAGATTCCATTCCAGATGAGCTGATCTTTGACCTCTTTGAGAAGCTTTACCTCAACCGGGAACTCAAACCCCGGCGCCTTGCCTCCGGTGGTGAAACCGAACGTGCCCGCTATCACGCCACCTGCGAAAAGCTCGTCACTGAAGCCTGCCACGACATCTTAGTCGGAATTGAAAAAGTCATCGAGGACGAAACCGATAAGCTTTACCTCAAGCGTCCCGACATTCTCAAGACACTCAAGACTCACGGGATCACTGGAGAGAAAAACGACGAGTTCACCTCATTTACAAAATTCCTCTTACTGGGAGGCGAACTCCCATTCTCCGCGCTCGGTAAACAAGGCAGCTACACGGACGCCGATTTTCTCAAGACCTACAAAGCCCGCATCAAAAGCCTCAAAGAGATCATCGCGGATTACCAGCAAGAGGCCCTCGTCGAGGCTTATAACTCGCTGCTTGAAATATTTCCGGCCTACCGCAAGATCTATGATGAATTCAAACGGACCCATGGATACTTGGATTTTCAGGATTGCCTGATCTTGGTACGCAATGGCCTGCGCGACCAACCCGCGCTCAAGACCGCACTCGGAGCCCGCTTTGACGCAATCATCGTGGATGAATTTCAGGATTCTGACCCGCTCCAAGTCCAGATCCTGTTTCACCTGGCTGCGGCCGAAACCGTGCCCGGACAACCCTGGGAAGCATGCGAGCCCATTCCCGGCAAGCTGGTCTTCATGGGAGATCCCAAACAAAGCATTTATGGCTTCGCCCGCGCGGATATCTCGATCTATTTGAAAGTGATGACTCTACTCATCTCCGGCAATAAGAAGTCCGACCGGATTCTTTCCACTAACTTTCGCTCCACTCCCGGCATCGTCAAATTCATCAACGAACATTTTCAGCACATCATTCAAAAGCATGAGACCGAAGAGTTTGCGGCGCCCGCCTACGAAGCGATGGTTGCTTTTAAGGACGAGCCTCCTAAAACTCCCGCCGTCCAACTTCTGAAGCTCAAATTAAGTCTATCCACCGATACGCCCGAAACCGAAGGCTTTGGCGCCAAAGGCACCATGGGTGTTGAGGAATACCGCAAACGCGAAGCCTGGGCCACGGCCACTTGGATCAAGGAACAGATTGAGGCGGGACTAGCCAAGCCCGGCGAATTCATGCTTTTGTTCCGCAAAGCCGCCGGTATGCATTCTTATGAAGACGCCTTACTCAAGCTAGGGGTGCCCGTCATCAATAGCAAAGAGACCGCATTTTTACAGACGCCTGAAGTCATGTCCCTCATCGCCCTCATGGGGATCCTAGTTGAACCCCGCAACCGCCACTACCTTTTCGCGGCGCTTCGCACTTTGTACCTAGGCTATACCGACGAGGAAATCCATGACCTCTTTGAACGCTGTGGCCCAGATTTGAAAGGAGTGAAGGACGTGACGCTCGAAAAGCTTGCGGCCCTGGACACCTCCCTCCTCCCGCTGGCTGAAGCCGCGAGTTCCCCCGACGCGCTCCCGGTTCGTTTCGAACGGGCCTGCGAAGCGCTCGGGATCTACTCCAATAGCCGAGGCCTCAATAACGAAGATATCGTCTCGGCAGTGACCAATCTCACCCAGATCCTGAAAGCCGAGCTTGCACTCAATCACTTTAACGAAAAGCTCACCGTCGAGAACCTCATCGCGGGCGCCCTCAAGACAGCGGCCTTTGGCCAGAGCGATGGCGATGAGCTCAGCGAAGATAAGCTCGTATTGAAGACCGCCAAGCCCTCGAAAGTGCAGCTCCTCACGATTCATTCTTCGAAGGGGTTAGAGAGCCGCTTTGTGCTGCTGGTTAATCCAGGCGCCCATTGCATGACCAAAATCGATGTGATCGTCGACCGCGACAATGAGGAAATCGTACCGGTTCAGTTCAAATTTCTGGGCCAGAGCCTATCCAAGATCTCCCAACTAGAAAAGGCCATCGACCGCGAGACGATATTCAAAGTCGAAGAAGAAAAGCGGGTCCTCTATGTTGCCGCCACTCGTGCCATCGAAAACCTCTATCTCGTCAGCAATGAGGGACAGGAGGCCGGAAGTTTCGCAGCCCCGCTCATGAGTCTACTCAAAGAAGGGTTCCCCATCATCGAACGCGTGCTCGGCCCAGATTACCTAACCCGCCATGCCCCTCGCGCAGCCGGGCCGGCACCCAAGCTGGCAACCCAAACTTTGGCTCAGACTCGCGAGCAACAAGCCGCCGCCTGCCTGGCGCTTTCGAAGCGCGATAAGAGATCGGAAGCCGTTACCACCAAACTCAAAGCCGAGGCGATGGAGCTTTTTACCGGCAACTCGGGAGGCAAGGCGCGCGGTAAGGACTTTGGGAGCCTCACCCATGCCGTGATGGAATGGCTTTGCAGGAGGAGCGCCTTAGGCCACAGCGCTACCCAGGCACAAGCCTTGGCGGCATTGACGGAGCTCAACCATTCCGATTACAGCTGTGAAAAGTCAGAACTAGCGCCGCTTGAGGCAGGCATCACGAGATTCCTGGCGTCCCCACTTTACCAGAAGCTTCGAGCCGCCACTGCGGTTTTTCCGGAGGTGCCGTTTCATGTGGCGGGTGAAGTTCATGGCATCATCGATCTACTTTATGTCGACGCCGAGGGCGCCCATATCGTCGACTGGAAAAGCGACACGTTTGACTCGGCGGAGCGGAAAGCCCAGGTCAGCGCGTACTACGCAAAACAGGTGACTGCTTACGCGGAGGCGCTGCAGGAAAAGCTTGGGCAAAAGATTGTATCGCGGGAGTGCGTGTATTTGATTGAGGGGAATTGACATGCTCGGCGCAATAATCGGTGACATCGTTGGGTCGATCTACGAGAAGCACAATCTCAAACGCACCGATTTTGAGCTATTGACCTCGCAAAATTACTTCACGGACGACACCGTCCTCACCGTCGCCACCGCCGTGGCCCTTATCGACAAACTGGACTACGCCTCCACCTATCGCAAGTTTGCGCGGGCTTATCCGGACTTGGGTTACGGGCCCCAGTTCCGAGACTGGGCGTGGCACGATACAGCCCGTCCCTACGGAAGCCTCGGAAATGGTTCCGCCATGCGAGTGAGCCCGGTGGCCTATGCCTGCATAACCCTGGAGGCGGTACTTGAGGAGGCAGCGAAAAGTGCCCAGGTCACGCACAATCACCCAGAGGGTATTCTTGGAGCCCAAGCTGTAGCCGGCGCAGTTTTTTTGGCGTTGCAAGGGGCCTCAAAGGCGGAAATCAGGGAGTTTTGGACCAGCCGATTCCCTTATCGCCTCAATCGAACCGTCGACAAAATTCGCAAGGTCAATCGATTCGATGCCACCTGCGACGGATCGTTGCCCGTGGCTTTCGCCTGCGTACTCGCGAGTGAGTCTTTCGAGGACTGCCTACGTCTCGCGGTCAGCTGCGGTGGCGACTCTAACACCATTGCCGCAATTGCGGGAAGCATTGCGGAACCTCTCCACGGAATCCCGCTTGAATTGCAGAAACGGGCTTTTGACTACCTGCCGCCAGAGCTCATCAAAGAGGTTCGACGAATTCGTGACCGTTGATCTCGGCATTAACCCAAAATCCCCACAAAATATCGTCGAATCCGAGACGCATCGTAAAGACTCTGCCGCCCCCGTCTGACGTAAGTTGAAAACCCGTGAGACCAAGTTCCCAACGGAGGAACGAATCTCATGAATGCAGTCAATCATCGTCAGGTACCTGCTGCAATAACGCAGCTGCGCGCCGAAATCGCAGCCCTACCTCAAGGGCGGGGTGGCAAACGCCACGGCATCCCGGATGAACTCAAACGCCGGGTAGTTCAAGAGTTAAGTCGAAGTGGGACTTATTGGTTACGCAAGGATTTCAACCCAGGATCAAAATCTCGCGCTCCAGCGAGACGCACTGATTGCTGCAGGCTGCGAAAAAATATTCTCAGACGTTGCCAGCGGCGGAATCGCCGAACGCGAGGGATTGATCGAAGCTCAGAACCAGCTTCGCCCCGGAGATACTTTGGTTGTGTGGCGACTGGATCGCCTCGGGCGGTCCTTGCGTCACCTCATCGACACGGTGACGGGATTGCAATCTCGCGGAATCGGATTCCGCTCGCTCACCGAGGGCATCGAAACCCAAAGTAGCGGGGGTCGGTTGGTATTTCACCTTTTTGCCTGGCGGAGTTCGAACGCTCAGTGATTCAGGAGCGGACTCGCGCCGGCCTCATCGCAGCCCGTTCGCGCGGTCGTCGCGGCGGGCGCCCCAACCTCATGGATGAAAAGAAAACTGCGCTTGCCCGCCGGATGCATGCGGACCCGGCAAACACCGCCGCCGACATTTGCTGCGCTCTCGGGGTCTTCCGGGCCACGATGTACCGGTCATTAAAAACTCGGGCCGAACTTCCCCCAGCATCCAAAACCCTATATCAAGACGTCAACTCAATTCCAGCTGAACTCTGACGGGCACGGCAGAGCCTTTACCATCTTGCTACCGACATGCGTAGCAGTGAAGTCCTTTATCTTTTTTGCCCCAACGTCTGTGAGCGTGATGTTTAACGACGATTGTTCGCCACTAGGGGTGACACTCGCATCTGCGATATCGCCCTGCAAAAGAATGGGCTTCTTCGCAACGTGAAAGATCGTCCCATCGTCGTTAGCCTTCATGTCGATGCTTGCGGCGTTAGGTGACTCGAACACAGCTCGAATCTCGACTGAACCGGCTGTAGAGCCTGAAGCGAACGCGGTTAAACTACCCAGAATAATTAGAGATGCAAAAATACAATTCTTCATGGATTCCTCCTAAAGTTTAAAAAATATAAAAATATTGATTGAAAACGGTATTAGGCGAGAGAGGAAGGAGGACTTAATCCAGAACGAATGAGCTGATAATTGTTCTCGTCCGACCGTGCGGTCGGAAAGAATACAAAAGAGACAAACTGGCTAGTTCCGGAAATGAAGGTTGTAGGGGTTGGTAGAAAGTCGAAATGGACCCCACCAGCATCTGCAGATGCGATGCGTCCTTGCGATGGAATATCCGCTTTAAGTGTCTGTTGAGAATGACTGAATGAAATAGGAGCGGGATTGCGATGTGTCTGACCGTGGATAGCCGAAAAGACCCACAGTGCCGAAAGAATGAGAAAAAAGTTCCGCAAGCCGCCCATAAATATTGTTTACCCCAATTTGACTGCTGGCAAAAGGGAATTTCGTTGGGGGAAGCCCGCCACATCGACCTTGCAGGAATCTTGCTGCTAAATGTGGCGCCCAGACTCACTGCAAAATAACTCCAAAACCCAGCCCCTGCGTTTCTTGTGAATAAGCGCCAACACAACACTACTATACCGCAATTGGTAAGGGGAGCTTTCGAATTTTCTGACTCGCTTTATAGAGATCTACAGCTTTCTGAGCATTCAGCCAAAAATCTGCAGATATCTTAAATACCGCTCCAAGTTTGAGAGCCATCTCAGCGGTTACTGCAGTTCGCCCATTGATAATTCGATTAATGACCTTCACATCGCAGCCTATGTGTTTAGCCAACGTACTTTGAGTCAGATTCATCGGCTTTAGAAACTCTTCTGCCAGAATTTCTCCAGGGCTGGTAGGCTTGCGTAACTGATTCATAAGTCCTCCATTAATGATAATCCACAATCTCGACCTCGGCAGGTCCCGCTGCTGTCCACTTAAAGACGATCCGCCATTGATCATTGATTCGAATGCTGTGTTTTCCGGCTAACGTACCTGAGAGCGCCTCTAGCCGATTGCCTGGTGGCGCTTTAAGGTCTGCCAACTTGGATGCATAGGAAATCATATCCAATTTTCGACGAGCCACTTCACGAACCTTAGCCCAAGGCGCCTTGCTCGCTTTCCCTGTTTTGAAGAATTTCTCAGTATCCTTGTCCGCAAACGACTGGATCGCCATACACTTACAGTATACCTGATTCAGGTATACCTTGTCAAGGTATTGCTTTTAGTTAAAAAGGAAAGAACGTGATAACATTAGGGCTGACGTTTACCGGAAATATGTGCCATTATTGCTACAAGTATCAGACCTGATCGAAACAGGCTTTTGGTTTTGTAAGATTAGACATAAGTTTTTCTGGATGATTATTTTCTTACAGGTAGTAGTTGATGGCCTTCAAAAACAGTGATCACGGTGACAGTCTTCTTCTTGGAATCGATCTCGTAAACAATGCGGTAATTTCCCTCGATCAACTCACGCAGGTTTTCTTCCACGCATTCAGGGACCACCCGGCCTGATTGAGGGAGCTGGGCTGCCTGTTTTGCACGATCCAATAGAAGCTGGGTGTGCTTCCTGGCATTTTGAGGTGCACTCTGGGCAATGAACTCACCAATCTGAATCAAATCATTCCACGCCCGCTCCGACCAAATCAGTTTCATTTCATTTTTCCAAACCTTTTATTTAGTTCCTGCTCCAAAGCTTTTGTTTGCATAACTCTACCAGCTTTGGCATCCGCGCGACCATGTTCAACGGCAGCAATAAAATTTTCTCTTTCTCTTAAACGATCAAACTCCTCAGTAGTAATAACTACCGCAGATGGTTTCCCGTTTTGGGTTATCACCACGGATCGCCCCGTTTCATGAAGCGAATGGAGCACCTTGGAAGCTTGTGTCTTAAATTGGCTCAGAGGAATGATGTCTTCAGTAATGTTCATTTCCCTCTTCTTATAAGCTCTCATATCAGACCTCTTTTCAGCTCTGATTATAGGTCTTCCTGCAGATCTTGTAAAGGATCTGAAATGCGCCGAAAAACCGCCGCAATCTCCGTTTTGGCCCGCCCCTCTTCAAAATAAATTCTGACTTCCGGGTCGTTCGATGCCTTCGATGACTTCGGCAAAGCGAGAGTTCCGTAGAATCGAATACGCCTTTACTTGTCCAATATGTTGTTATATTTACATATTTTAATTACCTGACTATTTTAGTTTACTTCTAAATACAGCCGTGATACTTCTCTGCGCCATGAACGGGACACAGAAAAAAATCGCCTATTTCTTACTCAGCTTGACCTTGAATGCCGGATGCAGCAGCCATTCACTGCCCCCCTCTCAGCCTGTAACCGAGGCACAAGCACAACCCCAATCGACCGCCGGAGAACCTAACGCCACCGAGCCTGTCCTTGTGCCACGCGAAGAGCCTCTGCCCGCGGACCTACCTAAAAAACCCATACTTTCACCACTGCCTGCGCCGACCACACCGTCCATACCCGCCGCTCCGCCCCTGGATGCTTCATGCCAAAACATCCCAAATGATTTAACGCTTCAGCTCAGCCCCACCGAACGAGTGAGCGTTCATCGTACTGGCTGGAATTGGAAATTTCCTCTCGGAACCTGGTTCATCTCGCCCATCCGAGTGCAAATCAAAGAGCTCGAAACCCTGACCGTACCGCACCTCAATGATCCGCGCGATCGGCTCTTTCCTGGCACCGTGTCGCTCCGATATTTTGCCTGGGGCGAACTCATGGAACTGGATCAATCTCGTTATGCTGAAGTGCACTCAGCCCTCATGAACGAAATTAAGAGCCGGGTCTCCGAAGAATGTGTGCGGGACGGCATCCTCCCGCAGGGATTTATCCTCGCGCCGCTGACCTTGCGCTGCATGGAAACCAGTCCCTTTGAAATCGAGCCCGATCTCGCCCATTCTCAAAGCTCAATCGCCAAATGGTACCTCGATTTCGACCAAAACCATGTCCATCACATCAAGGGTCGGTTTGATAGCCGCAGTAGCGTCATAATCCCGGGCATTCCCATCAGCTCACGCGAACACGATATCTGCACGAGCAGTAGTGCCGGGGACTTCGGACGCATGATCCGCATCGCACTCGACGTGGATGTCAGTGATCGCACAATGGAAAGTGAGTTTCGCCTTTTTTTGGCCGGAAAAACGGCTGAAAAAATGCAATTCAACCTACCCAATCCTTGGAAAGTCAACTTTTTCACCCCCCTCGGAAAGAAAGCGATCCCCGTGGAATGGCCGGAAAAACTAGATCTTAAGGGTAGAGAGGATTTTTTAGGCAATGTCGGCAACTATCTCGCAAACAAAAACATCGTCGTCAAAGCTCAAGACAGCTTTGAACAAAACGCAGGATGCACTTTAGATTCTCGAGGTTTTTGCCCGGATCCCCATCAGCCTTTACGCTGAACGCGCTTCAGAAGCTCTAGCACTTCCGGAACTCGCAAAAGGATCGACAACATCAGGTAGGCGACGCCAAAGCAACCCACCTCCCAGACTGCCGTCATCACGGGCGAGACCATTGAGATGCGAGCACTCAGAAAAACCGTCATACCGGCCAAAATTGCGGCACCCCATACCCGAAGCTGATACTCGCCTGGAACTCGAGCAGGGCCAATCCGGCGCGCCAGCGCCGCTCGCAAGAGAATAAACTCAATCCAGCCCGCAATTCCTGCGGAGGCCGTCAAACCCACCGCGCCCATTCCCAACTCGCCGGCGCCGCCGGAGACCTTGGGCAAATGGAGCCCGTGCACAAACACAAAGTCGATCGCCGGCCTGAAAGGAAAAGCAAAAAGCACCCCCAACGAAGCAGTCAAGACCACCCGAAGAACCGCAAAACGAAAAAGAGTACGGGTGTCACCCACCGCGTAAAACGTCGATGATAAAAGGCGCCCCCAGGTGGCGGCCAATAAACCAATCGTAGAGCCCATCAAAATATACCATACATAAAGGGTGTCCCCCCCCCCAAACTGCCCTGTTTGATAAAGAGCCGCCACGATCCCCCGACCGAGAACTAAGAATCCCACAACGGACGGGACCACAAAAAATGCAATCTTACGTTGGCCCGCCACTAGTCGTGCGCACAACATCGAGTGGACATCAGCAGTGCGACCCGAGGCCTGAGACATCGCAGGAAGTTCAGCGGCGGCTACAGACATCCCAAACAGTCCAATGGGCAGGAGATAAATCGTTTGCGCGTAGCCTAAACCTGAAACTGCGGCCGCCCCTAAAAAACTGGCGATCATCCCATCAATATAAGCGCTCAGTTGGACTACACCGCGACTCAACACCACCGGCCCCAAATTACGAAAAACCTGTCGAACTGGGGCTAGTTGAGTATCAAGCGCCCATCGGATCCGGGGGGCGTACTTAAAAACAAAAGGTAATTGTACTGCGAACTGAAGAACCGAACCCACGACCGTTCCCCAGGCCAGTGCAACGGCGAGATCTCCCTCGGTGACGCCCCGGGCGCCAAAAAACACGAGAGTCAGAATCATAGCCAGGTTCCACAGTACAGGAGCCGCGTAGGACAGAAAAAATTTGCGATGACTATTGAGAACCCCTAAACACCAAGCCGATAAAACCAATACACCGACACCCGGAAAAAGGATTCGCACAATCCGCACCGTTAGTTCGCGAATTTCGCCTTGAAATCCGGGGGCCACTAAGCCGACCAAATAAGGCGTCAGCAAGACCCCGACTAAAACCAGACCAGACACCCAGAGCGAAAGGACCGCGCCAACCACGCCGGCGACTCGCGCGGCCATCTGTCGATCATCGGCTTCACCATCACTGAGCAGCCTTGAATAAACCGGGATAAACGATGCCGAAAGCACCCCTTCCCCAAAAAGATTCTGCAGAAAATTGGGAATCCGAAGGGCCGCGCGAAAAGCTCCAGCGGCATTCGAATTGCCCAAATAATGAGCAAAGACGCGCTCGCGCACCAGCCCCGCAAGCCGACTCAGCAGGATCCCCGAGGCCACCAAAACCGCATGCCCACCGGATCGGTTTTTGCCCGCCTCAGACGTCAAACTCCAGATCCTCCACCTGCTCAAGGGCTTCGACAGCCTTTCTGAATTGACTAGGCGTATATTTTTCCTTGGCCTGAGCTAGAAAATGCCCCACCTTGGCGCCTTTTCCGACCGATAAAGCGAAGTCAGTCAAATCATGAGCAACAATAAAAAGAGCCGACAAGGGAGCAATCCGATGCGCCTGCAACCGCCGAGGAAAACCCTCGCCGCTCGGCAACTCATGGTGCTGAGCGATAATAATGTCGACATCGGGTGGAATTTCATTGAACCGCTTGACGAGTTCAGAGGCGTCCGAGGGATGCTTAGCAAAGGATTGTTTTTCGGCATCCGTAAAATTACCCTCTTTGGCCTCGGCGATCGTTTTACATCGAGCAAGATCATGATTGTTCAAAGTAATGTCATGCAGAAAGGCGGCCAAATTCAGCTTATGAAAAGTGGTGTTCGAGCCCCACTTGAGCTGTGAAGCGATTGCGCAAGCGACGTAACCGACCATCATACTATGCGCCGAGATGTACTTACCCTTGAAGCTGTCCAATTTTTCCATCAGCTTTGAAAGCTTAGGACTATTGCCAATGGCCTTCATGGTCACTTGCACTTGGGTTTTCGCCGCCTCTTGTACCTCTTTAGTAAACCCTAAGGTATGCCCCAGTTCATGAATGGTCTCAAACGCCGCTTCGTTTTGCTCAATGGCGTCTTCAAGTTGAACAGGTGCCTTTTGATTCAGGCGAAGAAGAAGTTCGTCTTGATATTTTTGAATAAACTGTTGAATGCCGGTCTTTCGAAGAAAAAGATACTCGACACCCTTACGAACCGTATACTTTTCCATGTCCTGAAGGTCAAAGGTATCGCCTTCCCGGAAAAGCTTGAGATACTTGGACTCCGAAAGACGAATGAAAATATCAGACTGCAGCGGACATACCGACAAAAGCAGTTTGGTTCGAATCTTACAAAAATTTCGATCATCTTCGGAACGCGGGAGCTTCTCATCCACGACTAACTGATGAATAGCCGAACTCAGGCTTTCAATGATATCCGCACGCTCGATCACCACGGGATTCGGTCTTCCTGGAGGGGCCGAAATAGCGACGGGCTTGTTTTTTTTGCCGTGGTAAAAAACGATACTCTGAATTTCGGTGGCTTTGGACCTGAGCCGATCGAGTTCCTTAGACCTCTCACAATCAATCACCAGTAAATTCAGGTCTGCCCCCGGGTGCTCCAGGATTTTCAGGGCTTCTTGGGGCGTTGAAACCTGAATGACGGTTGCATTAAATTGGCTTTCGAGGACAAAGGCCACCCGTTCCCGAGCAACCTCGTCATCTTGCAAAAGAAGAACACGCATGATCAAGCATTCTAATTTTCTTGACCGCTTTACGCAATTAATTAATCATTACTTACTTGAACATTGGACGGTAAACCCAATTCAAAGCGGCAAAGTCTCCTTCAAAAGCCATCGGCGCCTTCGACCAGATGTAATCTGGCCGGTCAGCGCTCGCCCACTCCCCTCCAATGATATTGTCGGCACCGTCCAGCTCTAACCAATATTTATACTGAACCGCCTCATAACGGTATTTAGTGGCGTAATCTTCAATATTAAAAACCGCTCCGTCAGCAGGAATTTCGAGTTGCTCTTGACCCACCGTCGCCTCCCACTGCGGAGGAAGACGCTCGTCATCACTGGCGAAGCGCACTTCAGTTTCAAGCAAAACCCGGCGAACCGTGTTTTTGGCTGAACCCGGGGCTGCCCCCACGGTCTGCTGAACAATCTTTGACGAGTAAGAATAAATAGGATTATTCCAAACCTCATTACCTCTGGAAACGTCCGCCACAATGGGACGCCCCGTACGTCCAATCGAATTGGCCAGGACAATATGAAAAGCGCCTGCGTTCACATCCAAACAATCCGGATCAGTCGACTGAGGGTTTTTAGTTAAATCGACTTTGCAGCGCTTACCCATCTGGCGAACCCGCATATTTTGAGTGCCGTAATAGTAGTCGAGGATAGCCTTCACATCTGCGGACCCAAATGGAATCACAATCCCATCTCGGTTAACCACATCGCTGGGCAACGGTTCGGCATGATTGACGGAGGCCGGAGCCCAGCCATGACAAATGCCTTCCCAATAAGCCCTGAGAGGGCCGGTGTGCTTGAGCACTTGGCGGGTTAAAGGATAATCGTATTCGCCGCGCACAAGATCGAATTTTTCAGTTGGCGAAAGCTGTGAGAGCTCATATCGACTCATCCGCATGGCCTCCACCTTGTTGGGTGAATGATAATGAAAAATCGCATCCGAGGCTCGCAGATGCGGGTCGGTCCACGCGAAGGCAGGGTCTTTTGAGTTCCAGCGATAGGCAATGCCTCCCCGATCCGCTGGCCAGTAGGTATCGGCCCATGGCATATGCTCCACAGGCACCATCGATTGCAGGGGAAGGTCGGCAAAACGGGGAGAGAAGCCCGCCCCCAATCGCACGGGGCTATTCACACTGTCCCACTCTCCTGCAAAAGCAGAAAAAGACATGCAATCACATATACTTAAAGAAAAAACAGAAAATAATAACGCGAAAAGTAATGGCATACGATCTCCAATATTGTTGCATCGCGTTATTATCTCTTTTTTTAATTAATTCAACTGAAAAATAAAATTTTTCTTCATTCCGCCAAGCGTCTGTACCTGCTGTTTGCCTCTCGCATTTGTTGCCTGGTCACTTTTTAAACAAGCTGCATTTATTTCCCATTTAAAAATTCAGCCAAAATCGTCACACTTAATTACATAGCAGTACTTTAGCCGGTAGGACCACCGGCCCAACAAAGCCAAGGAGAAGGCGATGAAAAACAAGCGACACCTCACTGCAGTCAGGAGTGCCCTCGTAGTGTTTTTTTTAAGCATCGGATTTGCCGGAAACGCCAGAGCGGCCCCCCTCACCCCGATTGACGGGCAGGACGGCCTCAAGATCGATCTCGCACACCTCAGCGGCTTTTCCACAGTGGAGAATGCAAAACTGAAACAATCTATCGAACTCATCGATCAAGTCTTCAACAGTCAAGAGTTTCATCAAAAGGTTCTGGACTTTACTTTTAACGGAAAGCCCCAGTTTGCTAACAACAACAACCTAACGAATGAACAGGTCTACGAACAAATCATGAAGGGACACGAGACCTATTCGGCGGCGGATGACCACGTCGCCCAATTGGATCTCAACCTTTACAATCCGCCTTGGTACAAGAAGAAAAGCGTCATCGGCTATGGTTATGCCGGCCATCCTGAGATCTATATGAACCATTATTGGTTCCAGCGCTTCACGGTGCAAGAGGTGGCGGGAAACATTGCACATGAGTGGATGCATAAGCTAGGCTTTGACCATGACTTCAACCGCACGGCTCAGCGTCCCTACTCAGTGCCTTATGCCGTGGGGAATATCATGATCGAACTATCCACCAACGCAAACAATTAGGAGCCATCATGGCCACCCACTCCCCTTCCGCTTCCTTGACGATCCCGTCGATCCCGCTCAATCAGTTTGAATCGCAGGGTCCTTGGGATGTCATCGTGATCGGATCGGGAATGGGTGGCATGGCTTGCGCAGCGGCGCTTTCCAAATACGGTCGCAAAGTATTGATTTTGGAGCAACATTATGTCGCCGGAGGCTTTACCCATACCTTTTCCCGCAAAGGTTTTACTTGGGATGTGGGAGTCCACTGCCTAGGCGAAATGGGCAAAAAAAAAATTCCGGGCCGCCTCCTCAACTGGCTTTCTAATGGTCATATCCGCATGGAACCGCTCGGAAATATTTACGAACGGTTCTTTTTCCCAGACGGGTTTCAAATTGAATTTCCTTCTTCTCGACAGGATTTCAAACAGACGCTTCTCAAGGCCTTTCCCCAAGAAGAGGCGTCCATTGACCGATATTTTGCCGCGATTCTAGAGGTCATTAAATCAGCCAAAGTCCACTTTCTCCTCAGAACATTTCCCATTTGGGCAGCGGTGGCCACTCAAAAGGTAATGGCTCTTGCGGGCAGAAAAAACTATTGGACCCAGACTACCGACCAGGTCCTCAGCGGTATTATCCCCAATGCGCGCCTTCGAGCCGTTCTTTGCGCCCAATGGGGGTATTATGGCAGCACTCCTAGGAACTCAAGCTTTGCCATTCATGCGATGACGGTGCAGCACTTTATGGGAGGGGGCTATTATCCGGCCGGCGGTTCGAAAACTATTGCCGCCTCACTGCTGAAAACGGTTCACGATGCCGGGGGACAGACGGTGGTTCGCGCCCCTGTTCGGGAAATTCTGATCGAAAAAGGCAAAGCCGTCGGCGTTATTTTGGAAAATGGGCGCGAAATTCGGGCCAAAACGATTATTTCGGCCGCAGGCGCCCGAACGACGACCTCTCTTTTACCGGCCGAGCAGCGAGCTGCCCCCTGGGCGACCGAAATTGCAGAACTAAAGCAATCCCCCCCTCATGTTTGCCTCTATTTTGGGCTCGAAGGCGATATCCAGGCCGCCGGCGCAACCCGGGCAAATCAATGGTTTTTTGAAACCTGGGACATGGAGGTTTCTGGCTGGGATGTCAGAGACCCCAAAAGCGTTGCCCCGGCCCTTTATGTTTCCTTTCCCTCACTCAAGGACCCCCTGCACGACCCAGGGCCGAACAACCAACATACGATGGAAGCCCTGACTTTTGTGCCCTGGGAGGCCTTTGAGAAATGGAAGGACTCTCGACGCGGCAATCGTGACAAAGACTACATGGAGTTTAAAAAAGATATTGAGCAGAGGCTGCTCGCTCAACTGCAACGGCATATTCCAAAACTCATGAGCTTAGTGCGGCATCACGAACTATCCACTCCGCTATCGACGACCTTCTTTACGCGCGCTCCTCAAGGCGCAATTTATGGCCTAGCCCCCACCCCCGAACGGTTCAGTAACCCCCACCTGCGCACGCGCACGCCCATCCCGGGGCTGTATATGGCCGGCGCCGATGTCGCGAGTTTAGGAGTGACTGGGGCGCTCGTCGGCGGGGTGCTTGCGGCGGCGACAATCGAGCCACGGGTGTTTAGTAAGCTGGTGTAGGGGGCTGACCTACCCTCACCTAACTGAGGTTTGGTCTGGACAAATCCTCAGTTCTATGAGGAAATGGATCTCATGTCATTGGACGTTCGCTATCTCGAAAAAGTCCTGCTCGAAGACCCCCTCAAGACGGGGAAAATGGCCTTTGTTTCCGGTCCCCGCCAATGCGGAAAAACGACATTGGCCGAGCGTCTTTTGAACCAATGGGGGTGCCCTGAAAATTACTTTTCTTGGGATGATCCCACTTTTCAAAGAATGTGGACCCGCTCCCCCTCCGACTTGCTGACGCACCTAACAATAACCAGCGATCAAACTCCTTTAGTCGTTTTAGATGAACTTCATAAACATAAAAAATGGAAGAATTCACTCAAAGGCCTCTACGACCTTCATAAAAATCGGCTTCGTCTACTTGTCACCGGAAGCGCCCGCCTCAACATCTACCGCAAGGCCGGAGATAGCCTCGTAGGCAGGTACATCCCCTACCACCTCCATCCCTTTACCTATGGCGAGACCGACCGGATCAAACCTCCGCCATCCGACGGATGGCATGGAGTGGCGGCATTTCAGCCCCGCTTTGACTTTCAATCCCTGTTAACCCTGGGAGGATTTCCCGAACCCCTTTTACAGGGAAGCGCGCAGAAGGCCGCCCGGTGGTGGCGACTCTACCGTGAGCAACTCATTCGAGAAGACTTGAGGGATCTCAAAGCCATTCGCGACCTCCAGACACTCTCCTTGATGGTCACCTTTCTATTGGAAAAAGTCGGTGGGGGTTTTTCGTTTCAGAGCTTGCAAGAAGACCTCTCCGTTTCGTTTGCGACCATTCAAGACTGGATTTCGGCCCTCGAAAGTATTTTTCTTTGCTTCCTCATTCGCCCTTACTCCAAACGAATTCAGGGTTCCCTCAAAAAAGAACCTAAAGTCTTTTTTTATCATTGGGCCGCACTTTCGTCTCCAGGCGCAAGACTCGAAAACCTAGTCGCCTGCCACCTTCTCAAATCCATTCACGCCTGGACCGATTCGGCCGAAGGTGAGTTCGAACTTTTTTATTTACGAGATAAACAAAAACGCGAGGTCGACTTTTGCGTCACCCGGGATAAAAAGCCTTGGCTCCTCCTCGAGGTCAAAAACCGCTCCCGAGATCTTTCTCCGGCACTAGCCCATTTTACTGAAATCTTATCCCCTCAATTTGCTATCCAACTTCAAGAACCCGGAATGCCTCGCCGAGAGCAATACACGTGGACCGGGAAAAAAGTCCTATTTCTTGCGGTGGATGAATTTCTGGCAGAGCTGAATTGATCACCTCACTTCAATGAAGCCAGCTGATCCTTCTCATCTTGCGCCGCGAGTTCCGTAAAGCCACCCAGGATTTTGTCATTCACAAAAATCTGCGGCACAGTCTTCATCTGAGAGCGCGCATACAAATCGTCCCAAACTTGATCGTCGTCCTCATTCAGTAAGATTTCTTCGAAGGCAATGCCACGGCGTTTTAGTAAATCTTTGGCCCGCACACAAAAGGGGCAATAAGTCGTGGTATAAACCGTCACTTTCTGGGTCATAGCGCGAGCTCTTTTCCGATCATTTCCTTAAGAAACCCTTTTAAAAAATTCAACAACTCAACCCCATGCCCCTTGTCGTCAACCCAATGGCCCGTCGCAAGATCCCAATCAAAATGATACGCGGTTCCGCGCGAGGCCAAAGCTAACCAAAGCTGGCGCACTGAAGGCTGAGCACTCAAAATACATCGACTTTTGTCGGCAAAAGTGATGTTCATCGATCCCAAAGCCTGTTCACATTCCGCCAAATCAGGATCGACGTCGGCCAAAGCCTTTTCAATCCGCTCCAGCGTCGTCTGCATGTGTTTTCGAAAGTCAGCTTCTGTCAACATCGTCATCGTACCCAGGCTTTTACCATTCCCATTCTGCTTGTCCAAGGTTAAGGTAGACTTTATGTCCACTCCACTTTGCCCTTGCGGCTCTGAAATCCAACTTTCGGCCTGTTGCCAACCTTTGATTAAGGGCGTCACTCAGGCTAAAACCGCTGAACAACTCTTGCGGTCTCGCTATACCGCTTTCACTTTGGCGGAGGTGGACTACATTATTTCAACGCACCACTCCAAAACTCGCCATGAGGTCAAACGCGAGGAAATTGAGGACTGGGCCAAAAATTCAAAATGGCTAGGACTTAAAGTCGCGCAAGTCGAGGCCGGAAGCCCGACCGACGAAAAAGGTACGATTGTTTTTTGTGCCCAGTTCGAGGATTCCACAGGGAAAAAGCAAGACCATTGGGAACAAAGTTATTTTGACAAAGAAGACGGCGTTTGGAAGTTTATGGACGCGCAGGGACTCAAAACCGGCCCTTATCGCCGCGAAGCTCCTAAAGCCGGACGCAATGACCCTTGCACTTGCGGAAGCGGCCTGAAGTTGAAGAAATGCCACGGTAAATAACGCTTTCAGATAGAGGCACCAAAGATGCAACGAGTTGGGCATGAGACTATTTCGCATGCCTGTCGTTCAGGGTCTGGTTATCGCGCTCGCTTTCGGGGGCGGTGTTTTTTCACTGAACCTGTTTAGCCATGCCACGCCCAACAGTCACGAGGTTTTAAGCCAGGCTTCAGGCGCCTTTGGCGAAATCGCCGAGCGAGCCATGCCGTCCGTTGTCAGCGTCAGCACCATTCGCCAAATCCAGCCCGAACCCGCCTTTTTCCCGGGATTACCCAACTTAGGAAAGGATCCCACGCCAGACCTCCAAGATAGCCATTCGATCATGGATCCCCGCTTGCTGGGGCTGGGATCTGGAATCGTGATTCGCAAAGATGGTTTGATCCTCACTAATTATCATGTCGTTGAGCACGCCGAACGAGTCATGGTGGCCTTTGATGAAAAACACAAGGTCAAGGCCCACGTCGTCGGCCTAGATCCGAAAACTGATTTAGCGGTCGTGCAAATTGATCCTCCAAAAAAAGGCACCCCCATTGAATACCCCGTTCTTTCTTTTGGAAATTCGGATCTCATTCGCCCAGGTGACTGGGCGTTGGCCATCGGCAGCCCTTTCGGCCTGAACCGATCGATGAGTTTTGGAATCGTCAGCGCCAAAGGTCGGGGTAATATGGGCATGTTGGATGTGGATGACTTTATTCAAACCGATGCAGCAATTAACCCTGGCAGCTCCGGAGGCCCCCTCCTCAATACTCAAGGCGAAGTCATTGGCATCAACACGGCCATTTTTTCGCAAAGCGGGGGCAATATGGGAATTGGGTTTGCCATTCCTTCAAAGACCGCCCGAGAAGTTGCGGATCAGATCATTCAGCATGGCCGAGTGATTCGAGGCTGGGTCGGTATGGTTGCCCAAGATCTCGATGCCGATCTGGCGCATTTTTTTAAAGCTCCCTCCCCCGACGGGGCACTCGTCAGTCAGCTAGTCGCGAACGGTCCAGCGGAACAAAGCGCCCTTCTAGCGGGCGACGTGATCACCCGCTTTAATCAGCAGCGTGTCGATAGTGCAAAAACCCTGAAAGGCTTGGTAGGAAAAACTCCAGGTGGCTCTCAAGTGGTCGTTGGTTATCTTCGCAACGGAAAGTCGGGGGTTGTCACGCTGACGGTGCAAGAACAGCCCCGCAAAGACCAAGCTTTGTCCGCCAAACAGCTCGCGGGACAAGTCGGGCATACCAGCAAACCTCCTGGGCTTCCACTGGGCGTCCAGGTTCGAGACGTTCCGGAGGAAATCGCAAGCTTTCTGAATTTGCCCAAACAGAAAGGGACTTTGATTATTGCGGTAGAAGCCGGGGGACCTTTTTTTGACGCTGGGCTGAGTGCAGGCGACATTATCCTGGCCGCCAACAAAAAAGAAATTCACGGCGCAAGTGAGTTCAATAAATTGGCACCCCAGCTACAAAAACAGCCTGTTGCCGTTTTCTATGTGCAGCGAGGCCCTTATGAAAGGGTCTTCGTACCAGTCAAACTTAGGGATGAAGCTTAAACACCCGGACGGCATTGTCGTGAAAGACCGCCTTCCAGTGCTCTGGCGGAATCGCTCGTTTGAAAGCATCCACATACGATTTAATATTCGTCAGCGGCCAATCCGTGCCAAACATCAGCTTTGTGGGATCTTCGAGGTAACCAAAGATCCATGAAATCGGCTTCACGACATACTGATCGATTTTTTCTTTAGGCGCTTTATTCAAATCTCCGATCAAAAACGCCGAGCCGTCCAAATAGACATTGGGATTCTTATAGGCGACTTCGGCCGCTGACTCGATCCACGGATTGCCGCAATGGGCGATCACAAAGGTGACTTTGGGGTGATCGACCGCTACCTCGTCAATCGTCAGTGGATCTGAGTACTTGAGCTTACCCTTGATCGAGTAAGTGTCGCCGGTATGAAAAACCACCGGCACATGGTACTTTTCGGCTAAGCGATAAGCGGGCTCATAATTTTTGTCATAAGCCCACTGATGGACATATCCCAAATACACCTTGATACAACCATATTTGCCGGATTTTAGGCCATTTTCGATCCGTTTGACATCGACCTTAGGCCCCGTGCCCGCACAACTGATCACATTGTGAGAGCGAAGGTCGGCGTAACCTCCACCATCCTCATGCGTATGAGCGATGGCCCCCACCACTCCCGCCTCTTTCCACTCCTTGAAGTACTGTTCCTCTGTAATGATGATTCCACTGCTGCGCTCGGGTTTACCCGTAAAATCGGTGTGGGTATGAGCGTCGATAATCGGCAACACCTCGCCCGTACCGGAATTCGCAGCTGAGGGCTGAGTGCCCTGGGAACGCGGCACAGAAGCGCAGCCGTTGAGCAGGGCCACACAAGGCAAAATTATGATCCATCGGCAGAAGTGCGCAAAAAAGTTCATCCTTAAGCGATTAAAGCAGACAGGGGAAGCTGGCAACCAATTTTTAGGGCTCCCGGTAAAAGACTCAAGCTTCGGCAGGCCGCCACCGATCAGTACATAGGTGAAAGTTAACCTGGGTGTAGTCACAGCTTTCTTCCTCCTCGGGATGACCTCCCCTTCCCTGGCCTTTTCGGGCGAAGGCTGTGTCCTTTCAATCCTCGAAAAACTACGGAATTCTGAGCCCCCATCGATCGCTTCCCGACTCGACAAAGTCGGCAATCAGCACGTCCGGGAAGCCCCGGAGGGCGGGTTTGAAGTTCTACTACCCCAATCCGATGGTACTTTTATGATTCAGAAAACCGCAAAGCTGCCAGAGGCACAGCTCCTGGCAGCCAAAATTCAAAAGCCGATCAATCTCGATGCGTTGATCCTGCAGGGACGAAATGCCTTTGATGAACTTGCAGAAGGATTCAGACAGGTAAAAGCCACGGAACCTTCCACCGAATTCGCTGCTCGACTCAAGACCGTGGACAGCCTCAAAACCAAGATCTTCGAGCGAGTTCGGGAGAAGGGATTCGGCTTTCGACTCTCGGACCTGGATGACGCAGCAGGAGCCCGCTTTACTACTTCGGACAAAGCCCAGATCGCCAGAGTGGCGGAGGCGGTCAAAAAAATGGACGGTGTCACCGTCCTGCTCGACGAGACCAAGAATTACGACCGAGGCTACCGGGCGCGCCACCTCGCCCTCCGGACCCCAAAGGGGAATGTGGTCGAAGTTCAGGTCATGTCGAGAAGGACCGCCTTCTGGGCTTACTGGAATCATGACCGGGTATATAAACCTGCGACAAAGCCCACCCCGGAGTATCTGGGCCGTTTGAAAAAATACGACTTAGCGATCATTCAATACCTGAATACGCTCGACGATGGGATCAAAAGCCCGCTGCCTCCCCCGAGGAGCGAGCTTTACGGAATCTTCCCCGAAGATCAATTTCCGCCGACGTGGCTAAGGTAAACGTGCCCACTGCCACAGGCCGGCAGTTGATCCTAAAATATCAGTGCGCTTGGGTTTTTGGACGAGCATTCCACAAGGTTAACATCAAAATCGCGCCTATGAATGAAAAGCCGATCATACTGGGTCCCCAAGCACCCCAACCAAAACGATCGAGCAACCAGCCCACTCCGATGCCCACAAAGGACCCACCCACGTATTGCATCCCGTCGAACAGGCCCGCAGCGGTAGCTGCCGCCTTTTTACCACCAAAATCCATCGACGCCGTCCCAGACAACATAGAATGGACAATACTGATCGAAAATGAATTCACCACAAAGGCGCCGATGATCCAATTCAGCCCGGGGGCTTTCCAAATAATGGCTAGACAAATGATTTGCCCAAAATAACCCAAAAAGGCGACGGGAGTGCGACGCCCTTTGAAGACCCAATCTGAAAGCGTGCCGGCGGCAAAAGCCCCCGCAATTCCCGCCAATACGACGGCAAAAGCTCCCCTTTGGAATATAATAGAATCGAGCGGGAGCTTTTGCGCCTCAATCATGTAGCGAGGAAACCACTGTTCAAACCCGTGTCGCACAAAACCGGTACAAAATTCAGCGACCGCAATAGTGAGCGTAATGGGATTGGTCAGCACTTTTTTGAGAACATACTTGAGATTGACCGTCTCGGTATCGCCACTCGAAGCATCCTGAACGTCCAAGGACGGCAATCCACATTCCTCTGGACCATTGCGAACGTTTCGATAGGTCAGGATCGCCATCAAGGCGATCACCGCTGCTGGAACAAAGAATACCCACTGCCAAGGCCCGAAGGCGAGAATGATCGGACAAATCACAAAAATCAGCGTTCGACCCAGTTGAATCATCGAGCCGAAAATTGCTGAAAACACCCCGCGTTCGGAGATGTGAAACCAACCTGCATTCACCTTAATCAGGGAAAGCGCGCTGTAAGATTGAAAAAAGGAGTTCATCGCCCAGATGGACGAAAAATAACTCAAGAGCAAAGCACCCGTTCCGAGAAAACCAAAATAGGCACCCAAGCCAAAAAGAAGATTAAAAACCACAGCCCCAGCCGCCCCCACCAACATGGAGCGCCGACCACCGATCCGATCGGCAATCGGCCCGTTGAACATGGCCGAAAGGCCGTAGATTAAAAGCCCAGAGCTAATAATGGTGCCGATTTGGGTTTTATCCCAATGATACTTTTCAGAAAGGGACTTATTGGCAAATGACAGATTATAGCGGCCCATATACATGGCCGAATAAGTGAAACCCAGCGTCAGCCAATTCATCGCACGCCGACGTTTGAATTCACGAGAATAAAGGGGACGCACAGCGGTTCCACTGTTTTCAGTCACTCGAGGTCTCCAAAATTCGAATTTGCGCACCGCGAATCGCGAGGGCACGTTTTCCCTGAAGCATCGCGACGATTTCATCACCAATCAAGGCGCTTGCATCTTCGCCCAAAATTCCGGCTTTTACTAAATCTTCCCGATTTTGTGGACGATTTCGCAAAAGCGGCAAAAGCTGGGGAGACGTCATCAAATGTTTGGACGCAATTTTGTGTTGGTCCGCTAAAATTCCGACATAGCAGCGGAGCACGTCCAAAACCTGGGCTTCTTCAAAGGAGGGGATCTCCGGCCGCGGCTGCCTCGGTATGTCCACTTCGTTGCCTTCAGACCCCCGCTTGAGCGCCAAGAGGATGGCTTCACCACTATTTTTGAGCTCACCCTTGTTCAATCCTCGAAAAGCACTTAAATGCGCCAAATCCTTGGGTCTCACATGGGCAAGATCCATTAATACAGCATCATCGGCTACCCAGCGCCGGGGCAAATTGAGCTGCTTGACGCGTTCTTCCCGCCATTTCATCAACTCATAAAGAGCCGGATAACCCTTCTTGTCCAGCCGCCCGCCTCGAGCGAGCTTATTCACCATCGCTTCAATGTCGGACTCAAAACATTTTGGGTCTTCCCATTTGGACGAAAGTTCCAGCGCCCAGGGCCTTCGACCCAATTTTTCAAGCTCCTCGAGTAAAGTGCGCCCCAAGCGAACCAGATGCACCACATCCGCATGGGCGTACTCAATGAGTTGCTCCGGAAGCGGCCTCACCGACCAATTGGTGCGAGCATGGCCTTTTTTGATTTCAACGTCCAAAACGTTTTTAAGCAATTTCCCGAGGCCGATTCCATCGCCCATCCCACACAAGGATGCCGCCACCGCGGTGTCCAACGAGTTCACCGCCGTTACGCCAAAACTGGTGTATAGGCACTCTTGGTCTCCCTGTGCGGCATGGAGAATCTTCAGAATGGATCCGTCCATAAAAACATCGAGGAGCGGTTGAATGGCCGGATTGTAACCACCGCGCGGGCCAGGCCGAAAGCCTTTTTTGAAAGCCTGAGCATCGATCAACCAGGATGCTTCTTCGGTGGCGATTTGAATGATTTCAACAATAGGAAAAAATGTACTCTCACGGATAAACTCCGTATCAAAAGCAATCACATCCCGAGTTTTCAGCTTTTCCGCAATTTCGAGAATTTTATCGGCTGTAGTAACTAAATCCGGATAAGTTAACATGATCTTTCCGTGGTTTCTGACCGGGCTTAGATTTTCCTTGCCCGACCAGAATTCCGCCAATCATCAAAAAACCCGAATGATGACCGCTTCTGGGAGGAGCCAGATGTACCCAGTGCACCAAAGCGCCATCTGGGGAGGCTGGATAGACTTGACCATTAGGCCCCGGAGACGGCGCTGTGGAGGTAATATAATCCCCACAAGCTTCTACCGGAACGCCGGAATGGGTATCCGGGGCCGTACCGAAATCCTGATTATAAATGATCTCAACGGTGTCAGCATCGTTCGGGCCAATTTTGATCGCGAAATGATCATGGCCGTTCCGATCCGGATAGACTTTGACAATATTGCCCTGCACATGGCCGCGGGCATGGAACTGGTTTTGAGTGGCCTGCTTCCACTTCAAAACATCCGCATTATTGATCGGGAGATCGCCGGGATTTCCCCCGTTTTGATTCCGCAAACTGAAAGCCGGACAAACCGGAATCGCATCCGTTGCAAAGACGGCATTGGCATTGAGGAACCCTAAAAGCCCGATGAGGCCCAAACTCAATCGCATCTGTTTGTCTCCCGCCCTAAAATAAGGAAAAAGGTAACGCGCTTGCGCTGATACCCCGGGAAGACACACTTATCAATGTCGAATTTGCGGAACTGACCAGAATTAAAAAATTCTAAGCAGCGTTGGACATAACTGCTTGCGCTATCACAAAAATACGCACTCTCACTTGCGCCTTAGGCCCCGCCAACATAAAGTCGATCCGCTTCTGATCCGCAGCAAAGACTTTCAAGGCGTATTCCGCAATAATCTTAGCGGCCTCGGCCTCGTTTTTTTGAAACTGTTCAATGCGAATCTTGGATTTTAGCCATTGAACGCCATGTTGTTGGATTTCGGGCTTTACACAAGGTTGAGAAAGCAAATCCTCAACGTAATCACCGAATTCATTATCTTCCTGAGCCTGATGAGTTCGGTATTCATAGACCTTTTGGAGAGGATCGGCATCGCCGGCCCCGACTTCCGATTCAAGGACAGAGATCTCGCGGTCATCCGAAAGGACATCTAAGAGTTCCGGGGTCTGACCCCGGGGATAGCGGACAACTAAAGCAATGGTGGCTGCTTTCATTGATGCACAATTCCCTTTCCTGCGCTTATAAACCATTTCGGTCAAGTAACCTAAGAAGGTGAGCCGATTAACAATTGCCACGAAAGCCCTAGGTCTGCCGGGACACAGAAAATCCCGTGGTAAATGAGACCATTTTAGTGCACATAACAAACCCCTATGACCCCCGTTGATCCATCCGAACTCCCTCTCCTCCAAAAAGAGGTTTCGCGCCGCCGCACCTTTGCGATTATCTCGCATCCCGACGCCGGCAAGACCACGCTCACCGAAAAGCTGCTCCTCTATGGTGGAGCCATTCATCTGGCCGGTGCAGTGCGTGCCAAGGCTAACCAACGAAATACGACTTCGGATTGGATGGAAATCGAAAAACAACGGGGAATTTCGATCAGTTCTAGCGTTCTTCAATTCGAATATGGCGGAAATCAGATCAACCTCTTAGACACGCCAGGTCATAAAGACTTCTCGGAAGACACTTACCGTACGCTAACCGCCGCCGATGCTGCCGTGATGTTGATCGATGCTGCCAAAGGCGTCGAGCCACAGACCCGCAAACTCTTTGAAGTCTGCCGCATGCGCGGCATTCCGATTTTTACCTTCATGAACAAGCTGGACCGCCCAAGCCGTGAGCCTCTCGACCTTCTGGATGAACTTGAAAAAGTGCTCGGCATTCGTTCTTGTCCCATGACCTGGCCAGTCGGCACCGGCGATCGCTTTCGCGGAGTTTATGATCGCCGCGAAAATGAGGTTCTGCTTTTTCAAACCGAAGGGGAAGCCAACGTCAAAGGTCGCCTGGCGCCTAAGAAAATCACCGGAACGGATGATCCAGAATTCAAGCGCATTTGTGGCGGCCCACGAGAAGACACCTATGAGGCTGAGGAAATTCTGAATCAGTTCAAAACTGAGCTGGAACTGGTCGATCTAGCAGGCGATGACTTTGACTTAGACCGAGTGCTCGCAGGACAACTGACGCCCGTATTTTTTGGCAGTGCCATGAATAACTTCGGGGTACAACGATTTTTAGAACGTTTTATTGAAATTGCCCCGACCCCTGCGCCACGCAAAACCAACACGGGTACGGTGAGCCCGACCGATCCGCGCTTTTCCGGTTTTGTTTTTAAAATTCAGGCGAATATGGACCCCTCTCACCGAGATCGGGTCGCATTTATGCGAGTTTGTTCGGGCAAATTTACTCGCAATATGGATGTCAAACACGCGCGACTGAATAAGACCGTCAGACTTTCCAAACCCCTACAGTTTTTTGCCCAAGAACGCGTCGTAATCGAACAAGCCTGGCCAGGAGATATCGTAGGCATGCTCGATACGAGCGGTGAACTCCGAATTGGCGACACCCTTTGCGAGGGGACCCGCTTCGAATACGAAGGCGTTCCTCGATTCTCGCCTGAGCATTTTGCGGCGGTCGTCATCAAAGATCCGATGAAGCGCAAACAACTCTCCAAGGGACTTGAGCAGCTCGCGGAAGAAGGCGTCGTCCAAATTTACCGCCAACGTGGCATGGGCGATAAAGACCCTATTTTAGGCGCAGTCGGAGGACTGCAATTCGAAGTGCTCCAACACCGACTCAGGGCTGAATATGGCGTGGACACCAAGATCGAACGGATGCCCTTTATCCATGCACGCTGGGTGGTGGGCACGGGGCTCGACCCCGACTTCTTTGAGCGACGCGAAGACTCACGCTGCCTTGAGGACCGCGATGGACAACCCGTGATTTTGTTCAAATCAGACTGGGCTTTGCGCTGGGCCCAGGACAATTACAAGACTCTGCAGTTTGTGACGACCGCACCGATGGCTCGGGGTTAGACATCAGATAGCGAAAGGCGCTTTCTAAATGGGTCTGAGCGCCGGGTGTTAACTCCTCGCCAAAGCCCCATTCGTAGCCTGGCATCGTCAGTAAATAAGCAGTCGGTGTTTTGGGGCACATTCGCTCACAGAGTGCGAGCACTGACCCAAAACTCATCGCATGGGTGGAAAAAGTAATTTCAGATGTAGGATTCACCTTTTTTATTCCAAACGCGGCCTCGCCGTCTTGCCCGGTGGCGGCATCCACAAAGATCACGACGTCATATTGGGCGATCAATAGCGCGTCTTCAGCATTGAGTTGATAGTTGGACTCAAGGCTCATCCCTTTGGGCGGACCTGCGGCCTCGAGCATCTCAACCAGGCGAATCCCCAAGCCGTCATCCTGCCGTGCCAGATTTCCAATTCCGTAAATCAACGTCTTAGGAGTCACGACGCATGGCCTCACTTAAAACGGTTCCGTTCTTGTCGAGCAAAGTTACCACCAAAGGCATTTTACCCATCGCATGGGTAGCGCAACTCAAACAAGGATCGTAGGCCCGAATAGCAACTTCGACTTGATTGAGCATTCCCTCGGAAACTTCCCGATTTCCGCTAATCACATGATCAGCAACCCACCTCACTGCGCGATTCATGCCCTCGTTATTGCTCGTCGTTGAGACGATGAGATTACACATCGTGATCAGGTCGTTTTCATCGACACCGTAATGATGAAATAAGGTGCCTCGCGGAGCCTCAATCAACCCCACCCCTTCGCCCGTGCGAGTTCCGGTTTTGGTCAAGGGGCCACTATACAAATCAGGGTCCTTCAAAAGCTCGCGAATCTGCTCGGCCGCGTGCAAAGTCTCAATCAAACGAGCCCAATGCATGTGCATCGATTTTCCGTTGGGCTTGCCCTGCGTATAAGCTTTGTACCGCTCAAACTCTTTTTGGGCGAGCGGGGTGGGAATAAAATCGACGGTATTCAGCCGCGCAAGGGGCCCTACCCGATACCAGCCTTTCTCCTTTCCGAGAGATTTAATGAAGGGGAACTTCATATAGCTCCAACTACGGACTTCCTCGGAGAGATAGTCGCGATAGTTTTGATAATCCACTTGGTCAAAGATTTTATGACCGTCCTGATCCACGGCACGCAGGTTTCCATGATAAAGATCCAGAGCTCCATCTTTTCTAACAAGGCTCATGTAGTTAGATGAAAAATCCGCAAACCCATCAATAAGCGCTTGATTCTTTTTGTGATAATTTTTGAATAAATCTAGCCCTTCTTGGGCCCATTCCACCATGAGGTCAGCATTGAACTCGCCAGTACCGTGAACAAAATGCTCTCGCTCGGCCTGGGTCAGATGCTTGTTGATGCCGCCTGGAATCGCACCCGTGCCATGGATTTTCTTACCGGCGGTGGCTTGAATGATCTCCTGACCGAATTTTCGCATCAGCACCGCTTTTTTTGCGATATCTGGAAAATATTGAATCACACCGATGATGTTTCGCTCGGCGGGGTCCGAGTTCATCCCAAAAAGCAAGTCCGGTGAGGCAAGGTGAAAGAAGTGTAGAACGTGAGACTGAAAAAATTGCCCGTAATGCATCAACCGTCGCATTTTTTCGGCGGTGGCGGTCAGCTGATCCGGGGGTACGCCGATAACCACGTCCATGGCTTTAGCGGCGCAAAGATGATGACTTACCGGACAAATTCCACAAAGTCGCTGCACCAATACGATGGCCTCCCAATAGGGACGGCCTTGAACAAATCGCTCAAATCCGCGAAATTCGACAATGTGTAAACGCGAATCAATCACTTTATCATCATCGTCAATTTGAATGGTGACTTTGCCATGTCCCTCGACCCGCGTAACCGGATCAATCGTGATTTTTCGGCCCATGGAAGTCCCTTTCAATCGAATTTAAAATTCGGATACGACAGATGATCCAAGCCCTGTCCAGCCATGAGCGAATTCAGGGCTTCCCAAAAAGCATCTCCCGAGGGGGGACAGCCGGGTAAAAAAGCGTCCATTTTGACAATCTCATGACAGGGATACACTCGGTCCAAAATAATCGGAAGTTCTGGATCATTCGGGATAAGCTGATTTTCAAGGGTGGCCCCAAGAACATAAGCCCCATCGAGTAACTCCTTGATAGGAATCCCATTTCGCATTGCCGGCAAACCGCCGGTGATAGCGCATTGACCTACCGAAATCAAAACCTTGCAATACTTTCTAAAATCCCTCAGGACGCGCACATTATCGGTATTGCAACACCCCCCCTCGACCAAGCCAATATCGCATTGTTGGGTGAATACTTTGATGTCATCAATCGGTGATTTATTGAATTCGACCACCTCCACCAACTGGAGGATCCTTTCATCGATGTCAAGAAACGACATATGACAACCAAAACAGCCGGCAAGTGAGGTCGTTGCGAGTGTCAGTTTTTTACCGCCCATTTTTCAGCCGCCCTTTTTTTCAATATCCGAACCAATCGGATCGTGATCAAATCTTCGCTCCCCGATTGGAACTTGATAGGCTGTACGTTTTTTAATCAACGCCCCCACCGGACAAATCTCCATCGCGCGCTCAGCGGTTTGTTCGGTCAATGCATCCGGATCAGTCTTGTCCACCGAGATTCGAATATGAGGCCCCTTTCGAATAAAGCCAAAAAGGTCATGTCCATCCTTAGCCTTAACACCCCGAACGCAACGCAAGCACTGAATGCATCGGCTATGTTCTAGAATCAGATGGGGGAACCCCGCCTCGATTTTGCGATTAGGAAAAAGGAAGGAAAATCGTGGTACCTGCATGCGGTAACGATAGGCCAAGGCCTGAAGTTCACAATTGCCGCTTTTTTCGCAGCTCGGGCACATATGATTGCCTTCAACAAACAGCATCTCAATCAAACCCTTGCGAAGCTCTTGCAGCTCCGAGGACTCATTTTCAACGACCATTCCATAAGACACGACCGTGGTACATCCGGAGACCAAACGCTCCCCAATCTTGACGGTACAAATGCGACAAGTTCCAGCGGGGTTTAGGCTCTTAAAATCGCAAAGTGTGGGGATATAAACGTGATTGTCACGAGCAGCCTGAACGACGGTCTGGCCTTCCCGTGCGAGAATTTCTTTTCCATCAATCGTGATCTTAATATGACCTTGTTCCATTTTTTACTCCTCCCTTTATTCCTCAGGCAACTCAGTAAAAGGTTTCCGATGGGCGGCCGCGGCCGAGTCGGAGGTCGCGAATTTCAGGTCAAACTGAGACATAAAATCGACGTCTGTCCTGACGTGAGAGGCATAAAATTGCGGAAAATTTTCGATCGTCGTTAAAAGCGGGTTAGGAGAACTTTGACCCAAACCACAGCGCGATGCGGATTTCACCATCTTGCCCAAGCTCCGGATACCATCGACATCGGCCGAGGTACCATTGCCGATCATGATTTTTTCAAGAGCTTTGGTTAACAGCCGATTTCCGGCCCGACAGGGCACGCAAAAACCACAAGACTCATCAACAAAAAAATTCATGTGGTTATGGACGATCGCAAGCAAATCCCGATGCTTTCCAAAAATCGTAAAAGCGCCCCCCGTACTTAAATCGGAGTAACAAATCTTTCGATCAAACTGCTTTTCGGAAATACATACGCCGGATGGACCGCCCACCTGAACCGCAAGAACATTTTCGGCACCGCATAGCTCAAGGACTTCACGCACCGTCTTGCCCCAAGGAATTTCATAGACTCCGGGACGAGCGCAATCACCGGCAATGCTCAAAAGCTTAACCCCTGTTGAGGCAGAAGTACCCATCGCCTTAAACCACTCCGGGCCCTTCAGCACAATCTGCGCCGCGCACCCAAAGGTTTCAGGATTGTTGACGATCGTCGGCCGGTGGCGATAACCCGCCACTACCGGAAAAGGGGGCCTATTTCGAGGTTCTCCCCGTTTACCCTCAGCCGACTCAATCAACGCTGATTCTTCGCCACAAATATAGGCACCGGCGCCCATCTTGATTTTGATATCAAAGCTGAAATGGGTTCCGAGAATTCTTCGCCCCAAAAGGTGATCGGCACGCATCTTAGCCAAGGTTTTTTCTAGATGCTCTTGAAGGTAAGCATACTCGCCCCGTAAATACAGAATTCCACGATTGGCCTCGATGGCATATCCCGCCACCGCCATCCCCTCGAAAATAAACTCGGGCATCTCAGTCATCAGCACTCGATCCTTAAAAGTTCCCGGCTCACCCTCATCCACGTTACAAAACACATAGCGCGATTCAGCCTCAGTGCCCCGGCAAAGACCCCACTTCTGCCCGGTCGGAAAACCTGCCCCGCCACGCCCCCTCAGGCCCGAACGCTTTACCGCCTCAATGACATCAAGCGATCCGACTTCCATCGCCTTTTTTAAAGCTGCGCCAGCGGTATGCTCCGTAAAAAATACCGGCCCCCGGAGACGAATATTGTTTCGGACCTCAGCATGAATCTCAGGTAACGCATTGTTACCCTCTCCTAACACGCCCACTAAATCCTCTATCGGGGTGTTGGCCTTCATCCCAGCAACGAGGTTTTTTACTTTTTCGGGAGTCAAGCAAGTGAACACGACCTCATTGATTAACGCGGCCGGCTCCTGGTCGCTCATGCCAATGCAAGAGGTTTTGCGTAATCCGATCTGTTGATCGGCGGTTGTTTGGCCGAAGGCAATACCGACCTCGCTTTCAAAAGCCTTTTCGATCAAAGAGAGGCTTGAAAGCTCGGCAGTCGCGCTCGTATTGAGGTAAACTGTGTATTTGCCCCGGTGCGTACGCGACAAAAAATGAAAAAAGGTGGACGTACCCTCGACATGAACCCTCGGCAGGTCCATTTCGTCTGCAATCAAAGTAATGGCTTCTTTTGAAACGCAACGCCACCTTTTTTGAACTTCTCGTAGAATCGATAAAAGCTGTCTTCTTTCGCCATTATACTTTTTGACGATAGCCTTGATCCCCGACTCCAAATCAGCACGATCATCGGATGGACTCACAGTGAGATTCATGAGGGGCCCCTTTTAGGACTTTTATACACGAGTTAAAGCTCAATCGGAAGGTCAGAGACTAGTTCCATTGAACCGGTCCAAAAGTGCATACACACAAGGAACCACAAAAAGCGTCAATAGTGTGGACACGATCACCCCGCCGATGACCGACAGCGCCATTGGAATTCGACTCTCTGCCCCTGGCCCAATCGCAAGGGCCGGCGGAATTGCGCCCGCAATCGTGGCAATCGAAGTCATAAGAATAGGCCTCAAACGGATGGGACACGCCTCGATTAGGGCATCCTTGGCCCCCATTCCTTTTTTTCTCATCTGGTTAGTAAACTCCACCAACAAAATGGAATTCTTCTTCACGATCCCCATCAAAAGGATCAGACCAATCATACTGTAAATATTGAGGGTCTGCCCCCCCGCGTAGAGCGCAATGAAGGCACCAGAAACGCTAAAGGGAAGTGCGATCAGGATCGTGACCGGGTGAATAAAACTATTAAACTGCGAGGCTAATACCATGTAGGAGACCAAAATTCCCAAAAACAGGGCAAAAAACAGTCCGTTGAAAGATTCCTGAAAGGTTTTCGCACTTCCACTCACGACCGCCGAATATCCATCGGTTAGTATACCCTGGGTGATCTTTTGGACAACATTGATCGCCTCAGACTGAGAGCTTCCCGGTGCGACGTTTGCTCGAACCGTAATTGCCCGTTGCCGATCTTCCCTCGAAATCGCTTGCAGACCACTCTGCTGCCCCAGGGTGACAACCTTCTCCAAAGAGACTAACTCGCCCTGAGCGTTGCGAACATAAAGTCTTTTAAGCGCATCGGTCGAAATACGAGAACTCGCCGGAAGCCCCACTCTGACGTCGTAACGTCGCCCACCATGGGAGTATTTTCCCGCGATCGCTCCGGCCATCATCACATTCACGGCCGTCGAAATTTCGGAGACATCCACGCCGTATTCTCGCGCCTTAATGCGGTCGGGAATTACTTGAATTTCCGGCATCCCGTCTTGGTAATTGGTGTCGACATCGGTCATCAGACCCGTTTTTTCCATTGCCTCAGTGATCCCTTTCGAGAAATCAACCAACCGGCCCCAATCCGGCCCCTTGATTGTAAACTGAATGGGAAAACTTCTGGAACCTCCCAATCCTGAAAGAGAGGGATCTTGAATGGTCACACGCGCGCCGGCGGCGATCTTCTTAAGATCCTTTCTGAATTGAGTTGCCAGCTGTTGGGCGCTCCACTTCCTCTCTTTTGGGGCGCTCAGGGTCAAAAAGATATTGCCGGTATTGACCGAAGCCCCACTTCCACTCCCAACGGTCGTAAACTGCCCAGAAACCTCGCTTCGGGAACTAAAATATTTTTCCACTTGCCGCATTTTTTCGTCAGTCAGCGACAGCGAAGAACCTACAGGTGTTTGCACTCGCACCATCAGCCGACTCTGATCTTGAGGGGGGACAAATTCGCGTTTCAAAACGTTTCCGATTCCCAGGGTTGCTATAAAAAACAAGGTCGCCCCTAAGAGCGTCGCCCAGGGATGTCGCAGTGTCATCGGGATCATTTTTTTGTAGACCTTTTCCGCGACATCAAACCCCTTTTCAACTCCAATCCCCAGCCATGAAGTCCTCCGTGAGACCACCAAAAAACGAGAACACCTCATCGGAGTCAGCGTCAACGCTTCAAGAAGCGAAATGGCCACAGCCACTGAGAGGGTGATTCCAAACTGTAGAAAATACTTTCCGATCACACCTTCCATAAAGGTTACGGGAAGAAAAATGGCGATGATAGCGATCGTCGCAGCTATAGCAGCGGTTGTAATTTCCTTCGCACCATCGAGCGACGCCTGGACTCGGTCCTTGCCTTCTTCCTTATGGCGAACAATGTTCTCAAGCACCATAATAGCGTCGTCAACCACGATTCCAATCGCGAGCGAAAGCCCAAGAAGAGTGAAGGTGTTGAGCGTAAACCCCAAAGCATGAAGAACGATAAAGCAGCCGACCACCGAGGTGGGGATCGCCAAGATCACATTCACCGTCGCCGACCAGGACCCCAAAAACACCCAACACACGAGTGCAGTCAAAATCGCGGAGAAAATCAGGGTGAAGTTCAACTCGTTGACGGCCTCTTCGATGAACTGGGTCGTATCAAAACGCACCCCGATATTAACTCCCTTGGGTAACTGCGTGGCAACTTCCTTCATCCTTTGCTTAACGGCTTTAGCGACCTCCACGGCATTGGTTCCAGGTTGCTTCGTAATACCAATACCCACGGCAACCTTGCCTTGCGCACGGCTAAGGCTGCGCACGTCGGCCGTCCCGTCCTCCACCTGCGCCACTTCCTTGAGCGCAATGGGCCGGTAATTCAAAGCGCCGCCACGTCGAGTGATCGTGATATTCTCAAAGTCTTTCACGGTCGGTGCTTCGCCCAGAGTGCGAATATTCATTTCTTCCTGACCCGTTTCGATCCGGCCCCCAGGCTTCTCCGAATGCTCCAACTGAATTGCCTTGATCACGTCATTTGCCGTGAGTTGAAAATGGTCGAGCTTACCCTGCGAAAGCCATACCCTCAAATTGGGGGCAAGGTAACCGCCAAGCGTGATCTGCCCCACCCCTTCGAGAGTGGTGAAGCGGTCTTGAACCCGGTCACGAACTAACGTCATCAGTTCTTTTCGTGACATCCCGTCGGCGGTGACGCTCAGTTGTAAAATAGGTTGATCGTCAGGATTCGACTTACTCACCGTTGGGGGTTCGACATCTGCCGGAAGGTTCCGCTGGACGCGCGCAAGCGCGCTTTGCACCTCTTGAACCGCGACGTTGATATCCTTATCAAGGCCAAACTCAAGCGAAATACTGGCGCTCCCTGTTCGCGATGACGAGGTCATGGTCTTTATGCCCGGAACAGAGGTCAAACCGCCTTCAATCACGTCGACAACGTTGAGTTCCATGACCTCGGGAGAAGCGCCATCAAGAATGACATTCACACTCACGACCGGAAAGTCCACGTCGGGAAGTTGACTAACCCCCATCCGCTCAAACGCTATGCCTCCGAAAATAAGCAACCCGGCCATAAGCATCCAGGCAAAAACGTGATTTTTGATCGATACTTCGGAAAGATTCATGGATTTCCCTCCAACATGGGAACCTGCGCCGTAGCAGAACTGAGTTCAGCCCAAGAAGTCAAAGCCTGATACCGCGTCCGATCCAACGTTCGCCTCGTATCCAAATCAACATTAAGCGCCTGGATCACGTCCAAATTAGTCGCCTGTCCAAACCGATAATTTTTTTCCTGTTCTTTGTAATTTTGCTCAGTTGAAGACAGAGCTGACCGGAGGGACCTGATCTGATTGACCGCGCTCACAAGATTGTTATACGCATTTCGAATCTCGATCTCAGCCTCACGGCGAGTCTGACTCAGCGTCAGCTCAACCTCTTTTTCACGCTCACTGAACTCAGTCACCTGGGCTAAAACTGCGCCGCCTGAAAAAATCGGAAACGAGAGATAAAGCCCGGCATCCCAATTATTGGATTTTTGTGTTCCACCCTGAAAGACGTAATAATCTCCCGTGATGCTCAAAGCCGGCAAATGGCCCGCCTGAACAACCCCGATACTTTTTTGTGCCGCCTCAATTTGGGCCTTCATGGCCGCGATGTCTGGCCTTTTTTCCAATAGTGAAAGATAGGAATCAACCGATCCAGGTGCTCGGATGGTTTCAGAAGGTTGAGCCAAATCGATATGCTTTCCAAGTCCCGTAATCAAGCCAAACTGCTCTTTCACCGTAATAAGCTGGCCTTCAGCGGCCATCAATTGTGACTCAAGAACGGAAACCTGAGCTTGCGCAGCCAAAAGCTCAACCTTTTTAGCTCTCCCAATATCAACACGATTAGATATTTCTGTGGCCCGATCATTTGCTAACAAACTGGCTTTTCGAATATTGGTCGTTTCGCGTTCACTGGATAAAATGGCGTAGTAATTGCGAGCGACCAAGGTGAATACGGCGTATTGAGCAACCCATAAATTTTGTTCTTGGTTTTGTCTCAAGGCTTTTGCACTTTCTAAAGACGACCGATCTCTTCCGCCCTCGTAAATAGATTGAGAAAGAGTCAAACGCGTATACGACACCGAACTTGAATTATTATTATCTAGCTGCTGATAACCACTCCCTAAAGAAAACACTGGCAAAAATTTCGCTCTTACTTGCTTCACTCGCGCTTCAGTTTGATTGATCCGCGACTGACCGATAGGCGTAGTTTCGGTGAGCTGCAGGGCCGCGCGGTAGGCGTTATTTAAGGAAATAGGCGCTGCAACAGGAACCGCCAAACTGCTCAACGAGCACAAAAAAACACTTAAATAAAAGACCCCAGTGTATATTTTCATTTTTCAAATACTCGCCTTCGAGGCAAAGAACAGATGAACAGAATAGAGTTCTATCTGCCTAACATGTTTAAAAAAAACCCACGGAACATGAAGGTCGACACTATCCATATTAAAGCCTCTCTGTCGATAGAGCCATTCTACGGCAGAGGCAGAATCCTTGACTTCTTTCGGCAAAACTTTACGCAGACCACCCGCAACGACCTGATGCCAGATATAGGGACAGCTCTGAATCGCAGTTCCGCCTCGTGAAAGTAACTCGTATTGCAGCGCAGGAAGCGCCCTCGGTTCAGGTAACATATCCATCACGTTGAGTGCCGCGCACAGATCCCAGACTCCGGTTTTCACGGGGGGATGATCCAACTCACACACAATGAAATCCGCGATCGCAACTGACGGTGACTTCGATGGGGGAACTTTTATTTGCCGCGAAACCGGTCCATGCAACAAATCATCAGGCACCAGGAGACGCCCCCTCAACGGAGCCCCCAAAACCAAGTGCCGCGCCAGTGCGATACTCGCAAATGAGCTGTCCAATCCCAAATAAGTTTCGAGATGATCACGCAAGGCCGCGCAAAGGCCCCCGACCCCGCAGCCCAGCTCAATGAGCGACCGATGCGAACCGCTACGCCCATCTCTTGCAAGGCGCTCTTTGATCTTCGCAAATGGACCGTGGTCCCAGTAGGTTTGAATCACCCCATCGAGGGCGGGGCTCGGTGAACAAACCTCACTCGCGCGCAGATAGTGGTTCATCACGTACAGCGCGGTCACGCGCTCGGCTTCAAGATCCTCCTCAATATGTTCGACGGCAATTTGTCGCTTCGCTTTGACATATGCAGTACGGTGCTCTTTAGGAATCTCATCGTCATTCACTTGACGGGAAATCCCCTTCACGTGCTCAAGCAGGTAGCCGCGCACGTCCCGCACCAGGATCAATACTCCAGCGAGCACGGGAAACCGTGCCTTGCAACCGTTGCAACTCACGATGCCTAACAAGACTTCAACTTGGTCCGTCGCACAGGCCAGTTCAGCCGCACAATTCGGGCATTTCAGATAAGACAAGGTCTCGATGAGCACAGGTTTCCTCGTGTATTTTTATCTTAGCAGAGTGCTATAATCAAAACAGGAGATTTCACCATGGAAACAAAGAACCCCATCCAACGGAAATTCATCCGCCACGTCCCCGATGAAGGCGATTTCGCTCTGATTGATCTTAATCCCAATAACGATGACTTCAAACCAACGATTCCGGCTCTTATCATTAACGAGGCCTATAAGGGCTGCGGTTTGCTCGTGCACCCCCACTCGAAACTCGCCATTGGTACGCACGTGCGAGCTCAAGTTGGAAAATTGGCGCCGGTATTATCAGAGATCCGCTGGAGGAAAGACATCGACTCGGAAGTTTGCAAAATAGGGCTACTGTTTCTCGAGTAAATCCAGTTATTCACTCCGCGGACGACGAAGCATGACTTTAGGCGCCCCGGACGTCGCAGGCCGAGCAGCTTCAGCTTCTGCCGCCGCTATGGCCTGCAGCTCTTCCTTGGTGCGGCGTTTTCGTACCGGCTTGTCTTCTCCAGAGAGAGTTTTTTGCCACTCCTCACGAGTCGGAGCAACGCGTTCCTCAGCCCAGCTCTCGCGATGGTTCATCTGGGGCACATGAGCATCCCAACACGAAACAGTGCAGAAAATCAGGCCGGTGCGCTTACGAGTACAGGTCGAGACATTGCAAACCCAGTACTTCGCCCGAAACGCGATGGGTTTTTTACAGCTACTGCAACGGCGCCAAGAATCCGGAGAATCGAAAGGTTCAGCCATGGTGCTACTAAGGTGTCATTGTAGGTGACGGTTTTGGCACCGATGTAGGTGTTGGCCTGGGCAATATTTTCCGTCTAGTCTGCGCGGACGTAATGGGTCGCGATACCTTTGAACTCGTTGTCGACGTTGGCGAAGAGGTTGCGTTCGGATTAGGGGCATTTTGCGGGTCCCCCATAGGACCTCCGGCGAACGAAGTAGGCCCCAGAAAGGAAGAAACCATCGACAGAACAGCCACTCGAATAAAATAACTTTTCATATAAATCACCCCTTATTTGATCAATACAACCGTACCAAATCCCCATCCGAAGTGCCAGCAATACCTAGGACCTGTACCCACTGAACTCATGTGTACATTTGATCGATCAAATCCCGATAGCGACTTTCGATCACGTTACGTTTCATCTTAAGCGTGGGGGTCATCTCACCATCCACAATCGAAAACTCATTCGCCAATACGG
>JBBCAW010000057.1:0-1171 GCA_051382295.1 Bdellovibrionota bacterium FG-1 | reverse complement strand
AGCAGAGTGCTATAATCAAAACAGGAGATTTCACCATGGAAACAAAGAACCCCATCCAACGGAAATTCATCCGCCACGTCCCCGATGAAGGCGATTTCGCTCTGATTGATCTTAATCCCAATAACGACGACTTCAAGCCGACGATTCCAGCTCTCATCATTAATGAAGCCTATAAGGGCTGCGGCCTCCTCGTGCACCCCCACTCGAAACTCGCCATTGGTACGCACGTGCGGGCTCAGGTTGGAAAGTTGGCGCCGGTATTATCGGAGATCCGCTGGAGGAAAGACATCGACTCGGAAGTTTGCAAAATAGGGCTACTGTTTCTCGAGTAAATTCAGTTATTCACTCCGCGGACGACGAAGCATGACTTTAGGCGCCCCGGACGTCGCAGGCCGAGCAGCGTCAGCTTCTGCCGCAGCTATAGCCTGCAGCTCTTCCTTGGTGCGGCGTTTTCGTACCGGCTTATCTTCTCCAGAGAGAGTCTTTTGCCACTCCTCACGAGTCGGAGCCACTCGCTCCTCAGCCCAGCTTTCGCGATGGTTCATCTGGGGCACATGTGCATCCCAACACGAGACATCGCAGAAGATCAGACCAGTGCGCTTGCGATTACAGGTTGAGACATTGCAGACCCAGTACTTCGCGCGAAACGCGATGGGTTTCTTACAGCTACTGCAGCGGCGCCAGGAATCCGGGGAATCGAAAGGTTCAGCCATGGTGCTACTAAGGGGTCATCGTAGGTGACGGTTTTGGCGCCGATGTGGGTGTTGGCCTAGGTAATATTTTTCGCCTGTTCTGCGCGGACGTAGGGGGTCGAGATCCCTTTGAGCTCGATGTCGACGTTGGCGAAGAGGTTGCGTGCGGATTAGGGGCATTTTGCGGGTCCCCCATAGGACCTCCGGCGAACGAAGGAAGCCCCAGAAAGGAAGAAACCATCGATAGAACAGCTACTCGAATAAAATAATTTTTCATATAGATCACCCCTTACTTGATCAATACAACTGTACCAAATCCCCATCCGAAGTGCCAGCGATACCTAGGACCTGCACCCACTGAACTCATGTGTACATTTGATCGATCAAATCCCGATAGCGACTTTCGATCACGTTACGTTTCATCTTAAGCGTGGGGGTCATCTCACCATCCACAATCGAAAACTCATTCGCCAATACGG
>JBBCAW010000056.1:0-23440 GCA_051382295.1 Bdellovibrionota bacterium FG-1 | reverse complement strand
GCGAGATTCCTCATTAAATTTCACCCGCCCAAAGCATCTTTAGAAACTGCGCTATCGGAAGCACTAGGACGTTGCCGATTCGGTCGGAGGATTTAACTTCGATCGCCACTTCATCTCCTAGGAGAAAGTCCACCTCATGCCCCGGCGCGCTTCAATTTTCTTGCACTGCTCCCGGCATTGGTGTTGCCGTTTATCATGATAAACGGCAATGTGGGTGCCAAACCGAGCAGACCTCTCATCATGAGAACTCCGGTTAATGCTGCACCCAGAGTCACCTCACTTATCTTAGGGAATCGACCAAGTTTGCTAGAAAAAACAAAAACTTAGCCAAGATAAAGAGGAACCAAGTTTTCTGCTTCAGTTTTTCTAGCCGGATCCGAGAAGCATAACAGTGTGTTCTGTTATTCTTCATAAGGATCACCTCCTTTCTTTTTACGAAGGAAGGGGGTGGTTCCATCCACGCTGCTCAGTTTGGCAGAATCTCTTTGAGCAAAATCAATGCCTACTTTATCCGTGGTTTATTAGGCCTGGCGCCCATTTCTGAGTCTGCGTGGACGAAATTCGGACCTATTAACGTCCCCTCCCCGTCACCCAGCTCGAAATCCAAGCCTCATCATCATAAAAAAACCTGAAGCGGCCCACTCGTGCATTCGAAGTCTCCCCCTCGTGCATTCGAAGTCTAATGATGTTCATGCCGCCGAGGGCGCCTTTGAGGCTCTTGAGGCTCTTGAGGCGCCCTGGTCCCGCACCCACGTGAGAGGGATCCCGGTAAAAGTGAGGGGATCCGCGCGCGCAGGAGGCGCGTTTTTGCGCGGAGTCTAAGGATGGACGACCCCGACAGCTTTTACCGGGATCTCTCCTTCGGTTTCGATTGGTGGGCGGCCGGCGTTGGGATCAATGATCTCGACATAACCACATTCTTTTTGCGGGCATTTGTGCATGAGGCCAGCGCGTTTCGTGATTTTCTCGGTGAGTAAGGCGAAATGGCATTGCGGACAAGGTTGGTTGAGCGGCTTATCCCAAAGCGCAAAGGTGCACTTCGGCCATTTATTACAGCTAAAGAAAATACGGCGATAACGCGATTGTTTTTGGCAGAGTTCGCCTTCGGTGCAAATAGGACAATGGATTCCCATCGTAATGGCGGCGGTGAATTTACAGTTAGGATAATCCGCGCAAGCTAAGAATTTGCCGAACTTGCCGCCCTTGACCACCATCGGGCCGGAACATTTTTCGCACTTTTTGTCGACGTATTCCTTGGGGACGATCACAATCTTGCCTTGATCGTCCTTCGTGAAGTCTTGCGTGTTTTTGCATTCCGGATAATTCGAGCACGCGAGGAAGGAGCCGAGCTTTCCCCATTTAATAACCATCGTGTGCTGGCATTTTTCGCACTTGATGTCCGTGGGCACCTCTTGGCGCTTCACGTTTTTCATCTGCTCTTTGGCTTTTTCGAGAGTTTTCTCAAAAGGCTTCCAGAATGCGCCCAGGGTTTTTTTCCAATCCGCGTGGCCTTCTTCGATCTGGTCGAGCTGTTCTTCCATGCTCGCAGTGAATTCGGTGTTTAGAATGTCGGGAAAGGACTGAACCAAAAGTTCGGTGACCACCGTACCGAGCTCACTCGGAAAGTAGCGGCCGCCATCTCGTTTTTCGACATACTCCCGATCCTGTAGATTTGAAAGAATCGTGGCATAAGTCGAGGGACGACCAATTCCGCGTTCTTCGAGTTCACGGATCAGCGAGGCATCGCTAAAACGCGGAGGCGGTTGGGTAAAGTGTTGTGTGGGCTCAATCGCGCGATTTTCGACCGCGTCGCCTTCAGCCAGCGGGGGGAGCTTGAGCGCTTTTTCGTCGTCTTCGGAGACTTCTCCGGTTTCGTGCCCCTCGGTGTAGACTGCGGTAAAGCCGGGGGTTTTGACGACGGAACCGGTGGCCCGGAACTGTTGATCTTGACCATTTTGATCCCGTGCGATGACATCAATGGCGGTTTGGTCATAGACGGCAGGAATCATTTGGCTGGCGACAAAACGGTTCCAGATGAGCAGATAAAGCCGATATTCGTCTTTATCCAAAAAGGGCAAAACCTTTTCGGGCGTAAATTCGAGAGAAGTCGGGCGAATGGCTTCGTGGGCATCTTGAGCGCTTTTTTTGGTCTTATAGGCGTTGGGCTCGGCCGGAAGGTGGTCTTTGCCGTACTTTTGACTGATATAATCGCGCACCGCCTGAATGGCCGAGGGTTCGGTTCTCACGGAGTCGGTTCGCATATAAGTGATCAAACCGTGCGTTCCCAGGTCGCCGAGATCTTTACCTTCGTAAAGATGCTGGGCCAGGGTCATGGTTTTTTTGGCACTAAAGCTGAGTTTTCGAGCGGCCTCTTGTTGCAGGCGACTGGTAATGAAGGGGGCCTGCGGTTTGCGGGAGCGCTCTTTGTTTTCAATCGCATGGATGGAGAATTTCGCGTTTTTTAGTCCATCAAGTAGTTTTTGGACAGTGGCTTGATTCGGAAGAATCGGGTCTTTGCCATCCGTTTTAAAAAGTTTGGCGGTAAAATCGATCCCGACCTTTGAAAACGTGCCCTCAATGCTCCAGTATTCTTCGGGGATAAACGCTTTGATTTGGGCTTCGCGGTCGACCACCAAGCGCAAAGCGACCGATTGCACGCGTCCGGCACTGATGCCGCGACGGACTTTGTCCCAAAGCAACGGGCTGATTTTGTAGCCGACCAGACGATCTAAAATGCGGCGGGCCTGCTGGGCATTGAATTTGTCAATATTGAGGGTTTGAGGATTTTGCATCGCCTCTAAAATGGCGGGTTTGGTAACGGCATTAAAAAGGACTCGGTGGACTTTCTTGCCTCGGGCCTTGAGTTCTTCATTAATATGCCACGCAATGGCTTCGCCTTCGCGGTCAGGGTCAGTTGCAAGGTAGAGGGTTGGAACATCTTTGGCGAACTTTTTGAGCTCTTCAATGATTTTGACCTTTGAGGGAATCACCTGATAGTCGGGGGTAAAGCCCTTCTTCGTATCTACGCCGAGTTTGCTCTTCGGGAGGTCTTTGATATGGCCGACGCTCGCCTTAACGATATACTCACGTCCAAGGTATTTTTGGATCGTCTTGGCTTTCGACGGGGATTCTACGATGACAAGGGCTTTTTTGGCTTTGGCCATATGGGCCTTACTCTAGTCGGATTTTTATCTTTTAATCAAGGGATGAAAGTTTGCGGCGCGTTAAGGATTCCGTTTTGGTCTTCGATTCGTCGTTCGTTCAAACTGGTGGCGAGTGTTTGAAAAAATCGATCAGGTGCCCAGTTTTTGTGAAGAGCCCAATTCAGAAGCTCCTCCACTTGGATGCCTCCGCGCTCAGTACTATTTTTTTTAACGTATTGCGTTAATATCTCCTCATCCTCAGTGCCAGAAGGGTGAATGGCCGGGGCGGCAACCGAAGAAGGTGTGGAAATGAGCTCGCTCCAGCTGTGGCCGAGGTCTTCGACTTTCCACAAGGGGATAGGGACGTGGTTTTCGAGCAATTTTTGGTTGCCGGCGAGGGTGGGGTCGCCCGGAAAGCAGGGAGTGACATAGCAGTCGCCGCCGCGTCCGAGAGTCCAGCTGGCTGTATTCAGGGCACCTGAACGGGCTCCTGCTTGGACGATCCAAGTGGCCTTGGACCAGCCTGAAATCAGGCGATTACGTTGAAGAAAAAAATATTTTTTGATTTCTGTTCCATTGGGATACTCGGTGACCAAAAGTCCGCCCGTTTCAAGAATGGCCTGCGCTAAATCCTGGTTTTGGCGGGGATAAATTTGATCGAGCGGACCGCCTAAGATCGCGATGGTCGGTAGTTCGGCTCGGAGGGCTGACTCATGGGCCACTGAGTCGATTCCGCGGGCTAAGCCAGAGAGTATAATGAGGTTACGGCCTCGTAGTTGTCCAAGGGTGGATCGCACCAAGTCCACGCATCTGGGCTGGGGGCAGCGGGTGCCTACGACCGCTAAGCCGCGGTGCGGGAGTTGCTTGAGTAGCGCAAGGGCATCGGGTTTGCCTTGGATGTGGAGTTGGGTCAACGCCGGCCCTTCGACCTGGCTGAGTTCGGGCGAATATTCTGGCGTGGGTAGGGTACTTAGCTGAAACACAGGATAATCGAGAAGCATCAGGGCACTAAGTGCAGGTACTGTTCCGGCTGCCTGAGCTTTAAAGCAGGGGCGGTGATCGAAATGCGGACAGAGAGTCCGGAGTGGACACTTCCAGCCGAGCCCAATACTATTTTTCTCTATGACTGAAAGACGTAGGGTCTATCTCCTGTTAGCGATCAGTAACCTTCTGGGATTCTCGTTCCTTGTGATGAACGAGGGGCATCTCTTCGCAGCGGGTGCTGATTGGAATGCTTACTTTGAACCTCTGAGTCTTTGGGTGAGATCGAGCGTCTGGCATTATCATCAGTTTCCCCTTCATAATCCCTGGCGGTGTGGAGGCAGCGATTTTTTGATCAATCCTCAAACCCGGATTTTTTCTCCCCTTGGGTTATTGGATGTCTTGCTGACGCCTCAGTGGGCCTGTCTGGCCTCGCTGATGATCTACGGATTCTTGGGCATGATAGGGATGTTTTTTTTACTAGAATACCTTGGACTATCCTTGGGAACCGCAACGGTGGGTGCCCTGCTCTTTGGTAATTCGAGTTGGCTGTCCCTTCATTTTGCGGAAGGGCACATCACTTATGGAGATATGCAGCTTCTTCCTTTCGTTTTTTATTGTGGTTTGCAATTGGACAAGCGACGCATTCAGTTTGCCCTCCTGTCGGTATTGGCGTTGATCCTATTGGATGGGGCGATTCAGCCTTTTGTGTTTGCTGGGATGATTCTCGCTTGTTCCGGGTGGGTGAGGCGTCATTGGGGGAAACCAGGGGGCGCCTGGGATTATCGATTTACCCTGAAATTGAGTGGGATTTTTTTGCTGCTTACATCCATAAAAATTATTCCGGTGATGATGACGCTTCATGGAAGAATGCCGATGTTAGATAGAAACACGATGTCACCGCGACTCGTTTTTATGAGTTTTTGGTATCCTTGGCAGAAAATCCGAATGGCAGTTACAAACGGCCTACCCTTTAGTTTTCATGAGTATGGATGTTACCTCGGGTGGACTGCCACTGGGTTAATGCTTTCCTTGATTTATTCTAAACAGGGTCGTTCAAAAGTGCGGCCTTTTTTGGCGCTGTTTGCGTTCTGGTTTTGGATCGGGACGGGTTGGGGAGGAAAGTTCAATCCATGGAGTATTTTTCAAAAAATTCCGTTGGTCAATCAGGCACACTTACAAAGTCGCACTTTTATTATCATGTTTATCTTTTTTGTCATTTTGGTATCCAAGGCCTTGGATGTCTATCGTCCACGGCGAGCGGTCTGGATCCTGCTTTCTTTGTTGCTGATCGTCGAAAGCACCTTTGTACGGTTCCATACCCAGTTGTCCTTCTTTGAGCCGAGTGTTCCAGCCCTCCGGCAGGATGATCTCATTCGTAACTCAACCTTAACTAAAACGGTGGCGGATGGAGTCGATATTGCACATTATTTTAAAATGAATACAAGCGCGACCAATTGTAATGAGCGGTCCTATTTGCCGTCGAGTGTCCTGCCGCGGGGGCATCGTAATTACGCTGGCGAAGTCTTTATTCAAGAAGGAAAGGGTGACGCCAGGCTTAGGGAGTATTTACCGGGCATGATCACCGTAAATTATCGAACTCAAGGACCTGCGGTGGTCGCTTTGAATACGAATAATCTTTGGGGCTGGAAGGCGTCAGATCCTCAGGTGGAAATTCTGTCGAGGGGAATTGGGGATTTAGTGCGAGTGAGAGTTCCTGGCGGCGAGGGAACTGTCGTACTGAGTTATGATCCGATTTACTTCTATCCCTGCCTCTTCCTTTTTTTGGTGGGCTGTCTGTGGTATTTAAGGGAGGCGAAAAAGCTTTATCAGGGGCCCTAATTTTGCGTTGTAGGCTCTGGCTGTGGCACTAAACTCTCCGGCGGCGATGGGAGTTCACCCCCGGGCGTCGGATGGGTGCCGGTATCGGGAGGCGAGGGCGGAATTGCCTCGTTCAGCGGCGCTGCCGCTCCTTCGGGTTGCGTAGACGGCGGTAAATCCGCAGCAGGAGGGGATGGCGGTGCTGTCTCAGGAACTCCGGGGGCTGCCTCAGTCGGAGGTGCAGCCGGGGCGGCGTCTTGGGGGTTAGCTTTCCAGCGCTCGAGTTGTTCGAGTTCTTTTTGCTCATCTTTGCCTAGGTCTGTGCCAGTATCCATTTGATCGAGTTCATCGAGTTCATCGTCCTTTTTGTTCGACGAGCCAGGCGTGATGAGTTTTTCACGTGAACTCTTGGTTGACAGTAGATCAGAGACATCCGTGAGTAAGATCACGGGGGCGCCTTCTTCGATCGTGGCGATACTTCTTAAAACCTCCGCCGCGCAAAACCGCTCGGATACTTGAACTACGATCAGATCCGCTTCGACGATAAAATTGGAAGACGTGATCTTTTTATCGGTCACAGGGTCTTGATGCGTATAGGCCCGAAATACCATGCCAGGTTTGACGCCCTCGTCCGAACCGCGATCGACAAATACGAGTTTATGTTGGGCAGTGGTGCTAGTCGAAAAGGTTTTATCGACCATAAGCACGCCCGCAACGGCATTAGGGGCCGGAATGGGGCTTAAGTCCGGTACGCGAGCAGGCAGGGGGATGAGATTACTGCCGCGTGAAATGAGGCCGCGCGCTGAAAGCACCGTGCCGATAAACAGTTCATCGCGAACTCCGATGATTTTGACTTTTCCAAGGATGGGGTAAGCTGAGCCGACGCGATCTGAATTTCGGGATTTGAGGGTGGAGGGTTCTTCGCTGACCGCGTAAGTCTCGCCCACCTGAAGATCGTCATCCGCGCGCGCGTAAACGGTGTCGCCGATGTTCATGTAGATGCCGCGGCTGCGAGATCCTACAATTTGTCCCTTCGGAAAAATTCGTTCTGACGAAGCCAGGGATTCGGGCTCAAACCCATTGTTCTGTTTAAATCGGACTCGGGAGGACGCATCGATGCCCTTGCGGTCTGCAGTGAGTGGGAGAATCATGGTGACTGATTCCCACGCCTGTTTGGGAAGCTGTTTCCACTCTTCAGACCGTGGGGGTTTGGATGGAATAGGGACCGAATCGGAAGCCGTACTGAGACCGGATGACGTATCGGTCGCCGTATTGGAGGCGATCAAAACTGCCGGGAGGGAAGTTCCGGTTCCCGGTTGAAACGAAATGGAGTTGCCTGGCAGGATCAAATGAGGATTGCTGATCGTGGCATTATTGAGGGCATAGAGTTTTGGCCAGTAATTGGGGTCACCAAAGAGTCTTTTGGAAACATCGTAGAGGGTGTCGCCTTTGACGATTTGGTATTTTTCACTGAGGTGGGCGCCCGCAATGGTTTTCCATTCTTCGTCTGAAATGGATTTGAGGTGCGGGACTTGGGCATTCGCAAGATGAGACGTCGGTTCATAGGCCATTGCGGCCAGGCCAAAAAGAAAAATTAGAAACCCTGTGCTGCGGATCCGCTGAGAGACGCTCATGACTGAGGTTTGCCTCCGTTATTGGGGAGGTCGGCCGCATTGACGGGTGCCGTCGGAATCGTCAATGCCGCGGCCGGCGGAGGAAGGTCGACGGCAGAGGGCGTTGCGGGCGAAGGGTTCTGTTGGGGCGCCGAAGTGGGTTCGACTGGGATTTCAGTTACGTGCGCGGCCGCGGCAGGGGATTGTGGAAACAGGGAGGTGAGGAGCTGGCGATGCCGCGCGGCCCGGTCGGAGAGTTTGAGCCGGTCTTCGGCTTGCGATAATTCAAAAAGGGCGTCTGACACTCTCGGGCTTCGATCATATGAAGTGAGAACCTTTTCGAGTTCAGTACAGGCAAGTTTATATTCTTTTTGTTTAAAATAACTATCCCCAATCAAAAACTGCGCATTTCCCGCCAAAGGATGATCCGGGTAAGTTTCAAGGAAGGCGGAAAAAGCCAGAATCGCCTCGGAGTACTTGCCCGCATCGCGTAAAATCGCGGCGCGTCGATAATTTTGAACCGGCTCATCGCTCAAAAATCCCGCTTCAGGGTCGTTGGCCGCTTGGCGAGGCGAAAACTTGAGGCTGTGCGCGTCGCTGGGGTGACCACCTACCTGGGTGGGAGCAAGAACGGGCGTCCCTTGTCCTGGCGGTAATCGTTCGCCTAGCGTGGTCAGGCGGGTTTCTAGCGAGTCGATGCGCGTCTGAGAACGGGTAAGGGCAGTGCGAAGATCACTGACCTGGCCGCGCAGACTTTCGAGGTCTTCGCCGTCTTTGGCTTTGGTCGGATGAGTCGCACATCCAGAAAAAAGTCCGATGACCGTGGCAAGTGCCGTGATGGCCATGAGCGCCGTGAGTCCAATTCGACCTGTCCGTCCCTGAAAAACCATATGTTTTAAGAATAGGGGTGTTTCGCTGGTTGAGCAACAGTTCATGTATGTTAAAAGAAAAGGTAAGTATGAGCGGAGAACAAAAGAGCGTCAAAAATCAGCCAGCCCCCTGGGTGAAAAGCCGAACGAAAAAAATTCGTCTCAAAAGGGAGGATTCGGTTTGGGTTTATGCCATTCTTGAGGGGCATGAGGGAGTCTGCAATTACTCTACTTTGCCATTTGAAAAGGGTGCGGGCTATCTGGATATGAGTTTGAGCTATACCCCTGAATTTGAAGGACAACTGGAAGATATTCTCAGACAAATGGGAGACAAAATCTATGAGCTTACCTGATTCGATTGATTTGGCGAGGCAAGAACTGGAGCGTTTCGGGCTCGAAAACGCGTCGAGCTTGGATGTTGCCGAAATTTTGGGCCGAGCCCTGGGTCAGGGTGGCGCGCTGGCTGAGTTGTTTTTTGAACAGACGGTTTCGACTCGGGTATTTTATGAAGCCGGGCGTGTCGATCGGATTATGGACGGCACCGATCGTGGCGTGGGGCTTCGGGTGGTTTTTGATGGGCGCTCCGTCTACGGTTACACGACGAACTTAACCCAAGCTGCCTTGATGACGCTGGCGGAAGCTTTGTCGGCGGCGGTGCAGGCTAAAGACTCCCAACCTTTTCGAAAAATCATCGAGTGGGGCAAACCCCGGCAACCGGTGGGCGAGATCGGTGGCTATCGGGTGGAACGCCCGGCGTCCACGCTCGATTTAGGGGCCAAGATTGAGTTTGCCAAAAGCGCGGATCGTGGCGCGCGCGAAGAACTGCCAGGGGCGCGGCAAGTGACGGCCGTATTGCTGGATACACATCGAAAAATTTTGGTGATCAATAGCGATGGTTTGGTGTCACCGGATAGTAAGTATTATTTGCACTGCATGGTTCAGGTCGTGGGCGAGAAGGACGGTCGCGTAGAAACCGCTTATGAAAGTGATGGCGGTTATGTCGGCGTGGAGTTTTTTGAAAAAGTGCCCCCGGAGTCCATAGGACGTGAAAGTGCGCGACGGGTTAAAATTTTACTCGAGGCCAAGCCCGCGCCCGCAGGTACGATGCCGGTGGTCATTTCGGCGGAAGCTGGGGGCACGATGATCCACGAGGCTGTCGGCCATGGTCTCGAAGCCGACCTCGCTTGCAATGGGTTGAGTGTTTACGGCGGCAAGATCGGACAAACGGTGGCTAGTCCGCTTATCTCCGTTTTGGATGATGGCACGATGCCCGCCAAGCGTGGCAGTTTTGCCTATGACGACGAGGGTACTCCTTCGAAAAAAACTACTTTGATCGAAAATGGAGTTCTCAAAGGGTATTTGGTGGATAAGCTTTCGGCGATGAAGTTCGATTTGATGGCCACGGGCAATGGACGGCGCGAGAGTTTCAGGCATAAACCTATTGTGCGGATGACCAATACTTATATTGCGCCCGGAAAAGATGACCCCCGGAAAATTCTGCAAGATACAAAGTATGGCATTTTTGTCAAAGCGATGGGCGGGGGGCAGGTCAATACTGTCACCGGCGATTTTGTTTTTGCGGTGACCGAAGGGTATCTGATCGAAGATGGAAAACTCGGTGCGCCGATTCGGGGGGCGACGCTGGTTGGGAATGGTCCTAAAGTTCTGGCCATTGTCGATCGCGTCGGAACTGATCTGGGGTTTGCCACAGGCACTTGCGGTAAAGATGGGCAAGGGGCTCCGGTCACGGATGCGCAACCCACGATTCGGATTCCGGAGTTGACGGTGGGCGGTGAGGTGCCGATGTCGCAGTATTGGGCCGAGGCCGTTAAGGCCTGAGTAGCAGCCGATGGATCATGCTCAGACAGTCGGAGGCGGCCCAAGCGGTGAGGGCCTGTTTAGTTTTGAAACCGCCAGGGATGATTGTGATTTGATGAGAAGTAAAAATTTCTTGAAGTACTTTTAGCAGGGCGGGCGCTTTTTGGGTGGGGACTTTGGCTGAAACCTCGGCGACAAAAACCCCATTGGGGAGTCGCCAGCGCTCGAGTTTCCATTTTTTCGAATCCCAGCGCAGGGACTCGATCGGGCCGTGGACCGAGAGGTCAAGTTTTGTCGGAAAATCAGGGTAGACTCGCGCTTCTATGAATTTACGTTGTTGAGGAGTTAAGAGAGTTCGAGTTTTTTCTTTCTGGTGCCTCAGGAGATGTTCGAGGACTTTGGGTGATAGGGTTTGATTGAGCGCGCCTGCCAGGGTCAGTCCCTGAGGGGTAAGGTCGTACTCGAATACGGCATTTTTAAAGTCCGTGAGTTCTCCGAGATTGACTTCTTCTAGTGGACGAAGTTTGACGGCGATTTTGTATTTTTCATGAGCATCGGTGCCATCGCGGCGGGCCCGGATAATGATTCCTTGGCTATAGAGAAATTGGTCTTCGGTGTCAAAGAAGTAGATCGTTTGCTTAACCGGGGTGGGTTTGAGTTCGAGGATTTTTTGGATGAGCTCTGCCTGGGCGGGGTCGGCGGGCACTTTGACTTCGGTGATGGAAACAGTGAGGACCTTGTGGGAGTTGGCGTAGCTCGGAATCGGGATTTGAGCCCCAATGAGGAATAAAATGAGGATGGAGAGCTTCCCGAAAGCCATACCTTGGGCTTGTCGGTACTTGGGCGAATATTCTCAATGTCTTAAACGGCTCTCAATAAAGCTGACCTTTTTGGGCACCCAACGTCAAGATTTCACCGCTGTGATGGTGTTGCTCCGTACTGTTTTTTGTGATCAATGGGATAATAAAAATTTTCTAAAAATGCCTTAAAAATAGCACTTTTTTGATTATTTTGTGTTACGTAATCGCACTATGAATTCGCTCCAATCTTTATCCGATCTTGATCTTCTCAGTCAAATTCAAAACGTCGCCGCCGCAGAACGCAAGGTCACCACTCAGGTGCTGGAGTTGCTTCACTTTTTGAGTTTGCTGTCAAAGGGCTCGGCTATTCCGAGGGAAGTGCGGTTCGTCGGATTCAATCGATGCGTCTTCTCAAAGAAATTCCGGAGGTCTCGGCCAAAATCGAAAAGGGATCGCTCAATCTCTCGACGGTCAGCACTGTCCAAGGATTTTTAAAACGAGAGGAGCGTGAAAAGGGCAAGGTCTACTCGGCTCAGGAAAAACGTGACCTTCTTCAACAAATGGAAAACCGCTCTCATCGTGAATGCGAGAAGATCCTACTTCAGATATCCCCAGAATCCGCCCGTCCTAAAGATCGCCCGCGCCCGGTGTCGCCCACTGAGACGGAACTCAAATTCATTGCGTCCGACGACTTGGTCGAAAAGCTTGATCAACTCAAAGGGTTGTTAGCGCACACTCATCCTCATCTGGAGTTATCGCAACTGATTGAGCTTCTCGCCGATCGGGCGTTGCAGCAACTCGATCCTGCGCGCAAAAAGGTCAGGGCCGGTAAAGAGCCGCAGGCTTCGCAGGAAGCAGCTCCCGTTCCACATGACAACGCGACACCGACGTCGGTGTTGCGACGCCCTATTCCGGCGGCCATTCGAAAGCAAGTTTGGACGCGCGATGGGGGAAAGTGCACCTATATCGCTCCAGAAACCGGGCACAAATGTGAATCCCGATTCGGGCTTGAAATCGATCACCGCACGCCGCTGGCGAAAGGCGGAGGGTCGGATCTAGGCTCCTTGCGCTTACTTTGCAAGCAACACAATCAGTGGGAAGCCATTCGACATTTTGGCCAACCCCAGATGGCGCGGTTCGTGGCGGGGTTGCGATGAAGCGGCAAGCCGAGAAGTCAGAACTTTGACGAAAACAACGACTTAAGCCCCCTTTAAATTTTTTTGGAGAAAATCCGGGAGGCGAAGAAGCGACGATTTTGAAGCAATACGCTTGGGTTGCAGGGAATCGAACCTATGCTGTGGCTCAAAAGAGAACCAACCGGGACGGGCTTTACGATATGATTGGAAATGTTCAGCAGTGGGTTCTGGATGGTTAGGGGTCGTTTCGGGCGATTCGCGGGAGTAGTTCGCGTTATAGCGCAATATTCTCGCGTTCCGCTTATCGTGGATTAGCGCCGTCGTATTATACTGGAGAGGACCTCGGCTTCCGCCTCGTACGGGAGTGCCCGTGAGGGCGGGGATTCTGAATTCAGACTCCAAGCCTGAAATTCGGTCCAATTTCCGCCAAAACCCCCAGTCTTTTCGCCAAAGCTCCTTGGCCTACTTTTCGCACAACCCTCGCGCTCATGTGGACTTGGGTCTTTTGCTTTATCTTTCTGGGATTAGGACTCCGATCGCTCGGGGCGGGGTTTACCTTCAATGGGGGAGGGATTCCCAGTCTTTTGCGCGAACAGCAAGCGCTTAGAAAAGTCGGGTTTGTGTTGCAAGAAATCGAAGAGACACTCGCCGCCGGTCTCGTGCCGGCGCGATCGCGGTGGGATTCTTTGCGCGGTCTTCCCGCACCGTGGGGCGCGCTGGTTTTTGAAAGTTTGCAGGAGCTTCGGAATACCGGAGGGGCGCTCGTTCCGACCCTCAAGCGTTTGCGGGCTTTGGCGCTCGAACAAGACGTCGCGTTGTCTCAAGCCAAGGCTCGCACCGCCCAGTCGTTAGCGCAGGCTTTGCTTTGTGCGGCGCTGGTACCGGTGTTTGGAGGCGTTCTTTATTATTTGCTTCCGGCGGTCGCGCAAAATCAGGGGCTTTGGCTCTGTATTTGCGCGACTGCGCTGCTGCTCGCGGGCGTGGGTGCTGTTTGGTTGCTCAAAATGGCTGAAGCCGCCAGATGGGGTGGTTTGAGGAGCTCATCACGGGCGTGGGTGCTTGCGAGTCAATGCGCGGGCGAGCGGTTTTTGGCCTGGGTCAGAGCCGGAAATCCACCTGATCTGGCATGGGCGCGAACCATTGCGGCTTTGGAGGGCGAGGTCCCCGCGCTCGTGGCCCGGTGGGGGGCTTCGATTTGGAGCACGGGGCAGCCGGTCTCCAAGGGGGCTGAGCGGCCCGTTGAGGAGGCCGGGCACGCGATTCGACGAGCTATTCAGGTGAGCCTCATGGAGGGACGTCCTTGCACCGAGCGAGTCGAGGTGGTGCTCGAATCTTTGCGCCAGGATTTACGCGCAGGAGTGGAGCGCGAGCTGGGGCTATTGGCAACACGCGCGCTCAAGCCTCTCTTTGTTTGCGTGGCGCCCGCACTTTTGGGTTTGTTGGGATGCGGGCTGTGGGTGAGTTGGAATGACGTGGCGGGAGGTATGGGTGGCTTCTAAGGAACATCGTCGATATTGCTCGCATACTTCGTTCTCGGTCGGCTCGCTCCCGCAGCGCACGGGGAGTGCGCTTTGGTCGATTCGCCTCCCTGCGGCCTTGTCTGCGGGCAATCTTGACGATGTTCTCGTCGCTTCGACGGGGAATATCACGGAGAATATCGATGATACACGTTCTCCGTTCTAAGCAATTACGATGGCTTCCGCTTCTTCGCTGGGCACTCAGGGCCGTGGTTTTTTCGCTCGCGTTCGGGGGCAAACCCTGGTCGTTTCCGCAGGGTGGGAAGCACTGGGTGGAGTCGCTGAAAGCGCCATCAGCGCTCCCGTTCCCACGTGGGGGCTCTCGGTAAAAGTGAGGGGATCCGCGCGCGCAGGATGCGCTTTTTGCGAGGAGGCCAAGGAAGGCCGACCCCGAGCCTTTTACCGGGAGCCCCTGCTAAATCAGCACGGGTACATAGGGGTTTTTTTGGCGGGTAACGACTTCAAATGCCGCCATTCCGGCGCTGTAGAAGGTTCGTTCGAGCTTCCCTCGGCGGTAAACGTGAATTTCGAGGTTTGAAAGTTTGGAATTGGCGCAAAAAAGAAACGAACCATTCGTGTCTTCGTAGTTCACCCCTGCAAAGTCTTTCAGTTCGGCCTTGGCCTTGCCGCGAAACGAAAGATCGCCGCGATCTGCCTGAAAAGTCCATTCGGTAAGAGTGTAGTGCGATTTGACCCGCAGAGAATCCCAAAAGGAGTTAAATCGATAAGCTTTGCCGTCGTAAAAGAAAAATAAAGTTGAAAGTCGGGGAGAAGGAATGGGGCCGATGAGCCTGGCGCGGGCACTGAGTCCTTCGAAAATCAAGTGAGCGGGTTGACCGCGGTCATCCACAAACAGGTTGCAATGCCCCCAAGCCCAAGAGTGTCCTACTTTGGGACCGCTCAGGTGGCCTTGCATGCCGGGTGCATTACGCCACTCCATCTTTTGGCCGTTGATTTCGCTGGTGCCACTGAAAAGGAGGTCTTCACCGACGGTGAGTGCGCCGTTTTTAACCAGGCCCAAGCGCCGAAGCGACTCCGGAACCAGATTGAAGCTTAAGTCTTGCTGAGGACGAATGGCCAGGTCCCATGAAATCGACTGCCCCTTGGACTGGATGCGGCCGTGAATCCGTTGACCCTCAAACTCGCAATCGGCAATGCGAATGGCTCCTTCCGGAGTCGTTGAAAAAGCTGAAATATCGTGTGTTTGTTTGACTGCGACCTTCGTCAGTTCTCGCGTGGCGCTTCGCTGAAAAAAGATCGCCCAAGTTTCTGCCACTCGACGAAAACCATTATCGCTCAACAAAAGTGTCATGCGTAGCCATAAAGCGCGATTGGCTGCTGGATCATTGAGCTTGAGGTACCAAACCTCCTGAAAGCCGCCGCGATGAGCTGGACGAGCCGGCGTCCAAAGTGGGGTGTTGAGTGTAGTCATCAGAAAAAAGGTATTACCCTGAGTTTTGGAGGAGCGCCAGTTCCCCTTAGTGCTTCGACTTATTTACTTCATGAGGGGGCGAATCAAAATGGTGTCCCCCTCTCGGCCCTCGACTCGTCCGATCTCTAAAATCTCGCGACGCGGCTGCCCATTTTGAGAGGCAACCCGTCCGACTTGAACTAACCACTGGATCCCACAGGCCAGAAGTTCGCGAATCGCTGAGAGCGGGATAGCTGTCCCTGCGGCAAGCAGGCAAAGGAGCTCAATGCGACGGAGAGCATCTCGTGGAGAATTAGCGTGGACGGTGGTCATCGCCCCTGGGTGCCCGGTGTTGAGGGCCTGAAGTAAATCAAGAACTTCAGCACCGCGACATTCGCCTAAAATCACTCGGTCTGGCCGCATCCGGAGCGCTTGCTTGAGAAGGGTTCTGAGTGTGACCTCACCAAATCCGTCGGCATTGGGGGGGCGGCTATTGAGTGAAATAAAATGGGGGTGCGCGGGCCAGAGTTCAGGCGTGTCTTCGAGAGCTAAGATTCTTTGATGGGAGGGGATCTCACCGAGGAGGTCATTGACGAGCGTCGTTTTGCCACTTCCGGTGGCACCGGCGACCAAGATTGATTCGCCCCGGCGTACGGCTTGGCACAAAACTTCGTAATAGGGCGAGTTTTTCCAGCGTGACTCGATTCGGGGCTGGGCCAGTCTTCGGAGGGAGATCAGAATTCCGGGGCGGGCAAGCGGCGGAAACGCCACATGCAATCGATGGCCGCTGAGAAGGGTGGCATCGATAAACGGATACCGAGCATCCCAAGTTTTTCCTGCAGCCGCGACGTGGTGAAGCACCCATTGGTGCATCTCGGTTTCGTGGTTCCAAAGAGGTTTGTGTTCGAGGCGAACCATTCCGTCGCCTTGATCCAAGTAGACCTCCTCGGTTCCATTGATGCAGATATCGGTGACCTCGGGGCGTTGGAGGAGGGTGAGTAGCCACGGCGGCGTTGAGTTAGTGTGCGGCATTGAGTGCATTCCTCGGCGATTCGGGGGTGAGGCCCGTGAATGGACTCATGGATGCCGAAGGCGGGGAGGAGGCGGGCAATAAAATCGCAACGAGTTCGGATTTTTCAGTGAGGTAGTCTTCAGAACTGAAAAGGCGGCCAAGAATAGGGATGTTTCGCAAAAACGGCAGCCCCTTAGCTTGCTCTCGCATTCCTTGTTGAAGGAGGCCAGAGAGCAGCAGCGGAACTCCGTAGCGGGCGTCGACCTGGGTGTTCATGCGATTGACCTGAATGCCTGGGATATCCTCCAAAGCGATGCTCGAATCGAGGTGACTGACTTCGGTAAAAATATCCAGGCGCACCCGATCACCCGAGGAGTGGGTTACTTTCAGGCGCAGGGTGAGACCATAGTTTTTCCACACGACCGAGTGAGAGACTCGGGTTTTGACTTTAATCGGGAGTTCGCCCCCGGCAAAAAGCTCTGCCTCGCCTGGGGCGCGCACGACTAACTCGGGATTAGAAAGAATTTTCACTGAACCATCACCCTCGAGAGCTTCAAGCGCGATGTCTAAAGAAAGGGCATCCGTCAGCCCCCCAGAGGTGATTCGAAAGGCGCCTTCTTGCCGGCCGCTCCAGGATAGGCCTAAATTGCGGAAGCGGCTTTTTTTGAGTTCGAGCAAAAAAACTCTAAAATAAACAGTCGGGGCGGCGTCAGGGAGTGCATCCAATTCGAGAATGGCCTGCGGGTAGATTTGGCGAATATGACGCTCAAACTCGGGGATAAAAGCGGGGCGTTCGAGGCTGCCGCGCACAAAGAGCGAACGGCCTTGTTTCTCGATTTGGAGGGCGGCGGCACCCGGGGTGTTTTGGATGTACGAGTCAAGCTGTTTTTGAGTCGACGTGAGAAACTCCGGCGACGGCTCCGTTTGGTCTCGAACGTTTTTTGCGAATTGCTCGATCAATGATCGGATTCGGGCGCTTTCGCGCGAATTTCGGACCTCGCCACGAAGGACGACGCCTTCGCCCGAAAGGATGACTTCGGTTTCTTCGAGATGGCCCAAAGCCCGCTCTAACAGGGGGGGCAGCTCTGTGGGGGTGACTTTTTCAATTCGAATGGACCGGTGCTCGGCAGTTCCGTTTTTGTAAGAAATCCACAAATCCGCTCGGCCGGGACACGTTGCTTTGAGCAGCAGTCGGATACCATCCCTTTCTGGCCCTTCTGGGTGAGAGGACAGGGTTTTGCCATGGATGCAGGGGCCGCCCAGGGTGTACTTAAGTAAATGGGCAAGTCTCAGAATCCGCTGTTCGCCTTGGCCCAGGACCCAAGGGGCTTTTTCGGAGTCCGAAGCGACGAGGGGTGCCACTCCCCAGGCTGGAGCGCAAAAACCTTCCAGTATCAGGCAAAACAGCGGAATCCATAAGGAGGAAATGATTTGCATAGGCGGTCGTAACGCAAGGGTTAGGCCAAGCCGGAGCAATGAATAGATTTAACAACAAACTTACATTTGACAATTCAGAGACAAAAAGGCTAATCGTCATGCTTTAAATTCACTTGTATTAGAAGTTCGGAGAATTTATGCCTTCTCGCCGCATGAAAACCAAGACCGCTCGTAAGATTCGCAAGGCCCGCAAGGGTAAGATTCGCAAGCGTAAAGAACAGAACAAAGGGACTACCCCTAAGTTTTCTATTCATCTTGATTAACTTTTTGAAATCAAAGTCATTTACATCTATGGAGTTTGTACAATGAAACGGAATTATCTGTTTACATCAGAGTCAGTTACCGAAGGACATCCAGATAAGATTGCAGACCAGATTTCGGACGCCGTGTTGGACGCTCTCCTCACCCAGGATCCAAAATCTCGGGTCGCCTGCGAAACCTTGGTCACTACCGGGTTGATTGTTGTTGCCGGCGAGGTGACCACCAATGCTCGTGTGGATTATGCTGACATTGCACGTCAAACCGTTAAGAAGATCGGTTACGACTCTTCGGATAAGGGCTTTGATTACAAGACGTGCGGTGTCGTTGTTACGCTCGACCGTCAGTCCCCAGATATTTCCCAAGGTGTGACCACGGGTGCAGGCATTCACAATCAGAAGGAACAGGGTGCTGGCGATCAGGGCATTATGTTTGGCTATGCTGTCAATGAGTCCGAACAGCTGATGCCATTGACGATCGACCTTTCTCATAAGCTCGCTCTTCGGCTTTCTCATGTTCGCAAGGATGGAACCCTTTCGTGGTTACGTCCGGATGGAAAAACCCAGGTTACCGTTGAGTATGAAAACGGCGTACCTCGGCGAGTCGATGCGATTGTGGTGAGCACGCAGCATGACGAAAATGTGACTCATAAACAGATTCAAGAAGCGGTGATCGAGGAAGTCATTAAGAAGATTATTCCTGCGAATCTGCTCGATGCAAAAACCAAATTCTTTATCAATCCGACCGGACGGTTTGTTGTGGGCGGACCCATGGGCGACTGCGGTCTGACGGGTCGTAAGATTATCGTCGACACTTACGGCGGACACGGCGCTCACGGCGGTGGTGCTTTCTCAGGAAAGGACCCATCAAAGGTCGATCGCTCTGCATGCTATATGGGCCGCTACGTGGCCAAGAACATCGTGGCTGCGGGATTGGCTGACAAATGCTTGGTTCAGTTGGCCTACGCGATTGGCGTTGCTGAGCCAGTCAGTGTGATGGTGAATGCCTTTGGTACTGAAAAAATTGAATTGCGAAAGCTTGAAGCCGCCGCGCGCGAGGTTTTCCATCTTCGTCCGGCCGGGATTATTGAGTCGCTGAATCTTTTGCGTCCGATTTATTTGAAAACGGCGGCTTATGGCCATTTTGGTCGAAATGAGCCCGAGTTTACTTGGGAGAAAATAGACCAGGTTTCAGCGCTTCGCAGCCTGAAATAGGCCTTTCCCAAGATGACTCACTTTCTTTTCGTATTGGCGAAAGTTTTCCCTTACTTGGCGGCCGGCGTGATTATTGTGCTTGCCCAGGTTTGGTCATTTTATCGCCGCCGTGGAAGTAAGTTACAGTACCCCGTATTTGCTTTTGCCGCTTTTTTGGGGCTTTTGATCATCCTCTGGGCGGTTTTCCGAGGTGATATGAACTCGGATCGGTGGATGCGTGAGGCTCTGAACCGGGACTACACCCGGTTTAACGACTAAAGCGGGGATTGAGTACACTGAGTCGGAATTTTGAGTATTATTCTATGATTTCGCTGGTCCACGTGTCTGGATGGCGTGTTCACGAGCGTTTTTTTTCTGGCATTCTTCACTGATGTGGAAAAAATTTTGACAGCCCGGCAAAAGTTGCTTAGCCTTTTGTATAGGGGTGGTGAGGTTGATTCCACTCTACAGAACAAACAACTAGGGTAGTAACAGAAGAAGTCTCAAAACAAAACGATCCTTAAACTCAAGGACGGGTTTAAACCGGAGGAGCATTGATGCTCGCATTTCGTTCGCCGTTGGTGGGTGAGTCTATCGCGATTCAAAACATTCTCAAGACGATTGAGAAGGTATCGCAAACAGACAGTACGGTACTAATCACGGGTGAAAGCGGAACAGGAAAGGAGCTCGTTGCCCGCGCGATTCACGAAAGTTCGAATCGCAAGGACAAGCCGCTGATTATTGTTAATTGTGGAGCAATTCCGTCGGAGTTGCTCGAGGCTGAATTGTTCGGCCATGTGAGGGGTGCCTTTACGGGAGCCACCAATAATCGCCAGGGGCGATTTGAGTTGGCTCACGGGGGGACGCTCTTTTTAGATGAGGTTGGCGATCTGCCGCTGCACTTGCAAGTCAAGTTGTTGCGGGTATTGCAAACGCATCAGTTTGAGCCGATCGGATCTTCCAAGACGATGGATGTGGATGTGCGGATTATTGCCGCCACCAATAAGGATCTTGAGGTGGCGATTCAAAATCGTGAATTCCGTGAGGACCTCTACTACCGGCTGAATGTGATTCCGCTCAAGATTCCTGGCTTGCGTGAGCGCAAGGCGGATATTTCGATGTTGGTGAATCATTTTATTCAGCAGTTTAATGAAATGACCGCACATTCGGTTGAGGCCCCAAGTGGGCAGATCATGGATGCCTTGATGGCCTACGATTGGCCGGGCAATGTTCGTGAGCTTGAAAACCTCATGGAACGCCTGGTGATTCTCAAGGGTCAGGGTTCGGTGGATCTGGGTGATCTTCCGCACCGGATTTTCCAGCAGTATGCCGAAGGGCGTCCTGCCGGGGCGGGCGCGATGAGCGAGTGGGAATTCCCTCGCATGGTGCTGCCGCAATCGGGGTTGGATCTCAAGGCGATTGTGGACGCGTTTGAAAACCATTTGGTGGATCAGGCGCTGACTCGTACGGGCGGTAACAAAAACCGCGCAAGCGAACTGCTGAGCATGAATCGCACGACCTTGGTCGAAAAATTGCGAAAACGCGGCATGATTACGCCTCTTTCTCGCAAGAGGGGCGAAGACGGCGAGCTGCTTCCGACGAATTTGGCGCCGATGCTGAATCAATGACTTAGGTTTTTCTTCATTGAGGAAAAGCTAAAGCCCGGTTGCCGAGGATGGCGACCGGGCTTTTTTCGTGTTAGCTTGACTGCATATGCCCAATTCTAAGCGAGATTTGGATTTTATTGAAACCAGCGAAGCGCTCGCGCTTTGGACTTTGGCGAGCACCACCGCTCATGAAGTGAATAATCCGCTTTCGGTGATTCGCGCCTTTGCATCAATGCTGCGGAATTCGCTCGGCAACGAAAAATTTTCTCTTTCAACACAGCTCGAATACATAGAAAAAATCGACTCTACGGTGGTGCGCATTTCGGAGTCTTTGGGTTCAGTGGTGGGAGGGCTTCGGCCTGATCGATCGCAGCCTTTTGAAAAGGTTCCGCTCGAGGGGATTGTGTCGAGTGCTTTGGATTTATGTCGCGCGCGCTTGGAAAAGCAAGGAATTGCAGTAGCGGTCGACGTGCCTAGTGAGATCGTGCTGGAATGCCAGGGTACCTGGATGACCGTGGTTTTTGTGCAATTGTTGCTTCGGGCGATGAAGGGGGCGGGCACCTGGATACGAATCGTCGCGGCGGTGAACGAGGGGCAGGTCGAGATTGGGGTGGAGGACGGTGGCACTGTCCCTTCTGAGGGGGGGCTTTCCATGGTGCGGAAGGTGTTGGAGATTCAGGGTGGGACGTTGAGCTTGGATTCGACGAGTGCGCACACGCGGTTGGTGGTGAAAGTACCGGGACTTTTGGATGGAGCTGCGGGCTCTTAACCCATTTTTGTCCTGATCCGTCTCCTCCGTACTTACACGCTATTAGATAACAACTTTAATGGTTTTCATGGGTTGATGATACACAAAGTTTCTTATGGACACTTAAGCTGAGCTTAAGTATACTTTGACTTAATGAGACCCAGGTATTCCCTTCATGATGTATTTGCACTCATTGATTCTGGAAACTATTGGTTCTCAGCGCCAAGCAGGTCTTACAGATCCGTGGTTGCTGTTTTTGCCAAAACAAAGACACACAAAACACCAATTGAAGCGGCTGCATTCATCTTGTTGGGGATCAAAGCATTGACAGAGAAACACTTCGTTCAGACCGTGTTGCAATGGGGATCTGGAGCCGACGTGTACGGCTTAATTTACGAAGGCTACCCTGGGTACATAAAGTTCATGATCGATGAGGACGGGTTACAGGAAATTTCATTCCATTTAGCAGAAAAAGAAATGATCACTATCGGCGGAATTAAAATTCCGGCAGGAGAATCCGGATGAAAAACAAGCGTTGCGGCGAATGCGGTTCAAGAGATTTACATTTGAAGAACCAAAAAGGAAAACCCTTCCCTTGGAAGGATTACCCAGCAGTCTTCTTAAATAAAGACCACAAGGTTTTAGAGTGTGCTCAATGCGAAAACACTGTTGAGTCTGGAGCGGATGTTGCGGCCTTGAGCAAGGCTATTCAAGAAACGGTGATTGAACAGACTCAAGCTTTTATCGAAACGATTTTAACCCGTGAGGGCTGCAAACAAACGGAATTGGCCGCCCACCTCGGTGTTTCTCCGGAACACCTGTCTGAAATAAAAAGCGGTCGAAAGCAGCCCAGTTTCCAGACCTATAATTTTCTGAAAACATTGGCGTTTGAAAACCGCTCCTTCAAAGTTTCTGATCCACAGTACAATACGCTTAAGATAGCGATGTAGTGGGCTCTGATCGAGGTTAATGACCCTACACCGAATAACCTCAACTTGCATCAGTCACGGTAATACTCCTCCTTGGTGATCACCTTGCCGGCCGAGAGCGCCTCACAAAAGCACGAGTTGCTTTGCCTGATCTCATTCTCTCCCTCCCCATAGGGACGTGCATAGACCTTGCCGGCGACCTTCTCGAAACGGAACTTGCAGTCCTGATAGGGATCGTCGATGTAGAAGTCGCCCGCGAAGATGTCCCCTGCAACCATGACTTAGGGGCCGCCTTCCGAACGTTGGCTGAGCCTGCTCCTTGAGGTCGCGGCTCAAAATCCACTATACTCAGCAGGTGATGGCTTCGCATATTCGAAAAACCGGTCGCGAACATTTTTCCGTGTCCAAGCCAGCGTTCCGGGAGCTGCCCCGGCCCCCAGCAAAGATGTGGTTTGAACGGGCTATACTCGATCATGGGTTCACTCCACAAGTTCCTTGGCGAGCTTGGTAAGAAGCGCCATGAGCTGGTCCCAGCAATCCGTGAACGCTGGCGCTTTCCCGGCGACGTCAACACTGCCCCATGCCGCCGTGAGGACACCGCGATCTATGCGGCCCACGACTTCAACGAGATTTTTTGGAAGCCTGGTATTCCGCTTTTGACAGACGACGCGCACCGCGCGGGCGATGTCAGCGCTGCTCTTGCACCTCGGAAAAATTTCCACCAGGTCGTAGACATCTTTGGCGCGCGAGTTGGCTGACCCACGGGCCAGCAGCGTTTGAAGCTTCTCGGCGAAAATAAACTCAAGCGGGTAGACTCGCCACGAAAGCGGCGCCGACCCCAGCACGGTCGGCATTCGTGCGATTGACCTTTTGGCTTGGGCCGGAACCTCATCGCCAATGCCGATGTCAATGTGGAGCCGGGAAAGTTTCTCGATTTTTGCTTTTTCCGGCGGCTCCTTTCCAATATGAAAACCACAGTTGGCCCGCAGTCCTCCGTACTCACCTTGATTCGGCACGGGCTCCACGCGGGTATCTACAAACCACAGCTCGTCATGAAGATTGTGCTCAAGAGCGTTTTTGATCAGCTCCATCGATTTTTTCTGGTCGATGTCAAACGCAAGGGCATCAAGGTCGCGCGTAAAGCGCG
>JBBCAW010000055.1:0-36715 GCA_051382295.1 Bdellovibrionota bacterium FG-1 | reverse complement strand
CGCTTAAGAGCTGCATTCGGGTTTCTTCGTCCAGTTGGGAGTAGATGGCCGCCCGTTTTTGCGGATCCACCTGGGTCAATACGATTGATTTTACCGTAAGGGATTCGTTGCGCACGAGTTCGAGAATCTGGAGGCCATCCATTTCGGCCAAGAAGTCAAAGAGGTTGGAGGAGCGATTGCCCATGACGAGCAGCTTGCCCGCGATCGTGCGATTGTGAAGCTTGCGCAGAAGATCGAGCTTCTCTTCGTCTTTGAGTTCAGAGGGGTTTTTAGCGTAAAATTCCATGAGTTCGGAGAGATCGCTCTGCAAAGAGGGGTCGCGAAGCATGTCCATCACGATGGATTCGCCAAAGATCTGAATGTATTGCGAGGTCGTCTCGACGCCTTCCTCCGTCAGGACTCGGCTAAACACCTGCTTGGCTACTTTGGGATGTTGGGCAAAGACCGCGGTAAGTTCCTCGGTCAGGCGCTCGATCTCAAAACGCATGGCGACCAGCCCACGATGTTCGCTCGCCGAGGGGGGGCCCAAGGTTGCCGGGCCGGACATCCCACCTGTGGGATCTTGAGCAATCGTTTGAATGATTCGAGTGATGGGCGAGGAGTCGCTACCTCCTCCGCCATGAGGCCGGTAGCTTGCCATCGCCAAGAAAATAAGCAACGAGATGACCGCACAAGCGAAAATCAGCCCAAAAACCTTGAACTTTTGTAGTTCAGCTTGTACCGCGTCGCCATTTTCCACGCGCTCGATTTTTTCAAAGCGTTCGTATTTTTCTTGGCGTTGGTTGTTTTCTGAATTCTGATTGGCGTTGGTAGCGGTCGATTTATGAAGGGATTCGTTGGTGATCGTTTTTGCTTCTTTAGAATCGCTCGTTGAGGCTAAAGACCGAGAATCGTTCTTTTCCTTCTCGGAAATAGGTCCGCCATTGGGCCCACTCGCGACGGCTAAGCCTTGGGCGTTAACAAATAAATTAGGATGCGGAAATTTAAGGGTTTTTCCGGTTAAATTGACATTTCTAAAGACATTCGCTTTGAGCTTAGCCATTTCAACGATATTGTTGCGTTCGGTGGGGGGGAGGGCTTCGTCTACGAGGATGGTACCCGTAATGTCTTTGATCTTGAGGGCTACGCCGGAGTCTTGAATGAATTCGCCGGGCTTCCCATACTGGGCCTCTTCGGGATTCACCGTTTCGGTTACGATGTTAAAATCCGCAAGCAAGCACTGTTCGGGGCAGAACTGTTTAAACAGTTCGTCCATGGTTCCACGGAACTGTCGGATGATTTTATCCCTGAGTTCAACAACACGACTTTCAGCCCCGACCGGCTGGGGGAAGTGGGCCAACTGAGTGTCGATCTTAACTGGAAAATCCAGCGTATCTAAAAATTGTTGTACGAGTTCCGTGAGTTTTTGGCGCGAGATCGGACCGACTTTGTCATCGATCAATAGCTTGACACGGGCCGAACTCGGCGCAAGCTCCGCGGCCTTGGATGTGCCTTCGACTTCATCAAAACCCGGGGCCACTTCATCCGCGGTGGCCATATCGACGATGGTGCTCACTGAAAGGAGTTTGCAGCTTTCTTGGCAATATTTATCCAAGATCGGCTCAATCAGTCGTCGGACCTGAGCTTCAGTGTTTTTTTGAACCGTTTCCACTGCGCTGTATTTGGCGTTGGAGTTTCCCAAAGACTCGGTGGGCAGGGTCGCGCTGATGGCCATCACGGCCGTCATGATACTCAGGGCTTTGAATAATCGAAGGGTGCCTGTCCTGATTTTCATGGTGAGGCTAGGCTCCTTTTTTGTTCGCGTGAGTCCACAAAGCGCCGTAAGGTCACATTGCCCGAGTCGAGCTCTAGGGCATGTCTCCAGCTTTTTAGGGCGAGTTGCGGCTGTCCGATTCTATCGAGTAAAGTCCCGCGCATTTGATGCAGCTTAGAGGCGGTAGGGTATTGTTTGAGGATGTGATCGATTTCGATAAGTGCGGCCTCAAAACGGCGGGATTTATAGAGGTATTGCACATGTTTGAGCGCAGAAACGTAACTTTCGTTACCCTCGGCCGAAGGGTCGTTGGCGCCTGGATCTTCGATCGGGGAGACCGAGGCTGGGTTTCGCGCGACGGTATCCTGCAACGCGCTTGAAACCGGAATGCTGAGTTCCGAGAGGTGGGAGGTTCCGCCTGGAAGTTCGACTTCCATGGACCGTTCGCCCTTGCGGGTGCGCATAATAATGTTGTCGGTGGAGTCGGTTTTTGAGTCGTACGCATCAAAGGGGTTGTGAATGGGGGGAGGCGTGTTGTCATAAGCATTGAGCGCAAGGAAAGACTTGACGGAGGCACAACCTGAGAGGGTCAAAGTAGTGAGAGCGCTTGCAATTATGATCCTTTTCACTTTTTCCTCCTATTCTCAGTAAAGTAAGTTGATTCCCGCGCCGATCTCCGCTCCGGAGATCGTCGTGCCTTTAGCCCCGATCATCGCGGTCGAGCTGGGTCTGAATCCCACCACGGCATTGACCGCAAAATGTTTGGCTAAACGCCATTCCCAACCCGTTCGGATGAGTCCGCCCATATATCCGGCAGAGTAGGTTCCTCCCACCCCAACCAAAATATTGCCACGAACTTTGTCAAAGTCCTCTTTGTTGGCGATAAAGTTCCAGCTGTGAACAAAAAGGAGCGTTAAGTTAATCATCCCGTAGAGATCTGGATCTGAGCTGGATCCGCCAGATGCGCCCGTTACTGTGCCGCTTAAGGTTGCGGCGTTTCGGATGTAGTCGGCCTCGAAGCCAATTTCTTTTTTTCGGTTGTCATAACGTTGAACCATCCTAAAACCGGCGCCTACGCACCCGCTGAGTCCGGTGACATTGGGTTCAGAAAGATAATAAACGACGCCTCGATATTGGATGGAGGGCGCATACTCGGTCACCCGGCGCGCGAGATCAGATTGCGAGTAGTCGATTCCGCGCCGAAAGGCGGCGGCGCGGCTGGTTTCGGAGTTGTAATTTCGAGTCCAGACCACGGTCCCATCCTTTGGGTCCGAAATCGTGAGAGAGAGAATCATACTCGTGGACTGAAAGGTGAAAACCGCGTCTAAAAAGTGTTCAATACCGGCTTCTTTGGCGATCCGCGCAAGTTCGGTAGGATTGGTTTCGGGAGTTTTTACGACAAAATGAGAGCCGGTCAAGGTGGCTCGTTTGGCCCTACAGGCGATGCATTGAATCACCTTGGATTTGGTGTTGTTCACGATGCTCTCATTGATCAAAACTTCGAGGTGGTCGCGAAAAGATGCCGGGATGTTTTCGCTGGTCGTGATATTCCTCAAGGAGATGTTTTGAACCCCCTTGGCTGATCCATCTCGGAGGTCGTATTCAAAATCACCGACGACGTCCTTGACGACTTCATAGAAGTCTCGCTCCCACGGGGCTTTCGCGTACGCAGGGGGCAAGGCTATTCCCATCGCGAAAGCGAGGCCAAAAGTGATTTTGATTGAGCGTCCTAATCCATGAAGCACTGTTTGAGGTTCCTTCCTCTACCTACTCTTCGGCCTCATCTCCATTCTTCTAAATAGGTTGATTTTGCCTAACAAAGTCGGCAAATATGGCCATCTTATGGGGGTATGACATGCGTTTACTGAGTTGGAATGTGAATGGAATCCGGGCGGCGAGCCGAAATGGGTTTGCGCAATGGTTTGAGAGTCAAAATGCCGATATCATCGCGGTTCAGGAAACCAAGGCCCGTCCCGAGCAGCTCGAGGAGGCGGTCCTTCACCCGCTTGGTTATCATTCGTTTTGGCATTCGGCCGAAAAACCGGGTTATAGCGGCGTCGGGATTTTCTCGCGTCGCGAACCTCTTCGAGTTCAAGTAGGCATTGGCATTCCCGAGATTGATCTTGAAGGTCGCGTTTTGTTGGCGGAGTATCCCGAGTTGAATTTTGTGAATGCCTATTTTCCTAATAGCCAACGCGAGCATGCTCGGCTCGGTTATAAACTTGAGTTTTGTAAACAAATGAGCCGATTTTTGGAAGGTTTGCGGCAGACGGGTAAACCGGTCGTGATTTGTGGCGATTTCAATATTGCTCATCGGGAAATTGACTTAAAAAATCCGAAAGCCAATGAAAACAACGCGGGATTTCTCCCTGAGGAAAGAGCCTGGATGTCGGATTTTCTAGGGGAGGGCTACGTCGATGCTTTTCGGCATTTTGAAAAAGGCGGCGGCCATTATACCTGGTGGAGTTATCGGCCAGGGGTTCGTGAAAAAAATATTGGGTGGCGTTTAGATTATTTTTGCGTCAACCAAGAACATCAGGATCGCCTTAAAAGCGTGGTTCATCAGTCCGAGGTCAAGGGCTCGGATCATTGCCCGGTGGCACTGACTTTGAGGGACTGAGCCGTATTCGCCTGTTGGCGTGCTCGCATGCAGCGTTCTTCTTGTTGCCGACTGATCTTGAGCGATTTAACGACATAGACGGGGAGATCCGGATGACTGTTGAGTAGGTCTGTCGTTTCTTGAATCGTGTCCTGATTGCAGAGAGCAGGATACATGATTCTGACAAAGTGATGAACGAAGGCCTCGTCCTGAACCGTGCCCAATTTCGAAACAAGTTCAAAATAGGGATGAACAGCCTTACGCGTCAGTTCCTCTTGTCCAATGAAGTGAAAACCCCTCATTGCTTCGCGAAGCTTGGGGAACGGCAAGTCTTGCTTGAGTACATGATCCAGCCAAAGCTGCTTGCTTTGGGTATTCGGAACAGCGGCCTGCGCGTGAATGGCGGCTTTTTGCCCCCTATCAGTATTATCGATTTTGAGTTCGCTCTCAATCAATCCTTGGGTGTGAGAGTCTCCACCGCGTGCTAGGGCGTCGATCAATTCCCAGCGACGCTCTTGATCGACGGGAAAGCCTGCCAATTTGGCTTGCCCAGCCAGGAGATGGCGTTCAAACTCAAATGCGCCAGGGGTGTTGGCCGCTTCTAAAAATGCGCGAAACCAGACGAGTTGCAGGTCGCTTCCGGGGGGGGCGTGATGGAGCCCTTCGTGGGCGAGTTTTTCCATTTCTAGGCGAAATTTTTTTCGAGAATCGCCATCCAAATATTTGAGAATTGAGTCCTGGTTAGGGTTCGGATCGACCAATGTGCTCAAGATGCGCGATAAAAACTGGGTGTTTTTTTCCGAAGAAGCCTGCCCTACTGCAACTGAGGCATATTCCTGGGGGGCAAGCTTGCCATCCGTCACCATTTCCCAAAGATTGTATAAAATCATTTGCCGAATCAAAGGGTCGTCTAGTTTGGAAAATGAACCCTGAATTGCTTTGAGTGTCACGGGATCGAGCTCGACCTTGGCGTAGTCATAATCCTCGTAATTGGGATAAACGAGTGCGGGACAAGCCGCTCCGATCAGCTCTTCGATCGAAGTGTTTGGACCTTGGTAAGCCGTGGTGACCTGTTTCAAAATCTGAAATTTTCCATTTTTCAGCCGATACAGTGCGATTTTGGTGCGGTGGGCACGAAGCTGCTTGGCCCCGGGCTCCACGGCCTCTTGCCGTAAAACGAATTTAGCAATCTTCCCCTCGGGCGTGCAGGCCCAGTCCGCGCGGACGGTGTTGACGCCAGCGGTTTGCAGCCAAGTCTTTTGCCATTGGGTGAGATCTTTTCCCGCGGCCTCCTGAAGGGTCTTTATAAAGTCGGTCACGGTCGTATTTCGGAGCGCGAACTTTTGAAAGTAACGTTGCAAGCCTTCTCGAAAATCCTCTTCACCGAGCAAAAATCCCAGTTGTTTCAGCGAGGCGGCGCCTTTTCCGTAGGTGATGCTGTCAAAATTACTTGAGGCTTGATCGGTATCCAGAACGGGGACCTCAATCGGGTGAGTGGTCACAAGTTGGTCTTCCCAGTAGGCGCCCTGTTTGCCCCCAAAAAAATCTTGCCAGGCTCCTTTAAAAGAGGTCGCTTGATCCAGGGCTTTGGTTGACACAAAAGTGGCAAAGCTCTCATTGAGCCAAAGACCGTTCCACCACCGCATCGTGACGAGATCGCCGAACCACATATGCGCCATTTCATGAAGAATCGTGTGGGCACGCCCGCGATGGCGATCTGCCGTTACTTTGGAGCGATCGATAAATCTTTCTGAAAAAGTCACCGCGCCCACGTTTTCCATCGCACCGGCGTTAAAGTCGGGCACGATGAGCTGGTCATATTTGGCGTAGGGGTAGGGATAGCCGAAATAAGTCCCGTACCATTCCAGGCCACTCCGAGTGACATCGAGCCATTCTGCCTGATCGACGTAGGGCTTCATGGATTGGCGGGCAAAAAGCCGAATCGGAATGCCGTTGGCATCGCTTTTCCAGGACGCGAAGGGACCCGCGTGAAGCGCGAAAATATAAGGACTAAAAAGGGGTGAAGGCGGAAATTGCCAGCTTTTGCGCCCGTCGACTTTGGATACTTGTCTTTCAGGGGTGTTTGAAATGACTTCCCACTCGGGGGGGGCTTCGACCGTCAGTTCATAGCTTGCTTTGAGATCGGGCTGGTCAACGCAAGGAAACATGCGGTGGGCGTCATAGGGTTCGAAATTGGAATAAAGATAAATATTTTGATCGACGGGATCTTTGAAACGGTGGAGGCCCGTACCGTTGTGGCTATAGGCATGGGTAAATGCGATTTCAACTCGGTTATTTCCAGAAAGAAGATCGGTGGTTTTAAAGACGATGCGGTGGCTGTCATAAAGCTGGGCGATGCTTTGCGTATCGAGCGCCTGACCGTTGAGGGTAAGGGAACGGATTGTGCCGTCTTCGAAATCTAGTCCGAGGGTTTTGGTGAGTTCTCGGGCTTGAGCACGGAGTTCAAAATTAATGACCATCCGTCCTTCGTAGTCGTCGTGAGCCTCATCCAGTCCAAACCACATCGTGTATGAAACGTGGGAAACTTGTTTGGAACGTGAGTGCGCCATTTCACGGGAAAGAGCGGTGGGTCGGGTAGAGACGAGTGGTGCATTCGTCGCGGCGGGGGTTGGAGCGGTGGACTCCGCTGGGGAACTTGTTTTTTTGGGTGACGTGGAGCAAGCAGTGATCAGGGTGATCATGAGAGCGGAACTAAAGATCGGTTTCCATGAATTCATTCAGCCGGTTTCTCCCAGGTGAGGTGCTTGACCTGAATCCCCACAGAGTTAAGGAGCTGCAGCGAGTCTCGAACGCGGTAATCCTGGGCGTAAAACACCGCCTTGACGTTGCCGAGATTGATGAGGCGCTTGGCGCATTGAACACAGGGTAAATGGGTCACAAAAACAAATTTTTCGATTAAGCGAGGGGCGTCGCAATTGATTACGGCGTTTTCTTCCGAATGAAGGCACCCACAATTGCCTGGTTCGTCGCGATCGCAAGTGTTGGGAAGGCCAGTCGCATTGCCGTTATAGCCAATGGCGAGGACTTTTCTGAAGTCGGTGCTCGTGATCACGGTGCCGACTTTGAGGCGGCGACAGGTTGAGCGTTCTGCGAGTGTTTTGGCGAGCTGCAAATAGATTTCTTGAAAACTCGGACGGGCCGGGTTTTGGGTCATTTTTTTGCCGCAATCTGCACGAACGAAAGATAATAAGCCAATTCTCGGATCGATTCATGGATGTCGCCCACGGCCCGGTGGGCATTTCCCTTTTGGAAATTGACGTTATAGCGTTCTCGAAACATCTCTTTAAAGGAACTGACGTCGACCATTCGATAATGGAGTCGTTTGGCAAGTTCGGGCATGTATTGGTCAATGAATCGCCGGTCATTACTGATGGAGTTGCCGGCTAGAACAATTCGATCGGTGGCTGAATAGTGTTTGTCTAAAACCGCCAGCAATTCCTTTTCGACGGTTTGGAGAGGAGTCCCTTCGGGGACGGCCTTAGAAAGGCCGCTTTCGCCATGGGTTTTTTTGCACCAATCGTTCATGCGCTCGAGGACATCGGTCGTCTGAAAGACGACTCTGTGGAATTCCTCGACGGATGTGAGGTCAAAGGGCGTGATGACTGCTGCTACCTCGAGAATGGCGTCCGTTTTTTCGTCCAGTCCGGTCATTTCGAGATCAATCCAAAGAAGAGGTTTTGCCATAGTATTGAGGTTTTCGAAGGTATCCAGATTTGGGAGGGGCGTCAAATATTTTCGGATCTTATCTCCGCCATTTTTGAGTCATGATTTCCTTATTATCATTGAACAATTTCAGTGGCTCGACCTATTGGAGAGAAAACCCTGTCGAGCCATTTCCCCTAGATTCTGGGCCCATTTAGAAAAAGCCCTTGATAGAAGCCGTTCTTTTCGGTTAGAAACACCCGACCGATATAATTTTAGCTCGGCACGACAAAGGACACTTCATGGCCCGCATTCGTATTCCTACCGAAATGGTTCGCAACATTGGTATTTCTGCTCACATCGATTCGGGCAAAACGACCCTTTCCGAACGTATTTTGTTTTACACCAACAAGATCCATAAGATCGAGGAAGTGAAGGGCAAATCCGGCGTTGGCGCCACCATGGATTTTATGGATCTCGAGCGTGAAAAAGGCATTACGATCCAATCCGCCGCGACTTATTGCGAGTGGAAAGGTTACAACGTCAATTTGATTGACACCCCTGGACACGTTGATTTTACGATCGAAGTGGAGCGCTCCCTTCGCGTTCTTGATGGCGCCGTATTGGTTTTGTGCTCGGTTGCCGGTGTGCAATCGCAGTCCATTACCGTTGACCGCCAGATGAAGCGTTATAAAGTCCCTCGTATTTGTTTCATCAATAAGATGGACCGCGCCGGAGCGAATCCTTTCCGCGGCGTTAAAATGCTGCGCGAAAAATTGAGCCATAATGCCCATTTGATCACTTATCCGATCGGCGCCGAAGATCAATTCAAGGGCATAGTGGATCTCGTGACCATGCGCGCCTTCTATTTCGATGGCGACAATGGTGAGATGGTTCGTGAAGAAGCTATTCCTGCGGATATTTTAGATGAGTGCAAAAAATACCGTGAAGACTTGGTTGCCGCGATCGGTGAATTCGACGACGCCATCATGGAAAAATATCTTAATGCTGAAGAAATCGGTGTTGATGAATTGCGTCAGGGGATTCGTAAGGCAACCCTGACTTTGAATTTCACCCCTGTGATGACGGGATCAGCTTATAAGAATAAGGGCGTTCAGCTTTTGTTGGATGCGGTCACGTACTACCTTCCTAATCCACACGAAAAAGAAAACATTGCTCTCGACCAAAATAACGCTGAGGCGAAGGTCATTCTCAAGAGCGATCCCAAACTCCCGTTTGTGGCGTTGGCGTTTAAATTGGACGAAGGCCGTTATGGCCAATTGACCTATATGCGCGTGTATCAGGGGAGTGTTGCAAAGGGCGATGTCATTTTCAATTCGTCCAACGACAAGAAGCTAAAAATTCCACGTTTAGTGCAAATGCATGCCGACGAAATGCATGATGTCGAAGACTGTCAAGCAGGCGATATTGTAGCCTTCTTCGGTGTTGACTGTGCCTCCGGCGATACGTTTACGGATGGAACCGTCAAGTACACCATGACTTCGATGTTCATTCCGAACGCCGTGATCTCTCTGGCTATCGCTCCTAAGGACAAGTCGGGGCAGGCTCACTTCTCTAAGGCTTTGAATAAGTTCACTAAAGAAGATCCAACTCTTCGCGTTCATCGCGACGAAGAATCTGCCCAAACCATCATTTCAGGCATGGGCGAGTTACATTTGGAAATTTATTGTGAGCGCATCAAGCGTGAATATGCCTGCGAAGTGGTTGTCGGTAAGCCCCAGGTGGCTTTCCGGGAGACGATCACCAAGCGTGGTGAATTCAACTACACGCATAAGAAACAGACCGGGGGTTCGGGGCAATTCGGTAAGGTTTGTGGGTATATTGAACCCCTTCCTGCTGACTCCGCCACGAATTATGAATTCGTTGACGATATCGTGGGCGGATCGATTCCTCGTGAGTTTATTCCAGCTTGCGATAAGGGCTTCCAAGAAGCCATCAAGGAAGGCCGTCTGATCGGCTTCCCGATCGTTGGGGTTCGTGCGGTTGTCAACGACGGTGCGTCGCATGACGTTGACTCCTCTGAGCAGGCCTTTAAGACTGCTTCTTTGATGGGCTTCCGTGAAGCTTACGAACGAGCCGGTCCGGTGGTTCTTGAGCCTATTATGAAGCTCGAAACTCAAGCGCCTGAAGAGTTTCAGGGCGGCGTGATGGGTCAGATCAATCAGCGTCGCGGCATGATCATTAATAGCGGCACGAATGAGGGCTACGCGATTATTGAAGCTGAAGTTCCACTGAACGAAATGTTTGGTTATTCCACTGACCTTCGCTCTGCAACGCAGGGTAAGGGTGAATTTACGATGGAATTTTTGAAGTACTCTCCCGTTCCTCGTAACGTTCAAGAAGAAATGATCAAGAAACATCAGGAAAAGAAAGCTAAGGAGAACAAGTAATTGCATAATCTTGTCACTGTGATTCACGTTACGACCTGTATTCTTTTGATTTTGGTAATTTTGATTCAATCTGGTAAGGGCGCTGAGATTTCTGCTTCCTTTGGTGGGTCGAGTCAAACTGTTTTCGGCAGTTCAGGCGCCTCAAACTTTTTCACCCACTTCACTCAAGGTGCCGCAGCATTGTTTATGATCACCTCATTGACCCTCACGGTGATGGGCGGCCAGAACAAAAAAAGTCTTTTTGAATCGACACCTGCTCAATCGAAGACGCAGCCAGCGGCTCCTGCCGTGCCTTCTGGGACTCCGGCGCACTAACCGAGGTGCGTTGATTTGCGGTGGCTTAGGTTTTTTTTATTTTGTTCGATTTTCTGGGGAACTGCTCAAGCAGCATCGTCGGGAATTCGAGACGCGGTTCGCTTTTCCGATGCCTATCAAGATGGGTATACGCTGGTCATTTGGGATGACGCCACTCGAAATGACGTCAGCTCTCTTTTGGATCGGATTAAACAGACGGGCGTGAAGCATCTGTCCATTCCGTATGTGGGATGCCAAACCGATATTTATTCGTCTGATGTGGGGGCATGCGAGGTTCATTATCGGACGGGACCCCAAATTCAGGCTCAGCTTGCCTTATCCAAGGGGTTTAATGTTTCTTTTTTACCCATTGTCTTGACGCCTGATTGGCAATGGCGAGGATTTTTTGATCCCGTAGATGTTGAGGGTTGGTTTAAGACGTACGGGGTCTGGATTCGAAAGATTGCGCGAGAAAGCAAGGCGCTTGGCCTCAAAGAATTGATTGTGAGCAGCGAGACCACGGCGCTGTATCGGTATGGCTCGCAATGGCAAAAGCTTCTCAATCAACTGCGCGCTGATTTTGACGGACCGTTGGTGATTACCGTCAACTGGGGAGATCTTGATCATCCGTTCTGGACTGAGGCTGACGCCATAGGTGTTTCAGCTTACTATCCGCTGAGTCGTGAAAATCAACCCACACAGCCTGTGTTGGATGCGGCTTGGCTTTCAGTGCATGATCAGCTCATCGCGGTTTCGGAACAATGGAAGAGGCCGCTCCATATTACTGAAGTGGGCTATCCCAGCGTGAGTTCTGCCGCACTTCAACCTTGGGTGCCAGCGCCGGCGGCGGTCACGGATTTTGGCTTGCAAGCGCGTTGTTTTGAGGCCTTTCGTAAGGCTTGGCAGGGTGAGCGAGCGTTGGTGCGCGCTAATATTTGGGCCGTTTCTATGGAGGAACCTGGCTCGGATGAATATTGGATGGGGTTCGGGCCTTTGGGTAAGCCGGCCGAACAGGTGCTCAGCGTCTTTTTTTCGGCACGACAATCGCTAAGTAATTGAGGTAATGCGTGTTGCGTTGATCTCTCCCTTATTTGAAAGTGTGCCGCCGCGCCTCTACGGAGGCACCGAACGGGTGGTTTCCAATCTTTGTCAGGGGCTGGTTGCCGCGGGTCACGATGTGACCCTTTTTGCGTCAGGAGATTCAAAAGCCGCAGGCCGTTTGGTACCGATCCTTCCCGAGGCCATTCGTTTGGCGTCCCAGCCGATTTTAGATCCGGTACCGTACCATTTAAAAATGCTGACCGAGGTTGCCGACCGGAGCCATGAGTTTGACGTGATTCACAATCATCACGATTATTGGATGCTGCCCCTTTCTCGAATGACGCCTACCCTGTTATTGACCACGCTCCACGGGAGGTTGGATTTTCCTGGGTTGAATGCCGCATTTGATGGGTTTGCTCAGGCACCCTATGTCTCGATTAGCGACGCCCAGCGTGCACCGTTGAAAAATCTGAATTGGGTCAGGACCGTGCATCACGGGATCGATGTGGAAAAATCCAAATTTGTCGGGACCCCTGGAAAATACTTGGCTTTTTTGGGACGAATGTCGCCTGAAAAGAGACCGGACTGGGCCATCGAGATCGCGCATCGCTCGGGGGTTCCGCTGAAAATGGCGGCCAAAATCGATAGGGCCGTGGATGGTGTTTATTTTGAGACTCAGATCAAACCCAAGGTGGACGGGCGATTTATTGAATTTGTCGGCGAGATTTCTGAATCTGAAAAATCTGATTTTCTGGGCAATGCGTTGGCGTTGGTTTTTCCGATCGACTGGCCAGAGCCTTTCGGATTGGTGATGGTTGAGTCACTCGCTTGCGGTACGCCGGTGCTGGCTAGACCGTGTGGCTCAGTAAATGAGGTTTTAAAGGACGGCGTGACTGGCTTTGTTTCTGCGGATATCGGCGAGTTGGCAAAACGAGTTTCGACCCTGAGTTCTTGGGATCGCGCCGGCTGTCGTCGGTGGGTGGAAGAGCGATTTTCGCTTGAGCGAATGACGGAGGATTATGTTCATGTCTATCGATACCTCGCCGAGTTCTGGGCCACTCGAGCCAGGGGCGGAGACAGGTCCGGTCATCATCGATGGAATTTCTTACATCCCGTCGAACGCCTTACTCACAGGAATTCGTAAGCTCAGCTTCAAGGATAATCGCGCCTTTGGGGTAACTGATCAGCAGGGCGAAGCGCCCCGAATTTACGCTTCGTCAGAGCTAGGGATCTTTTTCAATGACACCCGGCATTTATCTGTGTGGGAAATGACGATCAACGGTAAGTCTCCGGTCGCACTTTCGGATGAATTGAGGCTGGATGGGAGCGCTTTGGTTTGTTCGATGACCAATCGCGACTTGGATCGGCTCGGTGAGCCAGGTCGAATCCCCCGAGATACTTTTTTGATTCGGCGAGTACTTTCTTTTTCCGATGATGTGTTGTTTGAGACCGTTGAAATCAAAAACTTCGGTCCGACTGAAGAAGAACTTCAGATCGAAGTATGGGCTGGCGGAAGGTTTGACGATGTCTTTGAGGTGCGAGGATTTTCGCGAGTCCAACGCGGGCGCTTGCTTCCGCCGATTGAAATGATCGACGGTGATCGGAGAATCACGACACTTCAGTACGATGGTTTAGATCATTTGGTGCGCAGCACTTCGGTTCAACGGCTCTTCGCGGTTGAAAAAATTCGGGTGTCTCCTCATCTGATCGGCCATTTTGCCCGCGTTAAAATCGCGGCGAAGCAGACCATCGCGTTGAAAACCATCGTTTCGTTTAACGAGATTTCTGATGGAAGGGTGAGGGGCACACCTTTCCAGGAAATCTCGATCCCTGGCATCATGCATTTACTCAAGGACCGGGGAGAACGATCCTCTTTAGGGGGGCTTAGGTTTGAATGTGATAATGCTCTTTTGACTCGTGCAATTCATAATGCTCAAACGGATATCTCCATGTTGTTGACCTCCGAGAAATCTGGGGAGCTTTATCCCTACGCGGGGATTCCGTGGTATTCGGCTCCTTTTGGGCGAGATGGTTTGATTACCGGATATCAGCTTTTGCCTTGGTATCCAAAAGTCGCTCGGGGCGTGTTGAATTATTGTCTCAATGCCTTGGGTTCAAAAGTCGACCCCTTCACCGAGGAGCAACCCGGTAAGGTGTTTCATGAACTCAGACGGGGTGAAATGGCGAACATCCGTGAAGTCCCGTTTATTCCGTATTACGGGTCAGTGGACTCAACCCCGTTATGCTTGATTTTACTTCATGAATACATTCGGTGGACCAGCGACCTCAAGAGCCTGAAAGAGTGGTGGCCCCTGGCGCTCGACGCGCTCGAGTGGGTGCGCCGATGGGGCGACCCAGATGGTGACGGGTTTTTGGAGTACGCCAAACTTTCGCCTACGGGGCTGGTCAATCAAGGGTGGAAGGATTCTCACAATTCCATCATGCATATCGATGGTCGCTTGGCTTCAGCCCCGATTCGATTGTGCGAAGTTCAGGCCTACGCGTATCGAGCGCGACTGGGAATGTCGCAATTAGCGGGCCTGATGGGCGATTCGTCCTTGGCTTTGGCCCTGCGAAGTGAGGCGTTGGAACTGAAGTCGCTCTTTATGGAAAAATTTTGGAATCCTCACGGAAAATTTGTCTATCTCGCCTTGGATGGGGCGGGTGAACCCTGCAGTGTTCGATCTTCCAATATGGGGCATTGTTTGTGGAGCCAGCTTTTATCTCCCGAGCGAGCCGCCGAGGTGGCGGATCATCTCATGTCTAAAAGTATGTTTAGTGGGTATGGAATTCGAACGCTCGCTGATGATGAGACAGCCTATAATCCGATGAGTTATCATAACGGGTCGGTATGGCCCCATGATAACTCGCTGATTATGGAGGGGTTCCGTTATTATGGATTTACGGAAGGTCTGAATCGACAAATTTTGGCGATGATGGGTTTGCTTGAAACCAGTGAGGATTTTCGACTTCCAGAGCTTTTTTGTGGATTTAGGCGCAGGGCCGACACCCCGCCGGTTCCTTACGAGGTGGCTTGTAAGCCCCAAGCATGGGCGGCAGGAGCGCTCTTTTTGATGATTAAGGCGATGATGGGTCTGAGTAAGGAAATTGACCCGGGTTATGTCGTTTTGAGGACACCCGTCTTGCCTCCGTCCGTTAATGTGGTGGAGGTTTATGGTTTACAGGGCGGAGATTGGGAACTGGATTTGCGTTTACGGAAAACCCAAGGGAGCTCCACTGTCGAGGTCTTACGACGAAGTGGGGGCGTCAGGGTCTTGACGGTGAGGTAAGCGTGTTTTGCGCGCGGCTCATGTTATACTCTTGTGTGAATGCGTTTCGCTCGCGTTTTTATTAGCAGCAGTTTTCTATTGGGTATTTCGCTTTCCGCTCAGGCGGATTTTGGCGGGTTACCTTCCATTCAACCCAATAGTCTTGTTTCTGACGATGTCATGAATGCCATCACTTCGCTCATAGGTCTGGGGTTTCAGCAGCGGCCCTATGAGCCCGCCACACCCTTGGGTATTCATGTCGGGGTCGATTTGAGTATCGAAGCGACCTTGGCTAAGGTTCCAGATTCATTTTTTACGGCGCTCTCGGGGGCGGGATTTCCCATGGACGCCTCGGCACTGACTGCACTTCCTGTTGCGCGGATTCATCTTCACAAAGGGATGGGCGAAAGCGTTGACGTCGGTGGATCCGCTCTTTGGCTTCTTGGAAATAAAGTCCTGGGAGCCGACGCTAAATATGTTTTTTTACAGGGTGACGAAATACCTACCTGGGCATTTCGCTTTTGCTATACCTACACGGACTTGTCAGCCGCCGGCCTCAACATCAGTACTAAAACTTTTTCCCCACAGCTTTTGGTTTCACGGCAAATGGAATTTGCGGATCCTTATTTAGGAATTGCCTATTCTTATGCGACAGGGGTGGCGGATGCCGACATTGTCGGAATCGTGAATTCGGCGACTGGCATTGGTACGGACACTATTCCGCTGCCGTCGCTTCATAAAACCGGTACTGCTCAAGGGGCGATGGCCTTTGGCGGGATCTCACTCAAGCTCCCACGTTCCGGAGCAAGAATGACGCTCGAATTTTCGTATAACACGGCCGGAACGAGCACCCTGGGAACCAAAATAGGGATGGCCTTTTAAGGCGGAGGTTGAATGGCGAGTCGAGTTTTACTCATTTCAGAGCGTCCCGAAGATCAAAAGATGGCCGAATTTGTCGCATTTTCGAATGATCTTGCTTTGGAACGGGCGGTGAGTCCGCACTTGTTGCCCGGCGTACTTGCGCAAAATACCGAAAGCCTTATTTTTTGGGATGCTGATGATCCCGTGCGGGGCGAGGCGGTCGGGGCGGCTTTAGCTAATGTGGTTTCACCCCTGCATGTATTTGCCGTCACCGACAAACCCCTATTTGAAAGTCCTCATTTGGCGAAATTTCCGGTTTTTGGCCATCATTTATTTAGACGCTTTGATGAACCCGCGCCCATGCTTCTAGCCCGCTTGGCCGGAATCATCCTACGTGGGGATCCTTTTGGCATCGCCCGATATTTTCCGGAAAAAGCAGATATTCGAAAAATCGTGATCAAGCGTTCGGGGCAAAAGCGCGCCGCCGTTGAAGCGATTCAAAATATTTTTGTACGGCAAAACGTGAATACTCGACTTTCGGCATTGGTGGCTCAAGCCGTGGATGAACTTTTAATGAACGCCATCTTTGATGCTCCCGTCTTGCCCAATGGAATGGCCCTCAGACGAGGGACGGATCGCAATGCGGATTTTGAGCTGATTGAACAGGAATACGTGGTCGTCGAAGTCGCCTCGATTTTTGACTATATTGGAATTTGTGTCGCGGATCAGTTTGGCTCCCTTAAAAAGAGCGTGCTGATGAATGTACTGGCGCGCAACTTACCGGCGGATTCGGCCAAAGTTTCGGCCAATGACCCAACGGTCAGTATGGGTCTCAAAGGGATTATTCAGTCGGGGCTCAGTTTAGTCTTTGCCTCTCAACCCGGAGTGCGCACCGAGGTGATGTTATTTTTCAAACCGGATGCGACCTATAAAGACTTTAGATCGGGTTTTCGGTTTTTAAGTTTGATGATCTATTGAGTGAAGTGCTCGCGCCCCACTGGCCAATAGCGCAAGATAACCTTCATGCTTGAGGCTCGCGCCCCCCACGAGCGCGCCATCGACATTGGGACAGGCAAGCAAGGAGTCCATGTTTTCGGGAGTTGCGCTCCCCCCGTAAAGAAGGGGCGTTTGATCGCTGGCCGAAGTTCCAAAGCGCGCGGCTAAGATTCCGCGTAAAAAGGCATGGGCCTCTTCGGCTTGAGCAGGGGTAGCCGTTAAGCCAGTGCCAATGGCCCAAACAGGTTCATAGGCAATAACAAGACGGCCATCTAAATAGTTTGCGGCGCCTTTGCCTCTTTCCGGGAGTACACTCAAAAGTTGTCGGGTTAAAACCGCTTCCATTTGATCGCCCTCGCGTTCGGAGTGCGTCTCGCCAATACACAAAATGACCTTAAAGCCCTGCTCCAGTAAATTTTCCGTGCGTTTGCGTGTGGATTCGTCTGTTTCTCCAAAATGCTGGCGGCGTTCGGAGTGACCTACCAAAACCCAGTGAATGCGCATTTCAGCTAGCATTGGGCCCGATACTTCGCCAGTAAAGGCACCCTTCTTTTCCCAATGGGCATTTTGCGCACCCAATTCAATCAAAAACGGCATGCTATCGACCTGACGTTGCGCCCGTTCTAAACTCAACATGGGGGGGAGTAGAACCGCTCTCAGACTGCCATTCTTAAATGAGGCGCGGGCGGAATCACCGAGCAGAGATTTGGATTCAGTCTGTAATTTGGCAAAAAACTGCTGCGTTTCTGCCATCGTGTGGTTCATTTTCCAATTGCCGGCGATCAAAACTCCGCGTGTTTTAGTCATGAGTTTTAAAGTGCGTTTGCGGCTTGCTGCTGTTGCCGTGGAGTCAGCTTAAGAATATCGATTCCAGGCAAACCGTTTCCTTCCAAATATTCCAGCACTGCCCCGCCTCCGGTAGAGAGATGGTCGAATTTTTCGGCCACGCCCGACTGTTTGATGGCAGAAACGGTATCGCCTCCTCCAACCACTTTGAGGGCAGAAAAGGTGGCGATTTTGCGGGCTACTTCAAAGGTTCCTACTGCGTATTCAGGTTTTTCAAACCAACCCAGTGGACCGTTCCAAAAAATGGTCCGGGCTTGGGCCAGCGTTTCGTTAAACTTGGCAATTGTCTGAGGACCAATATCGAAGCCTTGGTTCGTGTCGCTTGGAACTAAAAGGAGGAGTTCCTGTTTTTTGGCTTTCTTCATGATCGCGCGTGCGGCTTCGACATCCTCTGGCTTGGGGGCTTTGGCCCTTGCAGGAATCGTATCTCCTTGGGCCACCCAGAACGCGTGCGCCATCGCGCCCCCAATCAAAAGCCCATCTACCTTGCGCATGAGGGAATCGATGGTGTTGATTTTATCCGTGACCTTCGCCCCACCGAGGACGGCATAGAAGGGTTTTTTAGGGTCATGAAGGAGGGGGTCGAGAAACTTGAGTTCCTTTTCGATCAGAAAGCCCATTCCTCGATTCGGGACGATCGAGGGCACGCCAAAGGTCGAGGCGTGTTTTCGATGAGCTGTGCCAAAGGCATCCGTAATGTAGATTTGTCCAATTTTGGCGAGCTGGCTTGCAAATTCGGGATCATTGGCTTCTTCGCCCGCATGGAAGCGAAGGTTTTCGAGAAGCATTACCTGCCCCTCCTTGAGGGTGCTGGCCATCATTTCGATGCCTTCGCCGACGCAATCATCAGCCAGGGTGACGTCGACACCGAGAAGTTCGGCAAGACGATGGGCTACAGGTTCCATCGAAAATTCTGCCTTACGCTTGCCATCTGGTCTCCCTAGATGGGAGGCGAGAATCAGGCGGGCCCCTTTTTCGATCGCGTATTTGATCGTCGGAAGGGATTCGACAATTCGGTTATCGTCCTCGACTTTACGCTCACCGGTTGTTGCGTCAGGAGTACTCAAAGGAACGTTAAAGTCCAGGCGCATGAACACCTTGCGGCCTTTGAGCTCAAAGTCACGAATAGATTTAATGACCGTTGTGGTTGGGATCGGAGGGGTGATCGTCGTTTCAGCGGGTGTGATGATACTCATTTTTACAAACCTTTGCGAGCCATGAAGGCGGTGAGATCGAGCATACGAGCCGAGAATCCCGACTCATTATCGTACCAAGAAATAACTTTGACAAAGTTTCCCTCGAGAACAGCGGTACAGTCGATGTCCACGGTCGAGCTATTGACACAACCATTGTAGTCAATCGACACGAGAGGTGCGACCGAAATGCCAAGGATACCTTTCATGGCTCCTTCGGCTGCTTTGCGAAAAGCCCCGTTGAGTTCGTCTTTGGTCGTGGATTTTTTGAGTTCACACGTAAAGTCCACGAGTGAAACGTTTGGAGTCGGCACGCGAATCGCCAGCCCATCGATCTTTCCTTTAAGATGAGGAATAACAAGACCTACAGCTTTAGCGGCTCCTGTCGTTGTGGGGATCTGAGACATCGCGGCTGCGCGCGCCCGGCGAAGGTCTTTGTGAGGTAAATCCAGCAATTGTTGATCGTTGGTGTAGCTGTGTACGGTGAGCATGGTTCCTCGGACGACCCCAAAGTTGTCATCGAGGACCTTCACCAAAGGAGCGAGGCAATTGGTCGTGCAGGACGCGTTGGAAACCACGGTGTGTTTCAAAGGGTCGTAGTTGTTTTCGTTGACGCCCATGCAAAGAGTGACGTCTGGATCTTTGGAAGGGGCGGAGATAATGACTTTTTTGGCGCCCCCTTTTAAGTGGAGTGAGGCTTTTTCGCGGTCGGTAAAAACTCCGGTGCACTCATGCACAAAGTCGGCGCCCCATTGTCCCCAAGGCAGTTGAGTGGGGTCCTTTTCGGCCGACAGGTGAATCCTGTTGCGACCGACGATCAGAGTCTTGCCTTCCAGGCGGACGTCTTCACGTAAAGTTCCATGAACCGAGTCGTATTTGAAGAGATGAGCAATGGTTTCTGGATGGGTGAGATCATTGATACCGATGATTTCGATACCGTCTCGCTCCAGGGCAAGACGTGCGACTTTACGGCCAATGCGGCCGAATCCATTGATTCCGACTTGAATGGGTTGAGGCATGCCTCATTTTATACTTATTATTAAAGTTCGTCAATCATCCGCATTTGCCGAATTTGCCGCGTTTCGCTGCGACTCGGAGAGAGTGTGGTGTCCTGTGACCATGCGCTACCCATGTCCTGCGTGGCTGACGAAACCATTGCAGCACTCGGGCTGGTCAATGAGTTCGGTGTAGCCGGAGCTTTACGTGCCTCGACAGCCTGGCTGAGCATTGCCAGTGCGGTGATTAATTGCTGGTCTTGGCCATTGGCTCGTTCTTCGGCCGAAGGTTCAATCACGAAATCAGGGGAGGTACCAACCCCTTCGAGCGGGTCGCCGTCAGGCGTGACTCCACGAACCACGGAATAGCGAAATTGTTGCCCAGAGTAAGGAAGTTCAAATACGAGGGGTGTGCCGGTGCCGCCGCCAGTGGCTTCGCCTACCATTGTAGCGAGTTGATTGACTTTGAGTGCTGAAGCAAAGGTGTCGCAGGCGCTGAAGCAGTTGGGGCTAGTAATCGCGATCACCGGCTTTTCGCCGTATTGATCTTCTGGCGCGGCGGCGCTGACATGAATTTCGTGCCACATGGCAAACTCATCGCCCGGGGTCCAAGGTAAAAAGAAATAACTACTTCTTTGCGCGAGGGTAAAGTCGCTCATGCGTTCGCTGGTGGCATATCGCGTGAGTGTCGAAGTCGCCAAGCGCGAAAGGACGGCGTTGCCCGATTGATCGCCACCGCCGTTTTTTCGTAAGTCGATGAGTAATCCATGGGTATTTTGCAGTCTGGACATCGCTTGATCGAGAAGAAAGGTGCTTTGGGAGCCGCTGAAGGCATCAATTCGAAGATAGCCAAGACCTCCTGGAAGAATCAGTGCTTTGAAGTTATGGACTCCGGTGGCGTCGTCCGTACCGTCTTCAGAAGACGACCCCACGGGTTTTGGGGAAAGTTCAACTTGTCGAAAAACTGAAATATTGGCGGGCTTTTTGGCCCCATTTTCGTCAAAGACTTGAATCGTGAGCGTCAGGGTTTCGGCTCCTTCGCTAGCGCCCATGACATCGACGAGGCGGCGGGCCCCAAAAAAGCGGCGCATTCGTTGAGTGCTGCCACTCGTGAATCTCTCGACCTCGTCCAGCGCTTCTGAAATGGGTTTTCCGTTGATCGCTAGGACTTGGTCGCCGACGTTGAATTTTCCAGAATTTCCGGCTTGGGAAATAATGACCATCTCGTGGTCGGTAGCGGGGGCGAGGGTTTCTAGGCGAATGGGAGCGGTATAAATTTCGAGATCCGAATCATCGGCCTTTCCGAGCGCGTTGACGTGTCCATCGTGAAAGGCGGCCGCCCAGCGGCGGAGAATTAAGAAATACTCGGTTGCGGAGGTCTGGGTGGTAATTGCCAACTCGAGTTCGGAAGCGAGCGCTTCAAAGTCGGTGTGGGTCTCTGCTTTTTTCTCATCCCAATAAGCATAGATCTTTTTGCCGACGTAGACCACATAACGGAATTCGGTTCGGCGTTGGCGGCAAGTGGCATCACAAGGTGAGGTGATTGAAACCTGAGGTGTTGCTCCAGAATCGGGGGTTGTTGGTTGAGTGAGGTGGGCCGTGCCTGGATCTGATCGCAAAAAATCTTGGAAACGAATGGAGTCAAGAGATTGAGTGAGGGAAAAGTGAGGCGCCGGAGCGGCCGCTTCGGAGGTACAACCGCTGCCGCCCAATAAAGCTGCAGCCAGAAATGAAGCAGAAACAGCGTATCGGATCATAAGAAAATGTCCTCATTTGACGCGTAGCATTAATTTTGGAGATTGTAAAATAAAAGTTGTCAACTTGCGCCGATCAATGGGAGGAGGCTTAGTGATGAATTCATCCCGTTTGGATGCGATCGCTCTGCTCGAAGAAATTCAGCGGCTCATGGAATTGAAAGGTGAAAATCCCTTTAAAATTCGAGCCTTTGAAAAGGCAGCGAAGACGCTTTTCGAGAGTTCTGAAAGCGATCATGATCTGGTGGCTCGCGCCAAGGCTGGCCGTCTGACTGATTTGCCTGGAATTGGGAAAGGCATTTCAGAGGTGTTGACTGAGTTTTTATTACGAGGGAAGTCGCGGGTTCCGGATGAACTCAAAGCATCCTTGCCGGCGGGGTTGTTGGAACTGACGCAGGTTTTGGGTCTAGGGCCCAAAAAAGCGATGCATTTGATCGAGGAGTTGGGCATCCATAGTCTGAGTGAGCTCGAATATGCCTGCCAGGAAAATCGTCTTTTGAAGATCAAAGGTTTTGGTGAAAAAATTCAGCATAAGATTCTCGAAGGGGTTCAATTTATGAAAGCCACCCAGGGGCAGCATCGGCTCAATGATGCTTTTGTTTTGGCCGAAAAACTGATGCCCACGCTACTGGAGGCTGCAGGAGGCGCGCGAGTCAGCGAAAGCGGAGCGCTTCGTCGCCGATTGGAGACGGTTTCGAGTTTGGATTTTGTGGTTGAACTTCCTGAGGCCATTTTAGACGAAGCACAGTTCCGTGAAAAAATTGAAACAGCGGTGCAAGATTGGAAAAAGCGAAATGGCGTTCACGTCGCGATCCATCTTCATTTCGCGAAACCTCAATGCTTTGGTTTTGAATTAGCAAAGACCACGGCGACCGCCGAGCATTGGAAGGCGATCGGCGCTCCCTCGTCCTTTGAAGCGCCCAGCGAGGCCGAGTTTTATCAAAAACTGGGAATCGCGCTGATTTCGCCCGAAATGCGTGAGACCGGTGACGAGGTCGAGTTATCGCGCACTGGGGCTTTGCGTGAGGTGCTGGCCTGGGATGGGTTGCGGGGCGTATTCCATAATCACACGACGTCTTCGGATGGTCGGGCGACTTTGGAGCAAATGGTGGTGGGTGCAAAAAAGCTCGGCTATCAATACATCGGCATCTCCGATCACAGTCAGTCGGCCTATTATGCCCAAGGGTTGAAGCCTGCGGAGCTTTTGGTGCAGGAACGCGAGATTCGGGACATTCAGGAGAAACATCCGGAAATCCGGATTTTTTGGGGAATCGAAAGCGATATCCTGGCGGATGGTTCGTTGGATTACGATGATAAGACTCTGGCTCGTTTTGACTTTGTGATTGCGTCGGTGCATTCACGATTTCAAATGGAGCGTGAAGCGATGACGGAACGAGTGCTGACGGCGCTTCGTCATCCGAGTACGCGGTTTTTAGGGCATTCGACGGGACGTTTGCTTTTGGGGCGGCCCGGGTTTGATTTGGAAATGGAGCAGGTGATTGAGGAGGCCGCCCGCGTGGGAGTAGCGATCGAAATCAATGCCAACCCGCAGCGCTTGGATATTGATTGGAGATGGGGCCCGCAATTGCGCGAACAAGGTACTTGGGTTTCGATCAATCCCGATGCACATGATGTGAGGGGGCTCGAAGACACGAGTTTTGGAGTGGCGATGGCGCGCAAGGCATTGCTGCCGTCCCGCCAGGTGGTGAACGCTAAAAGTGTTCAAGAGGTCGAAAAATGGCTAAAAAACCGACGGTAAAGGACCGTGCGCGCGCCGCCGAGGTGTTGCGGATTTTGGATTTGGCCTATCCAGAATCAGAGTGCAGTCTGAGCTACAAAAATCCGTTTCAGTTGCTCGTGGCGACGATTCTTTCGGCGCAGTGCACGGATGAGCGGGTCAATCGAGTGACACCACCGCTTTTTAAACGTTACCCAGGCCCGCGTGAGATGGCGAGCGCCCCCTTGAGCGAGATCGAAGAGTTGATCAAGAGCACGGGGTTTTTTAGAAATAAGGCGCGGTCGATTCAACATGCCTCAAGCGAGATTGTTGCAAAGCACGGCGGTAAAGTTCCGCAAACGCTTGAGGGGTTGACAGCCCTCCGTGGGGTGGGACGCAAGACCGCCAATGTCGTGCTCGGCGTGGCCTATGGCGTGCCCGGTTTGGTCGTGGACACGCATGTAGGCCGGGTTTCACGCCGGTTGGGGTTCACGAAAGAAACCGATCCCGTCAAAGTCGAGCATGAGTTGATGGAACTCATTCCACAGCAAACGTGGACGCACTACGGGCATCTTCTGATCAGTCACGGTCGGGCGATCTGCACAGCTCGTCAGGCGAAGTGTGAAGAGTGCCCGGTGGCGCGGCTGTGCATGAAGGTGCTTTGAGGGGGCTTAATCGCTACAAGTAATGTGAATGATTCCTTCTTTTGTGCATAGGTTAGGATTATCGGTGCAGCAGATTTTTCCCGTCACGGTGGGGTTTGTTTTAAGAAGAGCCCCGGAAAAATTCTTGCTGACCCAATGGCCTGATTGGGGTATTGCCGGCTGATAACCTTTGCCATTAAGTCCAACAAAAGGGGAGCTGTTTTTGGGAAGTGCATTTGGAGTGACGGTAAACCCTAAATCGAAAATTTTACTACAATCGATTATTCCCTGTGTGGGGATAATTTTAAAAGCTGGGTTAATATTGGTGTCGAGGTCGCAGTTCGCTGGGGCTCCAGGAGCGGGTGGCGCTGGCTTAGATTTCTGTGCATGGGCGACCGTCTGAACCTGAAATTGATTATTATTCCAGAAACATTCATCCTGTTTTAGGGGGCTTTTAGGGTTGATTTGAACATCCGCAATAAAGGTCACATTGTCTGCGGGAATAATGCATCCCGGAAATTTAATATCTCCGGCATAGATTTTTTTCCAACCACTTTTAGTGGCGCCTACTGAGGGTGAAAAATTGTAGATGTTGTTTACTGGGGTTTTGTTTTCGATGGTCTTGCTGGCGGTTTTGCACGTCATTTTGACTGATAGAGAGGTTGGGTGTACTTGTGCCGGGTCGAATTGCCCCTGGAGTCCAGCTTCGAAACTCAGATGGACACTTCCGTCTGGATTAGGCGTGAGCTTGCCTTGGCTAACATAAAAGTCAGGCAACATGCAGACCTGGGCGTTCAGCTTGGCCGCACCTCCAGGAAGCGTTATGGAGTTCGGGGTTAACGGTTCGCCCAATGCCACACCTCCGTAAAGGCCACTGACCAAAATCGCAGCAACAAGACTCATCTGAAAATTCTTTTGCCCCATGGATTCCCCCTCTGAAAAACGGATCAATAGATTGAATGTCTATTGATAGAGTACTTGACCTTTTTTTTTGGTTCAAGAGGATTTAAAAAAGCCTTAATTTTTAAGGGTTCCAGCTAAATTTCAGAGCCTATGGATTTCTACCAATGAGTGATCAGTTTTCGCGTCATGTTTTTGACCGATCCGTTGCAAACAAAGTCATTTAGAAAAAGCATAGTAATGACGATCGGACAATGTATGGTCTTGTCCCGATTTTCATATTGCATTTGGATCATCCCCGCAGCCCTGGTGGTTGTGAGTGGCTGCTCGTCTGTTCCGCGGCAGGACGTGGAGTTGCAACAGGATGCGTTTGTACGAGTAGGGTCGGGACCTGCGCAGGCTAAGAAAAAGGGGTCGATTCTCCAAGTGCAAGCACTCCCTGTATATATTGAATCGCCGGGTTTTGTTGGCGTTTTGATTCCACCGCCGCGCAGTGTGGCTTCTAAAATTCGTGTGGCATTACGGCCCGCGGAGCAATGGGGAGGCGAGGTGTTGCAAAAAAGAAACAATCTCATTCTCAATGAAGTCATGACCTCCGTGAGCGAGATTCAAATGGCGTTGGGGTCGGATCAGCCCAAAGAGGCTTTGTTCAAGGCCGATGAGCTCTATAAAAAATACCCCAATTTGAGTTTTCTTAAATTTTTGAAGGCAAGCTGTCTCGTCGTCATGGGGGACCGAAAATCCGCCCGGGTTTTATTAGAAAGTGCGCTTGCGGAACTTCCTAATAACGCCTCGGCCTTGGCGCTCTATAAGTCCCTTTCCGGCCGAGATTATCAAGATGGGTCGACTCCCCAACGTACGCCGGCGTCCCGGCCAGCTTCCACGGCGGTCAAACGAACAAATGTTCCCGGAGGGAAGAGATGATCACGTTGCCGCTCGGTTCATTGATTATGGCCGCGGTCTTGGCTTTTGCTCTGGGAGACATGAACCCCAAGACTTTGCTGAACATGCATTCCATTATCCTGGTTTTTGTCGGGACGATTGGAGTCTTGGGGATCTCATCTCCTGGAACTGAAATTGTCGGTCTGTTCAAGAGTCTTTGGGCGCTTAAAAATCCGGATGTATCGCGCCAAGTGATCAATCAGGGGTTGCGGCAGCTGAGTCGCAAACGAGATGCCGTCGTTAAGAAACCGCATTCGCTGATTGGTTTCGCGCAAAATCTTTGGGCCGAGGGGCATGATCCGGAAATCTTCGGGATTCTACTTCAACAGCGAGTAGATGAGCTGAATTCAACCACCGAGCAGGCCGTGGCGACCATCCGGAATTTGGCTAAATATCCCCCAGCGCTCGGGATGACCGGTACCGTGATTGGGTTAGTGTCTTTGTTCTCGGGGTTGACGCCGGATCGCAGGGGGCAGTTGGGGCCGAGTTTGGCCCTTGCTATGACCGCCACTTTTTACGGTTTGATTTTGTCCAACGTTTTTCTGATGCCACTGGCCGACCGAATCTACGTTCAACATTTACGGAAGAGTCGGCAAAATGAGCATATCTGCCAGGTGTTGATGCTGATTCATCAAGGCGAAAGCCCTGATGTCATTGAGGAGGAGCTCGGCGGTCATGCAGCCTAGATCCAAGCGCCATCTTCCTCTGCCCAAGCGTCGCCGCGAAGAGATCTTCGAGGATCCTATGCAGTTTTTATGGGCCATTTCTTATAGCGATTTGCTGATGGTGCTGATGAGCTTTTTTGTGATGTATTTTGAAATGTCCGATATGCCCGAGAACTCACCCATTAAAGAAATCATTTTGACGCTTAAAAAGGACGCCACGGCCGGAGGTATGGGTGTTGCGGCAGCCAAACCCCCACCGACCGCAACCCCAGGGGCTACGCTGGGAGAGGGGGGACCCAAACGGGAGCTTTTCAAACAGTTGACCTCGGTGCTGAGTGGGGAAAAAGTTTCTCTTCGGCAATTTGGCGAAGAAATGGTAGCCGAGCTGCCGGATGACATCTTTGGGGTGGGTCATTATAATCTCGACGGACGAATTAAGGGCGAGCTTGCGCGCATATTGCAGCTTTTGACGCCTTATCGCGATAAAATTTCGGTCACGTTCGTGGGCCATACCGATGCATCGGCCTTTGCGAGGGGGGCGCATACCCAAGTGGTTGACTCCAACTTGGTATTGTCCAATCTGAGGGCAGTCCGGGCTGTCGAGATTGCGTTGCAAATGGGATTCGATCCTGCCCGAGTCTTTTCTGAAGGGGCGAGTGAGCATTCGAGGCATACTCGATCACTCAGTATTCGTATCACCGAGCGGGTGAAACCATGAGTCAGCTCAAATTGAGGCCCCTTTTCATCTTTCTGATTTTGCTCTTACCGGCCACCGCCGGGATTCGTGAAGCCGCCGCAGATAGTCGCGAAACGTTGTTCAGACTGCAGCGGCAGCTCGAAGAGCGAATTTCTCCGATCGTGAAAAGTTTTGACCGGCAGGCTTTTGTCTTTGTGAGTTTGCAAGCTAAGCAACAGGATCATGCGTTGCCGATGACTCCTTTTGTGTTGAAAAATGTTTCCGTGGAGGATGGTCGGGGTGATCTGGCGATCGCTCGAGTCGACGTCCGGTTAGTGACTCGCAAACAATCCGTGCCCCAAGGGGTTTTGCGGTTGATCGAAAATCTTTTGGCAGACCTGGGGCCACGTCCCACGATTAAGGTCGATCCTTTGCCGGAGGCTTTGTATAGCGACGAAAACGCGATGGATGCCCGAACGGCTTATGAACTGAAGTCAGCCAATGATGCAAAATTGGAAATGGAAAAAAAGGCCGCTGCCCTGGAGGCTAAGTTGGCAGTGCCCAAGGTCGATTATTACAAGGTGATCACCGATGACCTCAGGGCCTTAGTGACTGGACCGATTGGCCTAGGCATTTTAACGGCAGTTGGATTGTTTGTCTTTTTGTTCTTGTTGATTATATGGAGTGCAATGCGTGGAAAAAGCACCATGCTGAAGGCTCTCAATGACGGTTTTGAGCGTCTCGGTGCGGCCATGGAGCAGGGCGGTGGAGGACGGAACCCAGAGGCGGGCACCTTCCGAGAGACCGAAAATACCCAGGTATCACAAGGGGCGCAGTCTGGAGAGCCAGGCACCACCGGCTCAGAATTGTACAATTCCTTTACCGACGAAGGATTACTGGCCCTTTTGACTGATTGCTACTGGAGCGAATGCGACGAGTATGGGGCCTATTTGTGGCGCAGAATTCCTGTTCCCAGAAAGAAGGCCCTTTTAGATGCTGCACCTTTTTTGCAGGATTATGCAGGGCACCTTCAAAATCAGGCTGAAAATAATCTAAAAAACGATCAAGACCCTTACTATATTTTCCCTCTGCCGGTTTGGCATTTGGATAATGCGGTATTGACCGATGTGGTGCGTAAAAATAAGAGCCTTTTTTCAAAGCTCTCGAGTCTTCGAATTGAGTCAATGTCTTTTACGGCCCTCGAGCGTATTGAACTGGCGAGAGGGGGTGTAGATCGCCTGACTCAGCCGCCCGATTTTGCCGGTCTAAAACCTTCGGCAATTCGTAGTTTACGCAAACAGGTCCGGCTGAATACGATTTCGATTGAGGAGGAGCGCGGACTCTTGGGCTTGGCTGAAGTAACGACCGAGATCGTGCAGGCAGCCCCCTCCCTGGGTTGGCTCCTGTTGATTGATCCAAAAATGGCCGAGGCCGTGCTTAAAACTTATTCGGCGCGAGATTTGGCCACGGCTTGGATCGGGCCTCCCGAAATCCTTGAGAAACTCATGACCGTTATTCCGCCTAAAAAAGCTAAGTTGCTCATCAGTTATGCTTCACGAATTCAACCGAGCCGAAATTCGGCCGTGTTTCGCGCCATTCACGAGCATGTCGCGAAGATAGTGGCCGGTCCCGATCAGTATCGATTGAATGAAGAAAGCGGCTTGATTGAAATGAACCGAGAAGCCATTCGTGATGGAACCAAGGCTGCATAAAATGAGGAATGTCGGGGCCTTTCTTTTTCTGTTCGGGGTGATGGGAGGGAGCGGAACCGTCGAGGCTCTGGCTGAGGATAGTATGCAAATCGCTACCCGCGAGGAGAGTCATCGGGTGAGTTTGGCGGTGACCCCCGAATACATCACCTTTTCGAATGCGGGAAAAACCATCAATGGTACCGCTCTCGGTTTAGGTGTGAGTTATGGGTATTGGGATCGTTTTGGCTTTGGCGCGAGACTTAGTCAGGCTTTTTATGTGAGTGCGGGGTTGTGGCCGATTTACACCGCCATTGAACTTCGCTTCGTTTTTGCTTTGACCGGATCGTTAGTGCAGAAATCTGAAATTATATCCATGAGCGGTGCCGAAGTTTACTCGGCAGAGAGTGAGAATTCGGGCGGTTTTCGGTTCCAGCTTTCGGCCTCGCAGTTTCTGTTTAATAGTTCAGTGACGGTTTTGCCCTTTAGTGGGATGGGGGGCGTGCTGTCTTACGAATACCCTATTGGGCATTTGATATCACTGACGGGCGGGGTGGGTGGTGAATGGTTGACGAGCGGTAAGACGACCTTTACCCCGATTCATGTCATAGCGGGGTTGGTGTTGGGGTTTTAGAGCGTGACGGAGGCGGGTTTAATTTTTTCATTCGATCGGGAAGTTGTTTCTGAATTCTAATCACAATTCTCCGATTTTTTGCCTGATTTTCAGTGATAACCTGTCCAGAATCATCCCGGTTGGGGAGAAGAGGTTCTGCATCAGCTAGGCCCAGTGGACGGAGCATCGAGTGAGGAAAACCTTTGCCTTCGAGACGACGGACTACGGTGCCCGCACGGGCCGAGGAGAGCTCCCAATTGCTCGGATAGTGTTCTGAGTGCATGGGGGTATCGTCCGTGTGTCCTTCGACAAAAATGCGAAACGATTTTGCGTTCGCGATCAAGACGTCAGTGATGTGATCGATCAGAACTGCGGCTCCGGGGGTCAGGTCCACCGAGCCCGATTCAAAAAACAAAGTGCCACTGGCGCTGATGACTAATCCATCAGAGGTGTCGGAAACGGAGACCTCCTTGCCAACATCACTTTGACTAAGAACGGTTTTAAGATTGTTTGAGAGATCGGTAAAGGGCCTCACGTAATCGACGCCCATCGATTTACTTGTGGATTCCTTGAGTTTTTCAAGTTTTGAGGCATCAGGTGTCGAAAACGCCGCAATGATGACGAAAAAGGCAAACAGCAGGGTCATCATATCAGCATACGAAACCAGCCAATTACCATCTCCGTCATCGTGGACAACGACGCGTTCCGGCTTGTATCCTCGGGAGCGCTTCCGTCGCGTTCCAGATGCCAGGGCAGAGGTTTGAGGAGGCGCCTTGGGGGGGCCTTTGGGCGGCCCAGGGGGTATCATGCCCGGTTTAGTCTCGACTCTTCCAGTGGTCACACGGAGGCCTTTTTCATTTTAGTGCGTTCGGCGGGAGCTAAGTAGCTTTTTAAATACTCTTCCACTAATAGTGGGTGTTTTTGTTCGCGCAAAAGCCGGACTCCATCCACGACGATTCGTCGCATAATGAGATCGTCTTCGGACGCGCGGGTGAGATTTTCGCCCATCGGGATGAGAAAAACGTTCGCAAAAACCAAGCCGTAAAAGGTCGCTACTAAGGCGATGGACATCGAGGGCCCAATATGATCAAAGGCGTCGGGCGATCCAATTCCTTGCAACAGCACGATCATACCCAGGGTGGTGCCGACCAGCCCGAAGGCGGGTGGAAATTTTCCGATAATTTTAAAGGTGAAGCCCTCTCTTTTGTACTTCTCGTTTTGCAGCTCTACCCGTTTTTCCAGAATCTCCTCAAGCTCGTCGTTGGTAAGGCCCCCTTGGGTCAGGAGCAGCAAAGACTCTTTGAGAAAAGGATTTTTGATGCGGCTGAGTTCGTTGGAAATAGGTCGTCCTTGATTGACAACCTCCGAAAGTTTCACGATTTCATTAATCGTCAAAGTTTGCTGAGCGAGCACTTGGCCGAAAAGGGTGCGGATAAAAATCTTAAAGAGGTTGAAAAAGTGAGAAAGCGGAAAACAGATGAGGGCGGCGGCTGCCGTCCCGCCAATGACGATGATCGCCGCATGAGGGCTGAAAAAGACATCTGGGTTTTTGATCCCGTGATTGGCGGCATAGTAAATGACGGCGATTCCACAAATAAAACCCAGTGGCGTCGAAATGTTCATGGTGAGGGCGCTCTCCTTGTTTCGTTCGTTTAATTATCCAGTCGATGTGGGGGCATGGCAAGCAGTTAATGGCATGGTATCGGTAAATATTGCCGGGTTTCGGAAATCGAAAATGAATATAGAATATTTACTCAATGAACTCTCACCCAGTACTCTGGTTATGCATTTAAGGTATCACACGAAACTGAGTGTCCTTATTTTTCTCCTGGTATTTCTCGCCGTTCTTGGTTCGGCAGGGTTTTTTGTCCGTTTTTATGTGAACGAAAAATTGGCCGCGGTCTATGAACATGATTTGGACAATACGACTCGAGTCGTTGATCGGGCCGAGAGTTTGCTGGCTTCCTCGGCTATTTTTGATGCCAATACCGTGATGCGCTCGAAAGATGTCGTTCTGCTGGTTGAGCAACCCTGTTTGGCGATGGCGGAACATCGCAATCCAGTGGTGATGATTTCGGATTTTTTCGTCAAGGCTTTTCAATATCTTGATCTTCCGCCCCTGAGTCTGGTTTGGTCGCCCGCGTTCAAAACTGGCTGTCATTCCGTCCAAACGAGTGCATCGCCCAAAATAGAGTTCCTACCTCAACCCGTGAGGTTTCAAGGCCCTTATCTGGCCGCCCTCGTTAAAACTCCAGAAAAAGAGCGGGTGTTGGTGATCGATATGGATTCACTGGGCGGGTCTACGGGAAAAAATTCTTTTTATGTCACTGATCAAAACGGTGAGGTGATCTGGCGCAACCTCGAAAATGCCGCTGACAAAGATAACAATGAAGCCGAAATTAAGCGCTACTTGAAGCAAGCTCTCGCCACCGGGGGGCCGGGCGTGGTCAGCGGGCAATCCAAACAAGTGATTGCCTTTGCGCCACTTCTTGGCGACAAAATGCTGTTTTCTTTTGGGCTGTTAGAGGCGGCCATGAACCCTGTGCAGTTTATCGTCAAACAGATGCTCCTGCTCGGGGGCGGTTTTCTGTTTTTATGCCTGGTTTTGGGGAAGGTTTTTGCAGCCAGAATTTCTGAACCGCTCAGCGCTCTTCGGGCTTCAGCCGAAAAATTTGGCGCTGGGGACCTGGCTTTTCGAGCTGAGGTTACGGGCGAGGAAGAAATCGCCGTGGTTCAATCGACCTTTAATCGAATGGCCGATCGGATTTCCCAATTGATCGATGATACGAAACAAGGGGCCTTGATGGAGGCTGAGATCGTGACTGCCCAGCGGGTTCAGCAGTGGTTTTTTCCGGAGAGAAAAATTAGTATTGCTGGACACGAATTTCATAGTTCTGTGCAGATGGCAGCGAGATGCGGGGGGGATTGGTGGGGCTATATCGAGGTTCCCGCCCCAAAATCCGGCGACAAGCCTCTTATCTTGGTGATGATCGGAGATGTTACGGGGCATGGGATCTCCTCCGCCCTCTTGACTGCGGCTACTCAAGGGTGCACGAGCATCCTTTCAAAATGGCTTGAAAGCTCGCCAGAAATTTTAAGGGACCCCAGAAATATTCTGCGGTTATTCAATCAAACCGTTGTCGAGTCCTCTGGTGGGGAGCTCAGTATGTCTTTTTTTGCGGCTGTCTTGGACCCGAATACCGACACCCTGGTTGCGGCGAATGCGGGTCATAATTGGCCCTACTTAATTTCTAGTTCTCAGGACTCCAAAGACAAGCCTAACCAGAGCGTGGTCAGCGCGATTGCCACTCCCGGCCCCGTTTTGGGCGATCCTAAGGCCGAATTCATGGATCTGGTGACGCGGCCTTGGAGAAACGGTGATCAACTTTTTCTTTTTACCGATGGGTTGGTCGAACTGATCAGAGAGGGGCAGCCTTCCTTTGACCGGCGTAGGCTATCCAAGACTTTGCTCAAGAATAGCCAGCTTTCCAGTCGTCTGTTGCTTGAAAAGGTACTTTCAGAGCGGGCCCTTCTCACGGTCGGGATGCCTGCCGAGGATGATGTCACGGTTGTACTCTGTTCGAGAGCAATGCAATGAATGAAAAGAAGCGCAAATTATTTTCTTTTATCTCGAACCTGTTTTTTGGATTTCTCTCGTTTTTGTGTTTTTACCAGTTTGCCGATAATGCAATCACGCTCGACGTCGGGGGCGGAAGAGTCGGAGTAGCGATTGCAAAAGTGCGTTCTGGTGGACTTGAACGTAAACGGGTGGGAATGGTGGTATTTTCTCCGGTAGAGACAGGCGGGCCTCTTTACCACCGCGACGCCATTTGGGTAGGGGCTGGGCAGCACGCCTCGATTGAGTTTAGTGATGGTTCGCGTCTAGAAATGCAAGAAAAGACGTTTTTGATTCTTCTGGCTCGTAAGGGTGAAGATATTAAAAAGGGAGCGATCGAAGTTTTACGTGGCGAGGCGAATTTAAAAGCTTCTGGCGGAGGTCCCTCCGAAAAACTCGTTGCAGGCACGGATCAGCGTTTTAGCCCGGAGAGTGATTTGTCCAATTCGCGGGATGCTCCCCTGGGGAGTGGTCCCGATGCTCCTGTTTTGCCGGGGCCCTCGCCGGTGGTGGACGTAACGCAGTTGTCGGTTTATCCCAAGGCAGACACGATCTTTTATTTACTGAAGGGGGGCGAGGCAAAAATCCCCTTTGCTTGGCCGGATCCCTTGACGGGTACCTTTGTCATTCGAAATGGATCGAAGACTATTATTCATCAAGCGCAGTTAGTTTCTCGAAAAACTACAGAGGCGCGCCTTAAGATGAATGATCACTATATCTGGCAAGTTGAGAATTCGGGCGGAAAGATGCTTTTGGGCCCGTTCCAATTTCAACTGCTGCCATTCAAGTCGGGTGGTGTAACCGAGAACTTGAAGGACGTGAGCGATAAAAACATCGAGATTATCCAATAGGACTAGGTGGCGATTGGATCGTCTATTTCTGGAAATTGAATTCGTAATTGCGGCCGTTTTTGGTGTCACCTTTGCTCAGCGAATTACTGATGAGGTCCTCACTTAACCAACGTTCCTCAACCATGTGCCTTTTGATTTCGATGATCCGACTATTTTGGAATTCGTAATCGGATTTATTGAGGTCGTCATAGGTACTTCGAATCACTAAACTTCCTTTAAAAGTTCGAGCGACTTTTTGGATCCGTTTGAGTGCGATTTCAGCGCGGGCCATGGTTAGCTCGGGTTTTTCTGGCACGAAGAGGTCTTTTTCTGGGATCGAAAACGTGATGGCTTCGGCCGAGGCGATTTCGTCCCTCGAAAGGGTCCCTTCTGATTCGAGTGGCCCTTGGCTATCGGGCTTGCGTTCTTGAATCGGTTGAGGATGCTGAACCAGGTCTTCGGGCACTTCGCCGTTGGCCCCCCGCAAGACACTATCTCCGGCACCGGTTTGATTTCCTAAGGGGATTGCGTCTCGGTCATGCATATCCGGGCGCCAGGCCTCAGGTGATGAGGGATTATTAAAATAGTGGGCAATCGCGGCCTTGGTGGCTTCGTCAGCGCCCATGAGCCACATCACCAAAAAAAAGCACATCATCGCAGTCATAAAGTCGGCGAAGGCAACTTTCCAGGCCCCACCGTGGGCGGCCGCATGGCCCCCTCTTTTGATCTTTTTGATGATGATGGATGCTTTTTTATCCGCCATGATTGATCGCCCTAGTTAATTCGGGGTTAGGCCGCCTTTTTGAGGTTAGAAGTTGCTTGGTCGATTTCGGCAAACGAAGGCCGGATGGCCGGTGGAACTGTTCGTCGCGCAAATTCGACACAGACTTTAGGTGATGAATCTTTGGCATAAGCGAGAATCGCTCCTTTAATCACTTCCAGATAGGCTCCCGTTTCGTTAATCGAGGCCTCCATTTTTGCGGCTAGAGGTTGCATAAATCCATAAGAACCCAAGATCCCCAGAAACGTACCCACGAGGGCGGCGGCAACTGAGTGACCGATGACTTCCTTACCTTGCGCAAGTTTACCCATTGTGATGACGACCCCGAGAACGGCGGCCACAATCCCTAAGCCTGGCATGGCGTCGCTGATGCGGCCGACGGTAGTCGATGCGCGCAATTCTTCGGTATGCGCCGTAGCGATATCGACGTTCATTAAGTCCTCTAGATCGTAGGGGTTCATCGGAGAGCTGACCTGAACTTTTAGGGTGTCGCAAATAAAGTGAATCGCATGGTGATTGGCGAGAACCTTGGGATAACGTTTGAAAATTTCGCTGTTTTCTGGGTTTTCGACGTGGGGCTCGAGGGAAAGTGGATTGCCCTTGGCTGTTTTGATCAGTTCAAAAAGCAGAAGCAATAACTCATTATAATCCTCTTTGGTGGGGTCTTTTCCTTTGAGGACCCCTAAAATTTGCGCAACGATTTGCTTGATGAGTGGGAGAGGAGAAGAGGTAACTAGCGAACCGAGTGCCGCTCCACCGATGATCATTAATTCGACTGGTTGAATCAGAACTTGAAGCTTGCCTCCTTCCATAATGAAGCCGCCAAAGACTGAGATGATAACAATGATACTACCTATGATTACAAGCACGGGAGTGTTCTCCTCTAGGTAGCTTTTCGACCGAACGGGGAAAAAACTTTCGTTATATTGTTGGGTCAGAGAGAAAATGGCTTATGGTAAGGGGTCTGAAATATAAAATTCCAATAAAATACAATGAGTTATATTTATTGATGCCTCCTTTAATTTCTCGTGTTAAAGGCTTGCCCATATGACTCCCGCTCAAATTAAGGAACGAATCGAGCTGCTCGCTCCGGGCACTCAAGCAGAAGTGATGGACCTGACGGGTACCTATGATCATTACCAGGCCGTCGTGGTATCACCCGCGTTCGCCGGTAAGATGATGATGGAGCAACATCGGATGATCTATGGTCTTTTTAAGGCTGAGATGGAGTCCAACGAGGTCCATGCCTTATCATTGAAGACCTTTACACCCGAGCAATACGAGAAATTTACGAGGTAATTTATGGCTCACCCACTAGTCACAAAAGTTCAGGAAATCGTCAGTTCAGATCAGGTCGTGGTTTTTATGAAGGGCACTCCGGACTTTCCGATGTGCGGCTTTTCCGCGCGCACGATCGCAGTCTTGAAGGAGGCTGGGGTCAAAAATGTTCGTGGAATTGACGTCCTTTCGGACGATCCACTTTGGGAGGCGCTCGAGGAGTTTACGCAGTGGCCCACGGTTCCTCAGGTTTTTGTAAAAGGCCAGTTCATCGGTGGCTGTGATATCACCTGCGAGATGTTTGAGCGGGGCGAACTTCAAGAAATGCTGAAATGACGCAAGTGGAACATCTTTTGCAAATTCACTCTGAAATACCTGTAAAATGGAAGGATATCAGAGAAATGAGCCATAGTGATTTGTTAGGTGAATTGTTGTCAGGTAACCCGAATGCTCCCGCAACGATGGGAAGTTTGGCGTTGCTTCGGATGGAAACTCAGTACGAATTTCGGACTTTGCGTTCGGAAGTCGGTGACATCAGAACAGAGTTGGGGACGGTTAAGGCTGACGTGGCTACACTCAAGTCGGACGTGGCTACGCTGAAAAGCTCAGTGGATCTGATTGCTCAACACGTGGTTTTTTTGGTGGATTGCGAGAATAAGAGACAATTTAAGATTGGCGGTTAGTCGTCAC
>JBBCAW010000054.1:0-56418 GCA_051382295.1 Bdellovibrionota bacterium FG-1 | reverse complement strand
CACTTAAGAGCGATCCGGTGTGCAGCTCTAACGCGAGAAAACCCACAAGGCCTACTCGAACTCACCGATTTTGCCGTGCGGGCGCAAGACCTCGATCAACGGCTCAAGCTCAAGCCAGGAACCTCGAGCGAATTAACCTGGCTCGCTCACTTCATGCAACGCTACGGGGATCAACGCGACATACTCGCAGCGACGCTGTTTTCACATCCTGAGCGCTACAAAAGCGTGTCGGACGCGGCGTTTACCCGAGTTTTACCCTGTCGATTTTTGGAAACTCCTGGCGAGCTAATCGCTGGTGGATGCGTCAAGCAAGGTATCGTTTGGATTCGAGCCCAGGTGTTTGATGCGCTCGAATCACGCCAGCAAGCGTTGTTTTTGCTCCATGAATCGATGCATCTGGATCAACCTCACCTCGAACATTCGAAGATCGCGGCACTCATAACGGGCTTATCTCTGATTCTTGATCAATCGAAAACTCAATCAGAAGGAATTTTTGAAAATCTTAGTGCCGTAGAGCTTGAACAAGTGCGTGACGTGTTCATCATTTTGGGCGGCCACGGGATAATTTTGCCAGGCGGCGCGGTTCTTCTAGATGGCTCCACGGTTTCGGGCTCGGGATTTGCGGGCGTCGGCACTCGACTTCAAGGGCGGATCGAGTTGGATCCAGGTGCCGCACTTTTAGATGCTGAAATTACCGGATTCGATAGCGTGCGACTCCGAGCTGGCGCGGCTGTTTTTTCAAGCAAATTAACGGCAAGTCCGTCTCAGGAACAGATTTTGATCGCGTCCAACGACAACCCAAACTTAAAAAGCACCCAGATTGTTAAACCTTCGCTCCTGCTTGATGGGGACGCGAAAATCGAGCGGTCCCAGCTGATGGGTTTTCTCGCGTTAGAGCTGCACACCGGATCGCTCTTAAGTGATGTCAATTTGGCCGTGCCCCAAGGTGCGAATACGTTGTCTGTCGAACTATTGGCGGACGCATCTTTGTCTAGAGTGAGTCACGGATTTGTGCAAGGACGACCCGAGCCTCTGACTGTCGCTTCGGGCAAAATGCGTCGCTATCGTTATCCGACGTGGACTTTAGGTTTGCAGCAGGACGCTCATGGACAAGGGCTCTGCGACAAACCGGGGCAGAGCGCGGTAGTGAGGGCTTCAGACCCGGAGTATGTCAGCTGGAATCAAGTGAGGGAGTATGGGTGTCTGTGAAAGGTGTTGAGTCTTTTTGTGCAGACAACCTTCTGATTTCACAAAACAAATTACTGTTTCCTTTCAAAAATTGGCAAAAAATTCCATTCAATGTTACGTAAAGGGTTTATGTCAAATCTACAGATTTCTAACGGCAAAGTGGTCGATCTTCTCTATTTCCTGCGCAATACAAAAGGGGAGGTTTTGGATCAATCGGATCGAGAAGCTCCGTTCACCTACCTTCATGGCGCGCAACAAATTGTTCCGGGCCTAGAAATGGCGCTCGAGGGGCTGAAGGTCGGTGAAAAGAAGAAGGTTGAAGTCTCTCCTGCTGACGGTTATGGCGAAGTTAATTCCGACCTCAAGCTCAGCGTTGGCCGTGCCCAATTTCCTACGGACGTGAACATCCAGGCCGGTATGCAATTCGAAGCCAATGGACCGGATGGGCAAGGCGTTGTTTTTACCGTTGAAGCGATCGAAGGGGATCAGGTCAGAATTGACGGCAATCATCCTTTGGCTGGTCAAACACTTCACTTCGATGTCGAAGTGCTTTCCATGCGGGACGCCTCCGAAGAAGAAAAAGAACATGGCCACGCACACGGTCCAGAGGGTCACGGCCATGACCATCATGACCACGATGAGGATCACGGTTGTGGATGTGATCATGACCACGATGACGATAGTCATCACCAGCATTGAGGTTCAACAGTTTCCTTCATGAATATGTCTGAAAAAGAACCTGTTCGGTTGCCGGATCGTTTGTTAACCAAAAGCTACGAACCCGCTGGTTTTGAGGCGGAGCTTTATCGTTTTTGGACTGAAAATGGCTGTTTTGAGGCCGCTGATCAGAATGCACCCGGGCAGGCCGCTTTCTCGATGGTGATTCCTCCGCCCAATGTCACGGGTGCGCTCCACATGGGGCATGCTCTGACCAACACCATCCAGGATATTCTTGTGCGTTGGCGGCGAATGAAGGGTGACAACACGCTTTGGTTGCCGGGTACGGATCACGCGGGCATTGCTACTCAAACCGTGGTTGAAAAACAGCTCGCCAAAGAAGGCAAAGGTCCTTCCGGCCGGCCATTGACTCGCCACGATTTAGGGCGCGAGGCTTTTGTCGCGCGTACCTGGAAGTGGAAAGACGAATACGGCGGTCAAATCACCCACCAGCTCAAACGTCTGGGCTCTTCGCTCGATTGGAAGCGCGAACGCTTTACGATGGACGAAGGGCTTTCGTCCGCGGTGCGTGAAGTTTTTGTTCGCCTCCACGGTGAAGGCCTGATTTATCGAGGCGAGCGCATTATCAACTGGTGTCCGCGCTGTCAGACCGCGCTTTCGGATCTTGAAGTGGTCCCTACCGAGCGCAAAGGTTTTTTCTGGCATATTGTTTACAAGATTGTCGATGACGCCGGAAATGCCGTTAATAATCTCGATGGAACTCCTGCTGAACTGGTGATTGCTACCACGCGGCCTGAGACTTTGCTGGGCGATACGGCGGTCGCGGTCCATCCTGAAGATGAGCGTTATCTTCATTTGCATGGCAAAAAGGCGCTCTTGCCGCTTTTGGGACGAGTGATTCCGGTCGTCACCGATACTTATGTCGACCGTGAATTTGGCAGTGGCGCTCTCAAGGTCACGCCTGCTCATGACTTCAATGACTATGAGCTCGGAAAGAGACACAGCCTAGAGATCATCCAAGTGATGGGCAAAGACGGACGCCTGACCCCGGAGGCCGGCGCGTATGCCGGACTCAAATTTTTGGGTGGTCAGGGTGGCGTCAGTGAAGCACGCGCTCAGGTCGTTGACGATCTCAAAACCCAAGGCTTATTGGTCAAGGTCGAGGATCACGGACACAAAGTAGGTTTGTGCCAACGTTGTGACACGGTGGCTGAGCCTATCATGTCGAAGCAGTGGTTTGTCAAAATCGAGCCGCTAGCCAAGCCTGCGATTGAGGCAGTTGAATCCGGCCGGATTCAGTTTTCGCCAAAAACCTGGGAAAAAACCTATTTTGAGTGGATGTACAATATTCGGGATTGGTGTATTTCGCGCCAACTCTGGTGGGGACATCAGATTCCGGCCTGGTATTGCACTCAAGACCACATCTCGGTTGCGCGTACGGCGCCGGCCGCATGCCAGATTTGCGGCGATCGAACGCTCCGACAAGACGAAGACGTACTGGACACCTGGTTTAGCTCGGCGCTTTGGCCGTTTTCGACTTTGGGTTGGCCGCAAGAAACCCAGGCGCTCGAGACTTTTTATCCGACCGCTATCTTAGAGACAGGTTTTGATATCATCTTTTTCTGGGTCGCCCGGATGATCATGATGGGGCTGCACTTCATGGGGGATGTCCCTTTTCGCAAAGTGTATCTCCATGCGATGGTTCGCGACGATAAGGGCGAGAAGATGTCTAAGACTCGCGGCAACGTGATTGATCCGCTCGTCGTGATTGATCAGCATGGCACCGATAGTCTGCGTTTTACGCTGGCCGCGATGGCGGGCCAGGGGCGGGACATTAAACTTTCGCTCGATCGAGTCGAGGGATACCGAGCTTTTGCTAACAAGATTTGGAACGCCGTCAAATTTTTCCATCTTCAGATGGAAGAGAAAGACCAGGCCGGCAATTCACGTGATCCAATCCCTGAGCCCAAAGGCGGCGCCGGTCGCTGGTTGGCTCACCATCAAGTTGAGCTTTTGGCCCAAAATCGGTGGATTTTGTCGAGACTTCAGACGGTGATTATTGGGGTCGAAAAAGGCTTGGCTAATTTCGAGCTTAATGAGGCCGCTCAAGCGCTTTATGATTTTACCTGGCGCGAGTTTTGCGATTGGTACATCGAGTTAGCTAAGCTTCCGCTGAAAGAAGACGGAAATCTGAGACTTCAGACGGTTTATACGCTCAGGCACGTGCTTGAGGCGCTTCTCAGACTTTTGCATCCGTTTATGCCGTTTGTGACTGAAGAACTCTGGCAGTCCCTTCCCTGGAAGCGCCCTGCTTTGCCCGCGGCTCGTCGAGCGGCCGGTAAGCCTGGCATCTACACTTTGATGCTTCAGGCGTATCCTGAGCCCTTTGCGGCTTTTCGGGACCCCGAAGCCGAAAAAACCATCGACACTTTGAAAACGATGATCGAAGCCCTTCGCAACTTTAGAGGTGAAAATAATATTTCACCTAAAGTCGAGTTTCCGGTTCGCTATGTGGTCGCGACTTCGGCGGGCGATGCGTTCATTCGGATGTATCGCGAAACGATCCAGGGTCTAGCTAAGATTTCGTCTTTAGACCGTGTGGATCAAAAGACGATCGCTGCTGAAGCGGAATCCGTGATTCCAATTTCTAATCCTCCGATTGAATTTAGAATCAGTCTCAAAGGCCTCGTGAATGTTGAGGAAGAATCCAAGCGAATCCAAAAAGAAATCGAAAAGGTGACCTCAGATATCGATTTCATCAATAACAAGCTTTCCAAAGAGACTTTTCGCGCTAAAGCACCCCCTGATCTCGTTGCTAAAGAAGAGCACCGGGTGCAAGAGCTTTTGCTCAAGCGCAAAGAACTCGAGGCCGGGCAAGCGCGCTTGAAGCAGTTGGAGCCGTAGTCGTCATGCGGGCATTTTTGATCGGCGCTTCTCCGGGGGCGGATCCAGTGCACAGTAAGAAAGTCTTGGTCGATCTCAAATTTAATCCTGCGCAGGATTTGCTCGTTGCGGTGGATGGTGGGGTTCATGCGACTTTGGAGCTGGGATATAAACCCCAGCTTGCTGTGGGCGATTGGGACAGTCTCCGTGAAAGCGGTGGCAAGGGTGTGGAGCGTTTGCTCAAGAGCCTTCATCATTTGACGCTCCCACGCGATAAAGACGCGAGTGACCTGTTTTATGCGCTTCGTGCGGTCGTTCAGGCAGGGGCCACGGAGTTGATTTGCCTGGGCGTGACAGGAGGTCGACCGGATCACCATTTGGCGGCGCTTTTGGATTTGAGTGCTTTTTCGGCGGGCAAATATGGATCTTTGGCGGCGGTTTCGGCGTACGGCCCGGAGGCGGATTACTTTTTTCTTTCAAAAAAGATTTTGTCTTGGCATTCGATGTTTAAAAAAGCTCGCTTGCTCTCGGTCTTTTCGCTCCAAGGTGTCACACGTGGCGTGAGTCTCAGTGGTGTGCGGTTTGCGTTGAACAATGCGGCATTGGAGGCGGGTTCACAGGGCTTGAGTAATCAGACCTTGGCTGGAAAGCCCACGCAGGTTCGGATTAAGAGCGGGGCCGTCGTGGTGGTGGTACCGAGGTAGGTGCCGTTAATAGCGCGTCTAGTCCCAGGATCTGGTGAAAATAACCGGCTTGCTCAAGCTGCGGGGTGACCCCATTCGCTGCGATCAGGATCCGCTCAATGCTATACTTTTTTGGGGCATGCAACAGTGCGAGCTTTCTTTCTACCTCCGTGACTGCTTCCATCCCGACCGGGTTCGAAGAGAATTTACATTCAGCGATTGAAAGAACGTGCCCCCGGCGATGAATGACGATGTCAATTTGAAGACCTTCTGCTCCGTGTTCTTTTTTACGCAGACTACGAGATCGGGGAGCTTGGCGAAAGAATGGCCCATAGCCGAGCATTTCATGGGGGGGGATTTCGAGTTGATCAAGGAGGTTGGGGATGTTTTTGAAACAGTGGCGCTCGAAGGCGAGTCCAAAATAAGTATCAATACTGCTTGCGGTGATGCTGTCGAATAGCCCTCTTCGAGTATTGGATCGAATCGAGGAGAGATGAGGATCCATGTAAGTGAAGTAAAATCGGAGCCATTCGTCCGAAAGGACGTATTTCACGGTTTTCGTTTCAGATTGAGCTTTGAGAGGGAGAGGCGAAAAACGAGTGACAAAGTCCGCATTTTCAAGGTTTTTGAGATAGCTTGTCAAACCACCTCCCGGTGCCTGTTTCAGTTTTTGGGCGATATTTTCTTTGGATAGGCTACTTTTTGCGAGTACGCGGGTGATCTCTTCGTAGGTTTTGGTGACTCTGAACTGTTCTTTGAAAACGGTTTCGAACTCGTTGACAAAAAAGCCATTTTTCTGAAAACAAAGGCGATCCAAATTGTCACTCAACGATCGGGATGGGTCGAGTTGTTCGAGGTATTTGGGAATCCCACCGAAGATCATGAGAAATTTGGCGATCTCAAAATCAGATCGAAGCCCCTTGAAAAAGAGTCGTGCTTCGTGGGCTGGTAGCGGATTGAGCTTGATTTCGAAGGTTTTTCGGTTGTGTAACGCCCGCGAGTGAACCAGGTGCTTGACCATGAATTGCGCCACTGAACCGCATAGCACAAGCGTGAGACCATGGTTGTTTTTCCAGTACTGATCCCAGTAAAATTTCAGGAGCGAGACGAGTTCGGAACGTTCACTGGCCATCCAAGGAAATTCATCGAAGACGACGTAATGGCGGCCCTTGGCTACGAAGGGGGTGAAGGCGTCGAAGGCGTCCTTCCAGGATTGCGCTCGTGCTGGAACGGTGCGGGTTTGCTGGGCGAGTTGGTCCACAAAATGGGTGATTTGTGCTGCTTGCTGGAGTCCTTCCAGCCCTTCGAAGTAAAGATCAGCTTGAGTTTGCTGGAGGTGCTTCAGCAGACTGCTCTTGCCCACCCGCCGGCGGCCATACACGATCCCTAATTCGGCACGTTTGGATGCGATTGCGGAATGGATGATATTGGCTTCGTAAGCTCGTCCCAAGAACATAAAAACAGTATAGATCGGCAGAGAGTGAACAGCAAGGACTCTTTGCCGATCTACGTAAAATCAGATAGATCGGCAAAGAGTGAGTCATACCCACTGTTTGCCGATCTAGTCGAATTCAAACAAAAATACACTACTCCAGCCAAAGCGCATTTAAATCTAATTCGATGGCATCAAAGGGAGCGGCTCGGATTCGTTCATCGTCGGCAAAGGTATTGAGGAGTATCCATCCCGAGCCTTCTTGCCCCTGATGGCGGTAAATTTCCAATGTTTTTGCGCTCGGATCAATGAGCCACACAAAACTCACTTTTTCCCGGGCGTAAATGGGCAGCTTTTTAACACGGTCCAGGCGTGCGGTGCTGTCAGAAAGCACTTCACAAACCCAGTCTGGGGCGTTTAGGTTTTGGTCCGCGGGAATTCCAACTTGAACTAGTTTCTTAAAAGCATCTTCAAAACGATGGCGAGGTTTAGGCTTGATTTCAGATAGGTTGCCGAGGGCATAAAAGTTCTCCTTGGGTTGGGTGTTGTATGGCGTTATACAGGGGGTGTGCCAGGCCTTAAGTGTAGGGAATTGCCGAAACCTGTAGGGGATGCCCGCCAGAAATGGAGTGTCTTGTTAAGAGTTCACTCCGATGGCGATTGGATGTCTTAAAAGATACTTGGCTTTTACAAAAGTATTGGTAATATTACCAATATAATTGGTACGATGAAGTTCTATGATTGAAGTAATTCTTGGAAATAAGACAGCGGAGAAGGTCTTGCTCTACCTGGCGAATTACGATGAGTGCTATGCCAAAGAGGTTGCAACGGTTTTTGACGTTCCCGTTTTCTCAGTTCAAAAGCAACTCCTCAAGTTCGAAGCCGGTGGAATACTGGTCAGTCAGCTTAAAGGCAAAACTCGAATGTTCTCCTGGAACCCTCGGTTTGCACTGAGAAGAGAGTTCCTTGCGTTTTTAAAACGAGCACTCGCGCTACTTCCGGATAGTGAAAAGGAGCGGTATTTTACCGCACGCAAACGTCCCAGGTGAACCGGTAAACCCTTATGATTGACAATGAACTTCATGCTCGTAAATCGCCGCCGCAGCGGCGGTGAGATTCTGATCGGAAAAAAATCGGGGCCCCCGCTAATGCGAGCGCCCCAGGGGTATGACTTGTATTTACTGCGCACGATAGAGGCAGTTGAAGTTGATGGCCTGTTGCCATGTCGCCGCATCAGTGCCCTTAGTATCAATCTGTTTTGCAAAATGAAGAATCCCGCTGCTGTTTTTCTTGAAAAAGAGAGATGTCCGGACCCAGGCGGGGGCCTCAAGCCAGTGAATCACGCCAGGAAAAAAGCTGATGAATGTAACGTTTGAATGCACCACGTATCCGGTTTTTGGATTGAGGTAGGTGACTAACTTGTCCTTTGTGCAGCTGGAATAGATCTCTGTCCAGTTATAGCTCGTTTCATACGTCTCTTGGCTCATCTCTCCTTCGTCAAAAGTTGCCGAACCACCGGTCTTGCGGACGTTGAGTCGTGCTTTTTCATATTTTCCGCCCCCATAGGCCTCGATTTCAAACGCGAGTGGACAATTACCCGTCCCTGAAATTTTGGTATAGCTTCCCTCAAGCCCAATAAACGCCTTGTCAGTTTCGGATGCGCCGTCCGGAATATAGGGCGTGGCGGACACGTTCCGTTTTACCGCCAATCGCAACACGGTCTGTGCTACTAAAAAATCCGTCAGTTGCTTAGAAAGCTGATAATCGGACGAAGCTCCAATATTTTGCTCCAAGCCTGCTAGGCCGGCAAACTCATGATGAATGAGTTGGTACTGTTGGGATTCCGAATTGGCCGCAAAGCGTTCCGCATTGCAAAGAATATGGGGGAGTCCGTCCTTGCTCGAAACAAAGCCCCGACAAGTTTTGGCTAAACCATTGACGCTCACTTTGCCTTCTGGATTTGGAGTCAAGGTTTCTTGCGCCGTGCTCACAAAACCCACCACGACCGCGTGAGGGGCTAGAAATTTTTCCATGCCGGCGCGATAAAATTCGCGGGTGATTCCGGACGGAAGCTTGAGCGTCTCGGCACCGCCTTCACCGATCCATTTCAAGATATCCGCACGAATGTCGTTCACTCGGACTTCGGAAGCATCGCCCCCTCCGCCACTCACGCCCCCCTCCTTAGCCGCATGAGCGGTGAGGGAGTAAAGGTTCAGTAGGGTTAGGATCACAAACGGACTGATTTTTAAAAGCTTAGGGAACAACATAAGAAATCTCCTTGAGTTATATAAAACAAATGATCTGGTGCGTCAATAAATAGCCGACTTAATCTGTCTAGAAAAGATCTATCTAATTTTAAAAACCCTGTGTTAATTCATTTTTAATTAATTAGTCTGAAACAAGTCGGGAGTAGTATAGGGATTGATTTTCTTTTTGCTAGTAAGTTATATGAATTACGGGTTAAAATATCGTATATACAGCATATTATGAACACTGTAAACTGAGCGTATATGCCGCTGATCCGTGAGGCGGTCGCCCCCGGGGGCCGATTGGAGGATTTTACATGACCCGAGAAGCTCTGATTCAAGAAATTAAGAAGAAGGCAAAACAGGATGCCAAAAATCGGCGTGATCCTCGTTTTATCGAGACGATGGGGTTTTTGGTGGCGAAGGGTTTCTTGCGAACTAACCTTGATATTCCGCTGCTTCCTAATAAGCGATTGAAACTGGATGGCGCGATGTGGGCGGGGCAAAATGTTGAGCCTCGTATTCTGGAGGTTTTGCCTGCGGCGGTTCTGCGCTTGGGGAAGCATTTTGATTTGGATCCTTTGATTCACATGGATTTAGCTCGTGTCGTTGATCAGTTGAGAAAAGGTGAAGAGATGGGCGAAGATTTTTGTGAAATACCTTATGAAAAAATGAAGGTATGGGCCGATTTTCAGCTTCGGGATAAACGGGTAAAGCCGTCGAGCAAAAAGAAGGTCGTTAAAACCTTCCGACTGGATCCGATGGCTATTGAATGTCTCAAAAAAGCCGCGAAGAAAAAATGTTGTAGCGAAACGGAGATTGTCGAGGCGTTGCTGATGCGTCCCGCAATCTCAACCTAGGTTGCCATCGGTGGTTCTTTACCGCGAACACCCGAAAGCCATGGATAAAGCTTCATATCCTGAGGCGGTAGTCCGGTGGCAAGGTAAATGGTCTTGAACCCAAAGCGAAAGATCTCCTGGGACACTAATTCGCCCTGAATTTCATTTCCATGAGTGTCTTTACCCAAAAATGAATCAATGTAAACAGGTGTATTTCGATCAAATTCAGCGGCCTGCTCCAAAAATGCGCCTAAAGAGTCGAAAATTGCGAAAGTGGCGCCTGCTCTTTTGGCTGCGACTTTCCAGGTGAGATGAACAAGCGGGTCGTCGTCAATCAGGATAGCGTCAGGTTTTTGGTGGGGTTTTGCGGCTTCTACTATTTTAATGGGTACAAAACCTGCCATTCCCTTGGGGATGAGAGGGATATGAAGTTTCTGGCATCGCTCACGAATAACTGGTTCTTCGTAGCGGCTGGTCACCAGAATGCTTTGCTTGGAGATGTTCAATTTTTCCGCCAAATCTAAGCCCGTTTCTTTGAAGCCCACAAGTTCAAAATCCAACAGATACTGCACGGGTGTAGAAAAAGTTTTAGCCTGTTCAATCCACGCGCGAAGATCGGATGGAGTGGAAAGATGGATTAGCTCAATTCCATGCGCACTCAATCGAGCAGCATCGGCCCGCCCTTGCCAAATTTGATGAATACTTTCGTCATCATCGAGGATGACGAGATGCGACCCTGGGGAAATCGAGAGGTCTGACACAAACCATGAGGGACTTTTCGCGCGAGGTAGAGTGATTACGACTTGTGTGCCCTTTCCTATTTCCGATGAAAGGATCATCTGGCCTTTCCAGCTTTCAATACTTTGCTTTGCGTGAAATAGCCCCAGCCCGGAGCCCCCCTTCTTTCCATGAGTTTCGCCCCGAGACATGAGGCGAGGAAGAATTTCAGGAGGGATGCCTTTGCCCGTATCTCGCACCGTGATTTTGATTTCGTCATTTGTAGCTAAAAGATGAAGTTGGACTAACCCATCGCTATCCATAGCCTCTACGCTGTTGTTGATGAGATTAGAAATAACTCGCTTAAACTCCACAAGCTGAACCTCTGCAAAAAGACCATATGAAGTAGCGGTTAACTCAAAGGAAATCTCCATTCCAAGCTTGGACCTATATTGGGTACGCTTCTCAGTGACCAGACCGTCTAAAACCGCAGAAACCAGATGCACGGAGCTGGCCTCTTTGCTTTCGGTTTGGAGAGGATTTCGGTTTTTTTCCAATAAGTTGTTGGCGATATCTTTAATTCTGGTCACCGCACTTCGAATCATGACTCGGCGATCCTCGTCAATGCCAGACAGGTCACCCAAAACCATATCGAGGGCGGCCAGTGGGCTTCGAATATCATGCGCGACCTGGGCTGCGAGCTGATTTCGTGCGTTCGCCTTTTGGGCGGTGGTACTTATTTCGATTTGTTCAGAAAGGTTGGAGGCGGCCTTTCTTAGAATCCACCAAGCGAGCATGGCAAATAGCGGAATGACAAGTAAGATCAGGAAACCGATCCCTTCAAATGGACTAAAGTAAAACAGGAGTTCTGTGGTTCCCTGAAAAAATGGGTTAGATCGGACGGAATACCGAACTGTCCATTCTCCAAAACTAGATTTGGATCCGCCTAATTCAAAAAGGATGTGCTTTTGTCCAGAGGGAAGGGTCTCTTGATATCTCACGCCGCTGAAAACTCCCTGCGTCCCTCGTTCTAGGCTCAAGAGGACTTCACGGTTATCGCCAATTTGGAGATTTCGCTCGACAGAGAGACCGATCGCATGGGCTGTTTCTTGGCGATTCTTGTAAGTCAAACCAACCCTCAGGACGCAAGATAATAGAAACAGAATAATTCCGACACTCAAGATTTGAAGGCGAATTCTTCTCATTTCTTTTTCAAAAGAGGCAGGTGAATGCTTCATAACTATCCTATGGGGTGGGGCTCTGTAAAAATAGCCTTCATATTCGGATTGAACCGCTTTAGACGGCCGAGTTTTTGATCTGAAAAATGGGATTTTCCAAACTGAGTCTGAATGGCCTCAGGGTGGGTCGCACCCATAAATACCAAGGGTGGGGCGGGTATATTCTTAGTCGGGAACGGGATGCGTTTGGTCTGAATCAAGTCAGAAGCAAGGCCGGAGTTGGTGCCCTGTACTTCGGAAGCCAGCGTCGGCATTGCCGTTGTTGGAAAAAGGGAATCTATTCCCGTACGATGATCTAAACTCATGGCCAAACTTTGATGCTCTTTTGGGCCAGGATGAGGAAGAGATAGAAATTCCGAGAGCGTGAGCGCCCTTTCGGAAATGTTTTCTAACCATGCCGTGAGGTTTCGAAGGCACTCCCAGATCGACGATTGAAGTGCTTTCAACAGGGGCAAATTCTCCTCTGAGGAACACCCCAATCCTAGAATCAATTGAAAAGGGCGGGAGGCATGAGGACCGTTTGCGGCGGTAAATACCCCCGTAAATCCGTTAGGCGTTCTCATCCTAAAAGATCGCAACGCGGTTTGGTGCTTTTTAAGGTATTTCGAAATCTGCTCCCAGGCCTCGCCTAGAATGGATGGATCGATTTCTTCTAAAAAAGGCGTTTGGGTATAAAAGTGGCAAAAAAAGGAGTCTCTTTCGATGAGTTCCTGGATCGAAGATTGGGATGCGAGTTCTTCGGTGATGTGCGCCGCGAATCCTGCATAGGTTTGGCCGCTTTGGCGAGCAGAGTATTGGACGCCTCTTTCCAAAGCTTCTGCCAGCGCAATATCGAAAGCCAGCTCCGAGGTAGCGGCAGTCCCACGCCCAGTGAAAGGTCGATTATCCAATGTGAGGCGAACTTCGATGTCAGAAAGTTTTAGGTCGAGTTGCTTTGGCCATGCAAATTCGGTGACTTGCAGTTGAAGGGTTTCTCGATGAAGGAAAGCCCAGAGGCTCAATCTTGACGGATGGGCCATAACTCCGATCCTGCAAAATATTTTCCGCCGTCATACCGAAACGGCTTTCGGGTGATATGAGTGTAGGGCGACTCTGCAATCACACCGATTAACCCTTTTTTAAGGGCGTCCAGATGAAGCTCGCGCAGCATGGCGAGCCGCTGCTCTTTTTCCGGAAGGCTCATATACTTGCCGAGCCACACGCGACCTTCCTCGGGTGAGAGGTCAAATTTTTGGGCCTTAATATTGTAGCTGACGAGGTTGATGCTTTCAAAAAAACCGGTATCAATTGGAGTAACGTAAAAATCTGGACGTTCCTCTGGTCTTAAAAATGGTGCGGCGGTTTTGACTTCGACCACCTGAACCAGCGGTTCATTTTGAAAAAGCTTTCGAAGCATCTTGATTCGTCTCTTACCAGTAGCCAGCGTGAATGGCCGATGAATGGGCGTCTTCGACGCTTTCTCTCTCCACTCATCAAACGCCTTACGCTGCTCGGGGGTAAGTCCTCCCTCGCCAAAAACCGGGAAAAATTCAAGCGAGGGTTTCCAATCCGTTCCTTCAAATTCTTTAAAATACGCTTTTCTAAAAAGCTCAAAAACCGCTTGCCGTTCTTCCGCACTAAAGTTCTTTAACCGGTCGCGGGTGGTGGCCACGATGAATTTTTTAATGGGTTGAGTATCAAAAAAACGGAGGTCTGGGTTTTTCCTCATTTCCGTGATTTCTTTTGTTCCCTCGGTATGAACTCCTGACACGTAGTCCACTTGTCCTTTTGCCAAAGCCTCTAAAGCCTGCTCCGGAAGTTCGAAGGGATGAAATTCTAAAATCTCCGGAATCCCCGTTTTGCTTAGCCAATGATGGGGGTTGGCTCTGAGCACAAACGCACCTGGGTGGTCCTCTTTTTCGACGTAATAGGGCCCCGATGTTTTTCGATAATTTTTTATTTTCGGAAGTGGGGTGGATTGATCCAAAGCAATTCTTGGAATAATTCCAAAATCCATATTGATCAGCATCTGCATCAAAAAAGGGCGATACTCAGCCTTCAGTACCTTTAAGATGAAATGATTTCCTTCGACTCGCATCCCTTCACAGCGATCGTGGATCGATTTAATCTTGGCGTTGGGGCACAGAAAAGTCTGAAGATCCCCATGAGCATTATCTCGATCAATCAAAAGCCGTTTAAAGGTGACCTCGGCGTCTTCGGCCGTGATGGGATCGCCGTCGACCGTCTTGAGATCCGATCGCATCACAAAGTGAAGCTCGTTTCCGTCCCAGAAATACTTTTCTGCAGCATCTGGAAAAATACTTCCATCATCGGCGGTCCGAATCAGCGGACTAAAGAGGTTATCAAGAACGACCGCTTCGGAAACCAAGCGAATACGAGTGGGGTCAAACTCAGTTACGGATGTGGTTGAATTGAAACCAATTCTTACTTTCATCTGCTGTTCACCTCGATTGAAAGCTAATCCTTTGAATAAGCTGGTTTTTAACGCCAAAATAACTAGGAGGCTTGTGATAAAAATAGAAATCAAAATGAATTTTCTACCGAATGACAAGGCCATAAGCCTAAACACCTTCGCAGATCCTACCTTCTCCAGCTATGTCACTCTCCTTAAATCGCCCTTCTTTTTTCAAAGCGCGAAGGACTTCGACATTGATCTCGTATTCACCCGTCATAGGATCCTCCTTGAGGACGCCCTGATGGACAAGGTCTTGGATGGTTTGATGGGAAATTTTGGGGCAGGCTTGCTCTGTCTGGGGTAGCGGCTGCTCGGCAGCCTGAACGGATAAGAGGCTCGATAAAAGGGCGAGGGTAGCGACACTCAGAATCATGGGGGTTTTCATGGTTTGGTTTATCCTTTCTTAAAGACAAAGACGGATTTAGCATAAAAAATGACGCAATGCATCAATATTTTTGAATCTACTTACCTCCCTTAAAACGACATTGAATGTCCAAAATAGGTATGTTTTAATAGTTTATAACATGCCTCATTCACGCACTCGGTTTGCTATTTCGGAGTTAAAACGAAAACTTCAATTTTCTCCGATCGTCACGATTCAAGGTCCGCGTCAGTGTGGCAAGAGCTTTTTGGCGCGTGAGGTTCTTCCGGCGGAACTGGGTGCTGACTATCGTTATGTCACGCTCGATTTGAGGCAAACGAGAGAGATGGCTCAAAATACTCCCTCTCTCTTTTTATCGGAGTATGCAAAAAGCAAGCACCTCGCCATTGATGAGGCTCAAAAGGCTCCCGATCTGTTTGATGAGATTAAAGCCCGGGTAGATGTTCACAAAAACCGGGGTCAGTTTTTACTTTTAGGATCGACTGAGTTTTCACGCGAGGTCATGATTCGTGAGTCCCTGACGGGGCGGCTCAGTCGACAACGACTTTTTCCGCTGACGTTGGCGGAGGCTCACGAGCTTCCGCCTTCTCTGAGTTCTAAAACCACACTCGTATTGCATAAAAAACCCCGCATTCGACGTGAGCAGTTTATCGAGAGCCTCCGAGGAGGGGGGTTGCCGGGCATTTTCGCACTTCGTTCGGAGGCTGAACGAACTCAAAAGTTACAAGAATGGATCGAAGTGACCGCCTTTAGAGATCTCCTTCAATTCAAAGGCGCAGTGCGACCGGATCCGGAGCTGGCTCTTTCGATTCTCGAAGGGATTGCGACGCTGGAGCACCCCGACGTCACTTCGATTCGCGACTTTGTTAAAAAAGATCTGCGGCGCGTAAAAACTCACCTCAATCTATTGGAACAACTCTTTGCCATTCAAAAAATTCGCCCCCATCAGCAAAGCACGGGCAAGGATCTTTATCTCCTCTGTGATTCTGGACTCGCCTCACGATTGGGCGCCTCCGTTGAACGGTTGCTTTACACGCAACTCGTATTGGAGGTTTCCGCTCAACTGAGTTATTCCGGCCAGTCTTTGCTAGATACAAAACTCAGTTACTACCGCGCCGCCAAGGGCGCCTTGGTTCACTTATTGATTGAAGACAAAAACCGGCTCAAGGCAGTGCTGATTCTGGGTGAAGAAAAATTTGATCGACGAAGTCTTCGTGCCTTTAGTGGTGTCATCAAGAAACTAAAGCCCACCGAGCTGCTTTGTCTCTATGGAGGGCATGAGACCATTCAGGTGGATCAGGTTGAACTCTATCCATGGGAGGCTTTGGCTTAGAGGGCCTTGCAGGTATTGCGAGACTCACGCCGTCAGTTTCGCGCTCGGGCTCGCGAGCTTGAAGGCCCGCTCATCAACGGCCATCACTTTTAGAAAATTGAAGGTCTGAAAGCCTGGGATGTTTGCGCCGCCTTTAAGGGACGAGAGGTACTGAGGGGTAATGCCGACCCGCAGAGCGAGTTCGGCCTGCGTGCAGTGCTCGCGCTCAACGATCCGGTCAATGAAGAGACGGACTTGTGAGGTGATGCTTTCCACCGCCGCCTCATCAAATCGCTTTGCATCACCAGGTCCACTCATGGTTTCGCCGCAGATCTCGCACTGAAAAACCGAAATCGGCTTTACCAAAAAAACCTGGGGGAAGTCTTTCCACGGATAGGGGCCGGAGTAAGGCTTGTTTTTGACTTCAAATGAGCCGCAGTTTCCGCATCTCTTATTCTTCATGGTCCAAATTCTCCTTTTGGAACCTTAATTCCCCCGACGGTCGTAAAATCTTTTTCTGGCGGGTGAAATGAGATTTGCTCTAACGTGGCTTCATTATCTCAAGGGTATATTAACATGATAGTAACGGTCAAGGTTAAGTTAATTTTAACTTTAAAGTTACTATGAGATTAACATCTTCTGTCTTATCAGAGTTAACCGTTAAATTAATTAAACAAATTAAGGCAGTGCTGATTCTGGGTGAGGAAAAATTTGATCGACGAAGTCTTCGTATCTTTAGCGGCGTCACCAAAAAGTTCAGGGGCACCCACGAATGCGAGTGCCCCAGTGGTTTTGTTTCTGTTTACTGCGCGCGATAGAGGCAGTTGAAGTTGATGAGTTGTTGCCAAATGGCTGCATCGGTTCCTTGGGTGTCGATATTTTTTGCAAAATGAAGAGTGCCATTGCTGTTTTTCTTTAGAAAGAGAGATTCTCGGATCCAGGATGGGGAATCAAACCAACGAATCACGGTTGGATAGTTGCTGAGAAACTCGACATTTGTGTGTACCACGTATCCAGCTTTTGGGTTGAGGTAAGTCTCGATCTTGTGTTTCGAATAGGCGGAATAGAGGGGTTTCCATTCATAGCTTGATTCGTACGTTTCTTGGTGAAACTCTCCTTCGTCAAAAAATGCTCGACTTTGGGGTGTTCGGACGTTGAGTAGTGCTTTGTCCCATTTGCCGCCCCCATGGGCCTCGATTTCAAACGCGAGTGGACAATTACCCGCCCCTGCAATTTTGGTATAGCTTCCCTGAAGCCCGAGAAATGCTTTGTCCGTTTCGGATGCGCCCTCCGGAATATAGGGCGCGGCGGGGATGTTCCGTTTCACTGCTAATCGCAACACGGTCTGCGGTACCAAAAAGTCGGTTAGCTGCCGAGAAAGCTGATAATCGGACGATGCTCCAATATTTTGCTCCAAGCCTGCTAGGCCGGCAAATTCATGATGAATGAGTTGATACTGTTGGGACTCTGAGTTGGCCGCAAAGCGTTCCGCGTTACAAAGAATGTGGGGGAGTTGATCCTCGCTCGAAACAAAACCGCGACAAGTTTTTGCTAAGCCACTGACGTTTACTTTTCCTTCCGGATTTGAACTCAGAGTTTCTTGCGCGGTAGTCACAAAGCCTATCACGACCGCGTGAGGGGTTAGAAATTTTTCCATGCCTGCGCGATAAGACTCGCGGGTGATTCCGGACGGAAGCTTGAGCGTCTCGGCTCCGCCCTCACCAATCCATTTCAAAATATCCGCACGGATGTCGTTTACTCGAACTTCGGAGGCATCGCCCCCTCCGCCACTCACTCCACCCTCTTTAGCCGCATGAGCGGTGAGGGAGTAAAGGTTCAGAAGCGTCAGGATCACAAATGGACTGATTTTCAAAAGCTTAGGGAACAACATAAGAAATCTCCTTGAGTTATATAGAACTAATGACTTGTTGCGTCAATTAATAACCGACTTAATGTATCTGGAAAAGATCTATCTAATTAAAAAACCCTACGTTAATTCATTTTTAATGAACTAACTAAAATTACCGATTAGAATTGAGGTGATGGATCTCTCCATTTTTGAGTCTACAGATTATAAGCGCTACCTCACCGAGGTGGACGAATCCCGACCACGGGGATTTCGTAAGGCACTCGCTCAGGCTACCCATTGTCAGACTGCCTACATTTCACACGTGTTGAATGGTTCCGGGCATTTCAATCTCGAACAGGCCGAGGCCACCTCTCGGTTTTTAGAAATGGGGCGGGATGAGACCCGTTTTTTTCTGATGCTCGTAGAACACAATCGCGCGGGCACGCCCTCGCTTCGTCGAGTATTGGGCGAGCAGATGGATGAAATGCGTGAACGGCATCTGTCGCTTAGAAAGCGAGTGGGGATTCAAGCGACCCTTTCACGCGAAAATCAGGCCACTTACTATAGTTCTTGGCATTATGCCGCAGTCCATATGGCCGTCACCGTCCCTTCGCTGCGCACTCGAAGTGCGCTCGGACGGGCGTTGCGCTTGTCTTCCCGCAAGCTCATCGAGGTCTTGGATTTTTTGGTTTCAGTGGGACTCCTCAATCGGCAGGGGGATCAGCTCACCTCAGGCTCCACGCTGCTTCACCTCGAAAAAGATTCGCCGCTTATTTTTCAGCATCATGCCAATTGGCGTGGAAAAGCCATGGCGTCCATGCATGAAGAACACGCCGACGCTTCCGTTCATTATTCATCCGTCGTTACGCTTTCCGCCGAAGACGTGCAAAAAATTCGAGCGCTCATTACGCAAAATCTCAGTGAATGGATTCAGATCGTCAAAGATTCCAAAGAAGAACAGGTTTACGGTTTGGGGATTGATTTTTTCAGAGTGGATTGATCAATCCTAAGGTAGGGTGAGGAGAAATGTCTAAAACTGGAAGTCATCCCGTCATTCGCTTTGAGCAGGTTCCGGTAGTCGAAGGGAAGCTCACCACTCTTACGCAAGGACGTCCTGCGCTTTTGCGGGATGTCGTCGAGCGCACTCAGCAGGAGTTGGCGAGCGCACCGCTGGAGACCCTGTTGGGCGAGGCCCTTTATAGTGAGCGCTTGCGGCTTAAGCGATTCAGGCCCAATGTCTTTACCAAAAAGCGTTATCGATCTGACCGAGCACTTTGGAGCCAAGTGCAGGAGGGAATGGTCCGGCCCGCTGGTGAAAGTGACCGTAAGCAGCTTTTGAAGGTGGTTTTACAGCATTATGCCGATGAAATTGGGGGGCGTTTCGATCCGCGGGTTTATCGTTTTGCCACTCATGCCGCGCCGTGGGCTTTTAGTTGGCTCCTGAATGCGGCCAGTGTGCGACGGTTTTTACCTTGGGGGATGACCGAGTCGCTGCAGTCTCGTTTACACATTTTAGGCGAAGTGCCTCACTTGCAACGCCTTGCTCGCCAAGGGACGATCCTTTTAGTCCCTACGCATCAGAGCAATATCGACAGCGTCTTGGTGGGCTACGTCATTTATCTCATGCAGCTTCCGCCGTTTGCTTATGGCGCGGGACTTAATCTTTTTTCGAATCCTATTTTGAATTTTTTCATGGGAAATTTAGGCGCTTATACGGTGGACCGCAGCAAGTCTAATGCGGTTTATAAAAACCTCCTCAAAAACTATTCGACAAAAATGCTGAAGGAGGGGATGCATTCGATCTTTTTTCCAGGGGGGACGCGCTCGCGAAGTGGCGCGATTGAAAGTCGCGTGAAGCTCGGGCTTTTGGGAACCGCGCTGGATGCGCAGATTGAAAACCTGCGTGCGGGCATTGCTAAACCCAATATCTATATTGTTCCGATGACCACCAGCTATCACTTCGTGCTTGAGGCGAGTTCTTTGATCGAAGACTATTTGGCCGAAAGCGGCAAGAGTCGTTTCATTTTTTCAGACGACGAGTCTTGGCATCCTACGGAAGTTTTAAAGTTCTTTTGGAAGATTTTTTCGTCCAAGGCGGGGACTTCAGTCAGAATTGGAAAACCTCTCGATGTGTTTGGCAACTTTGTCGATGATGAGGGTCAATCCATCGGTCCCAATGGCACTCTCATTGACCCTAGACGCTGGCTGACCACGCGCGGGCAACTGGGGGCGGAGCCGCAACGGGATCAGGAGTACACGCGTGAGCTGGGCGTCAGGCTGACCGAGCGATTTCATCGCGAAAATACGGTTTTGAGCTCGCATACGGTGGCCTTTGCGTTGATGGAATCGCTTCGGGTTAAATACCCCGATTTAGATTTATACCGTTTTTTACGTCTTTCTACTCCGCAGCGCACGATTCCCTATTCTGAGTTTTTAGCGAATGCCGAAAAAATCCACCGAAAATTGCGGGAAATGGCTGACCGCGGTCAATTGTTTTTGAGTTCCGAGTTGGCCACTTGGGATCTTGAAAAGTGGGTGGGTGATGGTATTCAGCAGTTGGGCCTCATGCATGAAGCCGCCGTCGCCCAAAGAGGAGATACGACGATCTGGACCGAGGACATGAACTTGCTTTATTTCTATCGCAATCGACTTTCGGGTTTCGGACTTTCGTTGTTCGAGCAGTCGGGCGTGGCGCAAAGGACACCAGGACAACATGACGCAAAAGGATTTTTGGCGTAATTCCAAAGTCGTAGTGATTGGGGGCGGCAGTTGGGGGACGGTGCTCGCCCACCTCGCGGCCCCTCATTGTCGCGAAGTGAGGCTTTGGGTGCGCGAGGAAGAGCAGGCGCGTGCGATCAATGCCAAGCGGGTCAATGAAAAATACCTTCCCGAGTTGCCCTTGCATGAGCGCGTGCATGCCATGGCGGAGTTGGATCGCGTATTCGGCGGTGATGACGGCGTGGGCGTAGTGCTTTGGGCGCTTCCCTCGGAGGTTTGTCGCGAGCAAGCACGAAGACTCGCGCCTTTTTTTAAGGGTCACGAAATTTTGATTCATGCTACTAAGGGCGTCGAGGAAGGATCGTTGAAGCGGGTTTCCGAAATTTTGCGCGAAGAGCTCCCTTGTCCACGCATCGGGGTCATGAGTGGCCCTAATTTGGCGCCCGAGATCGCACGCGGTGAGCCTGCGGCCACGGTGATGGCGTCCGTGTTTAACGAAGTCATTGAGGCTGGAACTTCGATCTGGGCTTCGGATCGGTTGAGGATCTATTCATCCTTGGATGTGATTGGCGTGGAGTGGGCGGGTGCGCTTAAAAATATTGTAGCGATCGCTTCGGGCGCGTTGGACGGGATGCATTTGGGTTGGAATTCCCGGGCGATGTTGCTGACACGCGGCTTGGCCGAGATGGTCCGATTTGGGGTGGCGATGGGCGCGCGCGAGGAGACCTTTTTGGGATTGGCTGGCATGGGTGATCTTTTGGCGACCTGCTCGAGCCCTGCCTCACGCAATTATCAGGTAGGCATGAATTTAGCCCAGGGTAAGGTCATTGCCGCGGTTTTGCGAGATTTGGGAAAAACCGCCGAAGGCGTTCGGACCACGCGTAACGTCTGGAAATATTCCGCCCAGCACAAAATATCGATGCCCATCACGCAGGCCGTTTTTAATCTGATTGAAGAAGGCGTGCCGGTTCAACGCGTGATGCAGGCGTTGATGAGTCGCCCTATGCAGTCTGAGCGCGGGTGAGTGTAGGGGTCATCATTGGATGAGGACGGACGGAAACGAAATCGCATTTTGTGCGGGGATCGGCGGGATCAAGACACCGTTGATGATCGGCACCACCGTAAAAGTGAAAGCGTTGTTCGCAGTGAGAAGTTGTACGTCTGTAAAGGTATAGGTGTACTTCTTTTGGTTGGCGTCGTAGGTGACATTCGCGGCGGCAATATTTATAAGGGCACTCATAGTACTGGTGCTGTTCTGAGCACCTTTGGCGTAGTAAAGGGTGTAACCATTGATTGGGACGTCGCCGCCGACCGTCATCAGAGGCCACTGCAGTTTTGCTTGGTTGGCTAACGGTGACGACACTGAAATTCCTGGTGCCGGCACGTTAATGGTGAGTGCGGTTGTGCTGGCTGTCTGGTTAGTAGGTACATTTTTATAAGTGAGAGTCACTTGATAGCTGACTCCGGGTGCAAGCGGTGTGAAAGTGCAGGCGCAGTCGGTGCCCGAGCAGGAACGATTGCAGAGCGGCAGGGAGTATGAATAGCTCGAAAGGCTTGCGGAGGCTGGGGGTGCCGCTGGCTTGCCGAGGATCTGAATGGACATGGCATAGTTGCTCTGAACTTGATCTCCATTGAGCATCTCGTAGTGGGCCGTTAATGACGTGGAGGTGATCGAGTCGATATTCATGAGGCCCGTGAAAGTGTTCGCTCCCGCTTGGGTCGACTTGAAAGAGTTGCCGAGCGAATCGTAGAAGGTCACCGGTGCAGTCAGGTCATTGTTGCCGAAGGTATAAGCAAGCCCGTTGGCGCCGACCGATGCGGCGTATGTTCCGGATTTCGACGGTGCACAGTACGGGCCGACTCCGTCAGAGAATGCGAAAAGCTGGCTGTCGCCATTCTGGGCGTTCGATGGGTAGGTTGTCGGAGACGCCACGGGAGGGGCGACTATGAGGATACCTAAGTTTTGCACCTGATTGGGATTGGTGGCATTTTGGACATGGATGTCGAAGGCAAAGCCGGCGATCACGGGCTGTCCAGACACTTGAATGGGCATGGACTGATTTGAGGAAATGACGTTCGGATTGAGCGTCACCCCGGCCAGGGCGGTACCGTCCTTTTTGAGAGGCGTCAGGCTGTAGGTTTGGGGCAAGGCATAGCCATCCGTCACTAAAACACTCACAGAGTTCTTCGTTGTGATCTGCACTGGGTTGTTCTTCGGGACTGGCATATTTTTACAGATTTGCGGCGCGTCTTGCGGAAAAATGGGCACTCCAAAGGCCAAGGCCACGGAGGAACTATGGACTGCAATCGGGGTGCATGCCGTATTGCTTTGCGAATCGGTAGCACAAACCGTGTAGTCTCCGGCGGCGTTCATGGGAACAAAGGAGTACAGTTGGTCTGTCGAGCTTTTTATTGGAAGTGCCGCCGCCGCAGGGGGACAGGAGGACAAGGCTCCCGGACAGTACGTGAACGCCGGAGTGCCGATGGGGGAACCTCCGGAAACCTGGAGCTTGAAAGAAGATTGACCGACCGTGGGGTCGGAGTCCAGCGAAGGGGTGCCTGCGTTGGGTACGACCGCCAGGGGGGCATAGATCACCACGGTTTCAGTCACCACATGAGGGGGCGAGGCGGAGTCGGTCACCGTGACATTACAGTTCTTAGGTAAGTTTCCAGCAGTAAATACGCCACTATTGGCGTTCAGGGCGCCGCATTGGTCTGTGTCGATTGAGTAAGTTAAAGGCGGTACGCCTCCTCCGACGACGACCGCGATCGGGGTCGTTTGCCCCTCTTCAATGTATTGCATGGGATTGGCGACCTGTAAGGCGCCATTGATAATGACCGTGGCGATGGCCGTGTGGCCGACCCCATCGACGACTTGGATGATTGCCGAGCCAGCGTTTGGCCCGGGAGTGTAGGTGCCGGATTCTGAATCGACGCTGACAGTGCCCACCGGATTTCCGTTGGCATCTTTCGAGAGAATCGAGAAAGTGAACGGAGCTTGACCATTGGAAACCTGCAACGTGAGTGGTTGTCCTACGGTGATGGTCGCGGTGGACGGGGTCACGGAAAAAACCGAGGGGGTTACGGGAGAGGGGGTCGGTGAGGGGGGCGCTGTTTTTAGGGCAGTGACTGCGGCCATGGCCGAGTAGAGATCTTCGTTCATATCGACGTAACCACTTTTACACGCCGAAAACAGCAAAAGAACGCAAGTTGGAATGAGAACCCGATACCCCTTGTACTTGATCATTCAGGTCTAGTATAGAGTGGTTTCGCGGAATCATAAAACAAAAAACAAACAAAAAATGAAATGGCCTATTTTATATTTATTTCATACACTTAAATGAATGAACGCATCGTTCTGGCAGGGTCTGATTCAGCTTCTTTGCATGGCTGCGGTCATGAACTCTGGGCTCGCCCTTTTTATGCCCCATCGCGCGAATGCGACGGTTCGGGTCGAGTTGCACACGGTCGGAGGCCAAAGTCCTGGAGTTTTGCTGGGTTGGAGCGCGCGTCATCAGTGGAAATGGATCACCGCTCCTCCTAGTGTCAGTGTCTTGTATTCTCAGGTCATTCTTACCCCTCCTTCCCCTGTTCGTGTTGTGGGCGTGCAAGGCGGTGCCGTCCGGTGGGAACGCGGTGGAAGTGGCATTCAGCTCCTGCTCTCGGCACTACAAGACCGCGTGATTATTGAGCAACAAGGGGGGCCCAATCTTGTTTTTGACCTTCGGATCACGCTGAGTTCGTCAGAAATCATCAGCCACGGATGTGATCCTTATTCTTTGCAATTACTTCCTCAGCGGGCCGAGGCGAAGCCAAAAGCTTTGAGCGTTCGACCCATTCCCGTAGGTCTTTCGTGTTCCAAGAAAACGGAAGACCTTCTGGTCACCGTGACGGTGCCGGAGGATGTGGAATGGGCGGATACCAGCCTCTTTGAAGTGCTCGGCAAAGGGGAGCGTTGGAAGCAGTATTCCTTGACCTCGACGCAACTCTCCACCGGTGGAAACATGGGGCGTCTGAATTTCGCATACGGGGGCTCGGTTTCTTCCTACCTTTTGCAGATTCGGCAAAAAACCTTTCGTGGCATCGGACCGCAAACGGTGGTTAAGGCGCCGGTTCCGCCCCCTCCACCCCTGAATCCCGTCGTGGTGTTTCGGGGGGGGTTGGGGGTCATGCAAGCATCGGTTTCGACGCCGTTTACACAAGGCGCTGCCGTTCAACCTGATCTTGATCTGGGCGTGCGCACTCGTCGGTTTTTCAAGCTTCTGGATCTTGGAGCACGGATTAAACTGAGTTTTCCGGTGGCGATGACCGGCCAAGCGATGACCCTTTACGGGATGCAGTTTTATCTGTCTGGCAACCTGGATCTGGGGTCTTTTCTGACGCTGTCGCCCCGGGTTTATTTTGTTTCAATGGGTGGGTTTTACGACTCGGGGGCTGTCAGTCTTCAGCTCAACCAGCCGGGTTTCGGGTTGTTCGCTCAACTCAATGTTTCGGCGAGAACCGCGTTTTTGTTAGGTGCAGTTTCTACGGGTCTTTTCCCCAATTCGACTTCGCAATCACTTGAGCCCGAAGTCGGAATCGAGTTTCCTTTCCTGGGTTCGAAAGCCGATATTCTTTTGGGATATTCTAAATATATTTTTGGCGGTGCCTCTGCCGCCTCTCCCACTGCTTCCTTGGTTCAAACCACAGTCAATGTGGTTTACCTTTTTTAAGGCCAAATTTTTTAAGGGTTGAGTCGAAAATGACGATAGGGTTGATGGGAGGCCAGCTCATACCCGTGAATATCACTAGCATCGTAGGATTCATCATTGCATTCAGCGTGATCTATCAGGGGGTGATCCATCCGGCCCCCAAGCCAGATCTGTTTCTTGACCCTCATGCGCTCATTCTGGTGGTTGGCGGCACGCTCGCCACGGCCCTGATCGCCTATCCGGCCAGGCGCCTTCTCAATCTGGCCAATCTGCTGATTTTTGGCATGATCTTCAAGCGCAAGACCGATCATCGTGTACTCGTCAACGAAATGGTGGTCACTGCCCGGCTGGTGCGTGAAACTCCGATTGGTGTGGCGCAACGTGGGGCGCTTCATCCCTTTTTGACCGAAGGGTATCTGTTGATCGCCGAAAGCAAGTTGAACGAGAAGGATTTGCATGAAGTCCTCGTGCGACGGAGCAAGTTCTTTAAGAAGTCTTATATGGATGACGCCAAAATTCTGACGGCGATCGCAAAGTTTCCTCCTGCTTTTGGCCTATTGGGCGCCTCTACCGGGATGATTACGATGATGACCAATCTCGGCAGCGGCGGGCAGGATACGATCGGCCCGGCCATGGCGGTCGCGCTAGTGGCGACATTTTGGGGGATTGCCATGGCCAATCTGATCTTTTTGCCCTTGGCGGACTATGCGGTAAAGGCGGCAGAGGAGGATCAATTTACCCGAGGATTGATCATCGCGGGGCTGATGCTCATTAAGCAAAAGACGCCCGAGGCGATCGTGGCGGAAAAATTGAATAGCTATCTGCCAATTAAGCGCCGCGTCGATCTAAAGCGGACGATTTCGCTGGCCTTAAGCCGCGAACGTGAAAAAGAACACGAGCGTGAGCGTGAGCGCGAGCGCAAGACCAAGCAAAAGCCCGCAGCTTAGGAGTTCGAGATGCAAGAATCCGAGAGCGCCACTGCTAGAGTTCTCCGCCTGGTGCGCATGGATAAGGAAATGGAGGAGAACGGCGGCGCCCTGCACGTCGGAGAGCACGCCGATGGTGATGAGGGTGACGATGGCCACAGTGAAGATGAATTGTTGCACGTCGATGAACGGTGGCTTGTTTCTTATGCCGACATGATGACCCTGCTCTTTGGGTTGTTTGTTCTGTTGTATTCGACGGTGAACAAGTTTGATCAGGTTCGACAGGAAGCGATCAAAGTCTTCGGCGATAAGGCTGGGGGCACCGTGGCTTCCATTGCCTCGACGGCGCTGGCATCTCAGGCGGAAGTGAAAAAAGCCATGGCTAACGCCGAGGAAAGGATCAAGACCCAGGCCGCCACTATCGCATCGAACACTCAGGAGGTGACTAGGCTCACAACCGAGTTGAACGCGCTCAAAAGCGAAGCGCTTGCGGATCAATCGCTCAAGAGCGCGCCTCGAAAAATCGCGCTGCTCAATCGGCAGTTGAGGCAAATAGAACAGGATCGTGACGTCGCTCGAAAGGAGCTGGTGTCATTGCAGGCTGTTCTTGCTCAGAATCAGCAAGCCCTTGCCGCGGAAATGGCAAAAAGCGCGGGGAAAAAATCCTTTGTGACGGTCATGATCCGTTGGCCGACTACGAATCATGATATCGACCTTACAATCGAGGATCCGTCTGGCAAGATATTCGGGTTCAAGAATCGCAAATATCCCGATCATCCAGGCGAATTTGTTCTGGATACCCGTCGCGGACCTGGCGCTGAGATCTGGCAGTCTGACCAAGTGATTTCGGGTACTTACAAGGTAAAATATCATTTTTATAATCAGTATGGCAATACGAACCCCACCGTTGTCACGGGGACGATATTTACGTCGCATGGTTCTCTTTCGATTCCGGACGTTTCGATGGATTTCACTGGCAATCGATCGGCAACGTTTTCTTTCAGTGTTGATAAAGAGGGGCAAGCCGTACTTGTGCGGTGAGACTTGACAGAATCAGTTTAGATTGTTATTGACGCACTAAGTCGTAAAGAGACACTGAGGAGATTTTTCATGCGTTTGAGATTCATCGGCTTGGCTTTGCTCTGTGTGATGAGTGGTTCGGTTTGGGCCTTAGAACCTGCGCTTCCACAGGTCGGACCGAGTACCGGCGATGGCAAAGGCACTATTGGGTTAGTGTGCATGGATTCATTCGGTCAGGCGCATTTTTGGAACTCCAAGCGCAAAGTTGAAACTCGCGATACCGGTGAAGATCAAACCGATTTTGAAGTTTGCATCGACGAAGTGGTCGAAAAGATGCAGATCAGTCCTGAGGCTACTTGTCAGTCCGAAGTGTTGATGAGTTCTGAATTCACCCTGAGTGCCAAGTCAAAGCTTTCGCGCGACTCAGCCGAAATGACTCGTATGATCCATGGTTTCTCGACTTTTCGGCGAATTCTGGATGGGACCGTGAATCGCTCGCGATTCTAGTTCGGATACTTGAGGTAGTAAATATCGGGCAGATTTCGACAATATTCTTCTAAGTCGAGTCCATAGCCGACCAAAAACTGATCGTCGATCGCACGGCCGACGTATTTAACGGGCACATCCACCACACGCTTAGAGGCCTTGTCCAGAAGTGTCGCAATCTCCACCGAGGCTGGGCCACTGGCCTTGATGCGTTCATACAAAAACTTGAGAGTCCGTCCGCTGTCGATGATTTCCTCAACGATGAGGACGTGTTTTCCTCGAATGTCCGCCGAAATATCCTTGAGGATGGTGACCGTTCCCGTTGAGGTGCGGGCTTTGCCGTAACTCGATAGCCGCACAAACTCGATTTCAGGGTCGACTTTGAGCTGGCGTGCTAAATCCGCCATAAAAACAAAGGCGCCTTTAAGCACTCCCACCAAAACGACTTGTTTGCCGGCGTAATCTTCGTTCACTCTTTGGGCAATCGATTGAACAGCGGCATCGATTTCGTGTCGGTTGAGGTATTTGGTAAAGTTTTTGTCGTCGATGAAAACCATGGTTTTGCTCCGAGCCTTAAGCTTTCATTTTTTTTAAGACATTCTTGATGGCGCTCATGCCATTGAGTCCGTGTGCGGCCAGAAAAGAAGCGAACTGGCTTCCACCGGCTGTCAAAACGCCAAAGTAGCCATGGCTGAAGAGACCTAAAAATCCGGCCTTGAATTGAACCGATATTTTTTTGCCGGCTTCCGGCTTGACGATCATTCGAACGATGTGGACGCCAATGGGCCCGATTTCGTCTGAAGGATAGTCCAGAATAGCTTGCGCGGCGGGAGGGGTCACCTTAAATACGAGCTGAGGGGTTCGAGCGGGCTGCGATAAAATGCTATTTTTTCCGCTGACCTTGGTCAAGGTAAAGGTTTCGATGCCGGCTGGATTATCGTTATCGATGATGAATTCAATTTCGGCGCCATCCTTGATCGACTTTGCCGCCATACAGGCGACTTCTCGGTCAAAGTATTCAGAAAAACGCTGGGAAAAACTCATTCCCTGAGTTTGGGTATCCATGAAGATTCTCCTTACTGTGCAATTTGCCGTCAAATGATCAGCATTGCAAGGGAATCCCAGGCGATTTAGGTCTCGGGCTTGTTTTGCGGCGGTTCTGGAGTCTCAGCAGTCGCTTGGAGCTTGGCTCGATTTCGGGCTTCTTCTTCAATTCGTCTGAAGTTCGCCTCTTCAACACCCGACAAGGCGTCCTTGAAGTTCCTGATCGCTTTCCCTAAAGTATTTCCTAGCTCTGGTAAACGCCGAGGTCCAAAAATGAGAAGAACAATGCCCAAAATAAGAATATGCTCGCCAGAAATTCCAAACATCTCTCGCATATACAAGTACTGGATAGGGGTGTCAATAATAGGCTTTTTGGCAACGATGGGCTGCTGGCTTATGGCGGATGAGGTTCGGCCCTCTGGTTCGAATGCCTATCAAATGGTGACGGGCGACGACTCAGAAGAAGACCGTCGGAGATGGGATAGTCTCTTTAATACTGGTACTTACGTCTTCGGAAAAGAACCCGCCGGGTTTGTACGCGAAAGTCTTCAGTACTTACCTGTGGGTCGGGGTTTGGACATTGCCATGGGAGAGGGTCGTAATGCGGTGTTTCTTGCTCAAAAAGGCTTCAAAATGGATGGAGTGGATATTTCGGAGGTAGCCATTCGAAAGGCTAAGCGTTTAGCTCGGGATTTTCATGTTTCGATCAATACCATCAATGCCGATCTCACCACTTACACGATTCGTCCTGAAACCTACGACGTGATTGTGAATATTGATTACCTTCAACGGAGCTTAATCCCTCAGATCAAGCGGGGACTCAAGCATAAGGGCGTGGTGGTCTTTGAAAACTCCACGGTCGATCAGCTCGGAAACGCCCCAGGACAGCATTTACGAAGGGATGAACTTTTGAAAAAAGGCGAACTCAAAGAGTGGTTCAAAGATTTTAAAATTTTGGTTTATCGCGAAACGAACGATGGCAAGGATGCGCGCGCGAGCCTTGTGGCAAAGAAGCCTTAAAGAATGGCGGGGCGGAATTCTGGGTGAAATTAAAAGAAATTGCAGTTTTCTTTTTTAAGTTAGGAGTTTTTGGCTTTGGGGGTCCCATTGCCGTCATCGGGATGATGGAGCAAGAGACCGTGGAGCGTCGTGGGTGGTTGACGCAGTCTGAGTTTTCAGAAATCTATGCAATTTGCAAAATGCTGCCCGGTCCGGTGGGGCCTCAGGTGGCTATTTATTTAGGGCAGCTGCGGGCGGGAAGTCGTTGGGGCGGCGTCGTGGCCGGGGTTCTTTTTGTTTTACCCGCGTTTTTGATGGTTCTGGGGCTCAGTGTTCTTTATAAAAACACAGCCGGCGTGGCTCAGTTTGGCCCGGTTTTGATGGGACTTCAGGCGGCGGCGCTGGTGGTCGTGGTCACCTCGACTTGGGCGTTGGCGCGTCCTTACAAAAAAGAGCGGAGAGCATGGGTTATCGCAGGAGTGAGTGCATTGATCGTACTTTTTAGACCGAGATGGGAACCCCTGGTGATTTTGGGGTTTGGGCTTTTCGGAGGATGGCTTTGCTCGGGAGGCGTCAAGCTTTCTCAAGAAAAAAAACAGTGGGGTTTTTTTCCGATCATTTATGCGTCCAACTGGGGGCATTTGCTTGGAACCGGGAAATTGATGCAGCTTTTTTGGATGTGTTTTAAAGCGGGGATGTTCGTTTTTGGGACCGGTTTGGCGGTATTACCGGTTTTGGAAGCCGACGCGGTAGGCGCGCATCATTGGATTACGCACTCGCAATTTATGGATGGCATGGCCATTGGGCAGGTAACCCCCGGGCCTTTTGTGATCACCTCAACTTTTATTGGGTATTTGGCCGCAGGATATCCAGGGGCCATCGCGGCCACGCTGGGCATGTTTTTGCCTTCTTTTATTAATATCCTTTTTTTGGTTCCTCGGATTTGGAAGCGATTTAGTGGCACGCCCGGTGCGCAGGGTTTTACAAGTTGGGCTATTCCTGCGGTTATAGGCGGAATTTTTAGTTCGATGGTTAAACTGGGTGGAGTGGCTTTAGTCTCAGGTCCCGCAATTGTTTTGTTCGCCTTGGCTTTATTGATCGCCCTTTGGAAAAATCCCCCTGCCTGGCTTTTGATTCCGGGAGCGGGATTGATTAGCGAGTTGGCGCATCTGAGTGGGTTATTCTCTTGACCGGGTGGGTGTTGGCCAAGGCGCTGGATGCGGATTCCACGTCGCTGTCGGAGTGGGCCAAGGAATTGGGGAGTGCGTTGGCATTGGCAGCGGTGGCACCGGAGAATAGGTTGAACTAGGTGTTGGCGTGGGCCACGACGAACTCGTGGGGTGAGGTGTGGGGCTACTTTCGAGAGGGCTAGGCCGGGCGCTCGGATCGTCCGCGCCGCCGGGAACTAATAGGTGTTTTTTGATCCATTCAATATCGACGTGGGGATTGGCGTAGTCCTCAGTAGGGCTGGGGGGAACCAGCGAATAGGGCACCCACATATAATCAGGATGTCCGTCGGCGTAATCCAGCGCGCCGTCTTTCCAGGCGCCGCCCACAAAGAAATCAGGATTTTCCGGATCGCGTGTCACAATCACGTTGCCGGATTTTGAAATTTTTCCGTCCGTCCCAAATTCAACCGGGCCATCGAGCCAAAGTTCCATTCTGAGTTCTCGATGTTGGACCAGTTCAGCGCCACTTTGAGGGTCCAAGATATCTTCCCATTTGAACTCGGGTGTGAGTACGTTGGCCGGAACGCCGCTGTCATTGTACCACCAAATCGTTGATTCGAGATTGATCTTACAGACGTTGTTGGTGCAACCCAAATAATCCGCTGCAGTTGGGTATTTGAAGCGATAGCCCGCCAGCGGTTGATTCCAAATTTGATCGCCGGTGAATCGGTCAATCAAAACCGCTTGTTTGAGCTTGCCCATAAAATTAGTCAGCACTAAAAAATATTGGTCGGCCACCGTGTCATCCATTGCTTTTTGATAATCTCGGGTCCATGGGTCCAAGCGATTGCCAAAAAAATCGGCGCTTGCCGACATTCCCGCTTCGGCCAGTAGCCCTTTGATGTCGGCGACGCTAAACTCGATTCCGTTGACCTTGACTGACGCCCGTGGCTCTTTATAAAGCGCGGATGCCGCACACCAGCCGTTGCAGTGACCCCACCAACCTTGCACCTTGGGAACCCTCGCTCCGTGGTTTTTAACTTCCCATTCTTGAGCTTGGGTGGCGTGACCCCGCGCCGCATCGTATTTTCCAGCGGGACTGTAATTCATTCCGGAACTTCCTCCTCCATAGGAGCCTGACGCAATTCCGTTAGCGGTGTAGGGCCACCAAAACGCCGCCCAGGGGGCGGGGTCAGGGCGCCCTTGCAAGTAGCTATTGATCAGTGTGGCAAAGTTGTTGTCACCATGGACATCTTGACCCCGAAATCCCCGGTACGGAGGCTGGCCATCCACCTCAACTGTCGCGGTCGGCGATGACGGAGGTGAGGGGTCCATGGATTGGTCTGTCGGCGCTGGTTCAGTTGCGGCGGGTACCGATGCGGGTTCAGAGCCGCAAGATGAAGTCATCAACAGCGGGAGGAGTAAGAGGATCGCGGTGACCGGGTGGAGAGGGCGCATCAGGGGGCTCCCTTTTTGATGAGAATAGCTATGCCATTATTAGTGCGATAGTAGGCGGGCCAAGGGTCGCCTTGTTGCCAAAGTGCTTGAATAGGACGCCCAAAAAAGTCGTCCTGCTCATACCAGTGACTGCGTGCGAGGTCAGGGCCAAAGCCAAAACGCAAGGCAGTTTCTTGAATGGAAGGGGGAAGGCGGGGGAGTGTTTGAACAGTGCGACTATCCGCTGTGACAAGTTCGGGCACATCGAGTGGAAAAAGCTCCAGGGGCGTGATCCACGAATGGAGTCCTTCGGGTGAAACCGGCACCCATTGCCGAAGTCCTTGGCGATCTTCCATCAGGTATGTTTTTTCACTTTGCTGCATTGAGTTATTCATTCGCAGAGAGAGAGCGATGACTCGGGGATCAGGCTTTTTGATCTCTGAACTCTCAAGCTGAGTGATTCTGATTTTTACTTCGTGAGCAGGATGGAGTGAAGCAGAAATGACTTCATATATAAATACGCCGTTTTGTTGAGTTTGAAGGCTGAGCTGGGAGGGGTCTCCGGTCATGCGAGCCATCGGGTTTTCGAAGGTCCAAGCCGCGACCATCCAGTTGTCGCCTTTTTGATAGGGGTGTCCAAAAAGTAACTCCACTAAGGATGTGGTTAAAGCGCTTTCGTTGATTTTTTTTCTATTTTTAATACGAGTCGCTTTTTTCTCTGCGATTTTTAACGCTCTGCGGTAATCCTGGTCAGAGAGTTGTGCTGAACTCTGTGTCGTAAAAAATGTTAAAAACAGCGTCAAAATCGCGGTAAACACGGAACACGGCAAAATCGATCGAATCGCCATACGCCCTCCGAGCAGGGTGCTCGGAGCAAGTCGTGTGCCTAAAAATAATTTTAACGGTTTCTTGAATTTCTTACTTGTTTGAATGGAGGTCTATGAATATAACGCTCCACACCTAAAGGGGGTAACTGACGTGATCCATTCATTTCCACTGAAGTCTCTTGTTGTTGTATCTTTGGTTTCGATTTTTTCTTCTTTTTCAATTTGCGCATTCGCCGATGAAGCGACTGCTCTGAAGGATTTCGAAACCGCCAAGGCTGGCTATGCTCAACGCTCGGTCTCTGCTGTGCGTAATCTCGATACCGTGCTTGTCACTTTGGAGCGCGCTTTGGGCGAAGCTGAGAGCACCGAACTGAAATACGATATTTTAGTTTTAGAAGCTCGTACCTATTATTTTCAAGGCGTGCATTCAGATAGCACGTCCGCAAAAAAAGACCTTCATGGTAAGGGTCAGGCTAAGGCGGATGCCGCTGAAGCTTTGACCTCGGATTACTCCGAGGCTCCTTACTTTGCGGGTGTCAATCTCGCACGTTGGGGCGAAGCCAATGGAATTATTTCTTCGCTCACCAAGGTGCCAGCGCTCAAAAAATATATGAGCTTGGCCATGGCAGCGGACCGCACGACCCGCGATGACCGGGATGCTGAAGCGGTGGATGGCTATGGCCCTCACCGGACCTTGGGTCGTATGTATAAAGCTCTCCCGGGATTACTCGGCGGCTCCCATACGGAATCCGTCAAGGAATTGCAGAAGGCTGTTCAGGGTGATCCGACCACCGCTTTGAACGTCGTGTATCTTGCTGACACCTATATGAAAGATGGCAACGATAGCGAAAAGACCGAAGGTCGTCGTCTTTTGAATGAGCTTCTGACCAAGGACCCTAGCACCTTGAATCCGAATCGCATTCCTGAAACCAGTGATGAATTCGGGCTTGCACGCCTGGTTTTGGCTGGAAAAGAAATTCAATAATCTGAATGAAGAAGTAGGTAGTTTTATGATGTCGGCAAAGAACGTTAGAAAGATCGTCCGTGTGGGATTTCAATCTGTCGCTCTGGCGTGGGTTTTGACAAATTTTGGTTTGTCAGCCCACGCTGCCGACCTCAAGACGCCCTTTGCGCTTGAGACGGCGGCCACGCTTCCGGCGGGGATTCGTAATCCTCGTTTCATTGATGTGTTTACTTCGATTACGTCAAAATTTACGGATACGGGTGGCACGGAACCCCTGGGTAATCCGCTCAATAAGGTCGTGACTTGGAACGATGTCTTGAACGCGCAAGAAGATGCCGCCAAGCGAACCAACGTTGCGGCTATTTTGAGCAAGAACGGTTTACGAGTTGAAGGCAGTCCTGGCGTAACGACGGGCGAAGTGAATACCTTCGCGGACGTCAAAGTCGCGGCACTGGCCATTGGCTTGACGGATCGTCTGACCATCGCGGGCGTTTTGCCAATTGTGCGAATCAACGTGAGCGCAGCGACGGGTTTTGTCGCCAATAGTGATGCGCAACAGTTTGTGCGCGACATCGGACTTTCGTCCAATCCACTCACGGCGGAAGAAGCTGCGAACAAATTGGATGATGCCGTCAATCAAAAGCTCATTCGTTTGGGTTACCAACCGATTCCTTCTTCGCAAACGATTTCAGGCGTGGGCGATGCCCAAATGATTGCCAAATATCGCCTCCACGATGATGGCGTGAATTCCGTGGCCCTTAAAGGGAGTCTCATTTTTCCGACGGGGATTGCGCCCGATCCGGATAAGGCTTTGGATATTCCGACAGGCGATGGCCGCTATGGTTTGGGTTTCGGAGCGATTTATGACCGAAAACTTCCTTGGGATTTTCGGTGGAATATCTACGGCACTTACACGGCACTTTTGCCCCATACTGTTGTGAAGCGGATTCCGACATCGGTAGAAGACAAACTTTCGGCTGATAAAGAAGGGCTTCAGGAACGGACGCGGAGTCAGGTTGCCCTGGGAACAGGCCTGGAACACCATTTTAGCGGTGCCGGGATTTCCTTAGGCGGAGGCTATGCCTTTCAATATATGACTCGCGCGGATTATCGGCCGGGCACTTTGGTGGACGATCCGGGCCGTTATTTACTTTTGGATGAAATCCAACCGCTTGAGTCGCTTCATAGTGTTTTGGCTTCGGCGGGCTTTTCGACGGTGGAATGGTATAAAGCCAAAAAATTCGTTTATCCCTTCCAAGTTAATTTTTCTTATACCCATCCGCTCACGGGCCGAAATGTCGCGGCCAATGATTTGTTAGTCGGTGAGCTGGTTTTGTTTTTTTGATTCTTCCGATATTTTGGGAACTGAGGAAAGATTTTATGCAAATTCAACCTGTTTTGACTGTGTTGGGAGTTCTGTTTTGTTTATCGGCGTGTAGTGTTAAAACCGCACAGGTTCAGCGCGTGAGCGCGATGCCGCCCGTGGATGGCTCCGGTGCTTCGGCTTCCTCAGATATCGCCCGCACCCAGCCGTCGATGCCCACGGTGGCTGATTTCGAGCCCACCGACATGAGTTTTAGGGATATTCAGCTTTTTTTATGGAAGTCAGATGCCACGCCCGAGGACGAGGCGGAGGCCTTGAATCGCGTTAAGGACTATAATGACGGCCGGGCCGAGCTTTTGAAGATGAAGACGCGTCAGTCTGAACTTAAACGGATTTTTTCGACCATCGGCGTGGATGTTTTTAATCTTCCGGACCTTGAGAATCAATTGCCAGATCGGCAGACCAGTTTGGACAAACTTCAGGCAAAGCTGGATGCGCTTTTAAAGCAGAGTTCGCCCAACCCAGAAAAGGTGAAAACCGCGCAAGCGCGTCGAGACAAGGCGAAGGCTGCGGTCGATGAAGTTGGAATCCAGTTGCAGGCTATTCATCAGAATGGCTTGGACGATGCTTATCAGGTTGAATGGAAGAATCAGGGAATCCGCTTAGACAATGCGATCAAAAAAGCGACTGGTTTATTGGCCGCAGTGGATGAAAAAGTTTGGGTGTTCAATTGCTCTCCGATGACGTTTTCCTTTAGTTTTGGCGCTGATCGTCTGATTCATGCAAAAATTTCGAACTGGGATTTGTCTAACATCAATGATCCTGAGGTGGCTGACGAAGAAAAGGGTTCGTGGAAGGATTTCAGTACGGATAGTTTTACGATGGGGCATGCGACCTATGCTCCGCACGGGGGATTGTTTACTTTTGAAGTCTACTCGCCTCGGGCTGTGTATTGGTTCAAGATTGCTCGGGCTGAATACGATGTGAACGCAAATAATCGGTCTTCGGATGGGCGGATTCATTACAAGGGTGACATAGTTCGGTGCAGCGTGACAGGCTTCGGGCGTCCGCAGATTATTCATGTCCGAGATACCGTACAATGCGGGGTAGATACCTCAGATCTAGATGTTCAGGCGAGCGAAGTAGGGCAGGCTGTTTTGCGTCGCGGAGCGGCGAACTTAGTTGATCAAGATGCGGGGCACGATTAAGGCATGGCCGCCGTGCGATATGCAGGCTTTTGGCGCCGCGCGCTGGCCCATTTACTGGATAGTCTCCTTTTGAACGGCGTGGCCTGGCTCGGGGAAACGCTGATTTTTGGTGGGATGTATCTCATTTATGCTTTTTTGGCTTGGCGGCAGGGGATCGAGGCGAAGTCCTATGATGACGCGTTCAATCCGCTGCTGATTCAAGTGGCCGACGCTGTCCTTTATTTGGCGTTGGCGGCCCCTTATTTTATTTGGGGGCAGCTGAAAAATCGGACCACGCTGGGTAAGCGGATTTTTAAGATTTATGTGGTGAACGCTCAAGATGGCGCGCCTATGACCTTGAAACAAGCTGGCTTTCGGTTTTTCGGATACCTTTTGTCCTATCTTCCTTTTGGAACCGGGTTTTTAATGGCCGCCTTTCATCCTCAAAAGCGTGCACTCCATGACTTGCTTGTGGGCACCGTCTCCGTTATCAAAGAGTAATGACACAAAGAAAGCTGCTGACGGCCGGGTTGCAACTGGTTTTTTCTATCCTCATTGGCGTGTGTGGGGGGGCATTCGTTTATGCGGATACCTCGACGGCTCAGGCGATGGGGGCAACCCCTTCGGCCATTCAGGTCACTACTTCCTTTGTGAGTGTTGAACCGTCGTCTTTGGGTATCGAAACTGGGCTTTCTTTGCTGTTTCAGCCTTTCGTTGAGCATGAGTGGGTCGTTGGCCCGAAGGCTTCAGTCTTGTTTGCTACCGGTCAAGGCAAAACCCGTTTTGATCTCAATAGCGGGATTGATTCTATTTTTTGGGTTGCCAATGCTTTTGGTCCCGGTTTGGCTTTGGATGTGGTGGCTCCTTCGTCGATTTCGGGCGAGGATGGGGGCGCTCGGTTTAGAATCGAGCCGAATCTTGCAGTTCGTTTTAAACGGTTTCAGGACGAAGGGGCTTGGGGACTTCGGCTGGGGGTTCCTTATGACTCCCGCTTCAAGTGGGGTGTGCAGGTGGGTTTGACTCTTCAGTTGGGCGGCGTGCCCGTCATCGGTGGCGCTGAAAGGAGTGAGGCTCTAGCGCGTTAACCGCGCTTTTGGAGTTGGGCGGACTAATTTTTGAATCAGAGACTCAAGCAGGGGTTTCATGCATCGCCAATCATAACGGGCATCCACGGTTAATGCCCCGTGATGGGCGGTTTCTGCCCGGAGTTCGGGGGTCTCGATCAGTCGTGCCACAGTGGAGGCAAATTTGTCGGCGGCATCCGCAATCCAGATGTCGTAAGCGGGTGAGAGCAGTAAACCTTCGGCGCCCCGAGGTGTGCTAATGACTGCACGTCCAGCGGCCATCGCTTCCAAAATTTTGAATCGCATGCTTCGTCCCGATTGGATGGGTATAATCACTATCGCTGCGTTAGCGAGGTGGGGAATCATCGACGGGGGATCGGCAAAGAGTTCCGTTCCTTCGTGATCTAGGAGTTGATAACAGCCCTCACTCGGGTTGGACCCGGCCACCACGAGTTTTGGAGTTCTGTCGCGCAGGGATGCTCGTACTCGAGGAAGCACTTCGCATAAAAACCAGGTCAGGCCTTCGACGTTAGGGGGGTGGTTGAGGGCGCCTGAGAACAAAATATTTTGACCGGGCTGGGTGCGTAGAGAGGAGTATTGAGCGCAATCGATCGAGTGGGGGATGACATGAACCACGATTCCGGGCGCGAGTCTCATCAAGCGGGAGGCATCGAGATCGCTGGCCGCGACCACAAGGTTAGAAAGGCGGCACATACGGCTTTCAAAAATATGACACTGTGCGGCAACAGCCAGACTTCCCATTCCTTTGACTGTGGTTTTGAAGCGTGAAGCTGTTTCCATGGCATTATTCCACAGAATTCGGGTTTCAACCTGGTGCTCATCCAAAATAGTTTGATAGCCAAAACTTTTCGCTACTTCGAGATACTTGGCCATGATTAGACGTGAGATCCAAAGTAATTTTCCGGGCTCGGCACGTTCGCGCAGGGCTTGTTCTATCGCCTGGCTATAGTTGTTTTGGAGGTCCGGACGGAGTGTTTCGAACGCTTTCTTCCAGCGCTGTCTCGTTGTTCGTTGAATGCGGGTGATCTTTACTCCAGGCGGGAAGGCGGCTGGTACGCTGTTCTCTGATTCAGGTGCATAGCAAAGCACCTCGACATCCATGGTTTCTTGCAGTAGCTGAATCAGCTGCGAGTCCCTGAGATGGGCGCCGCCAGCCGGAGGGAAAGGGTTTTCTTTAGTTAAGAAAAGGAGTTTCCGCCGAGGGGATGGTGAGGATTTGGATGCGCGTGGCATATTGCTTTAAAGTGAAAAGCCAGCCGCTTCAGCATCTGCTTTAAACGTTCGGACCGTATCTAAAGTCACTTCGTCGACGTTTTTATTAAAAGCCGTGACTTTTTTGATCATATCTAGGGGCGAAGTGATGATTTTGCATCCGATCTGGTCGGCTTGAACAATGTTATAGGCTTCGCGAGTGCTGGCCCAAAGGAGTTCGCATTGGGGCCCGGAAGCCCCGCAAATATCGACTCCGGCCTGCATCAGGGGAAGCGGGTCGCGCCCGGTGTCCGCAATTCGTCCCGCAAAAACTGAAACGATCGAGGGTGCCCCGCCTCGAACAGCTTCGGCGGTTTCCCAGATGTGGCGAAGCGTATAGATGGCGGTAATATTGAGTTTGATTCCGGCTTGGCTGAGTTCTCGAACAAGAGGAAGGGAGCTTATGCCTTGAGAGTTAATGATCGGAATTTTTACATAAATATGATCTCCAGTCCCTTCCCAACCCGCAATGATTTTGGCTTGTCTTTTCATTTCGGAAAAATCATCCGCAAAAACTTCAAATGAAACTGGTTTTCCCTTTAAAAGAGGGAGAATTTCTTTGCAGAAGCCCGCGTAATCGGTGACCCCTGATTTGCGCATTAAACTCGGATTTGTAGTAAATCCGCGAACGAGCGGGTTTGGCGCCATTTCCACCATTGACTTGCGGTCAGCGCCATCCAAAAATATTTTCACACGGGACTGAAAAGGAGAGGGTTGCATAAGGAATGGATGATAACTCATAAGACCCTAAAAATACAGCGTAAATTATCATGACAATAATAGTCAACTAATAGCTTGACCGGAATCGCCCACTGTGGTTTAAAGGCCCCATGAATCGGTCTCTCGTGGGTGCTTTTGTTCTGATTGGTTTTGCTGTTTTTGGAGCCGCTTTGCAGGGCTGCGGAAAACCGCAGGCCGCGTTTAATGCCGAGTCCGTAATCAGCCAGAGCTGTGCGATCGCGACAGATCAACGGCAGAGCTTCATGGCTAAAGTTTCCGGTTTTCCCCTTCAAGTGAATGTTGATTCCACGTTTTCAACCGCGCAAATTTCGGCGATTCAAAGTGCGGTGGACCAGTGGAATACGCTGGGTCAAAAGCAAATGGGTTCCGATTTTTTTAAGCTTCAGGTTCAGACTTTTTCGGATTCGCTCCGCGCGTTGGATCCTTCGGATTGTTCGGCGGGGGCAGATCAACCGGATTTGGTGCCCATCATGAAAGAGTCGTCGGGCAGTCACTGGAAAACGCTGGGCTTTGGTGACAATATACCTGCGGCCACCCTGCGGTGTTATGGCGGCGAAGAAGTAAATCGCCAGATTATTTTGGTTTACACATCAATTGTGGATTCAGCGCAAATGATGAGCGTAATGGTTCATGAACTGGGGCATGCGATCGGGCTGGATCATAGTTGCACTTCGGACAAATCTTCGGATAAATATCGCGCTTGTAGTGGATTGCCGGAATTACATGCCTACCATGTAGCGGTGATGTACCCCGCGCTGCGCGCTCGCGGGGCCAGCGGCAGCCTCCCTGAGGTCAAAGAAGAAATTCGCGCCAACGATGTTGCCCGAACGGGCTGTTTGTACCTATGATTATGCTGCAACGCACCTTGACGATCTGGGCGTGGGCGGATAATTCAAGACGATGAACACCGCGATCATGTTGTTTTTGCTATCGCTGCTCGCTGGAGCTTTGCATGTGATGGCGCCGGATCATTGGGTGCCAGCGTCGATTTTGAGTTGGCAGCGGCGGTGGAATGGCGTTGCCGTAGTCGCTTTTACGGCCCTCGTGATGGTGATTCATTTGGCGATGGGAATCGGGCTGTATTTTGTGTTTGATGAGTGGTTTCGCGCTCTGCAGCCGGCGCAGCTCTTTCCGGTCGCGATGATTTTTGTCTTTGGTATGATGATTTTGCGGGGTTTTCGGTTTTCGCAAATTCATGAGGTTCAGCGTTTGGGGCCGCATAGTTGGTGGGGAGTTTTTTCGGTCGTTTCGCTTTTGGGCCCTTGCGAATCGATTATTCCCGTTTTAATTAAATCTTCGAGCCTTGGGGTCGGTTACTTGTTGCCGATCTTTGCATTTTTTTGCGGCACCGTCTTAGCTGGATCCGCGTTGGTGCTCAGTGGGCAATGGGTGTGGAACCGGCCCTTTTGGCTCACTCGCACGTTTGACTGGGTTAATCAGCGAGTGGCGCTGCTTCCGGTGGCCGCTAGTGTGGTACTCGGGCTGAGATTTTTGCTCCGCCTCACCTGAGTTGTTTCGTCTTAACGCAACTTTTTACAGGCTTGATGGTACTGTTCGGCGAGTTGGAGCACGATATCGCGCGCGGGCAATATGTCGTCAATCAGCCCGACTCCCTGACCCGCACTCCAGACTTCCTTCCATGTTGGACCTTGTGCCGCTTTTTCAAGCACCTTTGAGCCAAGGTAGGCCCTGATCATTTTCATGTATTTTTTTGTTTTTGGGTATTTGAACAACATCTGTTCAATGGGGTTGAGTTCGAGGCCTTGTTGGTCAATGTAAGGCGTGCGAATCACCGCTGCGGGCGTTCCTGAAATCCGCTTAGTCAGCACGATATCATCAGGCTGTGCCTTCAAAATTGCCTTTTTGTAAGATTCATCTACTTTAGCCTCGCGCGAGGCAATAAAGCGCGTGCCAATTTGAACTGCCGATGCCCCCAGAAGAAGGGCCGCGGCGATTTGCTCGCCAGTCGCGATTCCACCGGCCGCCACGATCGGGATGTTGAGATGTTTACGTAAATAGGGAAGGAGAACCAGAGGCGAGATCGGCCCGGCGTGGCCCCCGGCTCCCGCTGATACGGCTATGACGCCGTCGGCGCCCATATCTTGAACCTTGCGCGCGTAGGCTAGGTTGGTGACATCACAAAAAACCTTGCCTCCTACCTCATGCATTCTGCGGATGGCCTCTTTGGGGCTGCCCAGTGAGGTGACGATAAACGGAATTTTCTCTTCGGCGCAGACGTCTAGATCGGCGTGCTGGCGGGTATTGGCCTGATTGACGATTAAATTCACGCCAAAGGGTTTGGAGGTTCGGGAACGGATATTGTGGATGGCGTTTTTGAATTCGGCCGTGGTTCGCCAATTGAGCGAAGGGGTGGCGCCAATGCCTCCCGCCTCGCTGACGGCGGCAACCAGGGCTTCGTCGCTGACCAAGAACATGGGTCCCGCGATAATCGGGTAATCGCACCCTAAAAGTTGGGTAAATGAAGTGGAAATCGGGGATGGTCGGTGGGTTGGGTCGGGTTGGTTTGTCATAAGAACTTATTTTAGCAAGAAATTTTAGGTCTGTCCCTCGACAAGCTCCCATTTGAATTTATTTTGTGTTATAGAGATTAGCTCAAGTATTGGAGTCTTTCGCCATATGCCTTTATATGAATATCAATGTTCGGCCTGTTCAAAAGTTTTTGAGACCATGCAAAAGTTTTCGGATGCGCCACTTTCAGAATGTCCGGAGTGCAACGGACCCGTCTCTAAGCTCGTGAGTATGAGTTCGTTTTCGCTTAAGGGAAGTGGTTGGTACACCACCGACTACAAGAAGGCTAAAGCCCCTATTCCTTCAGTCACTCCTGCATCTCCCGCTCCTGCTGTGCCTGCGGCCCCTGCTCCCGTTGTTCCTCCGGCCACTGTCAGCTGAATGCTGATCGCTGACCGCTTTTTTACATTGAGCCCTGTGGCTCGCTCATGTAAATACGCCTCATGTCAAAAAAATTGAGAGGCGCGATCATTGGGTATGGGTTCATCTCAGGCAAGGGGCATCTTCCCGCTTACCTTCAGCGTGCGAGTGCGCAAAATGATGTGGAGATTGTAGCCGTCGCTGATATTTGCGAAGCGAGGCGCAATTTAGCGCAAGAAGCTTTGCCCAAAGCTCAAATTTATTCTGATTATCGAGCGCTTCTGGATCAACAGGCTACAGGTTTGGATTTCGTCGATATCAGTACCCCTCCTTGCGATCACGCGGCGATTGCGCATGCCGCTTTTGATAAAGGGTTGCACGTTTTATGCGAAAAACCTTTGACCACCACCTTGGAAGAGGCTGCTTCGCTCTTGGAACATGCGCGAAAAGCGAAGCGCGTTTTATTTCCTTGTCATAATTACAAGCACGCACCGGTCGTTCAGGTGATTCGTGAAATCATCGCTTCGGGAAAAATAGGTCAGGTTCGTTCGATTACTCTCAATACTTATCGAAACACCCACGCCAAAGGGGTGACGGAGTGGAAAACGAATTGGCGTCGCGAGAAAAAATATTCGGGTGGCGGGATCGCGATGGACCACGGAAGTCATACTTTTTATCTCACTTTTGATTGGATGGGGGGCTATCCGACGGCAGTCACTGCTAAAATGGCTAATCTCGAACCTCATCGATGGGATACCGAAGACGGTTTTTCCGCCGTATTGACCTTTCCCAATGGTACCGCTCACTCCTATTTGACGTGGACGGCAGGGGTGCGCAAGGTGATCTACACGGTTCAGGGCGATAAAGGGGCAATCACGGTTGACGATGATGATTTGCAGTTAGCGGTCATGCGTGCCACGGGGGGGCCTGATGTGGCTCAAGGGGCGGTGACTTGGGACGTGGAAAAGCGTTCGATTGCCTCCCATTGGATGGATGCCAGTCATGTGAGCTGGTTTAATTCGCTTTTTGATCAATTTAAGACTGCGATTGAAGTGGATGATTTTGTTGGAAAAGAGGCGATTGAATCCTATCTTTGTATCCAGCTCATCACGACCGCCTATCGCTCAGCCCAAGAAGGATGCCGTGAATTGTCGTTAGCGACAACCGCGCCTGAATCCAGTCTTGCGCGTTAAACTTGTCTAATTCGCTAATTTAGTCTACAAAGCTTTTCTAACGAGGAGTTAAATTCTATGAGCCAAATGCAAGGCAAACCCGTAACGATTGCGCCCGCCAAGGGCAAACTGGCAGTGCTTACCCCAGGAATGGGAGCTGTCGCGACCACCTTCTATGCAGGGGTCGAAGCCGTTAAGCGGCGGCTTGCCAAGCCCATTGGTTCGTACACGCAGATGGGCAAAATTCGTCTCGGCAAGCGAACCGAAAATCGCTATCAGCTCGTGAACGATTTGGTTCCCTTGGCTCAGCTCAATGATTTAGTTTTTGGCGGCTGGGATCTTTTTCCTGAGAATGCCTACGAAGCCGCGACCCATGCGAAAGTGCTCGAAAAAGAACTCGTCGAGGCGCTCAAAGAGCCCCTCTCAAAAATCAAGCCGATGCCGGCGGTTTTTGATCGCGAATTTGTCAAACGCTTGGATGGCCCGAATGTTAAAAAGGGCAAAAACAAGATGGATTTGGCGGATCAGCTTCGGGCCGACATCCGTAATTTCATGAAGGACAATGGTTGTGACCGCGCGGTTATGGTGTGGTGTGCTTCGACTGAAGTTTATACTCCTCCTACGGCAGTTCATCAGACTTTGAAGACCTTTGAAGAAGGACTTCGAAATAACGATCCAGCGATTGCGCCTTCGCAAATTTACACCTACGCAGCTCTTCGTGAGCGGGTACCTTATGCTAACGGTTCTCCGAATGTCTCGGTCGAGATGCCTTGCCTGCAAGAACTCGCGCTAGAAATGGGAACTCCGATTTGCGGTTCTGACTTCAAAACCGGTCAAACCTTGCTCAAAACGGTCATTGCGCCGGGCTTACGCAATCGCCAACTCGGTGTGGCGGGTTGGTATTCGACGAACATCTTGGGCAACCGCGACGGCGAAGTTTTGGATGATCCGGGTTCATTCAAGTCCAAAGAAGTGTCCAAGACAGGCGTTCTCGACGATATTTTTTCGAAAGAACTTTATCCTGACCTCTATAGCAAGATCTGTCATGTGGTTCGGATTAACTATTATCCTCCCCGCGGTGATAATAAAGAAGGCTGGGATAATATCGATATCTTTGGCTGGCTGGGTTATCCGATGCAGATCAAAATTGATTTTCTCTGCCGCGACTCAATTTTAGCTGCGCCGCTTGTTTTGGATTTGGCTTTGTTTATGGACTTAGCGGGTCGCGCCAATTTACGCGGCATTCAAGAATGGCTGTCCTTTTACTTCAAGGCGCCGGTGGTCAAGAAAGGCTTGCATCCTGAGCATGATCTCTCGGTTCAGCTCTTGAAACTCGAAAATACGCTCCGCTTCTTTACCAACGAAGAGCTGATTAACCACCTCGGTTTGACTTACTACGGCGTGGATGAAGGGGAGAATGTCTAAGTGCTGGAGTTCAAGGGGCATTCCGTGTATCATTGGATCGCGATGACCTTGAGCCAGTTTCATGGAATGAGTTGGGATCTTTGGTTTGCGGTAACCCTTCTTTCTCTGACGGGGCTAGTGGCTGCGCTTTACATGCTCCGCTCCCTTTTTTGGGGAAAAGCTCGATTTGATCGGATCGACAGGCAGGGGGGCAGTGCGCTTCTCAGTAAAGGGGCGATGCAGGGGGGCTATTGGTTCTTTCAGCCCTTGGGGCGTGCTCTTTTGTTTTTCCACGTTACGCCTAACCAGGTGTCCTGGTCCTCTTTATTTTTTGGGTTTATTGCGGGTGTTTGCCTCGGATTGGGTCATTTTGGATCGGCAGCGTGTTTTGGCGCATTGTCGGCTATTTTGGATGCTCTGGATGGAATGGTTGCTCGTTTGACGGGGATGTCCTCAGAGGCGGGCGAAGTGCTCGACGCTTCAGTGGATCGATACGTCGAGTTCTTCATGTTTGTGGGGCTAATGGTTTATTACCGTGAGATCCCCGTTTTGATGCTTTTGGCTGCGGCAGCGATGATTGGCGCATTTATGGTCAGTTATTCCACAGCAAAAGCGGAAGCTTTGCATGTGGATCCGCCCAAAGGCAGTATGCGCCGTCCAGAGAGAGCCGTTTACCTCTTGTTGGGCGCAGTCCTTTCGCCGATGACGATTACTTGGTTCGAGCGCACTCGCGAGTTTGTGGTGCCCATTGCGCATCCCATGGTGGTGGCTCTCGGGGTGATTGCCGTTTTGGCCAATGTGTCAGCGGTAGAGCGATTTATGGCGGTGGCCAAGGCTGTGCGGGCGCGCGAAGTCGCGCTAGCGGCGGCTCGTAAGCGGGCAGCGGCCACGGTCCTTGAAGAGGCGCATCACGAAGACGGCCATCATCACGAGCCTGTGACTCGGTAAAGACTGAATTTCCCTTCTTCTGGGATTGCCTCGCGTCAGGTCAATAAGATACACCTGATTCAGAAAGGGAACTCACTATGCCTACTCCATTTATGTTGCCCAAATTTCCTTACGGCACTGACGCATTCGCGCCCGTGATTTCTGCCCGAACGATAGACTTCCATTATGGAAAGCATCATCAAGGCTATATTAATAATTTGAATAAGTTGGTTTCGGACTCGGCCTTTGCTCAGATGAGTTTAGAAGAAGTGGTGATTCAATCCCGCAAGAAGGAGGGGGCTGGGGCGATCTTTAATAATGCCGCGCAAAGCTGGAATCACGCATTTTATTGGAATAGTCTGAGTCCCAAATCTCAAGGTATTCCGAGCGCAAAGATCCTTGGCTTGATCGAGAAGACCTGGGGAAGTTATGACGAGTTTAAAGCGAAATTCTCGGCCGCAGCAGCGGGGCAATTCGGTAGCGGTTGGGCGTGGCTGATTGCAAAGGGGGGCGTACTGGAGATCACAACGACCAGTAACGCCGAGACGCCACTGGGTACCGGGGCGACGCCACTTCTTACGCTCGACGTATGGGAACACGCTTATTATCTCGATTTCCAAAACCGCAGAGCTGATTATCTGAATGCCTTGATCGATCGGTTCTTGAATTGGGAGTTTGTCGAAAAAAACTTAACCAATCCTGGCTAGGAAGAAGTTCTTTTTTTCTATCTGTTTGAATTTATTGTGTTTTTTATTTGGTCGGGCAGTAAAAACGACATTTGAATCCGCTCAACTCATTGATAACGTTAGAATAAATTTTTCAGGAATTGCCGAAGACCCCACCAGTTTAGAGCCTTTGAGGGTCAAAAAGCAGCATTCCATGAGGGAGTTGTCCGAGGTCACTGGCCACACGCGCACCTATCTTCGGCGTCAATTGCGAAAGTTTGGCATCGTTCAGGAGAATTATCCGCCCGCGCTTGCCCCTTACGGATCGAACTGGAAGGGGCGCTATGTTGATGGCTTGAACTTCCATCAATCCATCTCTTCGTAGTTGATATGATAACGATCGCTCACCTCTTTTTTGATGTCACGGATATGAGAACCCATCTTTCCTGAAAAAGTGATTGCTAACTCTGATTTTTCCGTTTTGAAGGCACATCGTTTTTGTATCAGTCCCTTGAGGAACACATCATAGAGTTCTTGAGACGGAAAGTAGTGAGTGACTAAAGTCCTTGTTTTCAGATTGACCTGCTTAGGCCCGGTAATAACCGATTTTGCGGTTTTCTTTTTCGGAAAAACCGAGATTGATTCTGCTGGCACCCAATTCAACAGCATATTGGCATGTTTTAATGAAATAGGGACTAGTTCCGCGTCCAGTAGTTTTTCCAGGCACCCTTGAGGCGCGCTGATGATCGAAAACCGCGACGAAATGTTCTTCACCAAGTGAGGCTCGATTGCTTTCAGTTTCTCCGCGGACTCCGCCATTTCGAGTAGGCCTGCCCCGGTAAAAAGCGTGAATACCTGTGCATGTTCACCCCAGCTTTGGAGTTCAGTGATCACGTTCTGAGACAGCGGAGACGAAACGCGCTGTCCGAGATACTCCGTAAGCCGTATGGACCGGTGACGGGCCAGTTCCACGGTGGCCATGGCTTTATTGAGTCGCAGAACCGTCATGGGTCCTTGCTTGACAATTTCGGCAAACGGGGCCAGTTCGCACAGAATACGCGCTGGGTAGAGTTCAGATTCAATATACACTTCGAAATTGGGCTCGACCCGGACCAGGGGTTCGCGGATTTCCTTGTTCAACATGACTGGCAGGCGGCCACGCACCCGAAAGGCTACCAGCTCTCCTCGCGATGGGAAGAACTTGTTTTTACTTTTAGGCCGGTAGGCGACATCCACGTAGCCCAGCATCAAAGGGATCGATTCCAGGAAGCGTTCAAGATATCGCCCCTCGACGCGCTCAAAAGCATCCGGGTCTTTCACTAAAATTTGAATTTTTGTTCCATAATAGCGGTCACCCTCGTACTCCGAGAAGTTGCCATATCGACCTTCGTTCCGTTCGTAAGTATTTTTAAAATGGACGATCTTTGGAATTAAAAAATACGGGTGTTTATCTTTCAATTCCTCGATCAACGATTGCGTACTCCACCAAGTGTCAGTTGGAAGAGTGGCCAGAAGGTTTAAAAGAAATCGCCTAATTTCAGCAAAATCAAGGGTCGGAAGCACTCCGATCGCGCAACCAGAACAATCAAACTGATCCAGTCTTCCCAAAGGGGACGGATGCATAAATTCATGTTTCTCATGATCACTAGCACCGCCGCCCCCCTGAAGGAGACCATTTAAAAGCGTGTTTTCTTGATCCTGGAGGGAAAGTGCCAGAAATTGATCATACCGACCAGATTGAACCTCAATTTGGTTGTCAGGATAGGAAGCCTCCCTGCTCGAATAGCCGGCATATTCTCCTTTCGTATCGTAGTGGATGAAATCCAAATCCAAAGCAAGATGATCCACCGCCCTAATCCAGGCGGAACCACTTTCAGTCAAAGAGTCCTGCCGCGACATTTGCTTCTGCAGTCTAAGCAGGTCCGCCTTGGGAATCAGATTGCCCCGATGAGAGCGCTTGATGCCCTTTTCGGCGACATACCGGATAAAAGTGTGCAGGTCCCTTCGAATGTCCGAGCCTGCCGCATTCGTGATTGTTTCAAATCCATCGACATCGATGCTTTTGAGTTTCATTGGGTTTTCACCACCTGGATGACATGACCTTCTTTCCTGACCACCTTTTCAACGATTGGTAACAAGCCCGCCGGAAAAGCCACATATTCCTCATCAAGCGTCAAAAATTGCCTGTTCTCTGGCAATGCTTTTTCGAGTTTGACACGCAAACTGAGATCCTTGATCCGAGCAATAAGTAGTTCCTGGTGTAAAATGATTTTACCTCTCCGGTCGATACTCGTCTTGAGCGCGTTCTGGTAGGCGGGGGCGTGCTGCCGCAACCACCCGAGCCAGCTATCCTCAGGAAGAATCCAGACGGCGGGGAGACCTAGCTGAAGAAATTCGGTTTCTCCGGCAGGCGCTCGATTGCGGGGGATCGGATCCAAAGCAGCTACGAGGTCGCTTGACTGAAGCAGAGAATGCCTTGCGCTGCGAAATTGCCCAACAGCACGAGCAGGCGTTGCGCACGTTGCTTGAAGTGGGACAAGTCGCTGAGGCGGTCATTTGCTTCCTGGAGTTGGACCTAGATAATCGACGGCTCTTGCTTGCAAGTGAAAAGCTCAATCCACGCCTCTTGCTCCAAGCGGAAGCACTCTTTTCGCGCGAAGGAAAAGTCAAAATGAAGCGTATTGGAGCGGCGCTAGCCGCTTGGTTTACAGCCAGCGAAAAGCTTCAATCCGGTTTATCTTCATCCAACGCAACGCTCAGCGAGCTTGAACCCCATCGAGAGCTGCTTGCCGATATTCCAGAGGGGGTGAACCTGCTCGCTCAATTGGAAGCCATTGAGCTTGAAGCCGCAAGACAGCGCGCCGGAAGCGCCCTGTGCGAGATGGAGGCACTGTTGAAACGTGGCGAGGTATTCAGGGCGGAGTCATTGTTTCGAGAAGTCAGACAGAGGGATCTTGGAGCCGAGGAACAGACAAGATGGGCGTCGCTGGGGCTCCAACTGAGCATGGCCGTTAAAGTGAGAAGCTTAGAAAATCGACACGAGCAATGTATCATGAGTCGAGATTGGTTTGGGGCACGCGACTCAGCTCTCGAATTATCGCGGATGGTCGCCAATGAGGACTTGGGCAAGCACTGGACGGCACGGGTGGCCCACTTTCAGCTGGAGCTTCATCGCGAATGGAAACTCGAGGTCTTTTCGGAGGACATCTGTCCACCCGATCTATTTAATCATATCCCGGACGTGAGGGACTCGTGGGCGGTCCGTTGCATCGATCCGTCCGGGCGAATCGCTTTATTTTTTTCGGGCTGGGGGCAATGGGGCTTCCTCGCTACTGTCGACATAGCGAGTGGGAGAGTTTTCGAAACCGTTACCTTCCGTGGTCCGGTGCCGCTTAATATCATCAGTTATGCCTTCGATGGTGCGAGGCTAACCCTGGTCGGGGAAACGGGCGTGGTTTTGAGGATGAGTCGGGATCCCCACTGGAAGATTTTGGACTTCCGGTCCGTTGCAGGCCTACTTCCTGCTGATGACAAAATCGAAAATGCCGTGACCGATCTAGGGGGACGGTATCTCTGGCTGATGCATGGGGGACGGCCCAGGCTCGGAGCGCGTACGTCAGTCATCGATTTAGACCAGGGACAATTGCTGCGCTCCATCGGACGGGATGGTTTTCCGATCATACTAGAGGACAAAGGTGAAATCGAACTCCTGCTCGGACCGATTGGTGCAAACCGAGTCGAGTTGCTGGACTTTCGGGGTCGAAAAAAAAGAAGCGTTGAGCTCGGCGCAAATCAGGAAATGAGCACGGGCCTCCGTCATCCCGTTAACGGAGAATTACTTCTTTGCGTCCACAACTCACTCCCATTTTGGGGGCCGAGCGCGGAAGCAGGGGAAAATGAAGAGAGAGAGGAGGATGAAGAAGATCTGGAGCCGTGGATCGGCTTTTTTTCCTGGCGGCAAGAAGGCCTGGTGGAAGTCATGCGGATCCGAGGCGCGGATGGAGAGGGTATGCACGCGGTTGCGGGGAATTCCACACACGGACTGGTTTTCATCAATTGTATTCGGGGTGAAGAATGGACCCTGTGCGCTTTAACGCCGGAAGATGATCACCTAAAACCCCTGTTCGAAGTGCCCTCCACCGACCGGCTCATGCTTTTTGAAAGTGGCAATGGCAAGCACGCATTGGCTGTCCTACCCCAGCGCTCGAGCGTGCGTCTGATCCCGCTCGACGGCAAGCCAATCGCAATTGAAGCCGACGAGGTACGACTTGAGTTTCCGGATTTTTCTGGGCTTTTCATCGCGGAGGGCGAGAGTTTCCGGGAGTGGAAGTCTTCCTCATTGGCTTACTCCGCGATGATTCAGAACTTGCCGCCCCTGGAGTTAGCGCGCTGGTTCGAAGCCCAGAAGCTGCGGAATGTGGATGATCCCGATTCGGCGTTTGCCGCTTATCTTGCCCATGAGCGGACACCCTATTCGTTTGAACGTTCACCGGCCTTGCTTGACTGGATGTGGGAGCGCTATCCAGGGCATCCTGGCATCGGGATTGAGCGCGCCAAGCGGTTGATTCGTGATGCCGATCCTAGCACCGCACGCGAGACGCTCGAAAGCGTGCTCGAAGCGACAAATCCCGCCAATCCCCCCGCCTGGTATGGACTAGCCTTGCACCTTCTTGGGATGGCCTGTTACTTGGCCAGGCATTTCGAACGAGCATTCGGGATCTGGCACGACAATTCCTCCTATTCAGGCATGGATCGCAAACCATTTCTGGAGCTTGAAGCCTTCACTCGGCAGGCAAGCCAGGGTGAACCCGCGCCAAAACCCGCGAGTTTGTTGGGTGAAGTCTTGTTCCGAGTCATGGTGGCCGACCGTTTGATCACGGCAGATGATTTCGATGGGGCACATGAGGTGCTGGAACCGCTTTTTCGGGTGGATTTTTTCAATATTCAGATCCATGCGCGAATCGTGGCGTGTCTTCTGCGGGCAGCTGATACCTCGCCTCGACGACAGGTCAGTAAACGGTATTTCCTGGCCAAATTTTGTGTGGAAACTTTTTCCAGGTCGAGCAATCGACTTTTTGACAGGCCCCCCGTACTCCCCCCGCCACTGGATACCTGGCCAACAGAACGGATCGCGGCGCTTCGCCGGGAAGCGGAGAGCTGGTTGCAGGGTGACGAGTAAAAGTGGAGCCTTGATCTTGCATTTGAAGGATCACAGGTCGCCGGACCTTCAATTTGGTCGGGGTGGCCAGATTCGAACTGACGACCCTCTGCTCCCAAAGCAGATGCGCTACCAACTGCGCTACACCCCGACCTATGAGGAACGCTCACCTTAGCCAACGGAGTGGGTGATTGTCAAATACGAATAACGTTTAGTCTAAAGCCCCGGTCGAGATCAGGTATCGGACGAGGACGGGATAGGAGTAAGTTCCATCGGAAGCGAAACCCGCTACCACAATATGTGTTCCATCATCAGTGATGGCTGTTCCCAGGAATGTGTCGCCTCCAGTGATGTTGGGGACCCCATTCTGAGCGAAACTGCCCAGCTGATATCCGGGACTCCCTGAGGGAGTGGCATTTGCGTTAAAAGCGGTGTTTGATGCGAGACTTGCATCCCACGCGGTGAGGAGAGCCGAAGCGTTGCTCACCCCAACCCCCAAAACTTCAGTGGTCGAGCCGGTGGTTGTGACCAGGACAATTTGTTGAATAGAGTCGTCAAAAGCCCCAGCATACCCTGCTACGGTTGAAGCCCCGAGTACGGTTGTTCCGCTTGCTGGAATTTTAAGAATTAAGGCCTGCGAGTTTCCTGTGCTGTTCGAGAAGCTATAGCCCCCTAGAAAAATATTATCGTTTGGATCGATGGCAACCGCATTGAAAGAGTCCTTCGTTCCGCCAAAATATCCCGTAGAAAGCCAATACCCTGGGGTGCTGGTTGAGTTAAAGGTCGAGTCAACCACCGATAAATCCGCCGCGTAACGAATGACGATCCCCTTTACGCTTGCTGAGGGATCCGGAGGATCCAGAGAGATGTCTTTATCTGAGGAATACCCGACTGCGACGACTCGCCCCGAACTATCAAGATCCAATGAGTTAAAGCGGTCAAAGGTGTTAAAACGGGTGCCTCCGTTGCCAAGTGCTTTGCCCAAAAACAACCCATCGGCTTGGAACTTGGTGATCAAGCCAATCGTGTACGCAGCGGTTGCGGAATACCCTGCCGCATAAATTTCATCATCAGCGCCAATGATGACAGCGGTGAATGCTTCAGCGGTGAGAGTATTCGTTAGGTTTCCAAAACCTCCTTTAGAAGTCGATGCACTGATCGCAGGACTCATCGAAAAACCATTGCGTGCGCTGCCCGAGGGGATTGTGCCGCCGATCACAAGCGGGCTAGCGTGAAAGCCTGTCGTATCAAGTGCACCACTCGCCAAGAGGCGCGCGACCACTGCTTTATGGTTTCCCGAGTGAACGTCAGGAGCTCCAAGAGTGTCGTCCCAGCCTTCGCCCACGACGACGATGCGTCCCTTGCTGTCAATGGCGACGGCATTGATCCTATTATAGGTGCCTCCGACGATTCCCGTTTCAGATCCTAAAAGGTATCCTTTTCCGTTATTGAAACTCGTATCGAGTGCCCCTAATGGAGTATATCGGGCAATCAAGGTAGCGGTGCTCCCTGATGGGAGCTTGGCATACCCTGCTGCAACGATATAATCAGTCAGATTGAGACTCGTACCATCTGAAAGCAACAATGACGGCGCCGAGGATGGATAGCTCGCCAGAGCCGTAAATACTTCACTTTTTCCTCCTCCAAAAAGCAGAGGGACTGTCGAATTTGGGCCTGAAAACCCCACGCCGCCTCCGACGATGTAGCCCACTCCGGCTCCGGCGATATCCGTGGTTGCGCCAAAATAGATCGCAGTGGAAGGTGCCACTCCCACCGGGGCGGGAACCGAAAGAGCATAGTTATCGCTGGAATAAGAGCAAGTTCCATCCGAGAGAAGGGAGCCTCCCGTCGCGCAGACTCGGGTCGTGACGTCGGAGGCACAAGGACCGGCCGCACCACAAATGAGTGCCACGAAAAGGCCGAAAAATAGGCGAGCTAGAGTTTTTGCAGTTTGAGGCCCCATGCGGTGTTCCAATAGCTTATTTTCCCCTTAATAACGCGCAATGTCAATTCAAGAAAAATGACCAATTGACCCATAAAAACAACGCTTTGTGTTAGGTTGTTTTTGAGATAGAAAAGAATCCCTCGAAAGGAATGCGATGAAACCTTATCTTGATTTAATGCGCCACGTGGCTGAGAGCGGTACGATCAAACAAGATAGAACCGGCACGGGGACTCGAAGCGTGTTTGGCTATCAAATGCGATTTAACTTAGCTGAAGGATTCCCGCTTCTCACGACCAAAAAAGTTCACACCAAATCCATCATTCACGAGCTCCTTTGGTTTTTGAAGGGCGACACCAACATCGCCTATCTCAAAGAAAATGGCGTGAGCATTTGGAATGAGTGGGCCGACGCGCAGGGAAATTTGGGTCCTGTTTACGGCGCTCAGTGGCGATCTTGGCGGAGTATTGATGGTCGCACCATCGATCAGATTTCGCAGTTGATCGATCAGATTCGAAAGAATCCAGACTCTCGGCGCCTGATTGTGAGTGCGTGGAATGTCGGCGAAATCGAGAAAATGGCGCTTCCCCCTTGTCATGCCTTCTTTCAGTTTTATGTCGCCGACGGGCGACTTTCTTGTCAGCTCTATCAACGGAGCGCCGATATCTTTTTGGGAGTTCCTTTTAATATTGCCAGTTACGCGCTTTTGACTCTGATGATCGCGCAGGTCACGGACCTTCAGCCGGGAGATTTCGTACACACCTTGGGAGACGCCCATCTTTACCTCAATCATTTAGAACAAACTCAGCTGCAACTTTCTCGTGAAACGCGCGCCCTTCCTCGGATGAAAATCAATCCGGCGGTGCGCTCGATTTTTGATTTTAAATTCGAGGATTTTACGATCGAGGGTTATGACCCTCATCCTGCGATCAAAGCCCCGGTGGCCGTGTAACGGTCATGGTGTCGCTGATTGCCGCGATGGCTAAAAATCGGATCATTGGCGCGCAAAATCGACTCCCCTGGCATTTGCCCGAGGATCTAAAATATTTTAGGCGAGTCACGAGCGGGCATCCCGTGGTGATGGGCCGAAAAACTTATGAATCGATCGGGCGTTTGTTACCTGGGCGTGAAAATCGTATCGTGACGCGACAAGCGGGTTATCAGATTGAGGGCGCAAAAATTTTTCACACCCTGACGGAGGCTTGTCAAAGTTCTTCTCCCGATTCTGGCCAGGACGCGGGGAGCGCCGAGGTTTTTGTGATTGGCGGCGCCGAGCTCTACACGCAGGCGCTTGAATTTGCGGATCGGCTCTATTTAACGCTCCTGGATCGCGAATACCCCGGAGACGCCTATTTCCCACAATGGCCAAACGAGCGGTTTGTGGAGATCTCCCGGGAGGATCATCCCGGTTTTAGTTTTGTGGTGCTGGAGCGGCCTCGACCGCCGACACCGTCCCAGGGAGGTTGAAGCGCACGGTAGTCCCGTCGCCGACGGTCGATTCAAGCGAAATGGCGCCTTCGTAGCTCTCAACGATTTGCTTGCAAACGGCCATACCAATGCCATTTCCATTTTGTCCTTTGGTCGTAAAAAGCGGCAAAAACACCATGGGTAAGATATCTTTTTGGATGCCGCAGCCATTGTCGGTAATCCGGATTTCGATGCAGGAGTGAGTACTCGCGGTGCTCTCAATGCGGATGGTTCCGCCCGGTTGGATCGCATCTAGGGAGTTAGTGAGGAGATTCATAAGAATTTGCACCAGCTTTTCTTCATGAATTCTGACACTGAAACTTTCGGGTAAAGAGAGATGAATCTGCGCCTGTTTGATTTTGATGGCATGACTGAGGATTCGGAGTACGCGATCCACGGGGCTTTGAATGGTGATTTCGGGTGGGGCGGAGCTCTCGTGTGATTCGCGGCCAAAGGTGAGTAAATCTTGGCAAATTAAGGCCGCGAGGTCGGTTGTATCCAGCATTTCGTCAAAGAGGGGGTAAAGTTCAGGAGTGGATCGGATTCGGGCCAGCTCGATCTTGGCTAGGAGGGGTTGAAGTAAATTGCCGAATTCGTGGCCCACGTTTCGCGCCAGGCGTCCCAGAACCGCCAGCTTTTCTTGGGCCACTAGCGTGTGCTGTTGCGTCTCGATTTGCCTCAGATGTGCGCGTTCGCGCTCCCGGCGATTCCAGGAGGACACGAGCTGTCTGGCTTTTTGAATGATTTCGCCGGAGGTAAAAGGCTTAGCCAGGTAGTCCCATTGATCTTGAAACTGCGCACTGAACACTCGGTGGATTTCATCCACGGAACGGTCCTGATACGCGGTGGCGACCACCACCAGCAAGCCAGGGTCCGCTTTCCAGGCCTCGCGAATGAATTGCAAGCCATCCAATTTGCCCGGCATACGGACGTCGACGATTGCGCCCGCAAAATGACGCCCTTGACTGAGTTCGGATAAGAGAATTTCGAGTGCTTTTTCGCCATTTTCAGCTTCAGTGATTT
>JBBCAW010000053.1:0-80592 GCA_051382295.1 Bdellovibrionota bacterium FG-1 | reverse complement strand
GCCTTTCCGACTCGGACGTTGCCCCGCGGAATCTTGATCGCGAGTTATATTGCATTGTTGGTCGGGGTGATTATGCTCGATGATCGCGGCGCGCCTACGACTCAAATGGCTCCGATGACCGAGCAAGAGCGTCTCGAAATCGGCGCGACTCCTGCCGGCATGCGGGCTTTCAATCGAGCCTTGGGCCGAATGAATGGCGTCTCGGAGTCGATCGCGCGCCAAATTGCAGATCAGCGAATCACTGATTCTGACGTGGCTTTGCGTTTGATTCATGATCAATGGGCCGAGGCTGCCCATGATGGCGTGATTTCAGAGTTAGCTTATTCGACTTTGGTTTTACGGGCAGAACAGTTCAATCGACGGCTTGAGTCGGTGGAAGCGCGTGCCCTTTAAGCGGCCTGAACTTCTTTCGCCCGCTGGTAGTCTGGATAAGCTAAAAACCGCCATCCGCTACGGCGCGGATGCCGTTTATCTGGCCGGCCAGAAATATGGACTTCGCTCCGCCGCTGAGAACTTTACTCTCGATGAATTGGAAGAGGGCGTGGGTTTTGCGCGCGATCACGGCGCTAAAGTATACGTTGTTTTGAATAGTTTTCCTCATCAAAGCGATATGGAGGGGCTCGGCGCTTTTGCGCGAGATATCGCGGCTCTCCGGGTGGATGGGGTGATTGCTTCGGACATGGGCGTTATTTCTGTGGTGTCCTCCGTGGTTTCCAGTGAGACAACGCTTCCGATTCATCTTTCTACTCAGGCCAGTTGTCTCAATCGAGAGTCCGCTCTACTTTGGAAGAAGCTGGGGGTGAAGCGTCTGATCTTGGGGCGGGAAGTCTCAATTGAAGAGGCGGGCAAGATTAAGGTCGCGACCGGCTTGGAGGTCGAACTCTTTATCCATGGTTCCATGTGTATGGCGTATTCGGGCAATTGCACGATTTCCAATTTTACCAAAGGTCGGGATAGCAATCGGGGCGGCTGTGCGCAAAGCTGTCGGTTTAGTTATTCGCTCGAAACTCCTGATGGGCAAAAGTTAAGTAATAGATATTTGATGAGTTCGAAGGACTTGATGGGCTTGAATCTTTTGCCCCGGTTTTTTGAGCAGCAAATCGATTCAGTGAAAATTGAAGGGCGAATGCGAAGCGCCCTTTATGCGGGGTTGATTTCGCGGATTCATCGCCAAGCTATTGATTCCGTGGAGCGTGAACGCACGTTGACTGAGCAGCAACTACAGGAGTGGCATCAAGAGTTGGAGCTGCTTCCGCATCGCGACTATATGAGTGGCAGTCTGGATACTCCGGCTGACCAGGGAAGCACCTTGGATCAGGGTACGTTTGATGATGAAGCTCATTATGAATTTGTGGGTTGGATCCGAAAAATAGAGATCGACCGGTATCTGTTGGTCGAGGTTAAAACCACTTTTAAGCGGGATGAAATGATTGAGTTGGTTCCTTTTCGCGGTCCGGTTCTCCCATTTCGAGTGGAGACTTTAGCGAGTTCTTTGGGGGAGCCTCTGGAGCAGGCGAGGGTCAATAGTCTGGTGCGGTTGCCTTATCGGGCTGAGGCGGCGGTAGGCAATTTGATGCGGCAGTTAGGGAAGTGAGTGGTTAGGGTGTCATCCCATTGACGTGGTCTACTGAGACACAGAAGCCAAGAAGACTACCCCCATTTTTTCTCATTAACCCCCTTCCCGATGCCGATCAGCATGAGGTAGGGGAGAATGATCCATGCCATTGAAAAAAATAAAAGCCTTTGTCACCTCCGCCATTTCGCATGAGGGCAAGTTTCTTCAGGTCATCGAGACCATTCCGGCCTATGTCTCGTGGATTTCGGAAGACGACAAATATATCCGCGTGAACTCTCGCCTCGCTACGGCTCACAACCTGGCCGTCGAGGATTTTGTGGGTAAAGATATTGGTTTTATCAAGGGCAATTCGATTTTTGTAACCGTCCTGAAAGAGTTCCGGGCCTCTAAAGATTCGCGTTTCTCGAGGGAAATTCCGATTGAATTCAACTCAGAGATTCGCTGGCATCTTCTAATCGCTGAACGTTCCAAGAATCACAGTGAGTTATTGGTGATCGGCATCGATATTACCGCGCGAAAAGTCGCCGAGGAAGCGCTCAAGCAATCCGAACTGCGGTTTCGTCGCCTCATCGAGGGCGCCCCCGACGCCATTTGTGTCTTCAGCGGCGAGCGACTGATTTATGCCAATCCCAGAATGGCCACCGTGTTGGGATATGCCGGCGTGGTGGATCTGATCGACCAACCTCTGACGTCGATTGTCGCGGCGGAAGATCTTGAGGGATTTAGAAAAAGGACTCGCTTTGCGCCCTCGGTACCGGCGGCGGAGGGGCTTTGCGAGTTTCGACTGATGACCAAGTCGGGTGAGATCGTGCAGTTCGAGATTGCGGTCATGCTGACGGAGTTCGAAGGTGTTCCCTCGGTGCTTTTGTTCGCGCGCGATATTTCATTGCGGCAGGAAATGCAGGAATTGATCGCGGCTAAAAAATCGGCAGAAGAAGCATTGGGCTTGAAGAAAAAGTTTATTTCTAACATCAGCCATGAAATTCGCACCCCCATGAATGGCGTAATGGGGTTGACGGATCTTTTGCTTAAAACCGAGCTCACCACCGAACAGCGCGAGTATCTGAGCGCGATCAAAAATTCGGCTGAAAATCTCCTCGTGATTATCAACGATGTTCTTGATTTTGAGAAGTTAGAGGCTGGGAAAATGACCCTGGAGTGGGTGCCCTTTAAGATCACTGACATCATTGATTTGGTGATCGAACTCCAGCTGCCCCGCTCGTCCGAGAAAAAAATATCGCTCGAAAAATATTATGATCCTAAAATGAGCGCCTATCACATGGGCGATCCGGTCCGAATGAATCAAATCATCACGAATCTCTTGGGGAATGCGATCAAATTTACGGAGTCCGGCAAGGTTTCTGTTTCGGTACGGGTGGCGTCCGAGACTCCTGATAATCAGGTTTTGGAGTTTGAGATTGCGGATACGGGGATCGGGATTCCGGAGGATAAGGTTGCAATTGTTTTTGATAGTTTCACGCAGGCCAGTGATGACGTGACTCGCAAGTATGGGGGCACCGGACTTGGACTGAGTATCGTCAAGGACCTGGTGGAGCGACATCAGGGCACGATTCAGGTGACCAGCAAAGTGGGTGTTGGAACTACGATTCAGGTCAGGATTCCTTATAAAAAAGCCATACCCGGGGCCGTCTTGCAAAAAGCGGATGCGGCAGTCGTGGCCAAAAATATTGGACCGATGAATATTTTGCTGGCTGAGGATAATCCTATTAACCAACTCATCGCCAAAAAAGTTCTTCAAGGGTTTGGTTTCTCTGTCGAGGTGGCGGAAAACGGAAACGTAGCTTTGGAAAAACTTCAAAAACAGCCGTTTGATTTGGTGATTATGGATGTCCAAATGCCCCAAATGGATGGTCTAACTGCGACCCGGAGGATTCGGAGTGAGTGTCCGTCTCCGATGTCAACCATTCCGATTCTTGCGATGACCGCCTACGCCTCCAAGGATGAATTGGATGAGTGCTTGAAGGCCGGCATGAATGATAGTGTGACCAAGCCTTTTCGAGCAGACGTGCTTCTTCAAAAAATTCTCAAAGTCACTGGAAGGGATAAGCGGCAGGATATTCGGAAAAGTTCGGTAGATTTGGCCTATCTCAAGGAAACCTTGGGGGATGATGTCGAAGGGATCCGGCAGATGCTGGAGCTATTTTTGAATAAAGCCCCCAAACTAGTGGAATCGCTTCAGTTAGGCTTGGATCAGAGCGATTGGCGTAGGGTGGGTCGTGCGGCTCATGACATGAGATCCACTTTTGGCTACTTAGGAATTCAACTGGTCAGTGAGGCGGCTAAGGAAATTGAGCCCATGACCAAAAATATTACGGATTCGGAGCAGTTGAAGATGAAAATCGAGCGGCTTTTGCCCCTGGCGAAGGGTGCCATTTCAGAAGCGATGGCGCTTTCGAAGACCTTTGGCAACGGCGAAAAAAAATTGGCCGCCTAAGAAGTCAGCCGCCGAATGGTTTCGAGGAACTCGGTCTTTTTGACGGGTTTAACAAGGTGAGCCTGGCATCCGGCATCTGCTGTTTTTTTGCGGGCTTCTTCGGTATCGTGAGCCGTGAGCGCGATAATGGGGAGTGCTGGACGCCCTTGCTCCCGTTCCCGTTTTCGAATGGCTAAGGTAGCCGCGAGCCCGTCGAGGACGGGCATTTCGATATCCATCAGAACGAGATCGTAGGCAGTCGTCCGTGTTTTTTCAATCGCCTCTTGCCCCTGCGTGGCAGTCTCGATCACGTGGCCGCTCGACTTTAACATCATCTTGAGCAGAAGCCTGCTTTCTTCGGAGTCATCCACGAGCAGGATTTTCAATGGGGCACCTTCGTCGCAACCCAGATTCTGGCTTTTTGTGAAAGTTCCAAATCATGGGCGTCAAATTCCGCAGCGATGAGAAAGACGCGTTCGGTTTCATTGATTATCCCGTTCGCTGCAACCACCGTTGCACTGATATAACTGCGTTCCGGAAAAATTTCGGCAATGAGTGGACCCTTGAGGATGATGAGGGTCCCTTTTCGGATGAGATGGGGGGTGATCAGTTTGAGCCCCACCGAGGATAGTTCTTTTAAACGGATACTGAAGCCCACTCGGGCGAGGCTAATATCATCGTCGACGGGCGCATAGGTGGAGTCGAGTAAATCCGTGACGCCCTCGTCCGAGATCAGATCGAGCACCTTCCTCGAAAAATCATCTTTATGAGGAGGTTTAATGATGTAGTCATCCGCCCCCATTTCGAGGGCCTGAATGATTGCTTTTTCTTCGGAAGTTCCAGAGGACACCAGAATGGGGGCCGAGATATTGGAGACTTCCCGAAGTTGCTGAATCAGGTCGAATCCCGACATTCCTTCGCCCAGATTGAGATCGATCAAAACCAGCGCCGGTCGGCTTTTGACGACTGCGGATAGAAATTCGGCAGGATCGGTAAAGGTCAGGACTCTCAAGCCCATTTGCGAGAAGCGATGCTCCATTAGGCGATTAAATTCTGGGTCGTCATCGATGGTAATGACGAGTTTTGTTGTTTCATTGGACGGATCGCTCGGAGACGTCATTTTTTTCTCCAGTGCGAATAAAGTGTTTTTTGTTCAGTGGAAAGGTCGACCAGCCGAAAGATTTGGCGATACATTTTTTGATGCATATCAACAAAATGACTGACCACTCTGCAAATGAGGGCGGCACCTCCGGCTGTGCTCATGGTCTTGAGGTCCACCTGGACGGGCAGGGATCGTTTGAGTCGCGCTGGACTTTCAATTCGGAGCTGAAGCTCGCTGGCATCGATGACTTTCGCGTTCACTTGGCAACACAGCTCGGGCAACTGATCGGCAGGAAAAAAATAGGACAGGTTTTGATCGTCTGAATCATTGACATGAAAAACATAACGGAGCTTCTGGAGAATGAGCTTAGCTTCAAACGGTTTTTGGAGATATTGGTCGGCGCCTAATGCGATCGCTTGGGCGACTAACTTTTTGTCCTTTTCGCCGCTGAGGACGATGACCGGTATGGCCAGCAATAAAGGCATCTTTTTACGTGCTTTGAGGAAGGTGAAGCCATCGTGGCCCGGCATGTTGAGGTCCAAGATGACGGCATCCGGTCGATGGGTCTGAATGGAGTGCAATCCGGTTTTAACGTCAGAGGCATCGTGAACAACGGTTCCGACGTTTTCAAGGACTTTTCTCAAAAGTTTTCGGATGTCGTCGTCATCGTCAATAATTTGAATCGTTTTTTCGCTGAACTTCATTTAGCTCCTATTTTAGGTCGGAGTAGGCATCCTGTCGAAATAATTTTATAATCCCTGGTATGACCATAAAGATCAAAGTCGATCCGGATCTCGCGGATTTAATTCCCGAGTATTTAGAAAACCGCAAAAAGGATCTCCTGGCCTTTCAACGGTGGGCGGACGAGCACAATTGTGGTGAAATCCGGAAGCTAGCCCATAAAATCAAGGGCAGTGCCGGTGGCTATGGTTTTGAGGAGCTGACCCGGCTTGCGGGGTTGATGGAGGAGCAGGCGGCGCAGGCTCAGCTGGAATTGATTCGAGATTCGCTGTCGAAGATGGTGGTTTATCTGGGGGCTGTTGAAATCGAGATTGAGAAGTGTTAGTGGCTTGAGCCGTGATCCAGGTGGGCTACGCGAGTCACGCGGCTGAATTGACTGAATTGGTTGCTCATGGGGTAGTTGAGGTTTTACTCGGCTGCCAGGCTCTTTCACGTCTGGGCACGTTGAGTTTGTCTGAACTCGAAGGTTTAGCGCGCCAAGCCCGGATGAGCGGGCTCAGACCCGTTTTAGAATGGGATATCTTGATGACCGAGGTGCCCTTTGAACGGGCGCTGGCAGCCCTTCGTGAAATCGATTTGAGTCTTTTTTCGGCCATCCGGGTTCAAGATCCAGGGGCTTTTGGGTGGGTATTGGAGCATTACCCGGAGCATCCGATTCAACTGGTGCTTGAAACCGGCAATCACAATCTAGCTGGGGTGCAGCGTTGGTGCGAACTCGGCGGCTCTCGCCTCGAAAGATTGGTTTTGTCGATTGAACTTCCTCGCGCAAGTCTGGCTGAGATGATCCGGGGGACGAAGGTGCCGGTAGAGGTTTTGGGTTTGGGTCCAATACTGCTGTTGTACACTCCTCGGCATTTGCTTTCGAATCAGTTGGGCGACCGGGGCGACATGGATCGTCGTATTGAGGCTTTGGCTTCTAGCGAAGAATCCCAACACAGTGGGTTTCGGCTCATCGAAAATGAAAATGGGACTTTTGTTTTCCATGCCAAGGATTATTGCCTTTTGGATCGAATCGAGGAGCTGCGCGAAATGGGACTGGCCGCTCTCCGGGTGGATTTGAGGCTCGGAGGAACATGGGGCGGTTGGCAAAAAGGCGAGCATCCGGTTGCGGTAACGCAGTGCTTCTTTCGAGCTAATGCGACCGATGTTCTATTCAAAAAGTTGAAAAATAATGAGACTCAGAGGCAAGATGAGGGCTATGTCGGAGAAGTTGTTGAAATTACTAAAGATAGTCATTCGGTGATCGCGATCCTTGGCAAAGGTTGCGTCTTAAATCGGGGAGATCAGCTCCTGTTTGTCACCCCTGAACGTCGTCGGGTGGAGTGGGTGGTTCAGAGTCTTCGAAATCTCGAGGGCGTGGAAGTGGATCAGGTGTTTTCGGGAGACTTTGCCGTGGTATCCTATCTGAAAACGGTCATCCCCAAAACCGCAGTATATTGGAGCGATCGGCAAAAAGAGGATTAGCGCTCATGGAAGATCTTAAGGCAGCTTTTGAGAAACAACGGGCCAATCGATGGAAGATGGCAGTGAGCACCGCTGACGAGCGCATTGCGCAGCTTAAGAAACTCCGAGACGCGATCCTCGCGCGACAAGATGAACTGAAAAAGGCCATCCACAGTGACTTTAGAAAAACGGGAGGCGAAGTTGACCTGACTGAGATTTTTCCGACTATTTCGGAGATCAATCACACGATCCGGCATTTGAAGCGTTGGATGAAACCTCATCGAGTAAAAACGCCTCTCGCATTGTTTGGCACTCGGGCGGAGCTCAGGTATGAGGCTAAGGGTGTGGTGCTCGTTCTGGCTCCTTGGAATTATCCTTTTAATCTGTCCATCAATCCTTTGGTGACGGCGCTCGCGGCCGGAAATTGCGTGATTTTGAAGCCTTCGAGTAAGGTGCCCCATACCGCGAGGTTTTTGAAAACTTTTCTGGGCGATCTTTTTCCTCCGGAAGAAGTTGCGGTTTTTGAGGGGAGTTCCGCAGTTTCAGATGCCCTATTGGAGTTTCCGTTTGATCATGTGTTTTTTACGGGAAGCCCTCGGGTGGGCAAGACGGTGATGCAAGCGGCGGCCAAACACCTGACGCCGGTGACTTTGGAGTTGGGGGGAAAATCCCCGGTGATTGTCGATGAGACGGCCGATATTTGTAAGGCCGCTCAGCGAATTATGTGGGGCAAATTGATTAATGCCGGCCAAACCTGCGTGGCCCCGGATTATTTGCTGATTCATGAAAGCAAGATCGCGGAGTTTGTGAGCGAGGCCAAGAAAGTGATCGGCAAACGGTATGGCGAGACCGACGAGGCCCAGCGCGCGAGCAGTGATTTTTGCAGATTGGTGAGCCAAGGGCATCTCGAGGGCTTGAAAAAGGTACTCGACGAAACCCTCAGTCAGGGGGCCAAGCTAGAGACGGGGGGATTTAGCAATCCCGAGCAGCGCTATCTTGCGCCGACACTTCTTTCCAATGTGAATGAGAAGTCAGCAATCATGAAAGAGGAGATCTTTGGACCCATTTTACCGATGATCACTTTTAAGACCCTGGATGAAGCCATCCGGATCATCCAAGGCAAAGAAAAGCCGCTGGCGCTTTACATCTTTAGTTCCAGTACTGATTCGATTGAACACGTTCTTCAGAATACGACCGCGGGTGGCACTTGCGTGAATTCGCTGATTCTTCATCTAGCTAATCCAGATCTCCCCTTTGGCGGAGTCGGCAATAGCGGGATGGGAAGTTACCACGGATTTTTTGGGTTTCGGGCTCTTTCTCACGAACGGGCAGTTCTCAGGCAGGGATGCATCGACACTTTGCAGTTATTTTATCCTCCGTACACTTCGCGCGTACGGAGTCTGATCCAGCTCGCGATTCGTTGGCTGAGCTAAAGGTACATCGTCAAGATTGCCCGCATACGTCGTTCTCGGTCGGCTCGCTCCCGCAGCGCACGGGGAGTGCGCTGCGGGAGCGAGCCGACCTGCGGCCTCGTCTGCAAGCAATTTTGACGATATACCCGTGTCGCTTCGACGAGAAATGTCGATAATATGCACTATAGCCACTTAACGAGATCGAGCGTCAGATCCATGGGGTGCGTTGCATGGCAGGCCCGAGGGGTCACTCGGACGCCCATGAGCTGGGGGCCAGCCTTGCCCAATGCGACATTGCCTTCCCAGACGCTTTCACCTCGCCGCTCATCGTTCGTTAGGCATTGCATCAGGAACGCCTGAGGAGTTTGCTCATTGTTCTCAAGTGAAACCACGGCTTGCACTTGTAAATCTTGCGGCTGGATGTGCTGGTGAGTCATCCGGACGCGCATTTTGAGCGAGCTCCCCAGTGGAACTTCATTTCCATCCAGGCCCTGGACATCGATATCCGCAAAAGCGATGGAGTTCCAATGCTCAAGGAGGCGCGATCGAGACGAAGACAATTGCTTGGCTTCGCGAAACTGTTCTGCTTGCAATCCCTCGGCTTGCTGGGAGGCAGGAACATAAAAATTGTCGCGGTATTCTGAGATCATTCGTTCCGTGTTGAATGCGGGCAAGATCGAGGCAATGGAGTCCTTCATCATGTCGACCCAAGACTCAGGAATGTCCTGGGCATTCCGGCGGTTGAAGCGCGGAAGAATCTCCTGCTCAAACAAAGCATAGAGTTGCGCACTATCAAAAGTGTCTTGGTAGTCTGGCGATTCGGTCATGGACTCATCACCAATCACCCAACCGTTTTTGCCGTTATAGCCTTCCGCCCACCAGCCATCGGGGACACTCAAGTTGAGGCAGCCATTCATGGCGGCCTTCATTCCCGAGGTTCCAGAAGCTTCGAGCGGGCGTAGCGGATTATTGATCCAAATGTCTGAACCTGAAACCAGTAATTTCGCGACGTCGATTTCGTAGTTTTCGACAAAAATGATCTTGCCGACAAACTCCGGACGTCTGGCAAATTCGATTACGTTGGTGATGAGGTTTTGCCCCAGAGTATCCGAGGGATGGGCTTTACCCGAAAATAAAAGAACGATCGGGGTGGGTCCAGAGAGCATTTTCGCGAGTCGGGCAGGATCGCTGAAAAGAAGATTGGCTCGCTTATAGGGCGCGAATCTTCTGGCAAAAGTGGCAATAAAAGTTTGCTCATTTAAATTTGCGATTGCCGTGGCGAGGTGGGCTGGATTTTCCTTGCGGCGGGTCCAGCTTTCGCGCAGATGTCCCCTGAGCCATTGCACCAGGGTTCGTTTGGCGCTGAGATGGGTGTTCCATACGGCCTCGGCATCCAACTCATGCATCGTCGACCAAAAGTCTTTATCTACGAGGCGGGCTTTCCAGTCGGAGCCGAGCTTGCTTTGAAAAAGCTTTTGCCACTCGTTGGATACCCAGGTGGGCGCGTGCACGCCATTGGTGATACTCAAAACTGGAACTTCATAGGGGTGGAGCTGTGGCGTGAGGGAATGGAACATCCTTCTCGACACGTCTCCGTGAATTCGACTCACACCGTTGATATGAATACTTCCGCGAACCGCTAACCCGGTCATGGAAAACTGAAAATCGCGATTGCGATCGAGTCCGCGCCCTAAAGCTCGAGGAACGCCCTGACCGATAGTTTTTTCAAAAAGGGCCAGGAAAGGTGCCACCATCTCGTCTGGAAATTGATCATGTCCCGCCGGTACGGGTGTATGCGTCGTGAAGACCATGGAATGACGAACGTATTCAAGCGCTTCGGAGTAGCGAAGCTTTTGGTCGCGCATCAGCTCGGCAATTCGTGCGAGTACCAAAAAGGCGGTGTGCCCCTCATTCATATGAAAAACTTTTGGGGACAGCTTGAGAACGCCGAGCAGCGCATGCCCTCCTAGGGCTAAAACGAACTCTTGCTTGAGCCGGTGCTCGGATCCGCCGCCGTAGAGGCGATCTGAAATGCCACGGTCTTCAGGGGTGTTTTCCGCTAGGTCCGTATCTAAAAGGTAAAGGTCGACGCGGCCAACGGAGACCTGCCAGACTTGGCACCAGATTGTGCGGCCCGGGGCCTCAACTTCAATCCGGAGGCGTTCGCCATCGGCGGTGAGCACGGGTTGCATGGGTGAATTCGAAAATGAAATCGCTTCATCGAGGGAATGTTGTTTGCCCTCTGAAGTGATTCTTTGTTGAAAATACCCATAGTGATACGCCATACCAATGGCGCAAAGTGGCGTGCCGGTGTCGCTGGCTGATTTGAGATGGTCGCCTGCCAGAATTCCTAGTCCACCGGAGTAGTTTCGGAGAAGGTGGCTGATTCCGTATTCCATGCAAAAATAGGCGATTTCCGGCTTTTGCTTTGAACTCATTTCGCCATTAAATCGTGCAAGGATTTTTTCAACACGACTCAAAAAACTCTTCGAACGAGCGGCGCTCTCAAGGAGCTGATAATCGATTTGTTCAAAAAACTTGAGAGGGTCTTGCCGGCAGGCGGTCCAAAGCGTCGGATTGAGCTCCGAAAGGAGCTCGCTCACATCTTGATTCCAGGACCACCAAAGATTGTGAGAAATGAGTTTTTTCAGGGATACGAGTTGGGCCGGCATTTTGTTTTTGACGGTAAAATGGCGGGCGTGAGCGGCCGTAGTGACTCCTTCCGTGGGGGAGAGGGTTTGGCCGTGAGAAAAGGCTCGAAATCGATCATAGGTTGCCGACTCCATACGCTCTTCTGCTTTGGCTGTCGCATGAGTATGAGCGTCTTGATAGGCCTGCCCAAACGCACTCCAGCGCGCTTTCCGGCTGGTTTCTAAAATCGCTTCTTTCAACTTGTCTTTTTGGGCGCGGGTGAGGTTGATGAACCGAACGATTCGATCGCAAAGCTCTTCGCGGGAAACTTCGGGGCGAATTCCTTTGCGTTTCAGGACATGAACGCCGCTAGCGGTCCAGTCGCCAAAGCGCGAGGCCCAGATCCCAAAGCCGGCGAGATCGGATGTGATCGTGGGTACTCCTGCGGCGGCGCTTTCCATCGGGGTGTAGCCCCAGGGCTCGTAAAATGAAGGGAAAAGGGTCATATCCGCGCCCGCAAGTAACTCATAATATGTTTCATGAATGAGCGGGTCGTTACCATTGAGATAAATAGGGACAAAAATCACGTGAACCCGCGACTGAGGCAAGTTTTTGAGGCCCAAAACATCGCAGCGCCGCATGATCGGGTCATGGGCTTCATCGCTTAAGCCATGAGTACTGATGGAGTGCACGCCAGCCTCGCGGGGTCCCGTGTGACCAGCGGGGAACATGAGAAACGAAATGACTCGATCTCGAGGATCCCAAATCGGACTTTCAGAAAGCTTTTGGTTCAACCGAGCGAGCGCTTCGAGCGTGACGTCAATACCCTTGTTTTCGAATTCATAGCGTCCGGAGCTGAGGAGCAAAGTCGTTCGTTCTTCGTCATAGGTGCTGCCGGTCATCCGGGTGGCAAGTTCTAGCAGGCGATGGCGCGTCTTAAGGACTCTGGCAGGTTCCAAGAATTGAGGATCAGGCGTGGCATCGTCCATCCCGTTGAGGGTCAGGAGTTTGGGTTTGGTTCCCAAAAAGAGTTCACATTCGCTCGCGGTGATAGGGCTCACGGTCGTAAAAGTATCCGCAATGCGGGCCGAAACGACCTCAAGGGAATGCTTGGCTACGACTTGGTAATCGTGGGCGAGGCGATCGGGGTCGAGCGCTCCCCGGAGTGCGAGCTCTTCGAAGTCGATGTGTCTGGACGAAAGCGCGCGGCCCAATGTTGTAGCATGGGTGGTAAATACGGTCCCGATCTCGGGAGTTCGCTCCTTGAGATAGAGCATAAGCGCGCAGGCTAGCCATTCGTGGCAGTGAGCAACGACTTCGACCCCGCGTGGAAAGAGCGAGCTATAAAATAAGCGCTCGATTGCCATCCCGGCTGCTTGGGCAAACATAACAGGTTCTAGGTAGTCGTAACCGCCCGAAAGAGAGTTTAGGCCAAAGCGTTCCCAATATCCGGCTAAAATCTGATCTTTATCCTTAAAAATGGCGCCAAATTCAACTAACAAACATTTCGGATTGCCTGGAACAAGCCAGCGACCCATTCGCGTTTTAACGGGGAGGGTGGAGAGGCTTTTTTGCATCTCCTCATCCCAGACATCGTCTTCGAAAACCCCTTCTAAAGCCCGATTCTGTGAGAAATCGGGTCCGACGACGATGTAATTGTCCTCGTAAAGTTCCTGCATTTTCTTAACTTTGGTGGCAATGACGGTGTGAATCCCGCCCACCATGTTGCAGACTTCCCAGGATACTTCAAACAGCATTCGTTTTGGCTTCATAGACCGGCCACCCTTTTCAATTCTGGTTGTCTCTCTAATGGATTCAAGGTTTGTCGAAGGTCAGTGAGTACATTCATGTAAGTGATGAAGGCCTCATAGGGACTCTTATAAGGACTAAAGTAAGCGTGGACGTCGCCATCTGCAAACCATTTCGTGCACATGTAATAAAAATGGTCGGAAGTCTGAAGTTTGCGCCAAAGATCTAGCGCATAGGGGTTGTTTCTTTGATGGATTTCGCGGCCCATTTCGTAAATGTCTTGAAGGGCACTTTTCTGCATCTGATTGCCTTGCCAGGCGGTGAGATCCCGATTCACGTCTGCCCAAGAAACCACGCGCTCAAACGAAATCGGGGCGACTGCTGGGTAGCTGGCCAGCACTTCAGACGGAGTTTTGAAGTTCCAGTCCGAGTGTTTCAGGATCTCGCTCGGTAAATGGTCAAGAAATTGAAAGATACCGGTCGACTCCCATTGGTGTTCGCCAAAGGTCTCATAATCCATGAAAAGATTGATTACATCGCCATTGCCGGAAACGCGATGAACCCAGTCTGCGAACTTGGGGGCGGTCAGGGGAAACTCCGCCCAGCCTTTGTTTGAAAAACGAAAGGCCACATCATCCGAAAGTTTGTAATTCTTGAGCAAAAGCCGCAATCCGGAGGTGGTGGAGTCATAGACGAAATTGGGGCTGCGCCAGTCCAAAATGTCGTCAGCACCCTCTGCTAACATGCCTTGGTAGCCGAGCGCGGCCACTTTTTTGCCAATACGATCGCTGTAGATGAGTTCGGTATTTCGAAAAACTTTGGGGGTCTGTCCGAAAAGCTCTTGGACAAGGGCGCCGTGCTTTTTGACTTGGTCCTCAAACTCCACTTCATCATAAATCGAGGCGAGGGAATGATAATAGGTTTCCGCCAAAAATTCGACGCAACCCGTTTGAGCGAGCTCGATAAAGCTGTCGAGGACTTCGGGGCAAAACTTCTTCATTTGTTCGATGGCAATGCCGGTGAGCGAATACGCGACTCGAAAACGCCCCTCAAAGCGCCGGATGAGATTGAGCATGGCCCGGTTTGTGGGGAGGTAGCATTTTTGGGCGACTTTTCTTAAAATTTCACCATTGGCTTTGTCGTCAAAGTAATGATGTTCTTTCCCGATTTTGAAAAACGAGTAGGGTTTGAGGCGATTGGGTTGGTGCACCTGAAAATAAAAACAAACCGACGGCATAATCAAGTCCTCGAATCGGGGGTCAATTGCCCCAGTGTCTGTAAATAAGCTTTAACGGTATTTTGAGCGGCCGCATCCCAGTGGAGGCTCTTAATTTCCTCGCTTGCCAAGGCGACGATATCCTGTTGAAGGGCGGGGTATTTGAGGGCGGCGATGATCATGTTGGCGAGATTTTCGACGTCCCAGAAGTCGACTTTAAGCGAATGCTTTAAGACTTCGGATACCCCCGACTGTTTTGAGATGATGGTGGGGGTGTGAAAACTGATGGCTTCCAGTGGCGCGATCCCAAAGGGCTCAGATACCGAGGGCATGACGTAAAGACTGGCGAGCGAAAACATTTTTTCGACATCTTGGCCTTTGAGAAAACCAGTAAACAAGAAATTCTTGTTGATTCCCAGCTCGCTGACCCGCTCCATCATTCGAGGGAGCATGTCTCCTGAACCCGCCATGACAAAAAGCACGTCAGGGACATGGGGGATCACCTTGGCGGCCGCCTCGACGAAATAGTCCGGTCCCTTTTGAAAAGTGATTCGTCCGAGGAACAAAACGATCTTAGAAGGTAAAGTCGCTTCTTTTCGATAATTTTCGACCAACTCGCGCACATAAACGCCATTGTGGACGACGCTGATTTTTTCAAGTGGAATGCCATACCGCTCATGAATGAGCTGTCTTGTATAATAACTCACGGCGATGACTCGGTCGGCGGCGTGAAGGCCGGCTTTTTCGATTTCTTCAATTCGAGGATTGCCACTTCCGCCTGTGCGGTCCATTTCGAGACTATGAACGTGGAGGACGAGTGGCAGACCGGTTAGGGCTTTGAGAACGATCGCCGCTGGAAAAGTCATCCAGTCGTGGGCGTGAATCAGGTCGGCCTGGGTATTTTGGTTGGCCGAGGCGGCCAAAAAAGTGAAGCGTGCGACTTCATCAAAAAGGTCGCCGTGGTAGTGGCCATCCGAGTTTTTGAGTTCAGGGCTGATCCAAAAAAGAGAAGAGACCACCTCAGGCAGGTTTCGTGCTTTCTCGGCAGACAAGCCGAGCGGCAAAGTGGGGCGATTTTTTCGAAGAATACGAAAATCTCGTAAATAAGGCTGTAAAAAAGAGGGTATTTTTTGAATTTCGATTTCGAGTCGCTTGAGGTCCAAGGCTGTGGGCGCAAGAGTCGGCTCGGAGTTTGTGCCCTCGTCTTGAAAAGGAGCGCTCGAACTACGTTGCGCCATCCCAACGTCTTTGGGCCCAACGTCCTTGGGGGGTTCTGACAAGTTCATGTGGGAGGCCTTCTCGCCGCCGTAGACGTGGGGTACGACAAAGTCGATGGAGATGCCTTGCCGTGCGAGTCCACGGGTTAAACCTTCGCACGCTGTTCCTAATCCGCCGCTGATATGAGGGGGGTACTCCCACCCGAGCATCAGGACTTTCATTTTAATTTTCTCGAGATGCGTAAAATTTCTGAGACACTCCAGGCTTGCGCGGGAGTTCCTCCGGGGGAATGGGGCGAGTCTCCATCGAAAACTTCTGAAATTTGGCCTAAGCAGGCTTCATTTTCCCGATGTTGTGCTAATCGGCCTAGGATGGGTAAGAACTCGTGCCTGAGGCCATCCATTCCTTCCACATTCAAAACAGCGTCCCCGTAGATTCCAAGCAGCCAAGGCCATACCGTTCCTTGGTGATAGGCTAAGTCTCGCTCACGCTGTCCGCCACGATAACGAGGATGGTAGCGGGGGTCTCGTGGAGAGAGCGTACGGAGGCCCACGGGGGTGACCAGATCGGTTTTGACATATTTCAGAATGCTCTTGCCCATTTCTTTAAAGGCTTGGCTGGTGGTTGGTCCAAGCGGTGAAATGGGAACCCCAAGGGCCCAGAGTTGATTTGGTCGAAGACTTTGGTCGCCTTCGCAGTCGGCCAGGTAACCTTTTGCGGCGATCCAAAAGCGAGATAAAAAAGCTTTTTCCATCTCTGGTACGAGAGGATTCCAGTGTTCAAAGAAAGCGGGATTATATTTTTTTGCCCATTTTATCCCGAAACAAACGGCGTTGTAGAAAAGGGCGTTGATCTCGACCGCATAGCCGGTCCGGGGTGTGACGGGTGCCCCATCCATTAAAACATCCATCCAGGTGAGGGCCCAGGGGCCATGTTCAACAAAAAGACCGCCTCTGTGGTATTTCACGCGCCCATCGCGGGTTCGCTTGAGTTCGGTAATGAGGTCGCAAACGATGGGCATGAGTTCTTTTAGTTTGTTACTTTTGGGATCGGCCTCTTCGAGAGCTTGAACCGCGCGAATGAAGAGAAGGGGCGTGTCGACACCGGTCATGATGAGGCCGGTTTTGGGATCAGCGCAAACCAAACCAGTATTCTTAAGGCCGGAGGTCAAAGCTTGAGCATAGCTCGTGAGGATGGCTTCAGCGAGTTTGAGGCGTCCTGTTGTCATGCACAGGCCCGTGACCGAAATGAGAGTGTCTCGGCCCCAGCTTCCGAACCAGGGATATCCCGCTATAATGGAGTGAAAGCCATCCCGTCTTTGGATTAAAAACTGGTTTCCAGCTCTCTCCAGAGGATCAGATGGGGGAGTCAGAGAATTGCCGATTTTGGTGCCCCTCTTCTCGGTTCCGATTTCAAAGGTGAAGGCGCCATCCTTTTTGATCGTGATTTCAAAATCACCCGGGGTAAAGCAGTCTTCGGTTGAAGGGTAGCCGCGCTCGCGTTCTGTTCGATAGAGAATTCCTTGTACCCATTGGCCATCACCGACAAAGTGGGATTCGGCGCCATTGATTTTGAAATGGACTCGTGGAAGTCCTGCATAGGGTTCAATCGACCACGCCCCTGCGCTTGGCAAAAGAGCACCATTAAGTGCTGAGTTGGCTCGAGTGAGATGATGGATGGGGCGGTAAGGAAGAAACGGTCGCAGACGAAGTTGGAATGGCGCACTCACCCCAGAAATTTGGTAACGCAAAAAAACTCGGTCATTTTCTGGGTCCATTTCAAGACTGCGGGTGATCTCGAAAGGATGTCCGGCTTCGGAGAGCTGATAAGTCCACTGGGGGTGTGGGAGGTGCGAAAACCGACTGAGGTGTCCAAATCCTTTGGGTTCCGTTCGATCTTCGAACTCAAAACCATGGAGCATGTAGAGGTGGTGCTCGGTTTGGATGTATTCGCCTACTTCGAGCAAAACATTCAGGGGGTCGCCATGACCTGGCTCGCGAATAGCTAAGAGAGAGTGGTATTTGCGGTGTGGAACGCGATCAACTGTTCCCATTGCATAAGAACCGAGTTGATTCGTTTGCAACCACTCTCGAGAGTCTCGTTCCATTCTTTGTTCCCCGCTTTTGATGGCTAATCTTGCATTGAAAGAGGTGAGGAAAGCGCGAAACAAAAGGTAATCACAAGCCGGAGTCTTTGCAATAGATTAAGTGAAGCCAAAAAAAAAACCCGACACGAAAATTTCGTGCCGGGCCAAGTTGAAAGAATTACTTTTTAAAAGTCTTCAGGTATTCGACGAGAGCTTTTACTTCTTCGGGCTTAAGATCGTCAAACTTATCCATTTCCTTGCCCTGCTTGACAGCGGGACCGCCCTCTTTGATTGCCTTAATCATGCGGTCTTCGGGGCTCATGTCGAGACCCTTCTTTTCGGTAAAGGCCTTGCCATCAGCAAAGTCAGTAGGGGTTTTGTTGAGCTTCTTCGCGGAGCGTCCATCCCCTTTGCCTTCCTTGCCGTGACATTTAGCGCACTTTTCGGCGTAGAAGTCAGCGGGCTTAAACTCGGCATGGGCAGCGTGGCTGAGCCAGCTTCCGACGATGATACCTGTAAACGCGAGTAACAAACTTCTCTTCATGATTTCAAGTCCTCCTTAAGGGGAATGTAATTGTAATAGTGAAATGCAATCCCTTGAAGTGTGCAAAATGAACTCCACGGGACTTTTTCTATCATAAACAAAAAATGGAAAGCTGCGAGCATTACTATCAATAACCATTCCAAAATAATTCCACTGACCCGGTGGAGGTTGGTTTTGTATTTTTCAGCGTTTAAACAGTATTGCTTGGTGTCAATACCTTGCCTGTTAAACGTGCATCTGAAATATGTATTGGAAAAAATGTCCCACGCTCGTTAAAAGTTGGGTTGTTCTGTCGCTTTTTGTTCTCCAAAAAAAGGAGAATAAAAAAAAATTAATGTCAGAGCGTCTTTGCTGTTGCGAAAAAGGCCAACCGGCTTATCGTGATATCAATAGTTAGGATTTTTAAATGATTGAACGTTTCTAAAGTTAAACCTCTGGAAACGTGAATTTAGAAAGCAGAGTTTTCGGCTTTTTACCCGGAGAAACCGACATTTTATGAAAAAAACACAACACGTTAGAAGGCTGATTCTGGCAACATTACTTGCCAGTTCAATAGGATGGTTAGGAGGGGGCGTCAGCGTCGCAGGCGTTGACAAAGGCTCCGTTAATCGCTGTAAGGAGTGCCATGAGAAAGCGGTAAACAGCTTTTTCGTTGGCAATCCCCACTCAAAAGCATGGGAAACCAAAGAAGGGTCCTTTAGCTGCGAGACCTGTCATGGTCCTGGCGATAAGCACATGAAGGATCGTGAAGCGAGTTCGATTATCAGCTTCAATAAAGGAACCAAGCAGGATGCCCAGATGCTGGCCAAGCAATGCTTGACCTGTCACTCCACTCAGACGGGATCCTTGATGTATTGGAAGCAAGGAATTCATAGTCGCAACGATGTTTCGTGCGCGAACTGTCACAAGATGCACGATGGACAGGCCTCGATCAAGCCTAAGGCAGAAACCTGCTTTGCTTGTCATAAGGATGTTCAGTCGGACGTCAAAAAATTCTCACATCATCCGATCATCGAAGGTAAGGTCACCTGCGCTGATTGCCACAATCCTCATGGAACGCTGGGCCACGGTAATCTCAAGGCCGATAACATCAATCAGCTTTGCTATAAGTGCCATGCCGACAAGCGTGGACCTTTCATTTTTGAACACCCCCCAGTGGAAGAAAATTGCATGAACTGCCATAAGTCTCACGGCAGTCAGCATGAAAAGCTCTTGGTTCGCAGGGCTCCTAGCCTCTGTCAAGATTGTCATGCAACTGCGAAAGGTCACCCAACCAACCCATTTGATGGTCATGCCGGATTTGGCGGTCCCACTGCAAATGCGATATGGAAGTCTAGTCCACGGCTTTGGGGCCGTAGCTGTTTGAATTGCCATGGCAATATCCATGGATCTAATACGATTACTTCGCTTGGCCCCGTGTTTGGCCGCTAAGTGAATGAGGAAACAAACATGAAATTACAAAAAGCCATTAAGGTCAGTTACTGGAGTGTCGTGTTGGGGTGTGTTTTTCTCTCAGCAGCGGCTATCGCAGAAGACCAAGGATTTAAGTTAGGGTCTTTTGATTTGACGGGAGGCGCTGATCTCGGTTTTATCTGGGTCAATAACAGCCATCAAAGCGCCAAATTCAATGAGTATCGGGATTGGACCACGGGTCCAGTACTCAATGGGGATGTTCGCGCGGTGGGAGACGGGTATTACACGGGTCTCTTGCTGAGTGATGTCGCTCGAAAAGATCAAAAGTACGTTGTGGATGGAGGTAAATACAACGCCTTCAAATACAAACTTTATTTTGATCAGATTATTCATAATTTGTCGTTTAATGCTTCGACCTTCTATGCTGGGGTTGGAACAAATAATCTGACCTATGACACCACCGCAGGCAGTGAGCCTTGGCGCACGTTGGGTGGTTGGACCAATGGGTTTGATTACACGATTACACGCAAAAAGTTCGGGGGCGATTTCTCAGTGAATATGCTGAGTCCCTTCTTTTTGGATTTTGGGGTGAATCAAGAGTCCCGCACCGGTTTGCGTCCGATCGGTGTCGCACAAGGCCAAGGGTTCGAGTTGCCTGCGCCCGTGGATGCAAAAACCACGATGGTGTATGCTGATCTTGCCTTCCGTCAGGACAATATCGCAGTGTCCCTTCGGTATGATTTGAGTAGCTTCAGTACGGATAATCAGTATATGAGCTTCATGGATCCTGTGATTGCGACCTCGGCTACTGTCGCTAATAATGGGGCTGACGTTGTTACCATTGCTCCGACGAGTATCTATAACCGTGTCGGATTACAGGCTGCCATCGGCGAGCTACCTCTCAATTCGAGTTTCGGTTTGCGCGGTGGGATGGCCTGGCTTTCGGATACCATTGATCCGCAAGTACAGCCTCTTTCCTATGCTACCTCTGGTGTAACCACCTGGAGTGCCGCAGGCAATTCCTTTAATGGAAAGATCGGCTACAGCTCGTTTGATACGAGTCTCACTTCGAGACCCATCTCCGATCTCGATACGCGCTTGTTTTTTGATTATCTCGACAAGCGCAATGACTCGGACACCTTCAATTACAACAAAACTGTTGTGACTGCGGCAGGGGCGTCGACGGCAACGTGGTATCAAACCGAGACCTTTAGTTACCGTAAGGCGGATGCAGGATTAGAAGCAGGCTATCGTCTGCCTTTCAGTACGAAACTTCGGGGCGGATATAATCACCTTCTGGTGCATCGTGACCGCGCTGATGCGTTGACGACGAATGACAACCATTATTTCGCGAAGGTGACGAACAACACTCTTGATTGGCTGGGTTTCAAAGCCAAAATGGACTATTTGGCTCGCGCCTCCGATTTCGAAGGTGGAGCTTTGGCTCCAGATGTTCCTTTCGGTGCTTATGCCCGTCCCTTTGATGTGGCTGACAAAACCATGTGGAAGTTGGAGACGGGACTGAGCTTCAGTGATTTGGTGCCTGATCTTGATTTTGGAGTGGATTATGGCTGGCGGAGCAATAAGTACACTGCCACTACTCTTGGACGAAAATGGGACCAAACCAACGAAGTGTTCTTCGACGTCGGTTACACTATCAAGAAAATTCGTTTTAATGCGTTTGCTGACGCCGAAGGGACCCTCTATAATACCACTCGTCGTTACATAAGTGGATCGATTACTCCGAAGGATCCAAGTACTCCTCCGGTCGATCCAACCAACAGCACGACGGCTGGCAACTATGCGTTTAACTTCGATGAAAACACCAATAACCTCACTTGGGGTTATGGTTTTAATGTCGTAGTGCCGGTGTTGGAGCAGCTTGATTTGGTTGCTTCATGGAGCCAAAACGTATCGAGTGGTAGCATGGCCTTTAATGCGGGCCAGCCTGCCAACGGTGTCCCTCTCTGGGATCTGAACAACCTAGAGGGTGCACGGCATTCCCTTGCGGATATTCACGGCACTTACCGCGTGAACACGAAGTTGAGTGCGACGGTGGGCTTTGGGTTTGATCAGCTCACTTATTCTGATGATGCTTGGGATGGTTACACGGACCGGCCAGCGATCAGTACGGCAGCCAGCCCTGGCTTGCTGACTGGCGCGGGGGCTGACCTTAATTACACCGCTCAGATGTACTATCTGTCGGCATCCTATCGGCTGTAAGTTTTTAGGCGCTTAAAAATAATGTAGGACGAGGCCGTGGTTCCGCTGGAATCACGGCCTTTTTCTTTTTGTTTTGATGGAAGATTTGCGGTGCATGGTCGGTCTTCTCGGGTACAATTATTGAGACAGGCTTTGTTAACTTGATCATTAAACGGGGTTGGGTCTTTATGATTCATCGGCATAAAAATTTGAGTTCGAGGATTTTTTTGGGTGGCTTAGTGGGTTTGTTCTTGAACTCCCCTATCCCGCAAGTGGCTTTCGCGGAAGGCATCACTTGTTCAACTTCTCAGTGCCATTCGGACTTTCGAAAACAAAAGGTCATTCACGGTCCGGTAAGGTCAGCGGTGGGATCCAAGGGCTGCGAGGTCTGTCACAAAACGGGTGCTCAGGGGCGGGCGGTGACCGGGCATCCTAAACATCCCCGCGTGATTGCCTTGTCGAATAGGGGCATCAATGAAGTCTGTTTGGTCTGTCACGATGACGTCAAAGATAAGCTTGATAGCGCCGTCGCTCATCGGCAATCCGTGCATAAGCCCATTACGGATCGTTCTTGCGTCGCCTGCCATAATCCGCATTCGTCATCCCATAAGGCTTTATTGAACGACAAACGCGCTCCAGATTGTTGCTTACGTTGTCATCAAGACATTCAAAATGAGCTTGTCGACAAGTCTTCTCATTACAAAGTCGTCATGGAAAAGGATTCCTGCCTGGGCTGCCATGATCAACATAGTTCGGAGCATGAGCATTTGCTCAAACTTCAGCAGCCGGAGCTTTGCTTGAAGTGTCATGATAAGGAACAAAAGGCCGCTGATGGGCATCTGGTTAAAAATATCACCATCAACCGGCCGGGAGAGGTTCCAAATCATAAAAGCCTGCTCCACAGTGAGTGTTCCGGCTGTCACAATCCGCACGGGAGCCGCTGGGCCAAGCTTTTAAGAGAGGGGACCTTTAATTTCAGTGCTCCTCCCGGCATCGCGAAAGATGCCCAAGAGTGTGTTGAGTGCCATACCAAGGGTTCACCCGAGATCGTTAAAGGCTGGCAAGAGTCTTTACATGCGCAGATTGGCGTGAATTGCCTCACCTGTCATGGTGTCGCTAAGGGCACGCCCGGTGGTTACGGTCATCACGACGCGCAAATTTCGATGATCGTCAGCCCGAAAGTCTGCGAAAAGTGTCATAAAGACGCCGTCGCTGAGATGGCTAAAACTTCGCACGGAATGGCCATCGCGGGGCGCGAGATCAAGGTCGAGGGCGGCAAGCCCGATCCTAAAACCTGGCCCTTGCCCGGAATCGGTCGCACTTATCCCGACGGGGGTGTGGGTTCCTGCACCATCTGTCATGCGCGACATAATTTTTCAGCGGCGTCGGCGAGACGGCCTGAAGTCTGTATGTCTTGTCACGACAGCGATGGAAGCGCGGATGCGTGGAAGCATTCAGCTCACGGTGCCGTTTATCGCGATCCTAGTGATCGCGATTTAGTCAAAACTCCGGGTTGTGTCACCTGTCATATGGCGTCGACGCCTTCGAATAAGCACACGCATGATGTGACTTCCCGACTTTCTTGGCAGTCGGGCAAAAAGCCTGCGCAAAGAGAAGGCGCGGATGCTCGTCGCGACGCCATGTTTGACGCCTGTACGCAGTGTCATGGCAATACCTGGGTTGAGAACGCATTGTCGCGAATCGACGAAACATTCAAGGCTGGCGGCAAGGGTGAACCTGGGGCGTGGCCGCATCAGTCGCCCGCGAAGCGGTGAGGTTACTCGAACTTCACTCCCTGCGCTAAAATCGTCTTGCCACTCCAATTGACGGTGTTGGTCTGACGGCGCATATAAGTTTTCCAGGCGTCTGAACCGCTTTCGCGGCCGCCGCCGGTTTCCTTTTCGCCCCCAAAGGCGAGGCCGATTTCAGCGCCGCTCGTGCCCACATTCACGTTGGCAATGCCACAGTCGCTTCCCACGCTGCTCAAAAAGAGCTCAGATTCGCGCATATCATTGGTGAAGATCGCGGAACTCAATCCCTGAGGGACTTCATTCTGAAGTGCAATCGCGTTTTCGAGCGCGCCACTGTATTTCATCAGATACAAAAGCGGAGCGAAGGTTTCTTCTTGGACAATCGCAAGATTGCCGTTGACCTCGGCGATCGCTGGCCGCACATAGCAGCCGCCTTCGTAACCCGGGCCACTCAGACGTTCGCCTTGGCGCAAGAAAGTTCCGCCTTGTTTTTTGACCTGTTCGATCGAGGTAAAAAAGGCTTCGACCGAGGATTTTTCAGCCAGGGGGCCCATGAGGTTCTTTTCGTCCAGTGAGCTTCCAATCGTGATGCGATCGTAGGCGCGGTTGAGGCGATCTCGAAAATCATTGTAAACCGACTCTTCAACAATCACGCGGCGGGTGCTCGTGCAGCGTTGGCCGGCCGTACCGATCGCACCAAAGAACACACTGCCCGTGGCGAGGGCCAAGTCGGCGTTCTTGGTGATGATGATCGCGTTGTTGCCCCCGAGTTCGAGAATGGTGCGACCAAGGCGCTCGCCGACTACTTTGCCGATGTGCTTGCCCAGACGAGTCGAACCCGTATAGCTCACCAGCGGCATACGGTGATCTTGGTTAAAGAGTTCACCGACTTCGCTTCCCTTGCCTGTAATGAGTGTCGCTACGGCCGGATCCACTCCATTGTTTCGAAGCACTTTTTGGATGATTTTTTGACAAGCAATCGCGGTCAGAGGGGTGGTGCTGGCGGGTTTCCAAACACAGGTGTCGCCAGCAATCAGGGCGATCGTCGCATTCCAACTCCAGACTGCGACCGGAAAGTTAAAGGCTGAAATAATTCCGACTACCCCAATCGGATGCCATTGCTCGTACATTCGATGGCGAGGTCTTTCGCTATGGGTTTGAACTCCATGAAGCATGCGCGATTGGCCGCACGCCATGTCGCAGATGTCGATCATTTCCTGAACTTCGCCTAGACCTTCTTGGTAGATTTTGCCCATTTCAATCGAGACGAGCCTGCCCAGCGGCTCTTTTAATGCGCGGAGCGCATCGCCGAGCTGACGGACGACTTCTCCACGTTTGGGGGCGGGGACTTCACGCCAGGTTTTGAAGGCGCGCAACGAAGCGGCCATGACTTTTTCATAATCGGCGGGAGTGCCTTGTTTGACGTGGGCAATGACCTGGCCGTTGATTGGGCTTCGAACCTCAATCTCTGAACCCGAGCCAAACCAGCTTTCGCCGTCGCAAACCCCTGGGTTCGTGTTTTGAATCTCGAGCGCGCGAAGAGTGTCTTGAAGTCCTTTGATTTCCATTTTTTCCCCCGATATGATTGTGGTCACCTTATAATGACAGGCGTTGCAGAATAAAGGCTGAAGTGGTTAACTTCGGTCAAAAAAAGAGAGGTTCCCTATGGAAACGAAGTACACGGCGTCAAACACCATGGACATCTTAAAAAAGCATATTCTGGTGGATGGCTTTCCGATTGTCGTGGATTTCGAAAAAAGCGAGGGTTCTTATCTTCATGATGCAGCTCATGATCGAAAGTTTTTCGATTTTTTCAGCTTTTTTGCCAGCAATCCGATCGGCTTTAATCATCCTCGAATGAAAGATCCTGATTTTACCCGGACCCTTGACCGGATTGCCAAGGTCAAACCCGTTTTGGCGGACGTCTATACCCCAGAATATGCTGAATTTGTGGACCGCTTTGCACGGCTTTCGAATCGCGGGCATTTTACCCATTATTTCTTCGTAGAAGGCGGTGCGCTAGCCGTTGAAAACGCGATGAAAACGGCTTTTGACTGGAAGGTTCGCAAAAATCTTGCCGCGGGGAAGGGTGAAAAGGGCTATCAGATCCTTCACTTCGAACAGGCCTTTCACGGGCGATCGGGCTATACGCTTTCGGTCACAAATACCCATGATCCCAAAAAAACCATGTATTTTCCAAAGTTTACTTGGCCTCGGATCACCAATCCCATGCTGCATTTTCCCGTGGACGCTGCAGCCTTGAAGGACGTCGAGGCTCGAGAAAAAAAGGCTCTCGCCCAAATCCATCAAGCTTTTGACCGTAATCCAGATGATATCGCAGCCATCTTGATTGAGCCGATTCAATCTGAAGGCGGAGATAATCATTTTAGGGGTGAGTTTTTAGCCGAGCTGCGCAAGATTGCGGATGAGCGTGAAGCCTTGTTGATTTTTGACGAGGTGCAAACCGGAGTAGGCCTGACGGGCAAGTTTTGGTGCTGGGAGCATTTTGGTGTCAAACCTGACATCGTGTGTTTTGGCAAAAAAGTTCAGGTCGGCGGGATTGCCGCCAGCGCAAGAATTGATGATGTGGATTCTGTCTTTAAGGTTTCGAGTCGAATTAACTCGACGTTTGGTGGCAACCTTACTGATATGGTTCGCTCAAATCAGTTTTTGAAAATCATCGAAGAAGAAAAGCTTCTCGAAAATGCGCAAATTCAAGGTGATTATATTTTGGAGTCGCTCAAAAAGTTGGCTTTAAAATTCCCGCGCATGACCAATATTCGCGGGCGGGGTCTTTTGATCGCCTTTGATCTCCCAACTGAAAAAGAGCGCAACGATTACCGAAGAATGGCCTGGGATTTGGGCCTTTTGGTGTTGGTCTGCGGCGAACGCAGCGTTCGGCTTCGTCCCGTGTTGAACATCTCCCGTAAAGAGGTGGATCATGCCCTTTCTTTGTTTGAAGCCACGTTTAAAAAACTGGAAGCCGCAGTTTAAGCTTTTGATCTGGGTCATTTTGTCTCATGCGATACGGTAAGTGTAATATCGACTGTATTTATGCTTTTGTCATGATTCAAAACGAGTTAGATTCAAGCGCACTGGAATTTAAAAAATTGAAAGGAAAGTAAGTTCATGGCGACACTGAAGGAAACACTCCACGAAAAAATCAAAGCCCATCGCCCCCGCGTTCAAAAACTCATGAAAGAACACGGCGAGGTCATGATTGACAAAGTTACCATTGAGCAATGTATCGGTGGGGCGCGCGATGTTCGTTGCTTAGTGACGGATATTTCTTATCTCGATCCTCAAGAAGGCATTCGCTTCCGTGGAAAAACGATTCCGGAAACCTTTGCGGCGCTTCCTAAGGTTCCAGGCGCCGAATACCCTTACGTTGAAGGCTTTTGGTATTTTTTGATGACGGGCGAGATTCCAACCGTGGAACAGACGCTTGGAGTCGTAAATGATTTCCGTACTCGGAGCGAGGTTCCTAAGTATGTATTTGACGTGCTTCGTGCCATGCCCAGGGATTCACATCCGATGGCGATGCTTGCGGCCGGTGTAACGACCATGGAGCGGGAATCCGTTTTTGCCAAACGCTACGAGCAGGGCATGAAAAAGGATGAGTACTGGGATCCCATGTACGAAGATGCCTGCAATCTCATGGCACGTCTGCCTCAGTTGGCCGCGTTTATTTATCGCTTGAAATACAAAAATGATAATCAGATCGCGCCCGATAAAAATCTGGATATGGGTGGTAACTTCGCCCACATGATGGGGATGAAAAAGCCCTATGATGATGTCGCGCGCATGTATTTTATTTTGCATTCCGATCACGAATCCGGAAATGCCTCAGCGCACGCCACCCATCTGGTCGCCTCCACGCTTGCCGACTGTTACCACTCTTTTGCCGCAGGGATGGCCGCGCTGGCGGGACCCCTTCATGGCTTGGCCAATCAAGAAGTCTTGCGTTGGATCCAAGGGGTAATGAAAAAAATGGATGGCAAGGTCCCGAACGAAGGGCAGATGAAAGCGTTTTTGTGGGAAACCTTAAAGGCCGGACAAGTGGTGCCTGGATATGGTCATGCCGTTCTGCGAAAGACCGATCCGCGATATACGTCGCAGATGGAATTCTGTCAGAAGCACTTGCCTGATGACACGATGTTTAAGTTTGTGAATATGGTCTACAAGGTCGCTCCGGGGGTTTTGACCGAGCATGGTAAAACCAAAAACCCATTTCCGAACGTGGACGCGCAGTCCGGCGTGATTCAATGGCATTATGGCTTGACTGAATACGATTTCTACACCGTGCTCTTTGGTGTGGGCCGTGCGATTGGTGTTTTGACCAATATCGTGTGGGATCGTGCTTTGGGCTACGCTTTGGAGCGTCCAAAATCCGTCACCACCGAGATGCTTGAAAAATGGGCCGCCGAAGGCGGCCGTAAGTTGTAATTGAGGATAAAGTCAGCACCTTTTCTTTGAGAGACGCTGTCTGCTCTCCGAGAAAGGGTGCTGATGTTTTGAAAAGTGAACCCCACATGAAGCGTTTTTTCCCGTTCATCTTTACCCTGTTTTTGTTGTCGCCCCCGGCATTAGCCCAGGAGCGGCTCGCAACCCCATTATTTGAGGCCAAGATATCGGCGCCAACTTTGGTTCGAGTCTGCGGCGATCGTGTTTGGACCTACAGCGTGGAGCTGGGTGAGTTGAGAGCGTTAGATCCAAATGATGGCAAGCTTCTTTCGACTCAGTCCCTAGGGGCGATTCTGCCGGGGCAGTTGATCACCTCCCTCGCTTGTAATCGGTCCTCTTTTTTTCTTGCGACGATCCAAAAGTATGAGGGGTCAGAAAAACTTCAAAAGTCTGTTTTTTCGCTTTTTCGAGTTGCGATTCCCGGCAACAATCAGTCTTTGCAAGGGGCTGAGCGCCTGATTCTGCCTGAAGATGCCCTGGTGAGAGATTTGGAAGTTCTGAGAAATACCTTTTTTCTCGTTCAAAACTCGACCTATAAAAGTACCGATTGTCTACATTGGACTCCTTTAGCGATTCCATTTTCTCAATCGATCCCCCCTAAAGATTTGGATTTGAGCAAAAACCCCTTTGCTGATTGGCAAGAAGGGTTTTTGATTTCGCAGGGGCGGTATTCACGTCTTGAGCCGTTAGAAGACGGAAGTTTGATGTTGTTGGATCCTTTTCGTTCTCATGTGGTTTTTTTCGGCAAGGATTCGGGCTACCGATGGGGCCGTTGGGGAACCCGAAACGGCACCCTGATGTTCGCTAAGTCCATTGCGATGGTATCGGACCGTTGGGTGGCGATTTCGGATGTGGGATTAAAGCTGGTTTTTTTCTACGATCGTCTCGGTAATTACATTGGTTCGATCGGAAGCGATGCGGGGACGGCGCGTTTTGGTTATCCGCTGGGTCTCGCGAGTTGGCAGGATCGGCTTTATGTTGCGGATTATTTTGGTAATCGAATTCTGGCTTTTAAAGTGAATATGGGGACGCTTTCGGCAGGAGCAGACAATCCTGATTTAATTGCCTTAGATAAAACCTCTTTTGCCGAAAATGACCTTTTTAGAAATCCGGATACTCAAAAAACCTATGCGATGGTTCGTTGTTTGAACTGTCATGACGGACTTGAGAAATTTAGCCTGGACAAATTCATATTGGAGAAAAAGCACCATCCTGTTGGGGTCGAGGTGAAAATCACGGTGGATCTGAAGTTAGCGGAAGGACATAAGATCGATTGCTTTACCTGCCATCAGAACCATCATCAATCGCTTTCAGGTGTGGTTACTGGGCAATTTGGAGAAGAACATACCGTCAAGCAAGTTCCCTTCATGTTGAGAAAGCCCTTTAAAGAGTTATGTCTGACTTGTCACAAGGACAAGGAATCGGTCGAACATAATCATCTCGGTCTTTCATCCACGAAGTTGCAGAAATTTAAGATTCAGGTCAAATCCTGCTCGCAATGTCATCAGATGCATTCGGCCGAACCGCGACAGCTTCGCAAGACAGTTTCGGATTTGTGCATTTCGTGCCACGGACAAGCGCGCAAGCCCAAAAGTCATCCGTTTGGCTTTGCTAAGCTCGATAAAAATGAGGTTCAGGTGACCTGTTTGTCTTGTCACTCCGTTCATGGGTCTGAAAAGGCCGCTCATTTTAGTCGTCATAAATCCAAGGATTCCGCGGGCTCGTGCTTGAATTGTCACAAGGACCGTATTCTTTTGATCGAAAAAAATGAGCATCTCAAGGCAAGCCCTCAGCTTCGTCAGAGAGTGCAATGGGCTGATGACGCGTCTTTTTGTTTGAATTGCCACGATCCACATCAGGACAAGAAACGTGTTTCACTGATCTGTGTCAGCTGTCATCAGGATCGAGTCAAAAAGAGTCACGACAAAAGGATTGATCAACTTTTTGCAATGGCCCGACTTCCACTTCCGCCCAATATCCATCTTTCAGATGGATGGCTGACCTGTTCGACTTGTCATGATCCTCATGCTCCTTCCACCCAAAGGTCGCTTCTGCGGCCCAATCTGCAGTCCCTGCTTCCGGTTTGTACCTCGGCCTGCCATACGGCTGAATCCGCGAACATGCAGTTTGTGGAAACTTATCACTCGAAGCGCGGCCAAAAAGGCAAAGCGAAGGAAAAGGAGTGAATGTCGTGGTAAATCACCCAGAATTGCCTACTATTTTACAGCGAAAGTGGGGTCGGGCTTTCTTTAATTTTGCTGGATTTGTTTTTGGCGTCGTTGCTTCAGCCTTTCTCGTGTTTCAGGTTTTCTTTCTGTACACGACTTTGCGGAGCGGTGGACTATGGTAAAGCGCTTGTTGAATGCCGCAAAACCTTACTTGGTGTTTATGCTCCCGGCTCTGGTGATCGGTGGCGTAGTCGGAACGTATCCTGGCTATAAGGCTTTCCAGTATACTTGGGTGGATTCGGGTTTTTGCACGAAGTGCCATATCCATGATTATGCCAATGTATCTTGGAAAAAGAGCATCCATGGAAAAATCACCACTTGCCATGATTGTCATCACCAACCCTTGGTTCAGTATTTCGAAGAAGCCGTAGCGTTGGTGACAAAGAAGCCTAGATTTCCTTTAGACATGAAACATGTGCCGCACGTCGAAAAGCACCTCTGTGAGGGCTGTCACTGGGACTTTGGTCATTCAGGGCATGCGGATGTGGCGGGTCCATTGAGTTCTCATGCGCTCAAAGATATTCCTAAGGTGAGTAATACCCGGCTTCATAAACTCCATCTCTCAAAAGAGGTGAAGCTCCCCTTTCCTCAGCAGCAGCATTTGGGCGCCGCTCTGAAGGGCAAGTGGATTGAGGATTCTATGTTGGGGCACGGTGCCGATGCGGATAAGACCGTCTGGCAAGCAAGACCGATCATGTGCATCGATTGCCACGGCGGCATTGCTAACCGCGCTCATAATTTTGGTGCGACCGATGTGGCCTGTGTTCGATGCCATAATGCTTTGCCCGCGAAGTTTGCACATACTCAAGTCCAGACGACTTTCGGATGTCGCAACTGTCATTTTCTTGAGTTTATGGTTGAAACCGGCCCTTAACACGCGGTTTGCTGCTGCGACAGCGGTGCCCTTTTTGTGCATTCTGGTATTATCTGAGGTAACTTTTCGAAATTAATATTAATTATTGATTGATGCGATCTTAAACTGGGACACTTGAGTCCCACTTTGGTTCTTTTTTCTTAGATTTTGGCGGAAAAACCTCTTTACAAGAAAGAAGACGTTATAACTTATTGAAATTTAAGTGAAATTACTGCGGCACGCCGGTTGCTTTATGTCTAGGTGTGACAACAACAAACAGGAGTAATTTTATGAAAACCGAAGGATTGACCAAAGGATTGAATGGAACAGATCGTATGGGACTTTTCGTAGGGACCTTGCTGACTTTTGTTATGCTTCCCGTCTCGCTGTTCATGGCGGCGGTTCCTGCTACTCTTTTTTCTGAAGCGATTCAGACCCCGGTCCTTGCCCTGACTGTCAAATTGGCCATTCTTGGCGCAGCCACCGTCCTGACATTTTTTCAGGGCATCCTTCTTGGACTCTCAGTCAGTTATTTTGCGGGCTGGGCGCTCCGGCAACTTCACATTCAGGAAACAGTCTCCCGGGTGCTTGCCGTAATGACCGGAAAAAATCTGAAACTCGAAGCGTGCCAGAAAACCAATATCGGCGCGCTCATTGGAGCGGTGGGGGCCTTGGCCCTGTTTGTTTATCAGGGAAACACCCCGATCCATTCTTTGACCAAACGTGTGGAGCATCTGTTTCCGGGTCAACTGGTCATCAGCATGGGCGGAATCTTCGACTTCGATCTCAGTCATGCCTATGCGGCCGCCACTGGATTTTTAGCGGTGGGGTTCTTGTTTGCGATTGCAGGAATCGTCTCTGGAAGCCTATTATCAGCGACAGTAGAACTTGCAATGCATCGCCAACGTTGAGGTAGGTATGAGAATTTGCATCATGATGGGTCTCTGTTTGTTCATGAGTCTGGGGGCGACCCTCGTAACGGCCGCCCCGGCACCCACCGCGGTGGAGATGCAAGCGGTTGATCAGGCCATTTTGGGCAGATTTCCTCACCTTGCGATTCACGGAACATTAGCCCCCAAGTGTGTTGGGTGTCACGTGGATCAGCTCCGAGATCTCAATGCCAGTATTCACGGTCAAGCAGGGTTATTGAAGAACCTTCCCGAAGGAGCCGTGTGCCTCACTTGTCACGAGAGTAACCACTTTGTCAATAATCCACAGAATGTCGCAAAAGCCGATCTGATCCCGGCCGTGATTCACCCCGTGGATGTGCCCTGTATGCGTTGTCACCAAGACCAGACCATCGCGAAGGTCTTTTTATTCGCCCCCCATGTTCCAAGTGAGTTCGAGCAATCGATCCATTTTAGAAAAGCGATGCTGGGCGATAAGCATGCTCCGTTGTGTTTCGATTGTCATGGGGCACACTCCGTGCGATGTTCCAGGGTTTCCATGAGTGAACTGAAAGTGGGGGAAAGGTCCTGCGGAATTCCAAGGTCCTTCGAAAAATCGGCGGGTGACGAATGGGTTCGGATTGCGCGAATCACTCGTAAGGTAAAACTGGAAACATAAGCATCGACAAATATGACGGTGCCAAAAAGAAAGATGAATGCCGCCGTAAAAAGAGCCGATGAGAGAACGAAGGCATCCTTGGCGGCGGAGAACAGGGTTCCGTAGGATGCGCCGAGTTCAAGTCGTTCTTCTTGCTGCGGGTTCCAGGAAATGGGGAGGATGAACCGGTATTCCGACCGAGGATTGAGTTGGAAATGGGGTTTGGGTAATTGTTTCTGAAAGGACCGATCTGGATCGAGTTGAATATCTTGGGTGTGAGTGGAGTTGATCAAGCGCGGAGAAAATCCGGCGTGGGCGACTATTTGATTCTGTTTAAGGTAGTTTGCCCACAGGACCAGCTCATGGTTTCGAATCCAGGTTACCGCAACTGCCGGCGAAATTTCACCGTGTCTTGCTTGATTAGAAAGTGTTGCGAGGTTGAGGGCCAACGTATTCACGGTGTCTTGCGCGAGACGTGTTTGTTGGAAAACCCCGATAAAGGTCAGTGGAACCAGTGCACAAAAACTAATGACCGCATAGGCGGAAAGTTTAAAAAGGCGGGGGAGGTGAGTTTTCATTTTCCGCATGATCTTTCATATTAACATGGGGCATGCAGTGCGACTAGGTCTGACTCAAGAAGCGTTGGCGTTAAAATGGACTAACTGGCTCATGGGTTCCGTCTGGTGGGACAAAAATTCCCAGGGATGAAAATCAATTTAATGTCATATTGTGCGGCGAAATCTTATTTGCTAAAGACCTCATCAAGAAAGTGAGAAATGATATGAAAAACTTAATTACTGTTTTGGCGTTAGTTTTTGTTTTTGCGCCTTCGATGTCCTTTGCCAAGCCTCAGCAGATGACGGCTTTTAAGGCGGCTTATCCAGCGACTAAACTTTCAGTGAATTGCAAGGTTTGTCATACATCGGGAAGTCAGTTGAATGGCTACGGGATCGATTTGCAAAAAACTAAGGCAGGCGATAAATTTGATTTTAAGGCGATTGAAGCGCTCGATTCCGACGGTGATGGTGTTTCCACTATTGACGAAATCAATGCCGGCACCAACCCTGGAGACAAGAACTCTCATTAATTGAATGGTGTTTTTTTTTTGGGGTGTCTAAAGATCAGTCACCTCTTTGTTACATGTTCAGGGAATGGATCAATATTAAATAAAAGACATTGAATTTGTTGATCAATTTATGGTCCGGGATTTGCTTTCTTAATCGGTTGAATGAGCTATTTCCGCACTCTCTTAAAAAGCCTCGGCTTCTTTTTTCTGTCCTGTGGATTGGTTTTGATTTCTTGGACTGAGGCCAGGGCGGACGATTTTGCCGAGAGTTCATTTTCATCAACATACCCACCCCCCTTTCTATTTAGCTCGGTTTATCCCAATTTACGGGGGGAGTGGGAAAGTGATCGAAGCACGAGTCCCTGGGGTTTTATTTTTGATACCGTAGGAGATCCGAAAACCCTTCGCCCGAGCACGGTGCGCGCTTTTGAGCTTTTGCCTGGGTCATGGATTCGCGCGATGGGGAGCAGTATGACTCAGCTCTCCCACGAAGGTGGGCAATTCTACACTGAAAATGGAACAATGGCGTTAGAGGTTCCAGTTAAGGACTCCAAACCGGCGACTGCAATCACGGCGTTGGGACAATTGAACAACGTGGCGGTTAAAATACCGGAACTTTATGAGACGGCTGATTTAGTGGCGTATGGGACGATTGGGCGCCTCAACCTTTCGTCGCAGCATCAAAAGGAAGCGATCGTTTTAGGCGGGCTGGGCGGGGCGGCCGCGGTGGCGGCGAGTGATGCGGGTGCGGTGGATTTGAATGCCCCTATTTTGTCCCCGCGGCAAAACAAAGGTTTTGTTTTAGATCTTTCCGGCCATGCTACGGATTTGGGTTTTTCGTTAGACCCTAAGGGACGTGGTCGTCTGGTTTTTGGGTATTCAAAAGGTTCAAAGGGCATGGTTGCTTTAACGAATGAGTTCACGCAGCTGGATCACCGGCTCGAACCGCGTTATGCGAGTTCACTTGCGGGACGGTATGGGATCGTGGGTCTTGATTTGAGCGTCTATCATCAGCCTCAGTCGAGTGTCTCGGTGAATCCGTTCGCGCCAGGGGCGGGTTATGATCGAGGTGCGAGCGTGAGCGCTTTTGTGGATAACATTGGCTACTTTGTGAGTGCGGGCGAGGAACGCCGCGCAGATGGGGCTAATGGGGGTAAAAATCAGGATTGGAACGGGTCGGTCGGTTTGACGGGTTTCAAGAGAAGCGGACCCAGTACGGTGTTTTCTGGAGTTGTGAGTATCAATAGGACGGCGGGCGACCCTTCGAGTCAAAGGCCGGGTGGTCAGGGTGCGACCGTAAATGCCGGCGTCAACACTCGAACGAATTCTGGCGCGATCGTTTTTGGTAGCGGATCCTTGACCGTGCTTCCGGATTGTCGAATGGAGGCCCAGGTTTTTGGGGCGATCAGTGACCTTTCAGGACATATCAAAGGGTTGATGACTTATGCTTATGATGGTGTGCTTCATTCTTCGCGAGGCATGGCGAGTCTGGAACTCAACCCGGGCACTCAGGTCGATGTTCTTAAACACGATCTGCTCAATTGGCGAATTCGCTTGTCCTCCGATCTCGATGCGGCCGCCGAGTTGGCCAAAAAATTAGCCACCTTTCCGAGCGCCGACCTTAATGATCCGCACAACAAAGAAGTCGCTTTTGTGAAGGCTAGTTTGGGCTCTAAACGGCTCCAACTTGCCATGACCCTTGATCGGCTGACCCAAGGGGAGGCAGCGCTTCGAGGATGGGTCGGGAGTTCGGGGCAGCATTTCACGGATCCACAATTACTTGCGCGGGCCACGCAAGAGGCGGCGCAAGACACGTTTGGCGCAAAAATCTTTAGGTTTTAAATATATCTGAATTTTGAAGCTCTGAGTCATACTCAATGTCTTGAGCCCGTCTCTCGGATATGAGAGAAAATAGGCCTATGTCCACACCCTCTCTCAATCCATCTAAATCCCTATCTTCGTCTGTCAAACGCCCGATTACGCTCATTGGCGCCCCAACTGATATTGGTGCGGGAGCCCGGGGGGGGGCGATGGGGCCCGAGGCTTTGCGCGTCGCTTGTTTTGAGGCTGCGCTTCGAAGCCTGGGGCATCAAGTCATTGATCGAGGTAATCTTTTAGGCCCCTCTAATCCGATGGAACCTCCTCAAGGTGGCTATCGCAATTTGAATGGAACTTTGATTTGGCTCGAGAAGGTTCGGGATGCAGTGTACGACACTCTTTGCGCCGGCGAATTTCCGGTGTTGATGGGTGGCGATCACGCTATGGCCATTGGTTCGATCGCCGGGGTTTCTCGGTACTGCGCCGAAACCCAAAAACAGTTGGTGGTTTTTTGGTTGGATGCTCACGCCGATTTCAATACGCCGGAGACTTCGCCTTCGGGAAATATTCATGGCATGCCCGCCGCCGTTCTTGCTGGGTATGGGCATCCGCGGCTTTTGGATATTGGTTTTAAACGCCCGATTATTGAAGCATCGAATATCATTCAAATCGGGATTCGCTCGGTCGATGCTCACGAAAAAATTAAGGTCGGTGAGAGTGGCGTGATTGTTTATGATATGCGCCAGATCGATGAAATCGGTATGCGCGCGGTCATGGAAAAAGCCCTGAATCACGCTAAACGCGAAAATGTACATCTTCATGTGAGTTTTGATGTGGATTTTTTGGATCCCACGATTGCGCCTGGAGTGCCCACCACGGTCTCGGGCGGCGTCAATTATCGTGAAGCGCAGCTTTGCATGGAAATGATCCATGATTCTGGGTTGATTGGCTCGCTTGATATTGTCGAAGTGAACCCCGCCTTTGATCTTCACAATAAAACGGCCGAGTTAGCCGTTGAATTGGTCGAAAGTATTTTCGGAAAACAAATTTTGTCTCGAAATCCAGTACGGTAAAAAAAACCCATGAAAACCCAAGAAATCATTCTTCAAACTGAAAAGTATAGTGCTGCCAACTACAAGCCATTGCCTTTGGTGATCGCTCGAGGCGAAGGGGTTTGGGTTTGGGACGTCGAGGGGCGCAAGTACCTCGATTGTTTAAGCGCTTATTCGGCCCTCAATCAGGGGCACCGGCATCCTCGGATTATTCGCGCCTTGGTGGACCAAGCTTCACAGATAACCCTGACTTCACGGGCTTTTCATAATGACAAAATGGGCGGGTTTTTGCGCCGTTTTTGTGAAGTTTCGGAGATGGAGATGGCCTTGCCGATGAATACGGGCGCCGAGGCGGTTGAAACCGCGATCAAAGCGGCGCGCAAGTGGGGCTATCAGGTCAAAGGCGTACCCGCTGATCAGGCAGAGATTATTGTTTGTCGTAATAATTTTCACGGGCGTACGACGACGATCGTGGGTTTTTCGTCCGAGTCTCAGTATCGGGATGGATTTGGTCCGTTTACTCCGGGCTTTAAACTCATCGACTTTGGAGATGCCAAGCAACTGGAGCAAGCGATTACGCCTCACACGGTGGCCTTTTTGGTTGAACCCATTCAGGGCGAGGCGGGGATTTTAGTGCCTCCGGCGGGGTATCTTAACGAGGCTCGTCGTCTTTGCCGCAAAAACCGCGTTCTTTTTGTGCTCGACGAAATTCAGACGGGCTTAGGACGAACCGGGAAGATGTTTGCCTATCAGCATGAATCGGATGCCAAACCCGACATGGTGATTGTAGGTAAGGCTTTGGGTGGGGGCGTGTATCCCGTTTCGGCGGTCGGGGCGTCTCGGGAAGTCTTAGGGGTCTTCAAGCCGGGCGACCATGGGAGTACTTTCGGAGGCAATCCTTTGGCCGCTGCCGTGGCAATTGAGTCGCTTGCCGTGCTGATCGATGAAAAATTGGCTGAAAAATCACGCGAAATGGGCCAGATTTTGATCGAACAATTGCGCGCGATTTCGTCGCCCCATATTCAAGAGGTGCGAGGTCAGGGCTTGTTTATCGGCATCGAGATCAAAAAGTCGTCCGGGCCCGCCCGGCCTTTCTGTGAGCGACTGATGGCGCTGGGATTATTGGCCAAAGAAACTCATGATCAGACGATCCGGCTCGCGCCTCCGTTGATTATCGGGCGGGAGCAAATTGATTTTATTGCCACGACGTTGAGTCAGGTTTTGAATTGAAGGTGGTTTCGAACTAGGCGCAGTCCTTCTTCAGGCGAGCCCTCCCAATCCGGTGGAAAGGGTTTGTCCGAGCGCGCTAGTTTTTCGAGCCAACGTAAATCCAGCGGTGATGCAAGGGTTTTTAGTTGAGTGGAGGCGAGGGTGGTTTCGCTTTTGAGTCCTGTCGGCGCCCCTTTGCCGACTGAAAAGCCTGCTAGCAGTAGGGCAGAGCGAACGGCAGTAGCGGCGCTGTAGGTGCAAAGTACTGTCTCTTGCCCGATTTCGGTGAGAGTCGCGCAGGCTTGGTAGAGACGGCGAAAGGTGTTCAGGGTCCAGAGTTCTGGAGATTCTTTGGGAGAATAGAAATCAAAAAAAATCACTTCGGGAGCGGGATATTTGGATAGATCGATCGTTGCAAAGTTTTCTAGGACCAGTTGCCAGCTGATTTTATTTCCATGGAGATTGGGTTTCGATGTCCATTGTCCGTCGCGGATGAGGGTATCGAGAGTTTGGCGGTGTTGGCTTAGAAATGGAAAATGGGCTTCATTTTGGAGGGCGGTTTGAAGGCCCTCGAGCTGATTTTCAAAGCTGATGAGTACCAGGTCTCTGGGCCGTGGGCTTTGCCAAAAACATTCAAGCGCAGCTAAGGCATTGGTGGCTAGGCCCATTCCGACATCATAGAGTACCAGTGGGAGTACCAGTGGGAGTACCAGTGGATTTTGAATGGGATGGTTGAGGCGTCGGTTGAGGTTTGACGGGGCCATATAGACTTGCTGCGATTCAGTCCAAGGTCCAATGGAGGAGTGCATGGCTTCTTGAGATTCAGTTGCTTGGACCGAGGTCGTGCCGTTTTTGAAATGGACTAGGCGGTGAGTCACTTTTTATCGGGAGTGGTTGGCGTTTTTGCGACCACATAAATATAACGAAGCGTGGTCTTTCCGATGTTTTCCACATCGTGTTCCGTGCCCGGGGGGGCGTAAAGAACTTGTCCTTGTTTGAAGTGGGTTTTGCCTTTTCCAGTGACGTCCATTTCGCCCGCACCTTCGAGGGGAATGACCATTTCTTCGAACTGCCCGGTGGGATGCCTGCCAACCCGTTTGCCGGGTTCGAGAGTAACGAGGCCTGAGCGCATGGTGACGCTAGTGGGAGGCGATAGGATTTGAAAATACTCGGAGGGCTGAGGTGGGAGCTGAATAGTGAGGGTTTTGTTTGCGGCGGTGGCGTGACGAGTGGAGGCCGCTGTTGCGATGATTAAAAGAAAACCGAATGTAAGATTTGTCCGCGTTACTTTCATTTTGTTGCTTCCTTATTTTTTGCGAATTAAAAAAGTTATTCCGCAATTGGCCCGTGATTACGGTAATTTACTGAATAACTTCAACATTATACATAATTTGAGATCTAAATCACGTTTTTTTGATTTAATATGTGATTAAAATCACGTTTTTGTTATTATATTGAAATGAATAGACATTTTGTCACCTCTTTGTTGAATTGGAAACAGGCATCGAATCGAAAGCCTTTGCTCCTTCAGGGCGCACGGCAGGTTGGCAAGACTCATCTTTTGCGGGCCTTCGGTCGAGAACATTTCGAGCGATTAGCTTATATCAATTTTGAACGAATGCCCGAGGCCCATTCCATTTTTGAACGATCGAAAGATCCCAAGCACCTCATCGAGAAGCTCTCTATCCTTCTTGAGGTTCAGATTGAGGTTGGTAAAACTCTGCTTTTTTTTGATGAAATTCAGGCTGCTCCAAATGCTTTAGTGTCGCTCAAATACTTTGCGGAGGAACTTCCCGAGCTTCATGTCGCGGCCGCTGGCTCCTTGCTTGGGGTGGTGATGAGTGGTGCCCGGTCTTTCCCCGTTGGAAAAGTTCAGTTCATGCATCTGTATCCGATGCATTTTCAAGAGTTTTTGGATGCCATCGGGAAGTCGGGTTACCGAGAACTTTTACAGAAGCACGATGTCACCGTCCCTTTGGACGAAATATTTCACAATGAACTCATGGATCTTTTACGGACCTATCTCGTCGTAGGGGGCATGCCAGAGGCGGTTAAGGTTTATATTGACACTCGAGATCTCCTTCAATGTCGGGAAGTGCAAGAAAATATCCTGCAGGCGTATCGACTCGATTTTTCAAAATACGCCGAGCCCACCGAAACGTTGAAGATCAGTGCGGTCTGGCAATCCTTGCCGGCGCAGCTTGCGCGTGAGTATAGAAAATTCACGTATAGTCTTTTAGGTAAATCAGCTCGCGGTCGCGAATATGAGCGGGCCATTCAGTGGTTAAGTGATGCGGGACTTATACTTCAGGTTTATTCGCTCAAGAAACCTCAGCTCCCTTTGGCCGCTTACCAGGAGCCTGATGCCTTTAAAGCGTATTGTCTCGATGTTGGGCTGCTCGGGGCAATGGCTCGACTCGATATCAAACAGGTGTTGTCACCCAGTGCCCTCTTCACCGAATTTAAGGGCGCACTTGCGGAAAATCTGGTGGCCCAGGAGCTTACCGCAAATGATTTGGCACCTTTGTATTATTGGACGGACTCTTCTAGGGCGGAGGTCGATTTTGTCCTTCAGCAAAAAGAGCAAGAGCAGGGAATTTTTCCGGTTGAAGTCAAAGCCGGAGAAAATAAGCGAAAGACGAGCTTGAAAAAATACGAGAAGCGATTTAGTCCGGAGCGAATGGTTCGGATTTCATCGAGGGGTTTCAAACGAGATGATCGGCTCCAAAATTTACCCCTGTATGCAGTGAGGAGAATTTCGTAATTCTTTGAGCTTTGGCTCAGAGTTTTTTGAGCACGGCTTCGCGAATTTCGTTATCCGACCACATGCCCTGCGCTCCGATTGCATAGGCGCAGTGCATTTCGAGGACTTTGTTCTCGAATGAAATCTTCATTTCTTCGCGGTTCTTCACGTTGCGTAATTTGATGAGGGTTAACCCTTCTTTGACGGCCTCTTTGCCAAGAGTGTCGGCACAAATCACGCGGAAGGCCATATTCGTCCGGTGAAATGATGCATTATCCAAGAACCGCAAGGCCTCGGCGTCATCCGAGAATGTTTCCCAGGCGATTTCATAGGGAATCGGGCACCCGCAGATTTCGGCCAATTCCTGGGTTCGTTCCGGGATGGTCTTGTCCGTATATTCTTTGATCTTTCGTTTCTCTTCTAAGCCCATGGTTCGATTTCTCCTGGATGAGTCCTGATTTTTACCCAAGAGAGCGAGAAGTGCAAGGTTCAAAGATTGAACATAAGGCCCAAGTAAGTGAATTTCGACGTTCCTCCGAGAAATTCAGAATATTTAGAACGAGGATCCGTACCGGTATAATAGCCCACCACTATCCGGGCATCATGGGTATGCGCTTCGTCAAAGTGAGATCCCACCGTAAATCCACCTTGAATATTAAAGGTAGGAGATCCCGAAAAACTTGCGGCATGCGCCAAGCCGGCGGCAACGAAGGGTTTGGGATGATGAGTCGCTTCAGACGAGCCCAACGGAAAATACTCGACAAACTCATTCAAGCCACTGGCAACCCCTTCGGGTATGGAATGCGAAATCGGCACCCAGGTCATGCCGACCCGAATTTGTTTATTAAAATCCCGCAGGACGCGAAACCGAAAGACATTCAAACCTAAGTTCGTCGGCCAAAGCGCCATATCTTGGTTAGCGACTCCGTCCGCCACTTTAGGTGGCTTGAAACTGAGTTTGATCAGACGGTCTCCAATGGCATCGGAGGCGCAGTCGGGCCGGAAGGCAGCGAGCTTTATGCCTTCGTGGGACAATAACCTACGAGGCTTTTTTGTTTTTAGCCGTAGTCAGCACAAATGAGGTGAACCTTTAGGAGAAACGATGGACGACGACCCTGGCGGAGCGAACCATTTTAGATTGGACCTGGTCCGGTAGTATTTTCTCGATGGTCCTTTAGACCTATCTCGAAGGCACAAACCCACCAGATCCGACAGGATCAATGTGCTACGGGATAGGTGGGCAACATGAATATTTTTGCAAAAATCAATTTCGCGTTGAACAGGAGCGGCGGCGGGCGGAAGTCTTCAAGCGCGAGCAGGACGAAACTGCGAAGGAGGCGCGCGAATGGGCGGCCAAGGAACAGGCATTTAGTCGGGCGTTTCCGACACCGGAGCAGCAGCAGGAGGTGATTTCTGGGCTTTGCGCCGGGATGCCTTTTCCGCTCAGGGGCGAGGCGGCCAGGACGTTTGGAATTGGGAAGTGGTGGTCATCCCTTAAAAATATAGGAAAGGGTAATTGACGGTTCTGTTACTTGCAGTAGTGTTATTTTGCGTATAATTTAGCTGTTAATTCAAGTAGATATAGTTGTGTTGATTAAATCAACGTCATGGAGTAAGATCAAATGGTGACGTCAGACGAACTTGTGGAGTTGACAGCTAAGGCAAAGCGGTTGGTGAGAGCGCAGCAGTACTTGATCAGCCAACATGTCATGAATGACCATCCGGAGCGGCTGATTACCGCAGTTGATATTTTGGAATGCCTGAAAATTGGAAGCGCGGTAGCCCTCGAGCTACGAGAAATTGGCGGTCAGTACAAGTATTCTGGGAATGATCGCTATCGATGGTTTGGTGAGGATCAAAAAGACCGTGTACTGCGCCTGATTGTAATCATCGAGGACCAAACAGTAGTGGTCTCAGCAGCAGAGGCGACAGAAAAGCAGGCTGAACGTTATCACGCTGAAGATCAGGTTGGCCTAGCCGCTGAAAAGGACAAATAGGAGAAATGACAATGAAAGAGCATGCCACTCTAACGAAGTTGAAGCGCTGCCCGACCTGCGGCGAAATGACCCTTGGGATTCAGGTCGTTAAGGATTATGAGTATCGGACTCCGATGGGTATTGTTGTGATCGAGGGAGACAGTCGCCTGGAGGAATGCAGAAGCTGCCGCGAGGTATTTGTCCCCGGCGATTTGATTGACCGCTGGAACCGCCTTGTTTTGGAATCGATTTCCAAGAAGGTGGGCGTCATTTCTGCTGTTGAACTTCAGTTTAGCTTTTCCGTGCTTCCTTACTCGCAAAATGAATTAGCCAAGGCGGTCGGAAAGGAGCGGAGCACGCTTACTCGTTACAAGACAGGGGAAAATCCTGTGGATCCGCTGTTTGACGATACCTTGAAGCAGATTATTGGTGACTTTCTTGCTGGGACTGAAACAACGATTGAGCGCTTACGGTCGCGGGCGACGTTTGTGCCTCATGATGAAACTGTTCGACGGCTAAAGGTCCGGTAAGAGACCTTTTATCAGGAGTACTGTCTCGCCCATTCCCCCGCAAAATCACACACTCCTTTGGCAAAATCCGAATCCCTGCCGCCATCGCACGGGCTTGAATATCGCCATCGAAGTGGGCGCGGCCGGTAAACAGGACGGCTCGATCGGCCAGCCCTTCGGCCCGAATTAAATCGAGGCCGGTTCGGCGGCCGGCATAGCCGTAATCCACAAAAAGGAAAATGCCGGGATTGGCACGAGCCGCCTGCAAGAATTCAGTCTCTTCCGAAAAACTGGTGATTTTGGTCTGAGGCAATGCCCGCGCAAGCTTCGAGGCGATCTCCTCGTCATCATCGAGAACGAATACGGCGTCGAGTTGGTTCGCGCTAACGTCAAAGTACCATTCGGGAGCTTCGCAAACGGGGAGTTCGACGGTTGCAACGGCTCCAGTTTGGTCGGATAGAATTTGGAGAGTGCCCTTCGCCGCGCTCACAAGATCCCGCGCCGAAAGAAGTCCGCGTCCAGTTCCTTCGGTCTTGGTCGTAAAGACTTCGCCCTTTTGAAAGGCGGCGAGGGCTTGATCTGAAAAGCCGTTTCCGAAATCACGGATCACGACTTGGACACGTCCACTGACCCGTTCAAAAGAGATGACGATCCGCCGCCCCCGGTGCCCGGCCGCGTGAATCGCATTTTCGCCTAAATTACTGAGAATACGGTGCAGGTCGATGGCTTTGGTCGGTATAAAGGTTCGATAGGCCCACTTTGGAATGACCATATCCCACTCAACGCCATATTGGCGGGCACAGAGTGAAAGATCGTCTTCGACGACTGCGAGGGGTTTGTAGCAGCGAAGACGATGACTCCTGCGATCCCGCACAAAAGGGCAAAGAGCGCAGCCAAGGATCGATCGATTCCATCAATGGCGAGCCTTGCGGTGAATCCCACGGCGGGGCCGATGGACATCTCCGAGCAAAAGCCGGATTTTGCCTGGGTTACATTTGTGACGAATCGAAGCTCTTTTCCGGCTGAATCTTCAGGAAGAGAGATCATATGCCAAGGAAAGCCCATAAATCGGCTGGTAGGCATTCCGCCATCATACCCAAATTCATAGAGCACGCGATCCCCTAGGTAGACCCGAAATGGGTTTGCCATGGCTCGAATGTAGAGGATGGGGTTAGGAATCACGGTTGCTGGTAAGGGCGCCGCAAACCAAAGGGAACTGGTAATTTTTGGGTCAGCTAGGACGCAAGGAACGGAGGTCGGTTTCCAATTTCGGGCGGTTGTTGAAGTCTCCCCATTTGTTGCGGAATACCGCCAATCGGTTTTCCATACTGAGGGGGGTGCAGATTGGGCTTCGTTGGTTATGGCCAGCGCCTGCACCAAAAGGAGCGAAAAAAGGAGTGCCGCTCGAAAACTCATCCCGGTCTCCCTACGGCGTTAATAATGAGTTGCTTGGTCATCGACCGCCTCCTTTTCGACAAAGGTGGTGAGGCCAGGCTTGCGTCGGCTTAGTCCCAAAGCCGAAAGTCGTTTGAACAGGGTGCTGCGCCCGTAGCTCATGTGGCGTGCGAGAGCTTCGACGTTGTCCTCAAATAATGCCATGGCTTTGAGGAGGTATTCGCGCTCAGCCTGACGGACGTAACCGTCCCATGATTCCATGGAGATCTCGGTGAGTAGGGAGGGGAGGCTGATTTGTCCGGGGTGGCTTTTTTGTCGTTCTTCGGAGAGGAAGTCTAAATCGCGAGTTTCGATCGTGTCGGAGTGGCGAATTTGGGCCTCGATGATGGCGCGTTCAATTGTGTTTCGCAGTTCTCGGATATTTCCCGGCCAGGATTGCCTGACGAGTAGATCAAGGGCGCGGTCGTCTAGGCGGATTTTTCCTTTGGCTAAAATGGTCAGGAGAAAACGCGCGATATCTGGGATGTCGCTCGGCCTTTCGCGCAACGGGGTGGTTTGAATGGGGATGACGTTGAGGCGGTAGTACAGATCGGTTCGAAAGGTTCCGTTTTCGACCATGGCTAGGAGATTTCTGTTGGTGGCGGCGATGATTCGAACTGAAACCCGACGGGAGCTGGTTTCGCCGACGCGGGTGATTTCGCCCTCTTGGAGTACGCGCAGAAGTTTGACCTGGGCGGCTAGGGGGAGGTCCCCAATTTCGTCGAGAAAAAGATCGCCATGGTGTGCGAGTTCGAATTTTCCGATTCGGTCCTTTACGGCTCCGGTAAAGGCGCCTCGGCAATGGCCAAATAATTCGCTCTCAATGAGGTTTTCGGAAATGGCACCGCAGTTTACGGGGATGAGGACCCGAGAGGAGCTTTCATTCTTGCTGAGCATTTGGGCGACTAGTTCTTTGCCGACGATTTTCAATTGTATCCTGCCCAGAGTGTTCACCGGTTTCTTCGGACATCTGGTCAAGAATCGAGTCGGGCATGACACCTCGTATGACGCAGTCCTCTACCAAAAGGTACGGAGTACCTTTATGGAGCCGATGAGCGGACTCGAACCGCTGACCTACGCTTTACGAAAGCGTTGCTCTACCAACTGAGCTACATCGGCATACTATAAATTACTGATGGATTTCAATAGTTTGTAACATTGCAATCCATCTGAGTCTACTCGAAAACGGCGTTCACGAGTCAAAGATTTACTATCGTAAAACCAAAGACTTACCAAGCATTTCCTTTCCAAGTATGATTTTGAAATCAAGGACCTCTCATTATATGAAAAAACTCAAAGTTCAGGTGTGGATTTACCGGGTTGTTCCCTCCGCACCCTCATCTCCACCTCAGTTTGAGATTTTGTTTCTTTTACTCACCCCCGAACGCGGCGGTTTTTGGCAACCAGTGACGGGTGGCGTCGAATTTAATGAAGCCGTTCATGATGCCGCACTTCGAGAGGCCAATGAAGAAACGAGTCTTCCTTTTCTTGGAAGCCCGATTAGTCTAGATTATCATTTTGAATTCCAGGCGCGGGGGCAAATTTTTGAAGAGCACGTTTTTGCTTTCCAGGCTGTACCTGCAAGTCAAAGTCCTCTCGTTCGTCTGGATTCTCATGAGCACACTGATTTTTGCTGGGTGCGAGCTGACCAGGCCCACGAAGAAGGTCGGCGCTTGATTCGGCATGCATCCAACTTGGAAGGTCTGAGTCGCTTGCTCAAACGCCTTGAAAAATGGGGAGAGAACTCATGATTTTGTTTCGCATTTTTTTGAAGGCGGTATTTTCGGTGATCCTATTTGCAATACTGGGAGCGGGGCTGATCACATCCCCGGCTTATGCGGTTCAAAATGCCAAAGTGATGGTGGATGCCTCCGAAGTCCATCAAATGGCGGGTTTAAATTCTCCCGTTTTGGGTGTTCTGGCTCGAGACACAGCTCTTAAGATTAGCTCGGGATTACTCAAGGATGCTCACGGCGAATATTGGTACAAAATGCGTATGGAGAGCGGCGTCTTGGGTTACGTGCAAGCTAAGGATGTGGCTCCCGAAAAGCTTGATGAAGCGTTGAAAGGCACCGGCCACCAGCCGTTGAGCGTTAAACAGTCGGAGCCAGTGAATGAGGGACGTCTGCCTTCTATTTTTTTGATTCGTGCCATGGGGGTGGGCGGATATGAGTTTACTTCGGACGGATTTGAGGCAGGGTTTGACGGAGAGTTTTCTGTCTCGTTACTTCCTTTTTCGCATGGTTACCGTCATCGCATGCTTTCCCTCGGCGTAGCCGTGGAGTCACTTTGGACAGATACCTCTCTCATGGGGTCTTTTATTTATCGAATCTACTCAGGGAGCAGGGTAGAACCGGAAGTTCGGGTTCGTTTTGGTCAGGGGCTGAACTCTTCGTCCTTGGTCGTGGGTGGAAATTTTGGGGTGGATTATCCTTTTTCTCTGGATTCTGGTGCGCACTTGAGTGGATATGTGGAGGCTGGGGTCTTAACTGGGATTAACTCGGGGGCGCCCACTCATGTTTCAGTTTTAGCTGGACTGGGTTTTCACTTTTAAAGAATGCAATAGGGAAGTCATTGAGATGCCGATCAGACCGATTGTTGAAGAAAATTTGGGACTAGGAAAAGGCCTTTATGCAGTGTTTGAAACCACTCAAGGTCAGATGATTTGCGTTTTGGAGGAAGAAAAAACTCCAGAAACTGTAAAAAACTTTGTGGGTCTTGCTACCGGTGAAAAAGAATATGTGGATCCACGCACCGGTCAAAAGTCGAGTGAACCCTTTTATGATGGGACCATTTTTCATCGAATCATCAAAAATTTTATGATTCAGGCCGGTGATCGGATGGGTCTTGGAACGGGCGGGCCGGGGTATCGCTTTAAAGACGAATTTCATGCGTCACTCAAGCACTCGGGGCCAGGGATTCTTTCGATGGCTAATGCAGGGCCCAATACCAATGGGAGTCAGTTCTTCATTACTTTAGTTGCGACGCCTTGGCTGGATGGTCACCATTCGGTTTTTGGGCGGATTGTAAAAGGCGAAGATGTTCTTGCCGCATTAGGCAACACTCCAACTGGGTCTCAAGATCGTCCGCAGCAAGAAGTCGGAATCGTATCGCTTAAGGTTGTGCGAGAATCTTAAAAGTTATGTGCGAAGTGCATTGACAGCGTGAGAGGATTTCGTCATCATCGCGCTTATCTTCAAAACAACAAGTTAAGACGGTTCCCTTGCCTCTGAAGGGATAGGAAAAAATTCTAAAAGGAGAAGAAGATGAATAAAGCTCAGTTAATCGAAGCAGTAGCGAAGGCAGCAAAAGTGACCAAGGTAGATGCCGAAAACGTGCTCAACACTGCTCTTGATACCATCAAGAAGTCTGTCAAGAAGGGTGATGATGTGACCCTGATCGGTTTCGGTACTTTCACCAAGTCCAAGCGTAAGGCTCGTCTTGGTCGTAACCCACAGACTGGAAAAGAAATCAAAATTCCAGCGATGACGGTTCCCAAGTTCCGCGCTGGTCGTGAATTTAAAGACATTGTTCGCTAAAGTTTAAAGATTCCCATCTTATTGGGTAATCAGGGCCCGCATTTCTTTCATGAGGAATGCGGGTTTTTTTATTCCGCAGATCCAAAGTCAGTTGTCCAATACCATGAGTAGGTTGAACCAGAGTTTGAAGCTCGTCCTATTCCAATCACGCGGTAGGATGAATTCAGCATATTGGCGTTGTGAGCGGGAGAGTTCTTCCATTGTGTGAAAGTGGCCTGTCCTGTGGCGTTACCCGCCGCGATATTTTCTCCGCTCGAATTCGCGTTGACATAGTCAAAATCTGCCATTCTTGTGAACGGATCGCGCCCAAGACTGTCGGTGTGACTGAAGTAATTCTTCACGGCCATATCTTGGCTCATCCAATCGCTGGATACGGTGAGTGTGACCGAAACCAAGAGTTTGGCTGCGCCGTTTTGAACTCGATAATCGTTGATCAAACTGAAAAATACGAGTTCTTCAGCATCTAGCGCAGCCGAACCCGTGAGTAAGGGTGTGGTGGGGGGCAGTGTCGGGTGCGGTGATGAAGGTATTGGATGAGGACTGGGGTTTTGGATAGACACGATCGGCGTTTGAGGTAGGGAGGCAGGCAGGGCGGCCTCTGACGTCGGAGTCATTGCCATCGGCTCCGGGGTTGGAACGGCTTCTCCACATGAAGTGGCTGAGAGTGCAATGGCGAGAAATAGGATCAATCCCTGAGCTTGGCGTGAATTTTCTTTCATTGTGCAGGTAGCTGAGCAATTGAGATGCCATGCGTAAAGGCCTGGGAGGGGCATCAGGGGCTAGTTGGGGAGTTTGGGCTGTATGAAAATGAGTACAGAGTGGCAGAGTAGATGATGGATGTGTATGAGATTGAGTTCAGTCCGAGAGAGCCTTTTCCCTGCCTAAGAATTAAACACCCGTCACCCCTGTGTTTGGATTGCCACAGTGTCTTAGAAAAAGGGGATGGCGGGTGGAACTGGAAATTTCAATATAAACGAAGTGTTACTGGGGTAGTGCTGCGGTGACACATTCTGGCACCCGGGTTGCACTAACTCCCTTCTGTGAGAGATGACTGATTTGATCAGTGGAACTGAGGAGTCAGTCTGTTGTTACTGTGGCAATTGTGAATGTTGTTGTTGAGTAGGAGTAGTTATGAAAAAAATCAAACGACTGTGGATCATTTTAGTAGTGAGCGTTTTGATGGTACCTTCCGTGTTTGCATCTACGGAAAGGCCATTCAAAAACGTCAGCCCAAACCGTCTGCCGATGGCTCATTTAGGTGAGGGGGCTGATGACGAAGTGAACGCTTTGGCAATTCAATGTAAATTTGCGGTAGTCGAAAAGCAAATACAGGAGTTCCAAGCTGAAGGCGCGGCTGCAACTCAGGGCACAGCGGGCTCTGCGGCGATTCAATAAGCCTTAATCCTGGGTTCGTGAGTGATTGAGTTCACGAATCAGCTCGCGAAGTTTTTGCCGCTCAGATGAGGGGATCTGGTCTTCAGATCGAGACGGGGCCGCTGCCTCGGTTTCGGTGCGATCGGAATTGACCTCATTGTGGCGGTGGGATTTTTTCGCCACGCCTTCGCGAGCGTCAACGGTAATCTTGCGTGCCCAGGTGCGTGCTTGCTGAGTGATGTTGGATTTTTCGATATGGTTTGCCGTATTCATCACATGTTCGGAGACGGTTTTTCCGTCCCACCGGACCCAATTGCTGATCCAAATCACAAAGACGGAAAAGAGAACGGCCTTAATGACAAACCCTACGGTTCTAAGCATAACCATGTGTCTCCGTTGGAATGACGAGGGCCTGAAGTAAAATGCTGGGGGCGTTGGGGGGTTGATGTAAGTATGTGCGGGCAACGCCGTGCTGATTTTTTAAGATCGTCGATAGTTGCACGGAAGAGAGGATTTTTGGGGGCGAAATATACAGGTCCACTCCTTCTTTTTCGGCAAGCGAAGTGACCATTTGGCTGGCGATGACGTTGCCCATTTCAGAATAAACAGACACGTCCAATCCTTCCTCGAACAATAAAAGCATCGACCCGCGCACATCGCCTTCGACCGAAAAGGCCACCGCGACCGGATTTTTTGGAAGGGTGGTCTCATCCGAAGGGACACTCACGCTCGGTGTCAGGCGGACTTCGCCCAAATGATAGAAGGAGAACTGCTTCGGAAGGGACTCAATCAAGTGTCCGAATAGGTGATTGGATGGCATGCACTAACCTGTTTGAGGCCCTTCTCTGAAAAGGTGTGGGTTGTCAGCGTTGGTTTGAAGTGCGCGCTCCAAAGTCTTGACTACTTCGAGGGCGCTAAAAGGTTTGAGGACATAGTCCTTGGCGCCGGCGGCAATCGCTTCCATGACGAGATTTTCTTGCCCCATAGCCGAAATAATCACGATCCTCGCGTTGGGGTCCATAGCGCAGATTCTGCGAGTGGCATCCATTCCCGTCATCTTGGGCATGACGATGTCCATGGTGACGAGATCAGGTCTGAGCGTTGCATACATCTCAATGGCCTCGAGGCCATTGGCGGCCTCACCCACGACTTGATAGTGAGCAGCCGTGAGGATCTCCCTGAGGGTCTGACGGACAAAGGGAACATCATCAACAATTAATACACTTTTTGCCACAGAGCCATTCTCCCTGGGTAGAGTGTAACGACTTCCCAAAAAAAAGGCGAAAAAATCAAAGAACCGTCAAAAACGTCAACCTTCTGACGTACTTTCAGCGATTTTTTCAATCAATACCAGTTCGATATGACGCGCCGTGGCTTTGCGGATCGTAAATTTAAATTGCCCCCGAGGGGTGTTGAAGAAGAGTTCGTCCCGATGTTCTGGGATTCTGCCAAACTGTTGCAGCAAAAATCCACTCAAAGTTTCATACTCCCCCTGAGGAAGCTCGAAGTTGAGCTGTTCGTTGATGAGCGGAATTTCCATTCGAGCCTGAACCAACCAGCTTTGCGCGGAAAGCTCTTTGTAGGGGAGCGATTCGGTGTCGTACTCGTCGTTGATTTCGCCCACGATTTCTTCCGCAATATCTTCAAAAGTAATGACGCCGACGGCGCCTCCATGCTCATCAACGACCACGACCATTTCATCATCTTCGCGGTGCATCTCGAGTAAGAGGTCAGGGAGCGCTTGGGTTTCCGCGACATAATGAGCGCTGGTGACGTAGTGACGCACAGGCTGGTCTAGGTCGGTGGCTACAAAAAGATCAGCGGTTTCAAGCACCCCCACGATATTATCGATTCGCTCATGGTACACGGGCATGCGCGAATGACGGTGGCGTTCAAACTGTTCGAGGGCTTCACGCACGGTAGCGGTGTCCTCGATCGCATCGACTTGCACCAGCGGAATGAGCGCATTTCGGGCCATCGATTCGCGAAAATCTAGAATCCGGCGAATCATTTGCTTTTCGCTCAGCTTCAAATCGGATTCACGGCGATTGTACGAAAGAAGCGATTCAAGATCCTCGCGGGTAGTGTGATGTTTTCCGGTTAAAAGCTCTTCGATGGGGCCGATCATTCGAGAAAGTTTAGAAGTGTAAAGTGAAAGAATGCGAGTGAGGGGATAGAAAATCCAATAAGTCCAATGGATGGGTAGGGCGACCCACGGGGCGAGGAGTGTGGCGTTGCGTTGGTAAAGGGTTTTTGGAATGAGTTCACCCAAAATCACCACGAGGGGTGAAGTGACTAATATTGCCAAAAGATCTGAATGTTCCTGATGGCGTTCCAAAAAAAACAACGCTGTAAGAGCTGAAATTACGATGACGCAAAGACTGGTGAGAAGGAGTGTGGCAGAGAAAATGCGTTCAGGATGGGCGGCTAGTTCGATGGCTAGCCCTGCTCGATGCGACCCTTGCCGTGCTTGTCTCTTGAGGGCGAGTTTGTCCGCTGATAGGAGAGCAATTTCAGAGCCAGAGTAAAATCCCTCGATGAGAAGCAAGGGCGGAACGAGAGTTAAGAGATGGGTGAGTGTGAGGCTACTTTCCGGCATTAGAGTTCCTCCTCGCCCAGCTCTTCATCCTCATCTGGAAGGAAATCTTCAAAAAGGGCCTCAAGTACGTCACTCATGGTAACAATGCCTATGGCTTCGCCCGTATCTCCGTGCACCACCCCCATATGGGTCTTGTGTTGCTTGAACCTTCTGAAAAGCGCGTTGAGCCGCAGGGTTGGGGGGACGAACATGGGCTTGCGCATGAGGGTGTCAATGGTGTGGGTCATTAAATCCGTTTCAAGCTTGGCCCGTAGGAGATCCTTGGAGTAAAGAATGCCAACTACGTTTTTTCGGTGGGTTCCAGTGATAGGAATTCTTGAAAATTTCTGGCTGCGCATAGTTGCAAGCGCAACCTTCAGTGTGGTTTTTTCTGGCAGCGATAGGGTTTGGGAGAGGGGCGTAAAGATATCCTGAACGGAGAGGTCATCGAGCTCAAAAACGTTTTTGATCAAATCCAATTCACCTTGTTGGATTGCCCCTTCTTTAAGTCCTTCTTCTAACATCAATAAAAAGTCCGATTCACGCAAAAGCGTTTCTTCTTCTGGGTGTGCCCCATTTTGTGTTGGCAAGATCAGGGAAGGCTGGTTATTCCAACGGCCCACCGCAGCGATGATCCATTTGAGAAGCCATCGAATGGGCTTCAGGGCGTCGTAGACTAACGAAAGGGGACCCACGGTGAGGGGCGCAATGAGGCGATTGGCGCTAGCGGCAATTATTTTTGGCGTGATTTCACAGAGAAAAAGAATAATCGGCGCCGTGAGGAGCATCCCGAGTACCGTGGTCAGGACCCATGGGCGAATATGCAGTGAGAGCAAAAACGCCGGCAGTGGCATTGCCGAAACCGTTTTTGTAATAATCGATGAAAGCGCGATATTCACGATTTCATTAACGACCAAAATCGTCACTAATAGCCCGCCGGGGTCGGCCAGCAGTCGTTTGATTTTTCGATGTGCGGGTCGAAATCGCTCCTTGAGTGAACGAAGTTGAAACCGCGACAAACTAAAGAGCGCAATCTCCGCAGAAGAAAGATAGCTGGCCGTAAACACCAGCACTGCGCAAATTACGAACTCCACTGCGCTCACGGGGGGTCAGGCCGCTGCCGCGGCGGCAACCTTTTTGCGATTTTTCGTGTTGGGCACTGTTCCTTCCCGCTGGTCACGTCCGCTGGTGGCGCCAGCGGGGTGTCGCGGCTTGTTGGTGACCAACTTATCCGTGAGTACCACATTAAGAACATCGTCAATCGTCTTGACAGGGATAAAGGTAAGCTTGTCCCTGAACTCCTGGGGGATGTCCTCGAGGTCTTTTTTGTTCCGGTCCGGAATGACCACGGTTTTGATCCCATGTCTCATCGCGGCGAGCGCTTTTTCTTTGAGGCCACCAATCGGGAGAACCTTACCCGTCAGGGTAATTTCGCCGGTCATGGCAACATCCTTGCGGATCGGAATGCCCGTCAGACTCGAAATGATGGCCGAAGCCATGGTGATTCCGGCAGAAGGCCCGTCTTTTGGGATGGCCCCTTGAGGAAAGTGAATATGAATGTCCCGTGTGGAGAACAGTTCATCGTCGATTCCAAAGTCCTGCGCGCGCGATCGAATCAGACCCATGGCCGCATGGGCGGATTCCTTCATGACGTCGCCAAGCTGTCCGGTGAGAATGATGCTGCCTTTTCCCTTCATAGTCGTGGTTTCGACGTAGAGGATTTCTCCTCCTACGGCAGTCCAGGCCAGTCCGGTGGCAATGCCTACTTCATCCCGCTCTTGCTCCTCTTCGCGGGAGAAGGGAGCTGGTCCCAGAAATTTGTAGACTTGCTCAAGGTTAATGGTCGTTTTCTCTGTTTTTCCTTCCGCAACCAGTCGTGCCGTTTTTCGGCAGGCCGTTGCGACAAGGCGTTCAAGACTACGCAGGCCAGCTTCTCGGGTGTATCCATCAACCATCGATTTGATTGCGTCGGGTAAAAACTCGATCTGGTTTGGCGTAATCCCATTTTCAACGATTTGTTTGGGTATCAAATATCTATTCGCGATAAACTGCTTTTCTTCCTGCGTGTAACCAGACAGATGGATGATTTCCATGCGGTCGCGAAGGGCCGACGGAATCGTCGATAGATCATTACAAGTCGCAATAAACATGACGTTAGTCAGGTCAAACGGTACGTTTAAGTAGTGATCACGGAAAGAGTAGTTTTGCTCGGGGTCGAGAACTTCGAGCAAAGCGGCCGAGGGGTCGCCTCTGAAATCGCTGCCGAGCTTGTCAATTTCGTCTAGAACAAAGACCGGATTATTGGTACCGGCTTGCTTGATTCCCTGAATGATTCGGCCGGGAAGTGCACCCACATAGGTGCGGCGATGCCCGCGGATTTCGGCTTCGTCTTTGACTCCTCCGAGCGAGATGCGGACGAATTCGCGTCCGAGTGCCCGTGCGATGGATTTACCCAAGGAGGTCTTGCCGACCCCCGGCGGGCCCGCAAAGCAAATGATCGGACCTTTCATTTTGTCCTTCAGCTTGCGCACGGCCAAATATTCTAAAACGCGTTCTTTGATCTTGTCGAGGTTGTAATGGTCCTCGTCCAATATTTGTTTTGCGCGAGTCAGGTCCAGGTTGTCCGCGGTTTGCTTGCTCCACGGAGTTTCGATCAACCAATCAATGTAAGTGCGCAGCATGGAGGCCTCGGAGGCATCGGGATGCATGCGTTCAAGGCGTCCCAGTTGCTTAAAGGCCTCGGTTTCAACTTCGGGAGGCATTTTGCAATTGACGATTTTTTCCTTGAGTTCACCGAGTTCTTCGCCTTTTTGGTCGTTATCCCCTAGCTCGTTTTTGATGGCTCGAATTTGTTCGCGAAGGAAATACTCCTTTTGCGATTTGGTCATCTCGTCTTTTGCCTGAGACCTGATTTTGGCCTGAATCGAAAGAACTTCGACTTCTTTGGTCAAAATGTCGTTAATTTTCTGCAATCTCAAAACAGAGTCATGTGTTTCAAGGATGGCTTGGGCGTCAGCGACTTTTAGACCTAAGTTGGAAGCGACGAGATCAGCCAAGCGGCCTGGGTCATGGATATCATCTAAAACCATGAGAATGTCTGGGGTGAGGACTTTGCCTAATCCAATGACGCGTTCCAGTTGTTCACGCACTGTGCGCATGAGGGCTTCGGCCTCGGTGCGGCTCGGTGCTGTTGGCTCGGGAATGCGATCAATTTTACATTCGTAGAAGGGTTCTGTTTGGGTGAATTTTTCGATGTTCGCCTTGCATAGTCCCTGAGTGAGGATCTTGATGCGACCATCGGGGAGCTTGCGCATCCGCATGATCATGGCAACAGTGCCCGTTTTATAAATTCCCTCGGGAGCAGGATGCTCATCACTAATCTCTTTTTGTGAGGCGAGCAAAATCAACCGGTCAGAGCGAGAAAGGGCTTCCTCGACGCTCTTGATGGATGAATCGCGCCCGACAAAAAGCGGGATAATCATATAGGGGAAAACAACGATGTCTCTCACCGGTAACATTGGAAGATTTTGTGGGATTTCAACTTGTTCGCCGTCGTAGTTGGTAACCATTCCATTGCCTCCTCAGGCAGATGATAAGCTGCAATTTACTCTCAAGGAACGATTCGGCCGAAATTCAGGGACCCTTGAGGTCTTTTTGGGGAAAACGACAGTTTGATTTGAAGGGTTGATTTTGTTTGAGTTTTTTACCTCAGGGCGTAGGATCGGGAGCTGTGAAAAATTTGGCTATTCTTGTGTGGGTGACTGCAGGTTTTTTGACGCAAGCTTGCGGCTCGCGAGAGTTCAAGGTTCCGGTGGATCCGACGTTTTCGTCCATTTTGCAAAATACGATTCAGCCTAAGTGCTTGCAATGTCATACGTCCCTGGCAACTTATGCCGGAACGTTGGATATCGTTCGTAAAGGAAACCCTGAGGCGAGTCAATTTTATCGGGAGGTGAGCTCGGGTAGCATGCCTGCGCGCTCTCCCAAACTTTCGGATGTGGAAATTCAGGCCATTCATGATTGGATTCAGGCGGGGGCGCTGGAAAATTAATGACAAAGCATCCTATTCAGATTTTTTTTCTGGCGGTGGTTTGTTGGGCGCTTCCTATGCCGAGCTGGGCTTTTCCTGGGATGATCCGGCATGGGTATGTGAACTGTACTTCCTGCCATTTGGCGCCGACGGGGGGAGGGGTGCTGACGGCCTATGGACGGGAACTGTCTCAAGAGATTCTGAGCACCGCATCGGGAGAGCATGAGGGTAAATTGATCTATGGTTTATTCAAAGATACGATCCCGGAAAAACTTTTGTTTGGTGGGGATACCCGTCTTATGGGTACCTATAAGGATAATCCCAGGTACCGCGAAAAACGTTTGTTCTTGATGCAGTCAGACCTGGAGGCCTCCTACGAGTTGGGAACTTGGGTTTTTGATCTTGAGCTGGGTTTTGTGGACGGCGAAGTGGATTCGCGCCATTTTGTGATGTTTCGTTTGGATCAAGATTCAAATTTACGGCTCGGCAAATTTTTCCCGGCCTTCGGGGTCAATATTCCCGAACATACGGTGGTCACTCGTCGCAATCTGGGTTGGGACGAGGGCAGCGATACCTACAATCTTGAGTACTCACGTCTGAGGGATGATTACAGTGTTTATGGTACCGCGGTTCTCGGAAAGTTTGAACGAGTGGAAACTAAATCCAATGGGCTCACGATCGGGACTCAGGGAGTCGCTGAAAGAGGGGTGGCGTTTCGTGGCTCGGTGTACCCGACCGATCATTTTGAGGTCGGTGGTGGCTATTTTTATGGAAAAAATGATTCTGGCGGACGGCACGTTTTAGGGTCGCACGCTGTGCTAGGTTTGACCTCTCGTTTGTATTGGTTAGCCGAGCTTGATTTTCAATATCAGAGTCAATGGGGTGCATTTGATTATCAGCGGCTCGATTGGGAGTTCATCCAGGGGTTGCATGCCTATTTAACCCAGGAATGGGCGAGACCTGATTTCGGCGATTCAAGCACGCGGATCGCCCGTTATGGGGTGGGTTTTCAAGCTTTTCCTCGCCCTCACTGGGAGCTGGATTTTAAGTGGTCTTACGAACAAAATCCGATCGATCAAACTCATTGGAGTCAGATGGGTTGGGCTATGTTGCACTTTTATTTGTAAAAGGGGGAGTGATGTTCAGGTGTCCATTCAAGATCTTTGCAGTAGGGGTAGTGGGGCTTTTTTTCGGGTTCCTGCCTGGTTCTTTAGTTTTTGGTGCACCTAGTCCGACACCCAGTACGGCGGTTCTGTCGGATATGTTCTGGAAAATTCACGTGGGTGGCGAAGGCGGAAAAGTGGGATTTAAGGCGATCGGAAAACCCAGCGCCATCAAAATTGTGGGTATTGGCGGAACGCCTCAGGGCGATTTACTTTGGAGCGCGGCCGGGTGGTCTGGTTTGATTTCCTTTAAGTTGGAGACCTTGGATTCCGGAATCGGAATGCGCGATAGGCATATGAAGGAGCGATATTTGGAAATCGCTAAATTTCCTGAAGCGGTCTTAGCGATTCAAAAGCTGGATGTGACGTATGAGGCATTGAGGGCGAAAAGGAATATTGAGGCCTTGCCCTTTCAAGGCTCCTTGAAGTTTCACGGAGTGGATCATCCCGTGCAGGGGAAGTTGACAATCAGCATGAACGAGGCTCAGCCTCAGGTTCACGCTGATTTCACGTTATTAGTTACGGATTATCAGATTAACCTTCCCACGTTTGCCGGAATTACGATGGCCAACGAGGTGGAGGTTTCGGTGGATGCCCCGGTTACCCTTACCCCTGAAGGGACTCACTAAAACTCGAGTTCTTTGACTCCTAAACCTACATTTTTTCCATCGCCTTCGTTGCTCGGGTGCTCTTCGGTTTGTGGGATGGATGGATCGGTCACCGGATAGGTGATTACTGATTGTGAGGGGATGTGGATACCTATTACAGGCTTTGCTGCCGGAGCAGGGGGATTGGGGCCTGAGGTATCGAGATTTTGAATGGCGTCTTTTTGCGCCTTTGCAAGGCCTTCCGAGTGTTGGCGGTATTCCTGCTCGATCTTGAATCTCTTTTCGCTAGCCCGGTCAGCGTCGATGGTATTGGCAGAAACTCCGCGTTCGAGTTCCTGAAGTTCGCGGCGGTGCTTTTCCTCGGCTTGAGTCTGAGCTTCTTGGATTTCTTTCAGCTTTAGGGCTGGGTCTGCTGCCCAGCCCACGGGTGATTGAAACCCAAGCGGGATCGTTCCACTTAAGATGATGAGTAGGATCCAGAGTGGCCTATTCATAGTCCGAAGCGTCGTCGGCTTAGGCGTAGATCTTTTCGCGGTGCTCCTGCTTTTCTTTGCAGGCGATGCAAAGATCAGACATCGGGCGTGCTTCGAGCCTTCGCACTTCAATGGGCTCTTCACAGTCTGTGCAAGCGCCGAAAGTGCCCTCTTCGATCCGGGCCATGGCTTCAGCGATTTTTGAAAGCAAGAGACGTTCTCGGTCTCGAAGTTTAAAAACTAAATTTTGATTGACCTCGCTGGCGGCCAAGTCTGTTTCGTCAAAAAGGTCATCGGTTGAAATCGCCAATTCGTTTTTGAGCGCGTTTTTTGCGTTATTCAAAATCCGCTGTTTTTCATCGAGTAGTAACTTGCGATATCTAGCTAAATTCTTCGCATCCATGTGAGTCTCCTCGTCAATCTGGGTCACTCTTTATTGAAGCCCTGCTTTTACGCGGGGCGTAGGCCACCTGACTACCTAGTTTACCGCAATCCTTAGCGGTGAGGAGATTTTTTATAAGTTTTTATAAGAACCTGCAAGAAAAATGATGCGGGTTGGAGAAACACTCGTTGGAAGGTCAAAAAAGGGGAACCGAGGGGGGGTAGTAGCGGACACAGATTGACAAAGTTTTGACTACCAGTCTGAAAAACTGGGGCTTGCAGCGGGGGCGTCTTTCCTGTTACCCCATTTTGATCATGGCAAAACACGAAGCGCTCTCTTTTGGGGTCATGGTTTTGGCGGCGGGCCAGGGCAAGCGGATGCAGTCTTCTTTGCCCAAGGTCATGCACCAGATGGGCGGGGCGCCGCTGTTGTTCCATATTCTTCAGCGGGTCCGCGAAATCGCGCCTCTGTGTCCTGTGGCGATTGTGGTAGGACACGGGCGTGAGCAAGTGGAGGCGGTCGTACGCGCAGAGGTCGCTTTTTCTGGCATGAAAATCACGTTTATCCATCAACCCGAACAACGAGGAACCGGACATGCGGCTCGTTGCGCGATGGATTCGCCTTGGGGTGAGGCCCGGATCAAAGAACGAGCCAGTGTTTTGGTGCTGCCTGGTGATTTGCCGTTGATTTCGGCGCGACTGGTGCAAGAAATGTTAGCGCCGCTTGGTAAAAAACATGCAATGCGATTGCTGACGGTCGAACTTGAAGATCCTAAGGGTTATGGACGAGTCGTACGAAGGGGCTCCCGAGGTGCTGTTTTACGAATTGTTGAAGAAAAAGACGCTAATCTGCGCGAAAAAATGATCCGTGAGGTTGCTGTTTCGATTTATACCTTTCAAGCTGCTTTTTTGCGTTTTGGTTTGCACCGACTTTCTAATAAAAATGCGCAAAGTGAGTATTACCTTACAGATTTAGTAGCTCAGGCCTCCAAAGCCAAAAAGAAAACCGAGGTTTTGCCCTGGTCTGAGCCACAAGATCTTCGCGGTATTAATGATCCATGGGAATTGGCTCAGGCGCGACGAATTTTGAATGATCGGGTGTTGAAGGGGTGGGCACTTAAGGGGGTTCATGTCCTGGATCCGGGCAGTACTTGGGTGGATTCCTCAGTTGAGCTTGCGGTCGAAGTGACTTTGAGTCCAGGCGTCATCTTGTCGGGGAAAACGCGAGTGGCCACGATGGCCACGATTGGACCTCATGTGATTCTTGAGGACGTCGACGTCGGTGAGGGCGCTCATCTTAAGGCGGGGACTGTGGCCCAAAAGTCCGTGATCGGCCCTCGTGCTCAAGTGGGGCCTTACGCTCATCTGCGGCCGGAGTCTGTGGTGGGGGCGGACTCAAAAATTGGCAATTATGTGGAACTGAAAAAGACTCAAATTGGCAACCATACTAGTGTTGCGCACTTGTCCTACTTGGGTGATGCTACGGTCGGAAATCATGTGAATATCGGGTGTGGCTTCGTGACGTGTAATTTTGATGGACGGGTGATCGATGGTGCACGCAAGCATCGGACCATCATTGAGGATGATGTTTTTATGGGGAGCGATTGCCAAACGGTAGCTCCTGTGCGCGTGGGCCGAGGTTCTTACGTTGCTTCCGGGTCGACAATCACCGAAGATGTCCCAGCTGACGCCCTGGCGATCGCAAGAGCGCGCCAGGTTACTAAAGAGGGGTACGCGCGAAAGCTGCGTGAAAAGATATGTGCGGAATAGTAGGTTATGTCGGAAATCGGCCTGTCGTAGATATTTTGATCAAGGGCCTCAAACGCCTTGAGTATCGGGGCTATGATTCCGCAGGGGTTGCCCTTTTTAAAAATGAAAAAATTGAAGTTCGAAAATCCCAAGGAAGACTTGAAAATATTGAAAAGCTTCTGAATGGAGAAGCCCCCCTGTTTCGCGATTCCTGGTGCGGCATTGGACATACCCGTTGGGCGACTCATGGAAAGCCTACCACGCAAAATGCCCATCCTCACCGAGCGGGGCATGTGGTGTTGGTGCATAATGGAATTATTGAAAATTACCTGGAAATTAAAAAAGACCTTTTAGCGCGGGGCCATCTTCCGCAGTCTGAAACCGATAGTGAACTATTTGGCTTTTTGGTGCTTGATGAGATGGAAAGCGGGGCTTCTCTTTTAGAGGCCGTTCGAAAGAGCTTTTCCAAGCTCGAGGGTCAGTGCAGCATCGTCGTGATGTCCGAACGCGAGCCAGGTAAAATCATCGGAGTTCGCAATGGTTCTCCGATGGTGGCAGCCAATGATCCTCAGGGCGGGGTTATCCTGGCGAGCGATGGCCAGCCGATTCTTGAGGTGACTCGAGATGTCGTGTTTTTGGAGCATGGCGATGTGGTGGTCGGCACACGTGACGGAATGGTGTTTTACGATCTTAAAACGGGCTGTCCGGTTCAACGTCAGTCGACGCACCTCGAATGGTCGCTCGATAAATTGGATAAGCAGGGGTTTGCGACCTACATGCTTAAGGAAATCCATGAGCAGCCAGTAACGATTGTCGATACGCTGAATGCCTTATTGGATCGTGCCCACACGGATCCTTTTCCGCTGGCCCGTCAGCCTGCGGTACAAATATTGGATCAAGCCAAAGAACTCACTTTGATTGCTTGTGGCACTTCTTGGCACGCGGCCTTGATTGGGAAATATTGGCTCGAAAAATTTGCCCGAATTCCGGTGAGTGTTGAGCTTGCCAGCGAATTTAAGTATCGTGATCCGGTATTGAGCCCTGGTCATGTGGTGATCGGAGTGACTCAATCCGGTGAAACCGCTGATACCTTGGCGGCCATTCGTCAGGTGCGTGCTCAGGGAATACCGACTCTGGGAATTACCAATGTGCGAGGATCTTCTCTTTCGCGCGAAGCGGATGCGGTGTTTTATACTGCGGCTGGCCCGGAAATTGGGGTGGCGGCCACCAAGACCTTTACTGCGCAGATGTTGGTCTTGTTTTTGTTGGCCGGGTATCTGGGACTGAAGCGTTATATAGGCAATAATGGCGAAAAAGTTCAGGAAATTTCCAAGGCCTTTGAAGATTTGATCCATATTCCTCATTTTTTATCCCAAGGCTTGGACGCGGGGGGGGCCTTCTCGCTCAGTATCAAGAAGGCTGCCAAGGGTTTGGCCTCTTCGAAGGGCTTCTTTTTTATCGGGCGTGGTTATCAGTTTCCGATCGCTCTCGAAGGCGCGCTTAAATTGAAAGAGATCGCGTATCTTCATGCCGAGGGTTATGCGGGGGGTGAATTGAAGCACGGGCCCATTGCGATGATTGATCAAGCTATGACGGTGGTGGTGCTAGCCCCTCATGATTCTTGGCGGGATAAAACCATTTCCAATCTTGAGGAAGTCAAGGCCCGAGGGGCTCAAGTGTTAGCCATTGGTGATTGGGGGGATTCGAAGCTTCAATCTTTGTGCGACTTCTGGGTGCCGTTGCCAGAGGAGTTTTCCAGAGGCATCCATGAAAGCCTTTTGCCTTTTGTGACGACCGTCGCGGTGCAGATGTTGAGTTATGAATTAGCGACACTCAAAGGCACTGACGTGGATAAGCCTCGTAATTTGGCCAAAAGCGTGACGGTCGAGTGAGGGGGGCGCCGTGACGGGAGCGGTGATTTTGGGTGTATTGGCCGCGGTGGTCGTACTGATTCCTCCCTGGATTCAAGCCCATCTTCCTTTTGTATTTGCACCGGTATTGATTCTAGGAGTCGCTGCCGTTGCGATGCTCCTTCAACGCTTTATTCTAGATCGTAGGGCAGGAAGTCGGTCCTATGACGGCCTTGCCGATCTATTCATTCATATTCACTCTCCGTTCCCGCAGGATTCACCTCTGCGATGGGTCATGCGTGGCTGTATTTCGTTTTTATTGACCATTTGCGGGGGCGGCGTTGGGTCCGAGGGAGCCGCCATTGAATGGGGGCAAGCCTTTGCGATTCGTTCGCGATCCCGAATGTCTCGTTGGTTTGAGCAAAGGCGACGAACGGATGCTTCTACCGTGATTTCGGCGGGGGTCGCGGCGGCTTTTGCCTCGCCGTTTGCAGCGGTATTATTGCCCCTTGAAATGGGAGTGGGGGGCCGTCATATCCTTTCAGTGATTTCGGCGTTATCCGCATTTTTGACGGGAAAATACTTATCCAGCTGGGTCGGCTTCCATTTCCCCAGCATTGCTGGGGCATTTTACGACGTTGATCTGGTCAGTCTTCCTGCCTTTTTGAGTGCTGCGGTGAGCGCGGCCGTGATTGGAGTGGCCGCCGGCATCTTGGGCTCCGGACTTATTCGAACTTTTCGCTATACGCAGGAGAGCTTATTGGATCTCTTTCAAACTCAGACGTGGATGAGAATTCTCGCGTCGGGTGTTTTACTTTTTATGGTGGTTCTTACTTTTCGGTCCGGGCACGCTCCTTATTTGACTTTGCTTGAACAGGTGATGTCGAATCAACGGGGACTTTCCGAAACTTGGTTTCTTTTGGTGAGCCGCTCGTTGTCCTTGGCAATTATTCTTGCCGGGTTTGGCTCGCTTGGGATCTTTTCACCGCTTTTAGTGCTTGGGGTTTTTTTTGGGCACGCCCTGAGTCTGTCTTTGTTGCATGGATTAGGGGGGGCCTCGATTGCTGGCCTCGCTGGCGGCGCTGCATTTTTTGGAGTGATCTTAGGAGCCCCGATCTCAGCCAGCGTGTTAGCCTATGAAATGACCGGAAATTTGAATGTCATGGTGCCCTGTTTGATCGCAGGACTGCTGGCTGAACGAGTTCGTCAGCTTTTAAAGACGGATACTCTTTTTGAATACGATCTGGCGGCTCGGGGAATGGCTTTAATCCAGGGCCGTTCGGCCAGCGTCCTTGAGGCAGTATCCGTCCGTGATGCGATGGTCACCGATCATGAGGTGATTCACGAGCAAGAGCCGGTTTCGGCCATTTATGCGCGGTTAATTCGGTCCCGTTATCCGTTTCTGCCGGTCGTGAACTCAAAAAATATCTATGTAGGCCTGTTGACCGTCGATGTGATCCAAGCGGCGTGGACAGCGCAGTCCGATACCTCCAATTCACCGCTCGCGGGGCTGCTTGAAGCCAAAGATCTGCTCTATCGATCGGGCGTTAAACCGCCTGCTGTTCGAGTGAATGATCGCTTGAGTGCCACGCAAGGAGTGTTCGATTTAATTCCCTGCGTGCCGGTTTTGAGCGACGATCATCGGGTGGTGGGCCTTCTGTTTGTACATGGTGTTCGTTTAGCTTATGAACGTGAAGTAGCCAGAAGATCGTTGGCCATTGAAAGTGAGAGGTTGAAGTGAGTAATCCCCCTTTTGTTGATCAGCTCAACGATCGTCAGCGAGAGGCCGTGCTGATTACCGAAGGTCCGTTGATCGTGCTTGCCGGGGCCGGCTCTGGAAAAACCAAGATGCTGACTTCTCGAATTGCTTATTTAATCGAGACTCGCCGGGCGCAACCGCATCAGATTTTGGCGATGACATTCACCAACAAGGCCGCAGCCGAAATGCGCCATCGGGTGGAGCGGACCTTGGGGTGGGATGCCCAGGTCGACGGGGCTCGCTGGGGTTTTCAGCTTGGCGTACCTGAAATCGGGACGTTTCATTCGGTTTGTGTGCGTCTGTTGAGGCGCGAATTGCCGAATACCCCCTTTACCAAGCCTTTTGTTATTTACGATGATTCAGATCAACTTTCTCTTATTAAAGACGTGATGTCTAAGCTGGAGATTGATGAAAAAGCTTTTAGTCCTAAGGGTGTACAAGGGGCGATCAACCGCGCCAAATGTGACGCGATCGAGCCCCATGAGCTTGAGCCCGCTCACCACAATATCTTTGAGAGACAGGTTAAACGAGTTTACGAGCAATACCAAAAAGATTTATTTGCTAATAATGCGCTGGATTTTGGCGAAATTATTTGTATGACGTATCGGTTATTGCGGGATCTGCCCGAGGTGCGCAAAACGTATCAGAACCGCTTCCGCTATATTCACGTCGATGAATATCAAGATACGAACCGCGCGCAATATTTATTACTCATGATGTTGGCAAATTCTCGGAACGGTGGACACGGCAATATTTGCGTGGTTGGAGACGAGGATCAATCGATCTATAAGTGGCGCGGCGCGGATATTCGCAATATTTTGGATTTTGAATCGGAGTTTCCTGGTGCTCAAGTCGTTAAGCTCGAACAGAATTATCGTTCGACGCAAATAATTATTGAGGCCGCTGGTCATGTCATCAAGAATAATACGTCACGCAAGGATAAGACGCTTTGGACTGAAAATGAACGAGGGCTGCCTATTGTTCGCGCGCAGGTGACGGACGAAAGGATGGAGGCGGAATTCGTCATTTCGGAGGTGAAGCGTCTAGCTCGCGATGATGGCAGACCCTTTAACGATTTTTCGATTTTTTATCGCACGAATGCCCAAAGTCGGCAGTTTGAAGATGTTTTGCGCCGTGAAAAAATCGCTTATCAAATTGTGGGCGGTTTACGCTTTTATGACCGCAAAGAAATTAAAGATATTCTTTCTTATCTCAAAGTGATTCTGAATCCGGACGACTCCATTGGTCTGAAACGGATCATTAATGTTCCGGCGCGAGGCATCGGAAAAACCACGATGGATAAGGTCGATGCCTTTCATGCGGGACTCAATCAAGCGGAGGCCCCCGCGGTCAGCTATTGGGAAGCCCTCCAACAAGTCGCCAGTGATCCCTCGATTACGTCGGCGGCCACGGCACGAAAGCTTGGGCAATTTGTTGTTTTGATCCAACGTTTGATCGCTGAGCAACCCAAAGTTTTACTGAGCGAACTCTATCATCTCATTTTAGACGAAACGAGTTATGTGCACGACCTCAGAAAAGAGGCCACGGATGAAGCACGTTCACGCATTGAAAATCTGGACGAATTTGACACACTTTTACTAGAATTCGAGGAAGGGTTTTTTGGCGGTGCTTCCGAGGAGCACGACGCCAGTAAGGCGCAACTTTTACCGGTGTTTATTGAACAGTCTTCTTTAGCGAGCGATGCGGATCGGCAGGATTTTTCGGCGTCGGCGGTGAAGATGATGACGTTGCATTCGTCCAAAGGGTTGGAGTTTCCAGTGGTTTTTCTCGTGGGCATGGAAGAGGGATTGTTTCCTTCGATTAAATCTTGGGAGGAAACTCCCGAGGAGGATATCGAAGAAGAGCGTCGACTTTGTTATGTGGGGATGACCCGCGCGCGCGAGAATCTCTATTTATTGAATGCGGTGATGCGTCGAATTTGGGGTAATGTTTCTTACAACCAGCCCTCTCGATTTTTTGAGGAAATTCCGGCAGATTTTCTCGATTTCAAAGATTATGGTCGAGGTATGGGCGGGGGCCAGGCCCGAAATTCTAGCCCTTCTTCTAGCCCATCAAAAAATTCTAGCGAAATCGTCGGTCGAAAAATTGATCACCCCGAGTATGGGTTGGGCACGATCCTGGCCGTCGAAGGGTCCGGGGATGATCAAAAAGTGACGATTGAGTTTCGGGGAAGGCAGCAGCGCAAGTTTTTAACGAGGTATTTGGCGGTTTATCTTGAAGGCTCTCATTAGGAGGCGAGCACTGATGTCCGAAAATCTAACTCGGCGAATGGCTCATTTGGCAAGGCTCGAATTATCAGAGTCTGAAATTGAGCTTTTTTCGTCCCAAATGGGTGAAATTATTTCTTATGTCGAGTTGTTGGGTGAAGTCGATGTGCGGGGTGTGGCGCCGATGGTCCATCCGCTTGAATGGGCCACGCAGTTTCGCGAAGATGAGGTGAAGCCCTCGCTCGTCGATGATGCGGGTAAACCCAAAATTCTACAATCGGCCCCTGAAACTTTATATGATGGCTACAAAGTTCCGCCTATCCTTTGAGAACCCCTCCTATGCCAATAAAAGAATTCAATAGCGTTCGAGCCATACATGATGCCCTGGACCAAAAAAAGATTTCCGCGCTCGAGCTAACTCGGAGTTATCTCGATGCGGCCCGGGTGAGTACCCAGGGAGCTTATCTCACCTTTTGTGAACCACGAGCGCTTGAGCAGGCCAAGCGTGCCGACGAGCTGATTGCTCGTGCAGGCAGGGTTCCTCGCTTAGCGTTTCCACTTCTTGGGGTGCCTTTGGCAGTTAAGGACAATTTGGTGATTGAGGGCGTACGGACGACCTGCGCGTCACGAATTTTGAAAAATTACATTCCTCCCTATACGGCCACGGTGGTCGGGCGTCTGGAGACTGCAGGGGCCATTACTCTTGGAAAGACCAGTCTGGATGAGTTTGCCATGGGCGGTTCGAATGAAAATTCGGCTTTCGGGCCGGTTCGTCATCCCACGCATCCGGATCGGGTTCCGGGTGGCTCCAGTGGGGGGTCGGCCACGGCGGTTGGAGCGGGGCTTTGTGCCGCAGCTATCGGGTCGGATACCGGAGGCTCCATTCGACTTCCGGCGAGCTATTGCGGCATTGTCGGGCTCAAACCGACCTATGGTCGAGTGAGTCGGTTTGGCTTAGTGGCTTTTGCCTCAAGTCTTGATCAGGTCGGGCCGATGACCCGCACGGTAGAGGATGCCGCTACTCTTTTTGATGTGATGTCTGGTCATGATCCCCTGGATTCGACCTCGGCTCCGGTACCGGCTGTTCAAACTGCTCAAGCTGTTCAGTTGTCCCCAGATTGGAAGCGCTTGCGGATTGGAATTCCTCAAGAGTACTGGTCGGGAGGGCTTTCTCCAGAAGTCGAAAAAGCTCTTCAGGCTTCGGTCGAGTGGTTTGCCAAACAGGGCGCAACGTTAGTGCCGCTTTCTTTGCCACACACGCGCTATGCCGTAGCCGTGTATTACGTCGTGGCCATGAGCGAAGCATCGAGCAATCTTTCGAGATTCGATGGCGTCCGTTTTGGGGTTCGTCCTCCAGCGGCCATCGAGGCCGGAGATCTCACTACTTTTTATAAAAAAGTTCGATCTCAATTCGGACCTGAGGTTAAGCGGCGTATCATCTTGGGCACGTTTGCTTTGTCGGCGGGGTATGCGGACCAGTACTATGGCCGGGCTTGCCAAGTCAGGCGTCTCATCAAGCAGGATTTCGATCAGGCATTTGAGAAGGTAGATTTGATTGCGGGTCCCATCTCCGTTTCAACGGCTTTCAAAATAGGTGAAAAAATCAGTGAGCCTCTCCAGATGTATCTCAACGATATTTTCACGGTACCGGCTAACTTGGCGGGCATCCCGGCCATCAGTGTCCCCTGTGGCCAGGATGTCCAGGGTTTGCCCATCGGCCTACAGCTCATGGCACCTGCGTTTGGAGAGGATCGGTTGATTTCGGTTGCCGCAGCTTTTGAAAAGGGGAGGATCTGAGTCATGGCTGATTTGGAATTTGAAGCCGTGATTGGTCTTGAGGTGCACTGTCAGCTTTCGACTGAAACCAAGATTTTTTGCGCTTGCCGGGCACGGTTGAGTGAGGGGACTGATTCAGGTGCGTTAGCCTCCAATGTTCATGTATGTCCGATCTGCGCGGGGCATCCCGGAACCCTCCCGGTTCTCAATCGTAAAGTCGTTGAATACGCGATCAAAGCGGGGCTCGCGACGGGTTGTGAGATTCGTCAACGAAACGTTTTTGCTCGGAAAAATTATTTCTATCCCGATTTGCCGCGGGGTTATCAAATTAGTCAGTTTGAAAAGCCGATCTGCGAAAAAGGCTGGCTTGAAATCGAGACCGGCAGCGATTTGAAGCGAAAAATCGGTATTCATCGTATTCACATGGAAGAGGACGCCGGCAAGAATGTGCACATGGCGGGTTACTCCCTGGTTAATCTGAATCGGGCGGGGGTTCCCCTGATCGAAATCGTGAGTGAGCCGGATTTGCGCAGTTCCGAAGAGGCGGGTGCCTATTTACGTTCCTTGCATGCGATCGTGACTGCTTTGGAAATTTGCGATGGCAATATGCAAAACGGCAATTTTCGCTGTGACGCCAATGTGAGTGTTCGCCTCCGGGGCGCTCAAAAGCTGGGGACACGCGTTGAGATCAAAAACGTCAATTCTTTTCGGTTTATCGAGAAATCCATCGATTTTGAAATCGCCAGACAGATCGAAGTCGTTAAGGCGGGAGGACGGGTGATTCAGGAAACCCGTCTTTACGATTCGGCCAGAAATGCCACGGCTTCCATGCGTTCCAAAGAAGAAGCCGAGGATTATCGTTATTTTCCGGACCCGGATCTCATTGATGTTCAGATATCGGCAGCACAAATCGATGTTCTTCGACAAGCTCTTCCTGAACTTCCTGCTCAAAAGAAAGACCGGTATATTCGCGAGTTTGGCCTCAGTTCCCTGGATGCCTCAGTTTTGACTGGATCAATGGCTTTCGCTCGCTTTTTTGAGGCGACGCTTGCCGAACTTCAAGATCCCGGGGGGACCGCGAAGCCGACTGCCAATCTCATGACGGGTGAAGTGATTCGCTTGCTCAACGAAGACACGGTTGAACTGGGGCAAGCCAAGCTCACGCCCAGCCACTTGGCTGAGATATTGCGGCTCGTGTGTGCGCAGGCGATCTCCAGTACTGGGGCAAAAACTGCGATTGCGGAAGTGTGGAAAACCGGCGATCCTGTGGCCAAGATTGTCGAACGAGCGGGGCTCAGGCAGGTGAGCGATTTGGGGGCGTTGGCACCCGTCGTGGATCAGGTTTTAGCGGAGTTTCCAGCTCAGGTCGCCGAACTTAAATCAGGCAAAGAAAAAGTGATTGGCTTTTTAGTGGGGCAGGTCATGAAACGCTCCGGCGGAAAGGCGAATCCCCAAATGCTGCAAGAACTGATTAAAAAGAGGCTTTCATCATGAAAAAATTCTTCAAATGGCTTTCGATCGGGTTGGTTTCTTTGTTTCTTCTGTTATTCACTGCGGCAATTATCGTTCCGCTCGTGGTTGATGTCGATAAGTACCGACCCCAAATTGTGCAAGCGGCTAATGAGCAGATCAACGGTAAGCTTGACTTAGGTAAGCTTTCGCTTTCCCTGTGGGGGCAAATTCGGGTCGAGGTTCAAGGGCTTACTCTCAAGGATAGCTCTGGAAATGCATTGGTCTCCGTCAAGGATGCATTTTTTCACCTGCCTTTTAGCTCAATCTTGATGGGTTCGCCTGAGTTGATTTTTAAGATGGAAAAACCGGAGGTCGTGCTCATCAAAGATAAGCTCGGTAAGCTTAATCTCATGGGGTTAGTGAAGGTGGCACCCGCAACGCCATCCGCTCAAAAACCGTCCGGCGGTACTTCTACTCAGCCACCGGCCCACCCTACCCAAGCCCAAAAAATCGAACTTCCTCCGTTTTTTGCAAAGGGGAGTCTGAGTGTAGAACTCAAGAATGCCTTGTTGAGTTATTTGGACCAAGGGACCGGACTTTCCACGCAGGTGAAAGACCTCAATCTAGCCATCAAAGACATATCGCTGATGCGTGCCACCTCGCTGGAACTTTGGGCGGATCTTGACACGGTGATGGGCAAAACTTTTGCGCTCAAAGGACCGGCAAGGCTCACGGCTCAGATTAAACCCGAGTGGGAGGGTTCGAATTTCGATCATGTGACCATTGGAGCGAAGCTCGATCTGGATGCAGTCGAAATGTCCTCGGGGACCCTGTTTCATAAGGCCAAGGCTGTTCCGTGCAATGTCGATGTTGCTCTGAGCGTGTCGCCCAAGGAGGCCAAAGTGGAGCATCTCATTGCGCGCTTTCATAACGCTGAAATCAAATCCACCGGTACGCTCAAAAATCTGAATGCGACTTCCGTGGTTGAAATGCAGATGGTCTCAAACGAGATTGATCTTAAATCTTGGAATACGTTGATCCCCATGCTCAAAGAATTTGATCTCGCTGGCGTTGCAAAAATCGAAGCGAGTGCGCACGGGCCTTCGGATAGGCTCGATTATAAGGCTAAACTGGGAGTTCATGGCTTGACTGCCAAGGCACCCAACCTTAAGAGCCAGCCTCGCTTTGATGCTGAGGTCGATGTCGCTACCGATGAAATCCAAAAGCTTCAGATTACGATGAAGGCCCCGGGCAATGATTTGTCCCTCAAGGGCAAGTTGATATCTTTTTCGCAGCCTCAGGCCGCCTTCGAGCTAACCTCTTCGGGATTGGATCTCGATCAGCTCATTCAATGGCCTCCACCAGCGGCCCCTGTGACTGCGGCGGCACCGGGCGCTCAGAATCCTTCAGTTGCACCGGCATCGCCCGGAACACCCACTTCTCCCAAGATTGCCGCAGTTGACGTCGATGCCTCGCTGGATCCGCTTCGGACCAATCCGGCTCTCGCAGGTGCGACATTTGTCTTAAACGCTCGTATGAATATGATCAAAGCCAAGGGGATTAAAATTTCCGACCTCGTGGGCAGGCTTTATTTTAAAAATCTGACGGCGGGACTTGAGGGTTTCGCCATGAAGATCTGGAGTGGTTCGATTAAGGCCAACTTTGCGGCCCAGCTTAAGCCTAAAACTCCGACGTATACCTTTAGTTCGATTATGGATGGACTTCAGCTCAAGGAGGCCGTGGCCGAAAATGTCCAGATGTTTAAAAATACGCTTGTGGGCAAAGCCCATTTTGACATCAACGGTTCTGGCGCGAGCTTCAATACCGAGCCTGCTAAGTCCAACTTAAAAGCCAAAGGATTATTGAAGGTGGAAAACGCCACCTTTGCCACTATTGACGTTGCACATGTGGCCACTGATGCTTTGAATAAGGCCATTGAGCGAGTCGGCGAAAAAATTCCTGCCGCCAAAGGCAAAACGCTGGCTAAGCCCAGCGGCGGGGCTTCGACTTATTCGCTGATTGCCTCCAGTTTCACGATCGATAATGGGATGTTTCATGCTCCTGACTTTGTGGCCAAGGCGGCACCGAACCAAGGCATCGACATCAAGGGCGATACTTGGGTGGGTCTTAAGGACTATTCACTCAAAACCAATTGGGACCTGGTGGACACCTACAACCTCACCCAGGCTCGTGATATTTCGGTGGACGTTGCCGGCACCCGTGTGGACCATATTTTAGCCGAAGGCGCGAATCCGGTGAAATTTACGGTGCATGCGGGTTGTACCTGTATGCAGCCCTGTTATTCTTATACCGAGGTTCCGGAACAGCTGGCCAAGGTAGCGTTGAACAATGTGAGCGGGGCGGCGAGCGCACGAGTTAAATCCGAAGTCCAAAAGAGAATTCAATCGGTGATCCCTCAAGCGGCACCACCGGCGGTTAAAAAAGCAGTTGAAGATTTGAGTAAAAAATTCTTCAGATGATCTGTCCAAGAGAGAGGAAAATAATGAAAATTTCAAAACGCAAAGCAGCTTTTTTGTTCAAATTCATGGCCGTTAGCCTTTGCCTGGCAGTGGGTTTGGTTGGATGCGCGAGTGGTGAAAAAGCCAAAAACAGAGCCAAAGAGACCGCCGCACGTTATTGGCAGGATAAGGCCTATCCCGGAAAAAGCTTTGACGTGCAGGTGATCGAGGCCGAGAAAACGGATGATGGTCAATTTCGCGTCAAGGGGATTGTAGACGGCGAAACCCGAGTGGGGACTTTTAATCCGGATACCGAGACCTTTTCAGAAGGCTATTATTCGCTTTCGCATGAACGTGAAAAACGGATCGCCGAGTTGGAACAAGAAGTGAAATATTGGAAAGAAAAGTCAGAAGGTTTTGAAAAGGAACTTTTCAAGCTGAAGGTGAGACTCGAGGCCACGCAGCCCAAGGTAAGTAGTCCTAGCAATGAGGACGCTTTGGAGAAGCCCAAAAAGTGATTCGCGCGTCGATTGACTTAGGGACCAATACCTGTCTCCTCCTCGTGGCGGAGATGTCACCCGAGGGAAAAATCAATCGGATTTTGGGTGACCACTCGACGATTGTGCGTCTCGGGCAAGGAGTGGATCAGGCACGGAAACTGAGAGACGAGGCGATGGAGCGCACGATGGTTTGCCTGCGGCGCTATGCCCAGCTGATCAAAAGTTCGGGGGGCCAGCCGGAGGCAGCGGTCTGCGTTGCGACGGCCAGTGCGCGCGATGCCACCAATGGTGCGGAGTTTTTCGCGCATGTGCAGGGCGAAACTGGCCTCCGGTTTCGGGTCCTTTCTGGACAGGATGAAGCCAAGTACACTTTTCTGGGCGCGCTGTTGCCGGGGATGCGGCCGGAGTCCTGTGCTGTCATTGATATCGGGGGTGGAAGCACGGAGTTCATCGCCAAAAAAGATGGCAAAAGCTTGAATTTAGGGTCGGTTCGCTTCACCGAGCGTTTTTTTGTGCACGATCCAGTTTCGGATTCAGAGTTTTGGGCCTGCCAGGCCCAAATCGATGCCATGCTCGAGGAGTTGCGCGCGTGGCGTAAAGGAATTGATCCTTCCATAGCGTTGGTTGCGGTGGCAGGCACGGCTACGACCTTGGCCGCCTGGCATAGAGGGCTCAAAGAGTTTGATGCTCAAGCCATTGATGCGGTGACCCTCTCGCGAGGGGATGTGCATCGAATGGTCGAGGAACTCAAATGGCGGACGGTGGATGAGCGTATTGAGCTCGTGGGGATCGATCCTCAGCGCGCCGACGTGATCCTGGCCGGGGCGCTCATCTTGTGGCGGGCGATGGAAGTGCTTGAGTTTTCGACAGCACGTATCAGCACGCGGGGTTTACGATTCGGCGTTCTGCTTGCGCCTTAAAGATCCAGGTCGTCCCGAAGTTGACGGGCGAGTTCTCGGTCCCGCGAACCGAGGCGTCTCAGAAGCGATTCGCGAAAGTCGGGGTCTGCGATTCGCAGCATCTCCAGTATTTGTCTGAAACCGTCGACGGGAATGGGAGTTTCTTCTTTGGTTTCCGCCGATACTTGGGAGGTGGGGATATTTTTCTTGGTATTCATCTGGGTACTCATGCGGAAGCTCCTTCTTTTTCTTTTTTAACGGCTTTTCGGGTTCGATCATGAATCATCTCGGAGGTGCTCTGTGCCTCTTTGCGGAGCTTATCGAGTTGGGCCTCTGAGTTCTTGCGGTATTCTTCAATTTTTTGCTGAGCAGCCGTTTTGGCTTTCTCAAATTCGATATCCAAGGCGTGTTTTTCGGTTTGGATGTGTTCTTCCCCGAGCATTCGCACTTGGTGGAGTTTTTCTTCGAGGGATTCGGCCTCCTGCGAAATCTGAACGTCGTAGTTACGCTTGAGGTCTTCCACCTGCATTTGATGGTTCTCGGTCATTCGCTGCATTTCATCCGAATGGCGAGCCTGGATTTCGCGAGATTCCATTTCGCTCTTTTGTTGGAGCGATGCCTTGTAGTTGCGGATTCGCAACTCCTCGGTAGCAGCCCCTTTGATTGCGGAGACTTCGGATCCCATCGTGTTCGATTATGACACTGACAGAGTGGGCGGCCAATGGGCAGGTTTTGCCGAGGGTCCTCCCCGTTTATCCTCTAGCCCCTGCCCCTGAATTGGGTGTAGGTTAAGACTTTGAAATGAAACCCATTGAAAGAGCCAGCTCAGATTTGCGAAGCGCGGCCCAAAAATTGCGGGCGCAGATTTTGGCGCAGCGGAAGGCGCAGTCGCCGGCCGAAGTTGCGCAGCTTTCACAGCGTGCAGTCGCGCGATTTTTGGCTGGCTCCGGCATTCCAGCCGAGTATTGGCGGGGCAAGTATGTCGCCGTTTATCGGGCGATGAAAGGCGAAATGGATCTTAAGTCACTCGAGCAAGCGCTTTTGCCGTTGGGGGCAACCCTTTGTTATCCCAGGGTTATTGATCTGTCGACGGCTCAAATGGATTTTGTGCGCGAGACCGATCCTTTGACGATTGTGGCGCTACAACAGCTCGACGTGATTTTTGTCCCGGGCGTGGTTTTTGGAACGCGGGGGGAGCGGATAGGGATGGGGGCTGGGCTTTATGATCGCTATCTGCCTTTGGCACCCCGGGCGCTCAAGCTTGCGCTCGCATTTGACTTCCAGGTTCTTTCCGAGTTAGAGCAACAGCCTTGGGATCAGTGCGTCGATTGCGTTTGGACGGATCAGCGGCAATTGGGAAAGCTTTCCTTAGAAAGTATCTTGCGATGAAGGTTTTGTATTTTGGTGACGTTTTTTCTAAACCAGGACGGGAAGCCGTAAAAATAGGGCTCGCTCGTTTGGTGCCCGCCCATTCGATCGATTTTGTGGTGATCAACGGCGAAAACATGACCCACGGAAACGGAATCTTGCCCGAGATGGCCGAGGAGTTTTTTGGGCTGGGGGTGGATGTGATCACGCTGGGGAATCATGCCTGGGATCAGCGCCAGATTATCCCCTATATGGCCACCACGACGCGTTTAATCCGGCCTGCTAACTATCCTGACCATCCGGCGTATAAAACCCCAGGCCGTGGATCGACCGTGGTCGAGAGCCGTCGCAAACCCGGGCTGAGGCTTGGCGTGGTTCAAGTGATGGGTCGGGTTTTTATGGATTCATTGGATTGTCCTTTCCGAGTCGCTGATGCAGAGGTGGCGCGTCTGGATGATTTGGACATTCAATGCATCTTGATTGATTTTCATGGTGAGGCGAGTTCCGAAAAACAGGCCTTTGCCCATTTTATGGCCGGAAAGGTGAGCGCGGTCCTGGGTAGTCATTCTCATGTCCAGACGGCCGACGAGCGGATTCTTGAAGGCGGGACTGCTGCGATTACGGATGTCGGGATGTGTGGTTGTTATGACTCAGTCATTGGGGTCAAAAAAGAGATTTCAATTCAGAAGTTCCTCACCAAACGTCCGATTAAATATGAACCCGCCGAAGGCCCTGGGGGTTATGGTTGCGTGATTATCGATATTAATGAAACCAATGGTCAGGCTCGCTCGATCTTAAGGCTTCGGGAGACGGCAGTTACTGCCTAGTGACCGAAGGCTCTTAAAGAAGTATTCTAGAATGGATGCAAACCGAGAGTGCTAAATCCCGAGAGGATATCTACCGAGATTTTCTCGAATTCGTTAGTGTGGATATTCAACGTGAGCGGCTCTTGGTTCATCGCAAGATGTTTCATGTGTTTTTTTGGTGTTTTTTGCTGCCCGCGTTGGTTTCGGTTTCGACGCTGGTGCTGATTAAGTTGCATGTGCTTCCTCTGAAGGCCAAGGCAATTCGAGATTGGTTGGTCCTGATTTTCCCTGTTTCTTACTCTCTTTATATTTTGGGCTTAGAGGTTCTTGCGCGGGTTCCCGTGGTTTTGAAGCGGGGGGGCATTTCAGGAACCTTGGGACAGGCGGCTAAAGAGTCTCAATGGCGTGAGAGGGTTCGCGTTGAAATGGATCGCGCGGTTCGGGCGTCAACGGATCAGTGGAAATGGATTATTGAAAATTTTAGAATCGATCTGGCAGCGCTCCAAAACCGGATGCGCTACCTCACGGCACTGGCGGGTGCGGTATTTTTTTTGATCATGCAAGGAATTGATTCTTTGGGTGACGGTACAAGTGCGGTGGAGACTTCGGTGAGTTGGACTCGAAATCCGATTACAGGTTGGGTGGAGACTTCCGCTTACGATTTCTCACAATTTGTGGGGCTGTTGCTTTTTTTGGGTTTGCTCTATCTTTCAGGCAGCCAAACCTATCATTCGCTGCGCCGATACTTGCATTGCGCGGAGCTAGGTTTACTCGATACGTCTGCTTCGGACCGATCCCGGCGTCACTAAATGATTAATGGGAGTGCGAGTGGCAACCGCCCTCGGTTTCACCCTCGGTTTTATCGTGGCAATGTCCGCCTCCTCCGCAGCCACCGCCTTTGCATGCGTGTGCCAATTCAAAGGCCCAGTCGCGAGGAATTTGCGCGATCAGGCCGAGCGCTTCGTCCAAAGTGGTGCACACCTTTGTGCCGAGGTATTCGCCGGTCGTATGCCTCAAGACATAGGCTAAATAAGTGCCTGATTCTTCTGGGTTTTCAGTTACTCCAGCCATGAGCTCTTCGTCAACCAAGAAGCCTTTTTCATAATTTTCAGAAGTGAGTAATGACATCGGTTCTCCAAAAGGTGCGGGGCACCTTTTGGCTTTACCACAAGAGGGCGTCGAGGTCCTTCAGTCTATTTTTAAAAATAGTAGCGAAGCCCGATTCCGCCCTCGATAAAACCGAAGGTGCTGGGGATGACTCCCAGGCCAGGCGCGATTTCCAAGAAAACTTCCAAGGGCGAACGTATCGGGCGCCATTCTAATCCGAACGGAAGCCTTATCCCCAAGCCGACGGAGGAGCCTTGATCGGTGAAGTATCTACCCTCTTTTCGATTGCTCGTGGTTGACGCCAATAGAACTCCTCCGACTCCCAGGTAGGGTGAAAGGTCTCTCGGGACGCGTGGACCGTGCCCAAAGACTCCTGGGAAATGAAAGAGGTAGTCGGAAAAAATGAAAATAAAGCTGTTGAAAGAGTAAGCGAGTCCTCCATCCAGGGCGCGTTCGGGATTGAAAAAATACTGAGCACTTAATCCGCTGGGTTCGCCAATGATGACGCCCAGGCCAAAAGGGTGACTCCCAGAAATAGCATGGGAAGGGGATTGCGCCGCGTCTGCTTGCTGAGATGTGACAGAAAGTAAAGCGATGGCAGACCAAAACCTATAGTTCATAACCCAGTGAGAGGGTTCAAGGACCGTGCCCGGAGCTTCGATTCAGCCGATTTAAAAGGTCACCCCAATTGAAAGCAGCATTGCATTATAGTCATTACCCGTCACCCCAGCGCCCACCGATCCCATCAAATATCGCCAGCTTGAGCTGATGCGTAACGCTGACCCTTTGTCTTTGGAGTCTCCTCGAATTTCTACTCCAGCGGTAATGGCAGTCCCATAGAGATTGCCGAGATAGGAGCCATCAGCAAACCCGAGATTCGCCCAACCATAAAGGCCTTCGATTCCTAAAAATGGTTTCGCATATTTTGCACTGGCCGCGACGAGTTCCACGCCCCCATGCACTTGCCCCAGGATGGTGCGGGCGACGCCTAAATTCAATTCAAGGCTTCCTCCATAGGTCGGACGTATCCAGCCGGTTTTCGGCTCTACCTGAAAGAGAAGAAAATATCCACGCTCCCCTACGGTTGCATTCGCATCCTGTTGAAAGAGGGCAATTCCAGTTTGCAGACTTGATTGCGAACCTTCTGCAAAAGCCTGCTCCACGCAAACGTCACCCCAGCTGAGCCCCGCTAAGATCAAGGGAAAAGTTTTTCTGAAAAATCGGGAGTAAGGCCCCATTGCTTACGTTTCGTCAAAAAAAATCAACTTCTTTAGGGAATGTGAATGTCAATGGGTTGACGGTTCACATCGCTATAGACCTTGGCGGCTGCGTATCGACTGCCGTTCAGGGATGGGGCCATGCTGCGTTATCATCGTTGCTGTCTGGCTCTGTTTCGCCGCTTGGCTCGTAAATGGGAGCCATCGTTCTTCCCGACTGGGTCTTGATTCCATAGAACGTCCACGCGGAGAAATTGCTGTCATCCGTTCCGTTCAGCTCTTCTTCGGAAGGAATATCAGCGGCAAAAACGCAAACCCCATTTTGTCCATCAAGTAGTTTTTGGATCGCATCGACTTGCTCACGACATCTCTCAGGGAGAAGCCAGCCGGGAGATTCGAACCGATAGTGCCGATCTTCATGGTTGACGTCCATGACCGCGAAGTATCCTTTTCCGTCACGTCCCTCGGGGGCAATCGAGTTCCAGCTTTGGTCCGACTCGTGATCGCGGCAGTCCAACGTCAATTCGGCTGCCGGAAAACAAAGCCAGCGGTTGTAGGACTTCCAAGAGGGACTGTCTCTATCGACGGAATGCAGAGCCGGATGTTCTTGCCTCTCCATCATGAGATAGTCCTCGTTGTCCAGTATCCCATAAACATCGTTCAGATCGTTTTCGGTCATGGAGAGGTGGAGCAGGGAGCAGGCGATCGATACGAGTGTCAGAAAACTTCTTTGCGTATTCACTTTTTCATCCTTCGGTAAAGCTCGTCAAATTTCAGCATCTGAGCATTTTGAGGGTCGTCGTCATAATCTTTGAATTCCGCCACGGCGTCCCGCCAGCTTGCGCTTTTCCCTAACTTGGATCGGGCGATTTCTTTTTTCCGGAATAGCCAACGGATACCCGCTGCGATATTCAGGTTCGGATCATCCAGTTCCTTGTCATCGACGTTCACTAGAGAATTTTTTAATTCACCTGATTCGTCTGATAGGATTTCCCTGGTTTTTGAGGTGATTTGCATCAACCCTCGTGCCCGTCTCGGATTTTTACCTGGGGGCATGGCTGTAGGGTTAAATCTAGACTCCGTGGCGATGAGCGCCTTCACGAGATCCGGGTCCAGCGGGTCTTTCTCGCCAAGAACTTCATTCCAGTATCGCGTCCAACCTCGGATATAGGGGTCAAAATCGTTGCCTCTCTCGAAACCCAATGAATCAGCCTTGGGCAGTCCCGAAAGCGTCGAGAAGTAACGTTCTGCAATGATAGTAAGTTCTTCCGAATAGATCTGATCCAGACCGGAAGGATTGTCTGCGCATGTGGCGCGATGATGGCTGCCACTTACCAGTGTTCCGTCTCTTCGAGTGTAAGGCCTTTGTGAGTGGGCCTTTCGGTAGTGTTGCCCGATTGGGCACAAGCGCCATGGGTGGGGCGGTCCCTGATGTGGCTTTTTCTTTTTTGGAACTCTGCCGGTTCCATTTTTTCGACGAGCCATCTAATCCCCTTGTGCATCACGGTTGTGCGTGATTTCAGTCGTTGGTCAGTTCATCATGGATGGCAATACAGCCTTTCGCCTTGTAGATCTCGCGCATCCGTTTTTGACAGTTGAATTTTTAGATCGGACCAATAACGGCGCGGGTTGGAGCTCTCGGTTAGAACGGCGATAGTGTCGACAACCGAAAAATACCATTGCTGTTCGTCGTGGTTCCAGAGTGCCCGGACCTGTTTCGATTCAAAAAGCTTGATGTGGCTCATTAAGATAAACCCTAGCTGAAGCAAGGATTTGCGACAATAACATAATTAAAACAAATGGTTGGAGTCCGAAAATCGGACCCAATGCTCTATTGTGTTCGATTCGATCCCGTCGAGGTTGGCGCGAAAAACGGCCGCAGCCTCTTTCGTAAGTGACTGAGTGGGACGGCTCCTCGCCAGGTTCAATACACGCGAAGTGTCTATTCTTCAGAATCGCTCGTTGCATAGAGGGCTTAACCGAACGGTATTAAGGCTACGGGAAGCGGAGCGAAAACTCAAAGCGATTTTGAATCGCGACTCAGGCCCTGCTTTTTCGCTGTATAGGCGTTATGCCGCCGACATCTGAGCTGCAGGTTGTTAGTATTTGTCTCCCCTTCCCAGGCGAACGGCTGGATATGATCGTACTCGATCGCAAATCGACTTCCACAACGCTTGCCTGTGCTCTGATCTTGGTAGGTGCAACAGCCACCATCACGTGCGAAGACCTGCCTTTTGACCTCCGCCGGAATGGTGCGGGACCTCTGCGTTTCCAACGTGGAAACGGACGGGGTATTTGCGTCATTTCCAGAGGGTTCTGGCTGAGGGGATTCGGGATTTGGTTTCTTAGGCTCGAACTTTTTCAGTGCCACCTCTGCAAGAATTTCAAACAGTCCCTCGTAACTGCCATCGGAATTTTGATGAGCCAGCAAGCCCTTAAGTTTCTCGATCTTTTTCATCAATTCTGCGTCTGCGGAAAACTGGATCAAGGTCTTACCCTGAGAAAGCTGTCTTGTCTTCTCGGGTGGGAGAGCAGACGCAGGTGAGATCTCCTCCAACTTTTTTTCACACTCCCTCATCGAGGTGCCGAGCATCGACTGGGCGATTTCTTGTTTGGCTTGCAGGTCAAGCTTTTCATCGCCCTCGCTTTTACGTTTCTGATCCTCGGTACGAAAAAAACCCTGCTTATCCGGTTGTCACTTAATAGCATTTAAGCTACGGTGCGTCGCAGAGGGTTTTAGCGATGCCAACTGCGGGTCAAAAGCCACCGCCACCGAAAAACTCCCCTCCTGAATATCCGATAACCCATCTGGACTTTCAGCTCATGTTTCCTGATGAGGCGGCATGCCTCCTCTATCTGGA
>JBBCAW010000052.1:0-85939 GCA_051382295.1 Bdellovibrionota bacterium FG-1 | reverse complement strand
TCCAGATAGAGGAGGCATGCCGCCTCATCAGGAAACATGAGCTGAAAGTCCAGATGGGTTATCGGATATTCAGGAGGGGAGTTTTTCGGTGGCGGTGGCTTTTGACCCGCAGTTGGCATCGCTAAAACCCTCTGCGACGCACCGTAGCTTAAATGCTATTAAGTGACAACCGGATAAGCAGGAATTTTACTTACTTTTACTATGATTGAATTGGTTAGCTACTTACTAAACTTGTTGACCATCCAGGCTTTCGCAAACACAGCTGTGCCCCCTGAATCAATCGTACGAAGCTGCACTTGGGGGGATAGATCGCCGTTATCGTCGCCATTAAGTTCAGTCCACGCAAGATGTGCATGGCCGCCGCCAATCGCGAGCTTGCACTCGGAACCGTCCATGGCCGCGCCGGAGATTGGCAGCGTAGCCGAGGCCGAGGGCGCCTCACCGGGAACGGTCTGCATCGACACAATCACGCCGCTGGGAGCAAATTCTCCAAGAACCGCGACGCCTGCCTGGGTGAATGCGCCGGCCACGCAGAAAACATTTTCAATCTTGGCCGCTTCAATCACTTTGCGGCTATCCCAAATCCATACGCCCTGATCATCGCTGACAATGAGTCGAGATATTTTTCCGTCTGTCCATGCCGCCAATATCTTGGCCACGCCAGTTGGCATGCCAGTAGGCTGCTCCATGCCTTTTCTGGATATTCGCGTCGTTTGCGTGACGTCTCCGACTGTCAGTACGCTGAAAATCATTGAAGGGTCAGCAAGCGAGGTGGCTGCGGCCAGAATCGCGTCCGCATTTGCCGCGACGGCAACCGGCGCGGCGATTTTCTCTTTTTTGTTCGGATCCCATCCGCGCACGACTACCCTGGGGGCCTGGTCTGCGACGGGGGCGTCGACGTCATAAAGATCGATGAATTGGCTTAAATCGTTGTAGGCCGCAATCACGGCGCGACCGTTTATATGGTTCACCATGGAGCCAAAGCTAGTACTGGGGGTTGTGCGTGTGCCAAAGCTATTGTTTGGGGTTTGGCGGGGTCGGGTGGGGGTGCTTGAGTAGACATTGGGCGGAAAGCCCCAGCCCACTCCTAAAAATCCGTCACTGCCTTCGATTAAAAATCCTGGCGTGGTGCCGGCGGCCAGTACCGCGACATTAGGAAATTGGAGTATTGTCGGCTCGGTGAGCCTGTAGCCTTCGAGTTGAAGCCTATTGGCACGCGTCTCGACGATTTGATTTTCAGTGACGTTGTAGGCGATCACCGCGCCGGCTGTGTCGGCCGAAAGACTCAGGCCCGATACCGTCGGGTCCTGTTCATCAGGCATGGGCAGACAGCCCGAAAAGCAAAGCACAGCTATGGCTGCGGTTACGGGAAGAGAAAACTTTTTTACGGGGTAGGTTCGCATGATTATGTCCTTATCTGATTAATTTAGCTGGGTCGATATACTGCACTATTCGCCGACGACTGCCCGCACCGGCACATTGCTTGCGGCGGTGGTCCCGTTGCCAAACTGCCCGTACGTATTCTCTCCCCAACACATGACGGTCTGGTCGGTAAGAATCGCGCAACCCGGGCCGCCGCTCAGAACGTTTCCTGATCCCATCGAAACGGCGGTGGCGCCGGTGAGACCGCTCACCGGGACAGGCGCGGAGCTGTTGGCGCGCGTGCCGTTGCCGAGCTGGCCCACGATGTTGTAGCCCCAGCAGTTGACCGTGCTATCGGCCATGAGCGCGCAGGTGCTGTAATTGGATACGATCTTGGCTGTGCTGCTCAGTCCAACCACCGACACCGGCGTGTTGCGGTTGGTGGTCGTGCCATCGCCCAGCTGACCAACGGCGTTATTGCCCCAGCATTTGATCGGGCCGGTCGGTCCGTAAAGCCGCGCGCAGGTGCTCGTGTCGGAACCCGCGATCGACTCAACGCCCGTCAGGCCGCTGACGAACACCGGCGTCAGGCTGTTGGTGTTCGTCCCGTTGCCGAGTTCGCCAGAGGAGTTACGCCCCCAGCACTTGACTCCGCCGCCAACGTCTCCGTTGATCTGAATCGCGCAGGAATGACCGGCGCCGGCCGAGATGCCCCAGATGTCTGTGAGGCCGGGGACAATAGTTGCCATATTTTGTCTTGTCGTGGTTCCGTCACCAAGCTGTCCATAAGAGTTATTGCCCCAGCAGTAAACGGTGCGGTCGTAGCGAAGGGCGCAGTTGTGGAACCTGCCCGCCGCGATCGAGATCACGCGTCCTACGCCGAGAGTAAGAACTGGCTTGTTGCGTTGGGTATAGGTCAGATCACCGAGCTCACCATGGCTATTTTCTCCCCAGCACCAGACGCTCTGATCGCTGGCGATGGCGCAGGTGTGATTGCCGTTGGCGGCAATGGCGGTGATGCCGGTCAGGCCCGTTACGGTTACTGGTACGACGCTGTGATCGACGCTCGATCCGTTTCCAAGCTGTCCGTTTGAGTTAAAACCAAAGCACTTCACCGTGCCGTCGGTGAGGAGCGCGCAGGTATGAAGGTCGCCTGACGTGATGGCCTTGACCTTGAGCTGCGTGAGCCCGGCAAACGCCGCGCTCGCGGTGGTCGCCGAATTCAAAACAAACGAGCACGAATCGGTCGCGCTGCCGCTCATGCATGTCACGCCGGAAAAGCCCGAAAAATTCGTGATGGCGGCTGGCGTCGCCTTGAGAGTAAGTGTCGTTCCCTTGGGAAAGGCGAATGCGCAGTTCCCGGCGCTTGAGCTGCAACTGTGTGTGCTGCCGTCGTTGGCGTTGACCGCGACTTCGCCGCTTCCGCCGTTGCTAGCCGTTACGTTCAGTGTGAGCGCCACACTCTCGGGAGTGACCGCGGTTACAGTTACGGTCTCGGTTGCGCCGCACGCGATGTCTTTTGAACCTGAACTGATGAGCGTGCCGTTGTCGTCTTTTACGGTGTACTGGTAGGTGTCCGGAACCACGTTCGCCTCAAAGTTGGCGCAGATCCGGCTGGAAACCTCATCGGACGAAGAAGTTGCCGTAACGTTGTAGCATTGACCGCCAGCGGGGATGTTGATGATGAGGGTTGCTCCATTCGGACATGAAGGATCCAGGGGCGTAACGCAACCTACGACCATTGCAGACATTGCAGTCATTGCCGCCAGCGCCAAAGTCTTATTAAGCCAATTCATGGATTTCATTCCTCTTATTTTCTGTCTCACTACTTGAGTGGAATAGTCATACACTTAATGACGCGAAACGTCAATTTGAGGTTATCGCTTCTGATATTCATCAGTTGCACAAATGAGTACGGTCACCATCAGAGAAATTATCAGGGCTCATTATCCAATGAGTTTTGGTGCGTCCGCCGCTCAGGTCATATTCGTGTTTCCGAGTGAATGTCCGGTCGCAGGTCGAGCACCGGTTTCACTGAAGTCTTCGGCATGGCAAAATGTTTATGTGAAGCCAGGCCTTCAGGGATACGTGATCTCCTGCAAATGCTGTTCATCCCTGTTCGTGATCTGCAAAAGCTGCTATCGGGGCCAGCGCTACTGTTCGCTGCTCTGTCGTGAGCGCGGCTATGCTGAGTGCAGGAGAGAGGCGCGACGGCGCTACGACTCCTCGCTCGAAGCGAAGCTCGACCATCGCGATCGTTCCCGCCGATTCCGCCGTATCGGTCATCAAATTAGCGTGACGGATAAATCTTCCGCAGGCGTCCTGCAGGGCGTAGACCCGCCCCATGAATCCCACCTGTCCGCCGCGATGTTACCGCCAAGAGGCGTCTGCGTCCTGTGCGGTCGGCTGGTGTGGCGCAGGAGCAATGGTGGCGATGGCTAATCAGCACAAATTTCTCTCAGAGCTCGGGCGGCAACATCTCGTCTCGTGTATCTCCATTTTATTTGGGCACGACGAGGATTTGCTGCGATTTTTCTTTTCCCACAAAGAGGCGGTTCTCAGGCGATCCCCCAGGTCACTCGTGATGGATGCCATGGAACGGCCGATCAGCGATCAGTTGCTAATTCGAGTGGCCCTCGATTACTGGAATCGGCGGGGCGGTACTCGCCTGGAGGATTTGCTCGCGGCGTGGGGGCATGATCACTGGCTCCAGTTTCTTCACTCGATGGTGAGGCTGCAAGAGGCGGAGCCCGAGTTCATTGATCGCATCGAAAAGTGGAGTGCCCGACCATGAGTGCGCCCATCGTGGTCGAGACGATCGAGCAAGCACCGTTTTTTCGGGTTTCAGGGCTGAGGAAGGCGACCGAGCGGCAGGTTATCTCCTTCTTCGAACTCTGTCTGGCGCGCGGATATTCGACGCGTACGATCCGAGCCTATGCCTACGACCTCACCATCTTTTTCCGGTTTTATCAGGGGCGGCGGCGGACGCATCCACAGTTCGAACTCGTCACCGTCAAAACGCTCGTGGGTTTCATCCTGGCCGAGAAGGGCCGCAATGCTGCGCCTCGTTCGATCAACCGGCGGATCAACTCAGTTGACGTGTTCTATCGGCACTGCTTCGCCAAGCTGATTCCTGGAACCCAAAGCATAGGGAATAGCCCAAGAAGCATGGGCAGGCGCCGCTTTCTCACAATGGACGCCACCCTTGGGGTCTTTCCGCTCTACGCGAAGTCCGGGCGAGCCCTCCGGGTCCGAGAGCCCCGTGAAATTGTCGGCACACTCGAGCCCGGGGAGATCGAGAAGTTTTTGGCTGCTCTCAAGACCTGCCGCGATCGGGCGATCGTCGCACTGATGCTCGTTTGCGGGCTTCGCTCTATGGAAGTCCTCGGGTTGAAGCAGGGGGACGCCAACCCCCTTGCACAAACGCTTCGAATTTACGGCAAGGGGAGCAAAGAACGCATTATCCCGCTGCCTCGTGCGGTTCTGGAACTCCTGGAACGCTACATCGAGACCGAGCGCCCCGTTCTGCCTGGGTTTAAGCAGGAGCAAACCCTCTTTCTCGTCCTGAAAGGGCCGAGGCGCGGTCTTCCGATGTCCCGCGAGGGGCTTCGCGCTCTCTTTCGTTATAAGAGGCGGATCTCTGGCGTCGCGCACGCCAATCCTCATCGGTTTCGGCACACCTTCGGACGGAACATGGCCGTCGGTGGGATGAGCCTGCCCTCGCTCCAGCGAATGATGGGGCACAGCGACCACCGTACAACGATCCGCTACATTAACCTGACCATGCAGGACGTTCACGCCGACTTCGAGAAGGCAGCAGAAAACTTGAGGCGCCTCGGTGCGACATAGCGGGAGGCGACCAGGACCACCATTCTCCGATTACCTCGAACGTTTCCACGCCGCCAACCGAGCCGCGTGGCCGACGGCATCAATGGTGAGATCCTACCGAATCAATCTCAGGAGGCTCGACGAGTGGCTGAAAGTAACCCGGTACGATCTTAACGAGCTGACTTGGCCGCGGCTTATGGAATTCCATCGGTACCTGGCCACCCAGGGAATCACGACGAGCCAATGCATCCGGGCCGTCCAGATTGTAAAGAAGACTCTCCTCTGGGGAATCCAGCAGGGCATTCTCAATCTTAAGGTGGAAGACATCTACACCTTCCACTCGCCATGGCGAAATCGGTGGAATCCATCCCTTCCGCCGCTATCAAACGAATACCTGGCTCAGATCCAGGCCACGCGCCCCGGGGCTTTCGCAAACCAACGTTACGTCCAGCGCGTTTTTCACACGTTCTTGGCCGATCGGAAGCTCACATACCGTAAGCTCAGGCGGGAACACTTGGCCGCGTATGTGAAGTTCATTAACGAGAAAGGTTTCCGCCAGGAGAGTCGAACGGACCTCGTCCGGGCTGTCCGGACATATCTCGTCTGGCTCCACGAGAACAAAAAAATCAAACGTCGTCCCGACGAGCTACTTGATCCACGATTCATTCCGAAGCGTCGGCGCGCCATGCCCCGTCCGCTTGACCCTGAGACGGACATGCGCCTTCAGGCTATTCTCACCGCGACTGATGACCATATCTTTAAGGCCATTTTGCTGCTCCGGAGAACGGGACTCCGGATCACGGAGCTGCGAAGGATGGAGTTCGACTGCCTTCATTTCGACCCGAAGGGGCGTGCCACGCTCAAAGTGCCGACCATCAAGCTTGGCGTCGAGCGCCGGGTTCCGCTCGATCCCGAGACGATCGAACTCGTTCGAAAAATCCAGAGAATGAGCCTCGCTCACCACGAAGGGAAAAATTCGCCGCGTTATCTCATGATTGGTCCCGGTGGCCTTCCACCTCGCTATCCTCGTTATGCCTTCGCCATACACGATCTCTGCGTCCGATTGAGAGCGAAGAAATGGATCAACCTTCACTCCCTTCGGCATACCTACGCGACCGCCCTTCTTAACGCGGGCCTCAGTATTACGAGCCTCAAGGAACTACTTGGGCACCGATCAATCTCGATGAGCCTGTTGTACGCGAAGGTTACCCAGGAGAAGCTCCACGCAGAGTTCAGCGACGCGATGACACGGCTCAACCGTCAGCACATCCCTGCGCTCCTTGAGCCCAAAAACATCGGCATCGACGCGGCCTTTGCCCAGGTCGCTTCACTGATCACGAAGGAGATTGACTCCTGCGAGGCCCCGGACGCCGAGCGGAAGTTCCATGCTCTTCTCAATCGGCTTTCGAAGATCAAGTCGGCGGCAATCCAGATCCAGCGGTCTGCCCAGCCTTAGCCGATTCCGGCACGGATTGGCCGGTTAATTGGCGCAGGGTTTCGCCAAGGGCACTCTCGTCAGAGCCGAGGCCGGCTGAGGCCGTCGCGAAAGCGGACCCATGGACGGGTCTGTTTTCGCCCCACAACGCGGGACTGCCATGGGCAGAGGCTCCGCCGGGGGCGAAGAGCCTGAGCGTCGGTCGAGAGATGATTTTGGTGATCGATTTCTGCGCCATTATTTCTTCTTGCCCTTTTTCGGAATCGACGGCGCGGTGGGCAGAGTTTTGCTGCGGCCGCGCTTGGTTTCAATCTTTTTGACTTCGCCAACGGCGCGCTCAAAATCCTCATCCACGGGCATCGGAAGTGCGTCCTGTGTGGCGCGGAATTTATCGTATTCAAGCTCCGCTTTTTTTACGGCGTCACCGTGCGAGACCTTCCCAGCGTGAGTGAGAATTTCGCGCTCGGTCAGCCGGATGAAGTCATCGAGCTTACCGATCCAATCCTTCATGTACATGGGCCTGCGGTTCATCGCCTGCAACTCGGCGAAGTCGAGGTAGGCCGATACGATCATATTGAGAGCCTTCAGTTCCTCGTGAGCGAGGTAGTTCTTGGCAATGCCGACATCCGATCTGCGAGGATTTGGCCCCGACCAGGACGTGAGCCCCATATTAGGCTGCTTCGAGTCCACGCGCTCGGAGATGATCTCGGCGGCGGTCCGGCCATGCGCGGCCCAATGCATCTTGTTTTGAACGGTCGCGAAGAACTGTTTTGAGACGTCGATTTTTGGGTCGTAATCGATGCTGGTCGAGTAGATGTCCAAGACCTTTCGCCAGAAGACGCGCTCGGATGAGCGAATATCGCGGATTCGAGTGAGGAGCTCGTCGAAATAATTTCCGCCCCCGGCGCGCTTCAAGCGCTCGTCGTCCATCGTGAAACCCTTGATCAGATACTCTCGCAGCCGCTGGGTCGCCCAAATGCGGAACTGCGTGCCCTGGTGAGACTTCACGCGGTAGCCGACAGAGATGATTACATCCAGATTGAAGTAGTCGATCTGGCGCTCGACCTTATTTGACCCTTCGCGTTGAACTTGTGCAAATTTTGCACAAGTTTGGCTCGGCGTCAGCTCTCCTTCATCATAAATATTAGAAATGTGTTTGGAAATCACGGACCTGTCACGTTGGAATAGCTCGGCCATTTGATAAATCGAGAGCCAGACCGTATCGCCGACTACGCGAACTTCAATATTGGTTCGACCGTCCTCGGTCTGAAAGAGGATGATTTCGCCGTGTGGGTCGGGGGGAGGAAGAGTGTCAGTCATGTTCCCACCCGGAGATTGTTCCAGTACCTTCCGCAATTTGCGTGTGTAGGTGTTTCAGATTTTGTACGGCAGAAGTGAGTCCCTCTCTTTGATTTTAACAATTTACGACCCCACAAAATAAATTCACCATTTTCATCTTCTCGATTGAGGTGCCGTCTGTCGCAGCCAAGGCCGGATTGCCAACGACAATAGCCAGGCACTTTGCGCGGGAGAGCGCCACGTTCAGCCGGTTGGGACTGAATAAAAAGTCCACTCCGCGAGGGGTGGCATCGAGCGTGCTTGAGCACATGGACAAAATCACGACTGGCGCCTCTCTGCCCTGAAATTTGTCCACTGATCCGATTTCAATTCCCTTCGGAAGAGTCTGCTTCAGGAGATTGACTTGTAGGTTGTAGGGAGCCACTACCAGAATATCTTTCAGGGTAAGCGGCCTTGTACCGTTCGCATCCTTGATTTGCGACTTGAGGAGTTCACCAATCATCGCGTTGATGGTAGCCGCCTCTTCCCGGCTCGATTGGGAACAGTCCTCGTGCTCAACAGGAATAAATAAAATACCCTCGGATTTTCCGACTTCTTTGCATGTGGGATGAAGTATAAGTTCAGTTTCAAGCGTCGATCCGTCGGCCACGAGTCTCGATTCATAAAAATTATCAGAGACAAACTTGCAAACGTCCGGTCGCATTCGAAATGTGGTCCCTAGAAAAATACCAAGCTCCGCAGGAATGGTCGCATGGTCCTGGATCAGGTAGTTCAAGCAGGATTCACCGCTCTCGCCGGGGTGGGAACCCTGAATCGGCTGCTCAAGCTGTCGCTGATCGCCCATGAGAACGATGTTCTTGGTCGAGCGTGACATGGCAACGAGATTGGCGAGCGAGACTTGCCCCGCCTCATCCACAAAGAGATAGTCCAACACTTCCTTTCCTTCTGAACAGGCTTCTTCCCGCGAGAATGTCCAGGCAGTGCCGCCAATTAAAATATGCCCATTGGCGGCTGGTGCCAGACCTGCGATATCTTTGGTTTCAAACTTCTTGAGGCCGGTCTTCTCCAGGATTCCCGGCTCACCGCCACTTTTAAATCCGGTAATTTCAAAACCAGTTTTCTTTGCGACATCCAAAACTGCTGCCATAAGATTCTCAATTGCCTTGTGAGAATTCGACGTGACGCCGACCCTTTGGCCAGCTTTTAGAAGCGCGTGAATCACATGCGATCCTGTATACGTTTTTCCAGCTCCAGGTGGACCTTGGATGCAAATCGTCGTTTCGTTCATGCGCTTGATCAGATCGATTGTGCATTCGAGGGGCAGATCACCCTCTGCAATCAACGGAGCGCCAGTCTTGTGTCCGTCAACTTGGGGCAGAGTGCGGTACAACAGCTCCGCAATGGCCTTGGGAAGGGAATGCCTCAGCTTTGTTTCTTTGAATCTGGATACGATGGCAAAAAGCGATTCTGTCATGACCTTAGTGCTTATGGGGCCACCGGGTAAAATGGAGGCAATGGCGGGAAAGCCACCGACCTTTTCCAATTTCTTCTTGCTCACACGCACTGTGAAAAGGCCGGTACCGGTGTCGAGATCGCGTATCTCAGCCCCCAGGACGTTATCGTGATCCATATAGACCTGGCAGTCGCTCCCAGGAACGAATTTGATGTCTTGACCAGGATCAAAGCGATACTCGGCGATCAGTGACTGCTTGTCGGGCAATAGTGCTTTTTCCGTGCGTCTTACATTACCGATGCACTCGCTCTGATCCACCAGCTCGTCGTGTGTCGAGTTGATCCAGTCGAAGTATTTCCACCAATATTGCTTCGCTTCGCGCCGATGAAACTCCAGAAGTTCAGCGAGGAGTTTTTGGACTGTTTCATCGGCTGTAAGTTCCGATTTTCCGTTCAGTTCAGACAACAGACTCTGAGCGAGCTGGGTGGCGGGAGATACCTCGCGCTCTATCTCCTCTTCCACCTGTGGTGTCTTCATCAGATAGTCGAGTTTTGATTCTTTTTGTACCGCTCTCAACCAGTTGCAGAGTTTCAACGTCGATACGCAGTCCACCTCGTTATAGTCGCGGATATTTTTGAGTGTCGGAGACATTTTATAGTCCGCGCCATCCGGCATAGCGAGATAGTTTGCGTACTCCACAATCGAATCGCCCGCGTTGGTGACATCGCCTTCGCGCTTTTGCCCAAAAAGATGTTCGATCTTCTTGATCGAGTAAGAGTCTTCGCCAACCACCAATCCTTGCGTCACGATCCGGTAAAGATCGACGAAGACATCTTTCTTTAGAAACTCGTCCACCTCCGCCTCGCGGGTTGCGTGCATGGTTGAAAGCTTTCGCATCGCGGTGACTTCATAGGACGCGTAGTGGTAGATGTGCATCTTCGGATCAGACTTAAAGCGTGCGTAAACCCAGTCGATCCATGCCTCAAACGCACGCTTCTCTTGTGCTCGATCATGTGCCCAGAAGTCAATAAACGTCTGGCTTACTTCCTTGCCATCCGATGCCGCTTCTTCGTAGATCGCGCCAAAAAGATATTCTAAACCCTTGTCCTCAAAGAGTGGGTACCCTTCCATGTCAAAATAAACGTCTTTGATCGACGGCCGCGGTAGGAGGCGCAGTCCTACGCGCGCGTCTTCCTCGTGTTCCAAAATTTCATATTTTGGTACTGGCAACCCCTTGGATGCGACTTGAAGCCTTGCCTGCCGCTTGAGTTTTTGGAGCGTTCCCTTTTCCATGTCGGGGATCTTCTCAAGTAAGGTCGAAGCAAGTGTTGCCAGGGTTGTAATGCCCGCCGCTTCCAATTTCCTGATCTGCGCCCCGCGAATGCCTGCAACTTGCGAAAGATGATCGGTCCTTGTGATTAGCGCCTTGGCCTCGGCGGTCCAAGACCTGATCTCCTCGCTCTTTTCTGGGATCGGTTGCTGTTTTGGATTGAAAGTACGATTGAACTCCAGATATCGGCGTTTCACGCTTTGGTAGTAGTTTCTAAAATCAGAAGTCTTGAGCACCTTGTGCTCATTTGTTCCAAGCACGACGGTGATGGTTGCGGGGAACACATCTTGGATCTCATCGAGCATCTCAGAATAGGCAAGCAACTGAATCACAAAGTACGGTTTGGTCTTCCGCGCGAGCTTCGAGTCCCATGCCTCATAGTGATAGGTGCCGAGCTTCGACTGACCTGCAACCTTCACCAGAAAGTCCGCGTACCCGATAAAAGGTTCACATTTCAGAGCCCCTTGGTAGATAACCCCATGGCCAGTACTCATCGCGGCGAGTGTGGCATTGTGGCGGGATTCAAAATCGCCTTCAGATGGAATCACCTCTACGTGTCCATGCTTGGTCTTTAAGTAGGCAAGAACTCGCGCTTCGTGCTCGTTGCCCTTCCTTTTGATGAGTTCTGCTGAATCGTCATCTGGATCGCTCTTGAACTGTTCTGGGAATTCTATCGCGCAGCGGTCCATCCATGCCGAGAACGGGCTCTCAAGATAGGTCGTGAGGTCTGAGGGGGAGAAGCGAAAGATGCCATCTTTGAGGCGTTTCATCTGACAGCTCGGTTCCCTGTCATTATTTCTAAAGACATTGGCGTAGGCACTGGTGGAGTGGTCGCCGGGGCAGGGCTCAGAATAGTCATAACGGGATTCATCAAGAAAGTGAGTTGCAAAGCTTCTCCATTTCTTCAAAATGAGTCGCGTCCAATTTTTTCACAATCCCGAACACTTCCTCTGCGATATTCTTGGACTCAGAAAAAATATTATCTGACCCCATTGAAAACACTTCCAAGGTCTTCGAGTGGGAGTACTTATTGATGAAAGAATACACTTTGTGAAATAAGACCTTATCGGTTCCACACGCTTTAGATAATAGTCCCGCAAAATCTGCTTTATAGGAGGGATACTTGAAGGCTAGAAACGCCTCTAAAATCTTCCTAGAGCCATTACCAATAAAGTGAGAGTCCTCAAACGAAAGGTTCTCCTTCCCGCGAAATCGGAGGACTTTGCTGAAAATAAAGTGATATTCTGATTCATAATTCAGCAATATCTTCGGCAGTGGAACGACCTCACTCTTCCGAGAGTCTTCAGGTTTTGTTTGAATCAAAAAGAACTGTGATTTATTTTTATCTGGCTCATCCGTAGGGTTTTTACCCTTTAGCCAATCTCGTATTAGTTTAAAGAATTCAAAATTATGCGTCAGGACTATTAGCTGCTGGGCGCCATCTAAATGCTGTCGAATAAATCCAAAGGCATGATGTAAATGATTTGAATCGAAACTAGAAATAGGATCGTCTAAGGCAACTACTGTTTTCTCCAGATCACTTCCTGATTCCTTCAGCTTTGTGATGAAATAAATAAATGCGATAGCCGTTTTCTCGCCTTCGCTTAAGTTTGATGCAGGTTCTTTCCTGCCGTTCCTCTTAAATTGGTAGCCACCAAGTTCCTTCCTGAACTCCAGGGTAATGTCGCTCCTGCCAATGAAGCGCTCAAGTTCTTTGTTGAAAATATCAGCTGCAATGGCTGCATTTACAAGCTGCGATTCCAGAAGTCTGATTTCTGAAGTCGAAGTCTCATGCCTTTTTGTCAGGTCCGCCAATTCAATGTCCGCTATCTTTAGTTCCCCCTTCTTGCCAGCAAGCGACCCGTCTTGCATTTGCTGACAAATAAAATGGAGTTCTAACGCATCATTTGCGGCTGAAACAGAAGCAGTGAAATCGGAACTTTTACTATTATGGTCTGCGACGTTTGAGTTGTAGCAGTTGACTGCATTTACCAGTGAGTCGAAATCCGAAATAATCGTATTTTCGGGCAAGGAAATAATTTTAAATGGGTTCTCTTTCTTTTCTGAAAGCTTTACCTGAATAACTACTAGTTCTTGTTTGAGTCGCTTGATGGTGGTGTCGATTTGAGACTTATTTGTTTTTACGTCTTCTTGAAGCTCTACGTAGAAATCACCACTATCCGCGCCACTAATAGTAAACTTTGCAATTAGCTCCGCCACTGTGACAAGCCCAACGGTAAGCTCATTGAGTGAGGTCTGGTACTCGTCACTAAAGTGAGACTCTAGTTCCTTGATCCTCTCGGAACGAATCTCGCCGCCGCAAAACTCGCAAACCTTGTCACTTTTGTCTTTGTGGAGAGAAAGGCCGGTCGCAACCCACTTATTTAATGCATCGTCTTCAATTAGTTTTTGAATCTGGTTAGCGACTATTCGTTTCTCGATGGCTGCTTTGAATGTCGCTAAATGTGCCGCCAGATCACTTTTGAGCGGATCGAATACAAGTTTGGTTACGTTGGCTTTCTGGGTGGCCTGAGCTGAAAGTCGTTTCTTTTCTAAGATCTCGGGCAGCAAGATATTTTCAGTTTTAATTAGAGGAGAGCTAGCGGCGATGAACGTTTCTAGTTTAGTTTTGTTATAGTTTAGAAATTTTGTATTATTGGTTTGAATTAGGCCAAAGGAGTTTTTGATATTTTTTGCAGCTTTGGTTAGCTCAGATGAAATGTCATCCTTTAGTTTGTTCACTTGCTGTGTCTTCTGGTTTAACGCGGACTGAGTAATTTTAAGCGCGTCTTGCTTCTGTTGGAGTTTATTTTTGTCTTCGATTTTCTCCTCTGAAATATAGAGAATGCTTTTGGCTTTCTGCGTGTCGAAATCCAGATTCCTTTTTACAAAGTCTTGATTGAAAACTGCGATCTTCAAGTCAGACTGATTAATGGTTTCCCTGCAAAACTGCCTTTTATCAATCGTTGCTTTGAAGGTTCCCTCAGGAAAGGCGTCTGGTACTTTACCAGAGAATGAGTCAAAGGCGCGAGAGAGAGTGGTTTTCCCGCTCCCATTCCAGCCATATAAGAGATTGAACTTAAGAAACGACAGCTTTCCGCCGCTGGGAATATAGTCTGAAAATACGCCGAATTTGTCGATTCCATTAATTTCTTCCAGCACTTTCACTCCAATAACTCTCTCTTCGTTTCTTGGTTCTTTGTCGTCATGAGTCATTTTCTTCGCCACCATCCGGCGCTTCAAGCTCAAGCGAAGCAATCTTTGGCAAACTAGCACCTACGATTCCTTGGATGTCACCGTACATACCGACTGTCGAGGTTACGACGCGGGCAAGCTGTTGCTCGCGGGCGGACCATGTTTTCTGAATGGTGCGTTTTTCCTTATCCAAATCCTCTTGCATCGTCCGAAACGCTTCTACGATTGTTTCGATCCGCTGTTTGAATTGTGTCCCCGTGAGATAGTTGTAAACAAAATCCATCTTTTCGCCTTTTCCAATAGCAACAGCACGGGCCTGAAATAGCTGGAGGAGGTTAGAGCGAAGTGCAACAGCAATGCCCTGGAACGTCAGAAAATCGACGACCCATACGCCGTCCAAGAGTGCGAGATGGGGCACATCCTTCGGCAATGCCTGCGTGACGATCACTGCGAATTCAGCCGATATTGCTCGCTGGTCATCTTTTAGCTTGTCGATCCAGCCATCAATCCACGACTTAGTTCGTTTCGTCTCCCAAATGACAGTCCCAGCATGTTGACCAGAAGAGGTGATGACCTTCTGGATGATGTCCCCGCCCCTCATTCCTTTGGGGACTGGGTCGATTTGGTCGATTGGAAAAAGAGTTTTCAGGGCTGACTCAATTTCTATTTCAAGAATCTCTCCTTGCGATTGCTGCGACCCTTGTTCAGCCTTTCGTTTCAGATCCTCAATCTGTCGTCTCATGTCATCTAGTTGTTTGTCTTTCTCTGCGGTTTTGAGACGCTGGTCTTCGGCTAGTTTTTTTGAGACATCTTCCTCAATCTTAAGTTTTTCAGAATCAAACTTTCTTTGAAGCTCTAGCTCTATTCCTTTTTCTTTTTCTTCGAGCGCACGAGATTTTTTACGAAGTTCCAACTCGAATTTCTGAGATTCTTCAATTCGTTTGGATTTTTCTAAGTTCTGCGCCTTTAGGTCCTCAAGTTCGACTTTATTTTTACTTTGAATTTCGTCTTTTATTTTCTTTTCCAGCGCTATTTTTTGGATATTCAGCTTATCCTCGACCAATTTATCTAAATCAGCCTGTTTCTTGGCAATGGCCTGCTTCTCTTTCTGCAAGCCCTCTTGGAGTTTTTCGAGTTCGGCGTCCTTTTTTTCGGCTGCTTTTTGAAATTTGCGACTTAGTTTCTCTTCAATGTCGGCACTTAAAGCATCTGCGACAGAAAAGGTGTGGTGACATTTAGGGCATTCAATTGTGTTTTCAGCCATTTTGTTCCTCGCCTTCAAAACTATTCGCTGTCACCACGCCCGTGTTTATCTTAACCTCTGTCCCTCGGCCTAACGGGATGCCTCTGTGATTCCTTGCGACCCAGTTTATTCGGACCATCCAGGCTCCCTTTCTATTCTGCGAGAGCCTTAAATGCCGCTTGAGACGGTTCGCTATAAAACTCGATCCGAAGTTTATCGAGAACCTCGGCCGGGAGTGCTGCGAAGTCTCGACTATTCTCCGTAGGAATGAGAACCCGACGTGCACCGGCGTCCATCGCCACTCGGAGCTTGTCTCCGAGGCCATCGACGCGACTTAGAACGCCGTGAAGACTCATTTGCCCGAGAACGACGAGCTGGTTCCCAATCTGCCGACCCAGGGTCGCCGAAAGCAGGGCTATGTAGAAGGCCATGCCGAGATCGGTTGCGTCTTTACCTTGGGTGAGACTCATTACTTGAATATTGACGTCGTATTCGCCGAGGTCGCGATCAATCCCGATTTTCTTGCCGGTTGCGCGTAAGTAGTCGTAAGCCATGCGACCGGATTCACGAATACCCTTGGACGTCACTCCCAGTATGGCGAAACGTCCGGAGCCTGGAGCTACTGAGCACTGAATGCGGTATAGCGAAAATCGTCCTTCCTCCGGGTCGTGGCCGACGGTAAAAACGTCACCCGGTGGGAGCGGACTATCAGGAATGATCTGGGTTGATCCCAATTCCTTGCAACTTACAAATGTTTCCTGTCGCGTATCCTTGTCGATATACGAGAGGTTTACGCGTGCGTACTCAACACCGCCCATACGTCGAAGTTGCTCCTTGATTCGTCGCCGGAGCTCGATCGCGAACGTAAGATATTCTTCTACTTCTGACTTATTGCAATCTCCACCTGGGTGGAGAAGTTTGATTAGCCCGGATGTTGTGCGCGCGATCGCCTTCCGATCGCGCTCTTCGACGTGACTGCCGAGATGAAAGTAGCGGTCGTAGACATCCGCATAGCTCCGTGGGCGCAGCTCGTTGTGGAAGATCTCGGCAATGTAGTCTGCAATAAAACCCATGTGGGATGTGAAATAAGAAGGCTGCATCTTTGGCATCTCCCACCCCGGAAGGTAGGCATGCCACCGATCATGGAACGCCATATCGTTTCGGATGGTGTCGGGAAACGGTAGCATCAAGTGCGACGTGCGCGCGATGGTCTCGACGTCTCCGTCGAGGTTTCCGTTGAAGACGAACCCGGCCTCGCCTTGAATGGTGCCTTTGGCGCTGCCTCGCGAAAAGGAGCCCAGTTCCATATAATCTTTGTAGAGCTGCTTATCCTCAGGCTTCTTGAAATGCGAACCGGCAACTTCGTCAAATGCAACCACGTCCCATCGAGTGACGAGTCCTGGCTCGTAGGGCGGTGCGTTTGAGGCGAACAGCTTAGGGACTGTGACTTGGCCACCTGAAAGTAGCATCACATATGGCGACAACTCCCTAAAGATGTACGACTTGCCGGTTCCACGCGGACCCAACTCGACCATATTGTAATTCTTCTCGACCATTGGAACTAATCGTAGAAGGTAAAGCCATTTGCGCCGGAGCGAGAAGTCTGCGTGTGTCGGCTCGTAACCCATCGTGCGGAGGAGAACATCGGTCCACTCGTCGCGCGTGAACCGCTTTCGTCCTTCCACGAACTCGTCGAAACTTGCGCTGGCAACCTGGATAGGGGCCAGACGTTGTAGAACAAATGGGCGTGTTACGCCGCGATGAACGATTGTTTCGTCATAGGAGAGTTCGAGGTTGGCCCAGATCCCGCCAGTAAAGAGGCGTTCATGCTTGTGTACCAGCTCCGGCTCGACATGAACGAAGTCAAGTCCGCTTGAAGCGAGGCGTGCCCAGTATTTTCCACCTTGGTCTTTTTCGTCGAAACTCACCGTGCAGAGGTCGATGAGTTTCATCGAGCCCTGTTTCTGGAGTCTAGCTTTGATAAGTTCGCCCTGTTCTGCACGGACGATGCGTTCGGTTATTGTATCCTTGACCTGAATGAGTCCCGCTTCGATCTCATCACGGTTGGTGGTCGAACAGAACTTCCCGAGGAGGTATTCCAGGACGTAAACAGGGATATTAAAGCCAACCTTGATCTTCTTGACTAAATCTTTCCGCACAATTCGGCCCGAAAATATTTCGAGGAGTTTTCGATCGAGGTTATCGACCGGAACCTCATCTACTGGTGATTGCGTGTCTTTGTTTTGTTCCGTGTCACTCATAGTCAGTCCCACTCCTCTAAATCGATTTTTAGTTCGACTTCGCATCGGTCGAGAAGTTCATCATTGTCAGCGTCACGCACCTCGACCGTTAGGCGAGCACCACGGGGGCAGGTCTCACCAGCCTCCCTTTCGAGCACGATGGTTACACCCGCGCTGTCCGAATCGATCTTGCAGCTCTTGGCTGATCGAAAGAGCCGGCGACCGCTTTTGGGTTCAATTACTTTCACTATGATCTGTCGCCCTGTGACCTTGGCGTCGGGGCCAAACATGGCAGTTTGGGTGCCGGACTTTACTTCCACTCGGGGCTTGAGCGACGAGATCTCCGCAAGTGGAGTCAGTACAGCGGAAATCTTCTCTGCCTTTTTGGGTGAACGGAAGATGACTACCGGGATTACAAGTTCCTGAAGGGTCGCACCGCCATGGAAAAATCCGATCCCGCCATAAGTTCGAAATGCGTTCACACTTCTTGGCACCCGGCAGTCGAGATCACTTCCCTGGACGGGTATCGCAACTGCCGTTGGGTGCTTGAGTGCTCGTCCCACAACTGCGCGGCGGGACTTCCAAAGTACATCGCCAGTAGGCGGGTCATCTACTTCGTCCTTCTCTGGCTCCCAATGGACAAATCCGTGATCCGTAACTATCGCGACCGTCGTATAGCCCGCGTCTCGCAATCTCCGAACTACACGAACATATCTCTCGATGTGGTCGTCAGCGCCCGTAAACTTGAGTTCGCCTTCGTGTCCTTGAGCGTCGAACTCGTCACCGAACACGAAAAGAAGTCGGCCACTGTCCTTGGGGGCAGGCGGGGGCGAGTCCAAGACGCTCTTAACATCGGTCGTAGCGGTTGGCTTGAGTTTGAACCTGCGTCGCAGCCATTCCCGTCTCGCTTCCGCTGCCGTTAGATCTTGCGTGCCGTCTTTTGTGGTTACCCTCCATCGTGCCGGGGTCTCAGTCGTGATGCCAACAGATAATGTGCTGCTATCGTCGGCGAGAGCGAATGACATACCGAGCGCGGTGATGGATGGTAGGGGTGCGCGCGCGGCGAGTACCTCTGTACGCCGAGTCGGTTCGCCCTTGTCTAGCTCTTCAGCAATCCTTGCGCCGAGGTCGTACCGACAAGCGTCGAGTACGAGAACCGCCATTGGGTCTTTTGGAGGGCGAACTTTGGCCAGCATCTCGCCCGCGAACGAGAGACCGAGTGTGCCCACCCCGTGGTGGTGGAGCATCTCAGAGAAGGCGGCATTGGACCGATCGAGGTGCCGGAGGTATGAACGGCGGAGACGCGCGCGGACACCGTGGAGACCGCCAGACAGGCCTGCATCGTCGCGAAAGAGTACCTCGCCTTGACGGTCGATCTCCCAACCAATTTCAGTGAACCAGGTAATCGCTTCGCGCGGAGCCTTCCACCCTTTTTCGACCCCGACCTGTTCACGCAGAAGATTTGCAGCCCGAGACATTGAGACGAGACTTTGCCACGGGACCTTCTGTTCGGCTCGGCAGCCCCAAAAGCCGCGAGCATGGGCCGCGAAGTACTGTTCTCTCTCTTTAAGGCGAAGCGCAAGCAGATCGAAGTCCTCGATCTGAGCGAGGTGGTCGACTTCTTTTTGGAACAATGTCTCTTCGGCAGCACGCGAGGAGAGGGCCGGAGCAAGCGCCACGAGGTTACGTGCCCAGTAGACTAGTGTCGTAATCCCGTCGGCCTGGCGAACAATATTCTCGAATGCCGCCATCAAGTCGACATTCTTTTGCCACCGATCGACGAGCTTGATAGCTCGATCCCGTGCGGGTCCCGCAGGAATAATCCGGTCTCCCTCGCCCGGAGGCTCGTTCGGCATGCGCACGGCAGCCTCGGTCGCTAGAAGCCGCGCAACTGAGGCCAACCGCCAGTCATCGTCCTTGTTCGGTATGGGGGCCGGAAGACCAAAATCTTCGGTCACGCGGCGGGCAAATACGCTCAATCGCTCGCTGCCCAGAACGTCCACAATTGGAACTCCTGATTTAGCGAGTGCGAGCAGGACGTGGTCCTCGTCCACCAGCATCGACTTTGCAGTCCCTGGCGTGAGTTCGCGCCAAGCCGAACGAGGCTGATCGATGCACTCTTTCGCATATGCCGGTAAGAGTTGTCTGACCCCTGCCTCGTGGTCCCGCGCTAGCTCGACACCAAACCGAGCAAGTGCGGACACGAGGGACTCCGTCCATACCCGTTCAGCTTGAAACTCGAAAACCTTGAGATAGCTGATCTCGTCTGCACCGGACGGAAGCCAAACGACGCGTGGAGACAGGGGCGAGGTATGAAGGCGCTCCCGAAGTACGAGTTCGTGCTCACCGTCAGCCCAGAGATCAAAGGCTCCGTCCTCGGCGGCGGCGCGGAGCAAGTCACGCCATACGTCGTCCGGGTCGCACCAAAGCAGGAGCGGGGGTGGCGTCGTCTTGCGGTTAAGGACTGTTGTCACTTCATTTCTAAGCCACACCCTAAAACTGAGTTCTGTCATCGCCCGACTCCTGTCGCATCCCACCACCCCGGCCGTGGAAGTTTCCCTTCTCTGCACCACCGTCGTTCGTCAGCCCGCCACTCGGCGCGGTCAGAGAGGGCCTTTTCAACGTCCTTTTTGGAAAGAATGTCGGTGGTGAGCAACCCTGCACGCTGGAGGGGTGCAATGTTTACGCGTACGCCATCGTTAAGGCCCGGGTCGTATTTCCGTTCTTGTGCCAGAAAGGCATCTTTAGAAACAGGTGGGGCGAATTGCTCCCCCTGCGATATCCACTTATCAAGCGGCTCGCTGGTTACTAGCATATCGAGCGAATCTGACGCGAATCCTACTGAGGCTGCTTGATCGAGTCGAGCATCAAACGCCTTGAGTTCTTCCATAGTTTTGTCCAACTCCAAACGGCGAGCGTCCTGCTCCGCCGTTCTGCTCGTCATCGTCTCCAAACTTCGTAATTCCGTTTGAATGCTAACTCGGAGGGGGCCGACATACTGTGTACGGAGCTTCGGGAGGAGGTCCGAATCCAGTAACTGATAATATACGAGGCACGAAAACGCGGATGTTTTTCGCACGGAGCGGCGACCTTGCCGCTTGCCGCTTCCGCCTGGCGTGCTTTCAAGCTGCCAGACAATGGGCCGTTTTTTAAACTGAGATATGTGTCGTTTAAAGAACTCGGTTTCTAGCCACTCCCCAAGATGCTTGCCAACGCTTTCATGGAACTCACGCTCGAACGTCTGCACGCTCTTAGTACCAAAATCCTCCGCGATTATTTCACGAACTCGTGCCAGGAGTTTTGTTTCGCCAGTTCCGTCGCTAATGGGAATAATAAGGTCTTGAATTTTTCTGTTTGGCTCAGCATTGTCGTCTGGTTGTTCGCTCGATTGTCGGTGGCCGAGGAGGTGCAGAACAATAAAGGATACGTAGTTTTCGCTGAAACCACGTAGCTCGGATGGACAAACGACTTTCTCCTGGTCTCGAAGCTCCTTGAGTAGCCAGAAGATCGAAATTGGATTTATCTGAAGCTTACGAGATAGCTCGTCAATAAATGTCTCAGCCGGGATGGGATTGCCAGCGCCCGGAACGTCCACGTCATCGTCCAGGTCTTCTTCAATTTCGTCGGCGCCTTCTTGGGTCCCGTTGCTCATGCTCTTGCTTGGCCCAGCCTCATAGAGTTCGCGCAGTTGACGTTTGAGATTGGCTAGATCTTCTGGTGGCATTGTGCGACGTGCTCCCTGAATAATCTGTTCGATAAGGTCTTGTGGCAACGTGATGATATCAGGTAGCGGTGGAAATGCGTCGTAACCCAGAATCGTGGGATACCAGCCAGCAGGTGTGCCGGTCTCATCAAGTACAGCTGCAAGATCCTCGTTTTCAATGCCGTAGGCTGTGAAAACTTTTCGCTCCACAATTCCCTCAAGCGCGTGAAGTACGCTTGCACAAGCCTCGACTTCGACTGTATCCGCTCGGTAAGCATCACGGAGTGAATTCGCCGCTATGATACGGTAAGGCCGAAAGGTCCCTTCGGTTGGATCGCGCGAAGCTTCGACTCTGGCGAGTTGCAAGATACAGTCGACGATGGGGTCGACTGGGGTCGGAAAAGGAAGATCAGGAAACGGAGCCATAGCAACATATCCTGTTCGAAAGTGGAAAGGGCTAGGTGAGAGCGCTCGCATCACGACAGTGAAGAATCTGGAATTAACTGTTGCGAGAACTGCTTGCGTGGATGCCCGCTCAGGGAAGATCGCGGGTGCAGCATCACTGAAAATGTGACTCGCATCTAGAATGCGTGCAGCCATTGTACCAGACGCAAAATCCGTATAGGTAATACCAGGGGTAAAATACCTGTCGGCAGAAGGGATGATCGCTTTTCCAGTTAAGCGCAGTCTGTCGCCTGATACACTCCAATCGATCTTCGTGCGGTTCAGGCCTGACCAGCGTCGGAATTCACCACCACGCGAATACCAAGCCCAGCGCTTCTCGTTCGTTGCCTCCCACCAATAGCGAACAAATCTCGGCGTATCCGTTGGGTGAAGACCTTCACATACAGTTGAAGTGGAAGAGAGCCGCTTCAAACGATGAATGAGCTGCAGAAGTGATTCTCTGAGCCAGTAGACGACGGGCGCACCAGGCAACCGAGTTATATCAACTTGTGCGACCCGAAATCGGCGCTTTGAATCATCAACCCTCACCGTGTCTGCGAGAGATTGTGCTTTGAGAGCGGGTCCATCCAGATCTGTCATGCGAAACGCTAATATATGGTGGCGTCGGTCAACGTGGATCGATAATACAATTGCTGCCGCCGAGACAACTTCCCCTGATAGATCTGCAAACGCATTCGGTCCGAGATGAGCTAAGCATTCAACAGATGTTGCATCTAGGACACTGGAGTTCGGGTTCCCCGATCTCAGTTTCTGAAAGTACTTGTTGAACATCCACGATTGCTGACTAACTACCGCGACCCGACCGCCGATATTAGCTAGGTTAATGGATCGCATAATGAATGCTGCGTAAATATCTCGCTTTCCCGCAGGAAAGTGTCGCTGTATATAGCCCTTCAACACAGGACCCATGTTCTTTGAGCCCATGTAGGGTGGGTTCGCGGCAATAACATCATAGCGCCGCGTGAGCATGTCCGTGAGGGAAAGGCCTTTGCTGACAGCCTCACCGAAAAAAGCTGTTGCGAGATCTATTTCTTGAGCCTCCGCGCTGAAGTGCTGGTGCAGACGATTTACGACATTCTGCTTCCAAAGAGAATAACTCGCAATTCCAAGCGGAAGCTTGCCCTGGATTGGAACTGCATACTCCTTCCAAAGGCCCTGCTGTTCCATTGGCACGCCCGCAGTTTCGTATTTTGCTTTGAGGACTTGGAGTTCTCGCTCTACCGGTTCCTCAATCTGAAGGAGAGACCCAAGCTCGTCCGCATGGGATAGACCCTCAAATATCGCGAGAAGCGCAGGTTTTAGCGGGGCGTCCTCTGGGTGCTTGTGTAGAAATGTCTCTAGATGCTCTTTGCTGTTGGGCAGCCGAATATTGGTTGCCACGATGTTTACCTGACGGGGAACGAAGTCCGGGGCTTTTTCCTTGGCCTTCATCACCAATGCGAGTGCCGCGATCTGTACTGCTCGCTCATCGATGTCAATTCCGTAAAGATTGCGTTCGAGAATAGAGGCACAGATTTTGGCCGGCTCGGTGATCTTTGCTTCCTCGATGTACAGTGAATAGAAGACTTCAAATGCCTCAATGAGAAAGTGGCCGCTTCCGCAGGCGGGATCAAGGAACGTGATCTCCGAAACAGCCTTCTTTGTTGCGGGCGCTCGATCTGCGCCACGAACATAGTAATCCCACGTTTCGCAGAGATGTGAACCGGGGTTCATGCCCATCCACATCGCTCCTAGAGAATTTTGAACGAGAAATTTCACTATATAGGGGTCGGTGTAAATACAAGTTGCTGGAATTATCTCCGTTCCTTGGATCTTGGCTTGGTCGGTACGCACTTTCTCGAATACTCGGGCCTTCTCCTCCGTATTCCAGTACTGATAGGTCCATCCCAGGGCGTCCGGTGCCGTAAACACTTCGTCAGTCGCCGCCTCCTGCCCCTTTACGGCGATGGTTCCCGACAGAAGACCTATACAACGTTTGAGCGCGGCGACCGCGGGACGAAGAGCTACCTCGGACGCTTTTGGGTCAAAGAGAAGTGGAAGCTCTTTTGCGCGTCGAGTGAACTCATCGAATAATGCCGCAAGCAGACCTTCGTCTTCGCCCGCGCATCGCTCCGGTTCCTTCTTTGCTAGACGCTGATGTTGAAGCGAGCGGCCCCCGTATGTTTCCTTCAGGAGGATCACTTCGTCTATTAGTCCGCGCGCTTCCATACAGCGTAGAGCTAATAGGCGATTCGCCCATCCGTAGGCCGCTTCGCGGACAAAATCGGCAATAGCGGCCTCGCGGCTTTGATCTGCTTCAGTACGGCTCGTGAGGAATGCATCCACGACTCTCCGCGCTTCACGGTCCTCCACAGACAGGTGTGGTAGCTCATCGACAGGGACGGAGGAGCGATCCCGACGGACACCTATGGCTGCGAGGCGCCGTTCTAAGTCACCCGGATGCCACCCCCCTTCGGGGTCGTACTTGCCTTCAAGCTCGTGTCGAAGTTCGAGCGTGATTGCCCGAAGTGTACTCTTGAAATCCATCAGTCGAACTCCACTTCGAAGTCGCGCAACAGAGTCCGCACCCGCTCATCCAGCTTTTTCTTTAACTCCTCCCATTCAGTTTCTGAACGAACGTGTCGAACGGTGGACACGTCAGAGAATCGCACTCGGCGCGTCTCCCGAGCAGGCTTGGCCGGCTCATTTGCCGGCGGCTTCGGTGCTCGCTTCTCTGCCTCTTTGCGGAGGGCAGCAGCCAGTTCGTCTACAAGGCGTCTTGCGCGCACAGATAGCGCCGCAACTCGGACCGGATCGCTCTCGGTATCAAGTGCTGCAAGAAATCCGTCGAGAGGAACAGTCATTTCTTTAATAAGTTCCTGCTCCAGCTTCTGTTGCTTGAGATCTTCGGGGAGCCGATCAAGTGTCTCCCTGATGATCTGCCTTGCTTCGTCACGCCAGCCGCTGAGCATCGTTTGGAGTTCAAGCGCCGCACTCGCCTTGGCTCCCTGGATCACCTTCCAAATCTCTGGTTCGGCAAACCGAGCGCTAGCTCGTGCTGCTTCGTACTCGCCGATAAAACCATGAATGGTGCCTCCCGACGGAAGCAAATGGTCAATACCACTGAGCTGTGTCGCGAAGCTCTTGAGTTCGGTGAACGCAAGGCCCCACTTCTCCCGAAATGTAACGAGCTGATCAATGGACTCGACCCCACGTTTGAGGTCCTCTGCGCGGGTGTAAATCTCTTTAACTCGGTGTACCGGGTTTGAGAGGGCAAGGACACTTTCCAGTGCTTCCTTTCCTTCGTCGAAAACCTTGGGACGGGGGAGCCCGGCCGCATCAGCCCAGTCAATCAACTTTTCTGCGCGCCCAAGCTTTTCTTTGCCGAAAGCATCCATTGCCTCGTGCAAGGCCGCAGGTGTCTCGTCGATCTTTCGCTTGCCAGTGAGTTTCATTAATAGCGTGCGCGCCCCTTCTAATTCGTCCGGGCTAACATCCGAATCTTCGAGCACTAGCTCGACTCTCTCAAACTCGCGGCTGTCACGAAGAGCTTTCTGCAATGCCTGGTCGGAGGGGTTCGTATGCGGCATCTTGCCGATCAGGACCTTGATCGTTCCAGCTCTCACACACGCCGCCACCCCGACCCGGACCGCGTTCCGATCCCATCCGTATGGTGGGATGCCAAATTCCTCAAGGATGTCTTTTCCCAGGGTCCGCTCCTTTTTGTTCTGGCGGCTCGCCAAGAATATTCGCGTGGCGTCGAGCAAGGGGGAATTTGGGTCGAGGGCGCCGGCTTGATCGAAAAGCCGCAGCGCTTTGACATCTGGAGCGAGGTTCTTTTCTCCGCTGAGAACGTCAAGGATCGCCTTCTGCTCCTGCGCAATTCGTACTGGCACCTTTTCGAACTTAGGATAAAGGGTTGGCCAAAACGTCGAGAGTTCTGCGCGAAGGGTTTCGCCTGGCGTCTGTCCGGAACGCGGTGAGAGGGCACGACTTGAGCCCCGGAAAATGACGTGAGCCTGTTTGATGCCAACTTTGATCCCGTCCCGGACCCGACGCTCCAGCTTGTCGAGGTCGTTGGTTTCGCGCTCTGAGGCCAGCTTGCGTGCCTCCTCTGATTTATGCGGGTCGCCCTTCCATGCACTTACGACTTCGCGCATAGCGAGAAAGCGGCTGAGGTCCTGGTCGAAACCTAAAACGCGATCGCAGAGTACGAAAATAGTATGTTGTTCATCCGCACGCAGGCTCTGGTCCTCCAGCTCGGGAACCTTTGTTCCGCTGAGGGCAGCCAACGGCGAGAACATGCGTACTTCGATGTGCCCGTTCCGCAGTGCAACGGTCCCATCCATGTTGATGCGCACTTCAAATTCAGCGTCTTTAAATTGCACAGTTTCAAATCCAACGAGCGATCGGAGGTGGTTGACCTTCTTGTCGGAGTCGTAGACGAAGTGCTTTGCAAGCCCTGCCTCGCGGTCCTGCTGTTTGATTTGCGCAGCCACTGTCGCGACCTCGTCCTCGAATGTGCGTCGCTCACCTGTGAGAAATTCGTACTCATCCCCAATCCGAGTGAGCATCTTGGCGGCGATGAGCTTGTCAAGTTCTGGCTGGAGGCGCGCCACCAGTGTGGGCAGATCATCGCTTGTTGACTCGACTAAGAGGCGTGCAATGTTGTCAATTGTCCGTGGTATATAGGATATCTCGCGGATCAGGAACAGTACCTCTGCGATGCGGCGAGTGAGCGCGCAAGCCGCCGGGACAATTTCCTCGATGCGCGACAACTCGCGCCGCACATCGGGGCTCACTTCCCCTTCTCCGGAAAGGTTGCCGTAGACTTCGTCGAATGGGACGATTTCGCCGACTTCCAGTTTTAAGTAGGGTCTGCGTCCGGCACGAAGGATGTCCTGCGTAATTGCAAGCAACGTGCGGGTGGACCCCGAGAGCTGTTCTCCGCGACCACCCCTGGAACGCAGGCTCTTCACGATCTCTGGGATAAGGTGAATCTGATAGGGGAAAAATGGATAAAAGGTGACGAACCGTTCGCGCTCACAGCTAGGGAGCTTCTGGCTAGTGTTGGCTAACTCACCAAGCCCACGCAGCACGCCCGGTGCTGCTTCATACGCTTTCACAACTGCGTCCTTACCCGCAATTTTCTTTTTGAAGATACGGTCCTCCAGGACCAGTTCGATATTCTCAGTGGTAAGGGACCACTTGTAAATGAAGCGGGGTTCGATCTTCTTCATGTCTGCTTGAAGTGCCCGTGCGTTTTGGAAAATTGCGCCCATGTCTTCGTGGGTGGTGACAAATATCCAGATCCGCCCCTGGCCCTTGATGGATGCCTCTTCAACAAGTGCCTGGAGCTGTGCGAGGCGTCCCGCATCGTCTTCGATCCACTGGCCGGACTCGTCGAGCACGAAGAGAAAGCGGGCCGGTTTTTTAGTTTCCTGCTTACGTATTTCGAGATCGTCCAACATCGTTTGAACAAGGAACTGCGCATTATAGAGGTCGCCCTTTTCGGCGTTTTTGAGCGCTTGAGCGACTTCCTCGGGGCTGGAGAACGCGTCTGGAGCGACCTTACATGCCGCTTTATAGAGATGTTTTGCGTAAAAACCTGGGTTCTTTTGAATGTCGACCCAGGGGCGATCTGCGAGTGCAGCCACTTCATTGTGGAGAGCTTCGAGTTTTCCGCGTCGATCGATTTCCTGCTCGATCACCCTTGCGTATAAGAGGTTAGAGCTGTACCCGCGCGACTGATAATACTGAGAGAGAAGAAGGCGAGGTAATGGCGTGGTTTTACTGTCCACAAGCGTATTCAAATTAAAGGCAAGGACCTGTGTTCCACACTGATCCATGCGTCCGAGACTGCGCAAAATTGAGCTACGGTGGAGCGCTGCATGCGGAACTCTTCCCTCGAAACGTTTGGTGGCCGCATGACCAGTGAGCGTTCGATTCTCAACCAGCAAGGACAAAATCTTGGCGAGATGCGACTTTCCCGATCCGAAGTAGCCCGAGATCCACGAGCCAATCTCGGTGGTCCTGCTTAGGAAGGTGTCCGTGAAATGCTCAAGAAACTCGTCAATATATTTTTCGATAGTGGGTGTGACGACATAAGCGCCGATCTCCGACGCGAGTTTAGCTTCATCCTGTACCTCGCCTACCTTAATGACCGGGTCGATTTTTTCTTCGATTTTTGTTTCAAAAATTTCTGCGAGTTTCATAGCTTTTCTCCTCGTTCCTTGCCGGACATCATAGGATGTCGCCTCGATACATGAATTCCTCAATTTGTCCGACAAAACGATACACACGGGCTTCCAAGAGTAATCCCGGAATGAATAGGACAACCGGCCCATCTAGTGCGGCATGGTCGCTATCCCAAAGTGTTTGCATGAGCGCGCGTGGACCTGACGCGGGATATAGGGCTGCAAGCCTCTCCAGCACTACCACCGGACGGGCGCTTCCTGACTTTCGAGCTGCTTCGCGGACACTTGTTGCTACGGCGTTGGTCCACATCGATCCGAGTTCCGATGTTGGATCTGAACCAGGCATCGGTTCCTTCATCGAATCAACGAGGGCGTCCACGCCGAACTGTCGGACTATACTTGATGTGACGTCGAGGACATCTACTGTTCGGATTGATAACTCCGGCTCAAGCGTCGCAGCTAGAGTTCGCCATTCCTTGAATAGCGCTTTCTCAACTTCTGGCGGATAGACGACCGCGAGAAAGGGGGCGCCGGTTTTGCGACCGATGTGTTCGTAGCGAGTGCGCAATCTCTCTACTGCTTCGCGTAGCTTCCATTCCCAATCTCCCGCGACACTCATGGGGTCGCTCCCTGCGGATGCTCGGGAATATCTAGCATGACTGTACGTCCCGATCGTTCAAAGCGGATATCGCCACGCTGGGCGAGCTGCGCTAGAGCAAGTGATATGTCGTGTGGTTCCCAGAAAAAGAGGTGCCAGTCCCGAGCTTCCAGAAGTGCGCGACCCCTTAATCCCTCAGCGGAGAGAAGCCGACACAAATGAAGCGCGACTTCAATTGGGATGACCGGACGATTTAATAGCTTTCGTTGTACGCCTGTGAGGAGCCCAAAGTCCCGCAGGGCGGTCAGGACATTGCCGGCAAGCTTTATCCGTGTGCTCTCGCGCCAGCGTGTAGTTGGAGAGTCGGAAGCATTAGCAAGGAAGTCGATAACACGGTCTCGACGTACTTCACTCTTGTTACTCGCGCGGAGAGCATAGAGTTCGTTCGTCACGAAGTCGAACGTGAGGCGGTCACGTCGGGCATTATGAAGATATACAAGGCCAACAAAAGCTGACGACGTGGCGTCACTGCTTGACGCATGACAAAGATCGGCGATCACCCACGCTGGTGGATTCCATGCAAAAAATCTCCAGTGGATCGCCTCCCAGATGCGACCCCTCGTTTCTCGCGCCGATTGGCGTAATAATTTTCCTGAGTGGCAAGCGTCTCGAACTTGAGAGAGCGATCTGCCGTTTGCAAGCGCATGGAAAACCGCCCGGGTCTCAACGATTAGCGCACCTTTTGAACTGTTACGGGCGCTGTAGATGTCGATGTCGCGACCTAAATGCCGGGTGGATTGTGCATCTTTTTCCATGCCGTGGGCTCCTATATCCGTCTTCTCCGATCCCGCATGAAATGATGCAGCCTCGTCGTTCATGACAGTCATTGCCTGCTCCGTGGCTTAGCGTTGGCGCGTTCCGGTGCCAGCACATCTTTGCCCGTAGTTCTAGGCACAAACGTCTGCGGCAATGTCCGTCCCTGTATCCAGGAGTCAATTGCCGCTCGACTGAAGCGCCATTGCCCGCCCACCTTGAACGCCGGCAGCTCGGCTTTCTGCGCAAGGGAGTAGACAGTCTTCTCCGCGATGCGCAGTAATTCGGCGACCTCCGGTAACGTAAGGATCTCGTCATGAGTCATCGTCACTCATCCCCCTGAGATGAAATCTTGGACAAACTTTGCCAGCAGACGGCAATTTATAGCAATGACTGACAGGCCGTCAAACAATATTCCATAGTTATTTCAGTGAGGTGGCTGACCTTCTGCGTCGCAGATATTCTACGGGCAGAAACTGGTTTCCAAATCGATCTCGTTTGATGCATGCGGGATTTGCTGCGCGAGTCGCTTAATAATCCGCCCGACACCGTGGCTGATTGATCGTTTCTGCTGCTACCCCAAGACTTCCAGACGCTCGTTTTCCGAGAGACCGTCCCACCAAAGGCCTACGCCCATTCGCCGCCCAACCTGACTGTTCGGTCGAAACGGCATATTTCCAAGCAATCCGGCAATCACTTCGTGCTGCCGATCCTCCTCGGGTAGAGCTTCGGCAAAGGCCCGCTCTTTCACCGCCCACTCAGCGGCTTCGCGTTCGTCGTTTTCCTGCAGCTCCCGAGCGGCCTCGGTGTCCCGCTGCTCCCGCTCGATGCGCTCGCGAACCTTCTGCCTGCGTAATTCGACTTCGCCGAAGATATCGCTCATCGCCTTCGAGAGGTAAGCCATTGGCGAATGGCACGGCTGCGATTCTTCGCCGTTTGGCCCTCGGCGCTTGATTCCTCGCTCCTGCAACAGCTCCAGGCACTCCGAAATGTCTTCGGCCTGATAGTCCCCCTGAAGGCTTTGAAAAGCCTGCCACTCGCCATCTCTCTTTTTCGCGGGCTTGAGTTCACCGAAGTATTTCTGCAATTGCGCCGGAAGTTCAGAGAGAGAGTTGTTTTTATATTTTAGAATATCTTTAAAGGGGGTTGCTGGAGCAACCCCCGCCGGGGTCGGTACAGCAACCGGGGCGGGGGTTCCCGCAGCGACCGGGGTTGCCACAGGAACCTGGGTTGCTGGAGCAACCTGGGTTTGTGCAGGAACCGAGGTGGTTGCGGCCTTGGATTTTGAAAAAAACTCCCATTCGTCCTCGAAGACCAAGCCAAGTTGATTTGGCCGGTGTTGGTCACCGGGGATCTTTTCGATGAGCCCCTTCGCCTGGAGATCAGAGATGGCCTGGAGAATGGCGGGTCCACGCAGGCCGCTCTGACGCTCCAGCACCGTCTTTGACAACGGCGCGTAGCGCTTTTGAAACGAGATCGTGAATCGGGCGATCAAAAGCAGGATCTGCATCTCGCTTCGGATCAGATCACCGGCGGCCATACGCATGAGAATGCTGTTGGGGAGCCGCGTGTAGCCCTGGTGGAGCTTCGGCGCCGTCTGGGCTTCGAGCGTGACCGAGCTGTCCTGGTCGCTAGCGCTTCGCGTGCCGTCCCCTTCGGTGATCACCTGGGTTGCTCCAGGAACCGGGGTTTGTGTGCCGACCTGGGTTGGTGTGGGAACCGGGGTCGGTACGGAAACCAGGGTTTCCATGGCGACCGGGGTTTGCTCAGCAACCTGGGTTTCTGTAGGAACCTGGGTTGGTGGCGCAACCCGGGTTTGTACAGCGACCGGGGTTCTCACGGGAACCTGGGTTGTTCCAGCAACCTCGGTCGGTGCAGCAACCGGGGTTGCTACGGGAACCTTGGTTTGTAGAGGAACCTCGGTTGCCACAGCAACCTGGGGTCTTGGATCAACCTGGGTTTCCCCAGCAACCCAGGTGGGGTCCGAAATAGTGGCAGGAACCTTGAACTGCGGGTGCTTGTCCTGGAGCTTGAGCGGCTTCTTGACTTGTAGGGACTCCATCGCGGCTTTTAGATCAGCTTTACTCATGTGCCGCTCCTTGGATCACTGCAAGGGCAGGGCGGGGGTAGTTCGAATCAGAAGAGACCTCACCAATCCCGAGGCGCGTCATCACCTCGTTGGCGAGGCCGAGGTAGTCCTTCGCGCCCGTGCTCTCAGGAGCATGGTGGAAGATCGTCTTGCCTAACGCGGGCGCTTCACGAAGTTTCACCGACCGCTTGATCTTGGTTTCAAAAACCGCCGGGCCGAAGTTACCAACCAGCGTGTCCCAGGTTTGATTCGCGATGTTCGTTGGGTCGACAAGCGTCAGGAGGTAGCCCAGCACTGTGAGCCGAGGATTGGTGCCACGCTGGATCTCTTCAACTTCGGTCAGCAGCTCCTTAATGCCCATAAGCGCGAAGTAGCTTGAATCCACCGGCACGATAAGCTGACTTGCTGCATTCAAGGCCGAATTCATGAGCGGTCCGAATGTTGGCGGGGTATCAATCACGATCACCGAGTATTGCGTGCGAAGCGGCTGAAGACGTTGCGCTAGGCGCAGCTCGGAGTTGGTCAGCGAGGTCATTTCGCGTTCAACACGCGAGAGCAGGGGTGTCGCAGGGATCAGGTCGAGACCGTCACCCTTGTAGATCACGCGGTCGGTAGGGAGCGCGCGGTCGCGGATCATCTCCGAGATCGAGCCCTGTATCGTCTCCAGGCGAATGCCAACGCCCTGAGTGGCGTTGCCTTGGGGGTCAAGGTCGACGAGCAGCACGCGCAAGTCTTGCAGCGCCAGTGCTTGTGCGAGGTTGATGGCGGTGGTCGTTTTTCCGACTCCGCCCTTCTGATTCGTGACGGCAATTATTGGGCACGGTGATTGATTCATGTTGATCTCCATTCGTGTTGACAGTGGCGGCACGTCTCATTAAGAATGGAGATGTACCGGCCAGAAGCCGCATCAATGCGACTTCGGTTAGTTCAAAGATTCAGCTTCCCGATCTGCTAAGAGTAGGAGCTGATGACGGTAAAGTTTGAAAAGCCTGGGGCGGCAACCCTGGGCTTTTTCATTTCTACGATTTGATTTGCGCTACATATTCCCGCCTTTTCTCCGTGCTGCGCACGGCTTGAAGCGGGCCGAAAAGTAGGAAGAATGTAGGAAAGAAATAGGAGATTCCCGAAATCTCGCGACTGACCGGGAAATGTCGAAGCTGCTATGAACTCGTAACTGCTTGAATCCTAACAACCCGAAATGAAAAGACTCCCACAGATTCCTCTGTGAGAGCCGTTCCAAGATTGGTGGACCCGGAGAGAATCGAACTCTCGTCCGGAGGCACTCCATCGCCAGAATCTACGTGTGTAGCAAGTGTTTTAGATAAATGACGTGACCTCCACCGGCAAAGTTCACTTCATCTCCGCAGACTTTAGTTTCGCCCCTGGTCCATCTGCGAGAAACCAAGGACTATCCCACTGAATGTCGTTTTAGCCTGGGTCATGGGAGAACTCAGGTAAAACGTGGTGCTTGAATCGACTAGCGATTAAGCGGCCATTGCGTAATCAGCAGTGCCAATTACATTTTGACGCTTTTTTACGAGGCCTGCGTCACCTCGACACGCATCTGGGACTTCGATACTCCCGTCGAAACCAGAACGGGCCCATTGGCGCCATCGTAACACAAAAAAGCCGCTGACTCGATGAGTAATAATAAGTCGATGAAATTGTTATTAAAATCGAGGAGATTGATGCGGTAAATACCTGATTTAATTAGTTTGCGCAAAGTTGAGTTTTTTAGTACAAAGCCAGACTAGAAGTGAGGTCTACTTGTTACAAACAAATGAAACGCTCAAATTAGGTGACTGGGTTTGGGCTCTTGGGTTTGCCAGTGTGAGCACTTTGGCAGCCTGTAGCTCACAGACGCCTTCGACGACGTCCGTTTCTGATGCCGCGCATGATGCGGTTCTCATGGATCACACGATTCAAAATTTGCGTTCCGGGCTGCTCATTCGGCAAATCGAGGGGCAAATCGAAAAAGACATTTTTAAAGACCCGCTAGATGTGACCCAAGCCATAGGACCGTCCAGCGCTTCGAGCGCCGTCACTTCAATCAAGGCGGACGTCGCGACCGATCCCTGTGGTTTCGTTTCAGTCGTGGCGGCAGGTGCTTCCGAAGCGGTTTGGACGGCTGCTCTGATCGAGTTTGGCAAATGCGTTCGTGCCCAAATGAAATCCGCCGATCTGGCATTCGACGCGTTCATCTATTATAAAACTTTTGCCATGACCTCCGCCCAAGCCGCGTTGTCGGAGTTGAGTGATGGGGATCTTGAAGTTTTTTTGAATAGCCATTTTATGCCTCTTGAACGGCTTATCCAAGTGAGATTGGGGCAGGCCCCGTCGCCCTTTAACGTTCGACAAAGCTATCGTGACTTCGAACTCGACGAGGTAGTCAGGCTTGCTCATCGACGCTACCATGCCCTCAAAGAGGCTGAAGCTCGGGTATTTTTGGCAGTAGATGCTCATCGGTCCGTGCTTGAGCATTTTGCCAGCAAAAACTCTCGTTGGCAGCTCTTGTTGCGTCTTCGGGATACCTCGGAGGATTTGACCGGCGAAGAGACGGGAGCACGCGTGGTTGAAGTTCTCCTCGCTGCGGGGTTACAAGTGCCCAACAACTTGAAGAATCTTCCCCTTTCGATGCTCCATCCCTTGGCGCTCATTGCGGTTTCGCCAGATCAAGGACGAGAAACTGTGCCCCTTGGGGTTCGCGAAAACCCTTTCGATATTCTCCAACAAACTTTAGCGGAAATGGGCGGTGGCGTAGGATTGGTTTCGCAACAGCGTAAATTTTATCAACAGTGGCTGGATAAGGACAATCCAGAAGCCCCAGTTCATGCGCCTCCCTCTGTCGATGCGGTTCGAGTGGCGGTGTTGGACACTGGCCTAGATTTTGTGCGGTATCCTGAGCTGGGTTTGTTTTTGGGAAATGGGCAAAACGGATCCATCGCCTCCTATGATTATGGTGACGATGATTTGAATCCTTATCTCCCCGCTCGAGGGATGGATGGCCATGGTTCAGGAACGACCGCGACGATTTTGACAACGCTCGCTCATTTTGCACCTGATGTGTTGAAGGACCGGAAGCTCGATTTGGCGGTTTGGAAAACCAATAGTATCCGCAATTATCTTGCCGCACCTTGGGAGGCTTTTAGTAATTGGCAAAGTCCGCTTTCCTTTCAAGATGCTTTGATCTCCCAGGCCCTTGCGCCCGCTACCGCGGTTCGGCCCAAAATTGTTTCGATTTCTGCCATTTTTCCACTTCAACCCTTTTTGGTGAGTTCTCACCACGAAGACGCCGTGCTTCGTGCCCCTTGGCTTTGGGTCATGGCAGCCGGAAATGGCGCAGTGGCAGTCGAGCAATCTTCGGTTTCAGCTTGCCTGAGTGATGTGCCTCCTGCTAAACGAGTCGACTCGCGAATTCTTTGCGTGGGCGCGCTCAAGCAGGGGATTTTAGATGACCGGATCGCAGCGTATTCTAACTACGGTGAACGGGTGGATGTTTATGCCTATGAGTCGTATATCGATCTTTGTCCGAGCGGAACTTCTTGCGCGACGCCTGCAATTTCAGGCGCGGCTGCGGCTTTGGCGGCCCGCTATCCAGAAGCGAGTCCAGAACAAATTAAGGAAGTCGTGGTTGCGGCCTCCGAGGAGCGCGAGCTTGAGGTTGATTCTCCAACCTCCGGCGGCAGTATCCGTCGCAAAGTCCGGGTTTTTGATCCGGGCACGATGATGACTCGTCTTTTTGATGTGGCTGCGCAGAAATTTTGATTTATTGTTTTTTGATTAAAGTACCCGCCGCGACTACCCGGTAGTCGCTTGGGGATTGGAGCTGCGTGAGCTGGATATTGAAGGCCACAATCGCATCCGCGCCACGTCGATAGGCTTTGTATTTGAGTTCACGAGTCAGAGCCTCCAGGAGGGTTGTGTACTCGGGGCTGTTGAGCGCTTCGACCGCGTGGCTTTTGAGTACCGCGCTGGCAAGGACCAAGTCGATCGTCCGATGCTGTTCAAAGCCGCTGAGTTGCGAAGCCGTGGTGATCGCGATATTTTCGGCGGGGTGTTGGGAGTCGCTGGAGTTGCTTTGAGTTTCAAGCTCGGTGTAATCCCGGGGTTCCGGCGAGGCGTCTTGGGTATCTTCGGTCGCATAAATGGTGTCTGACGGTCCAAGGCGCATGCGGGCTTGGGTCGAGCGAAGCGCTCCGACAATCATAACACCCGCGTATTCGCTGATTCGGGGAATCAGGATTTTTCCGGCCTCAAATTGGGGTTCAAGGTCTATTTCACGAATGCCGATGTTTTCGCGCGAAATGAGGTCGGTCAAGCGTTCCCGTTCATGGGGGGCAAGTCTTCCTGTAATTAATAAACTGAAGGGAAAGGCCGCAGGTCTGGCGGATTTGGGCGAAGAAATCGTCTCCGAATATTCTTTTACATTTTGAAGCGCATCGGTCGCATGCTCCACGGCGAGGGCAGGACGAAGGGGTTCGTCCAAGGATTCTTCTAGGAGAGGTTCTTCGGTCAAGGGTTCTTCTTGAACCAAATGCTCTTCCCCCATGCCTGAAAATGTGTCGGATGGAACGGGGAGGGCGTCCGCCGGAGTGGTCGGAAAAAGATCGGAGCCCGAATTGGGGTCGGAGTTGGATGTTGAGTCCGAGGTTGCGGAAGGCGCCGTGCGGCCATAGTCCTCTAGGCTTTCAAAGTGCTCAACGGGATCAATCGGCTGATCTTCTGCGATGGAACTTTCGGGGAGCGGGAGGGTTTGTTCCGTTTTATGGAGGGTTTTTGCGTAGTCCAGGAGGCCTGTCAGATCTTTTTTAGTTTCACTCATCCTAGCGCGCCTCCATGGCTTTGATCGCGTTGATTTGGAGGCGCGAACGTTGTGCTGAAAGATAGGTATTCACATCATTGTTGCGTGCAGCAAAAACACGCCCCTCCTGCGTGTTTTTCCAAGTGGCAAGGGCTCGGGCCTCGATCTCGCTCCATGATGCGCCCAAACATTTGCGACGTCGATTGCGAATCGAAATCGAGGTACGAGCATTTCCACGATTGCGATTGATACACTCCGTGGCTTGATCCCGCGCGCCTGCGACAATGTTCTGTTCAAGGCTTTGCTGGGCTAGAGTCCAAGCGCGGCTCGTGCGCTCATTTAAAACCTGGGCAATAGGAGGGGAGAGGACGGCTTGGGCGCAGGCCTTTTGACTCCATTCAGTGCGGAGGGAGGTTAAAGAGGCAAAATGGACAGAGAGCTTTTGGGAGTCGCTGTTTTTCGTAAAATAGGCATCAAAGGCGGCTTGTGCTAAGGGTTCGCACCGAGCTTGAGCGATTTCTGGCCCTAGGGAGTCTCCGAGCCAGCTGGCATCTTTGGAGAGCGCTGAGACGAGAACCTCAATGACTTGCGTTTTCTGCTGATCGCGAGTGGCGTCTTCGGTTGTGGCGGCCATGAGTTCCAGTTCTTTGAGCCGGCCTAAATACGCAGGAAGCAAGAGTTCCGAGACCAGGGCCTGAACATCCGGATCGGATAGGGTTAGGCCTAAGCGAGAAGTCTGGCGCTGGTAAACAGCCGTGACATCATTTGACACTGCACCGTTGATGCAATTGAGTAGCTCGGCCGCGACAAAATGACCGCCGCCTGAAAAGGGCTGCACCAACAAAGAGGGCAATGGGCTCGTGGGGGGTGCTAAATCCAGGCATCCCTTCCAACGGAGCTCCGCAGAGGTGCGTAGTAATCCCTCAGTGCCTGCAAAGAAGCGAGTGTAGAACTGGCGAGTCGTGGTCTGGGTAGTGCTAAACGACGCTTGGCCTAAAAAATCCGCGCGCTCTGCGGCGATTTGAGAGCCTAAAATGCCCACAAAGGGAGTGGCTTCACGGTCAAAGGCTTCGCCTAGGGCGCGAGAAAAGCAAAGCTCGGGCTGTGCTTGCTGAAAACAGTGAATATAGCCCTCGCGAGGGTCGATGTTCTCTTTGAGCGTGCGGCGAAGATTTTTGATGGCCTGAAGAAAAGGGGCCCGGTCGGCGTTTTCGGCCATTAACCGTGAAAGATCGGGACCGAGTTGTTCAAAAATATGGGTTCGCATGGCACTCTCGTGGGCGGCCATTTGCTCACAGGCTTCCCATTCGACGCCGCGAAGCTGGTCGAAGGCTTGCGTCACCGCTTCGTTAAGGTTGTGTTCTAGGCAAGAAATCAGTGGCTTCGGAATGGCGCCCTCTAAAGTGAGGTGTGGTTCAGTGAGGTCGTTGAGGGAGGGATGGTCGCCGAGGCAAGTATTGACTAATTCCAGCAGCTGAGGTTTCAGCGTTTGAACACTCCAGTCCTCATAGTACTGGGCGAGGCCGGCCGGATCATAGCTGCGGTCGCCAAAAATCTTTTTGGATAAAAAGGCGGATTTACGCGGACTTTTTTGTTTGGCAAGATCGGGACGAAACCGAGTCCAGGCGGCAGTTTCGGCGAAATCCTCGGTCGGATGGGTGGCGGCATAACTATTGACGAACCCATCGGTTTCGGGAGTGGGGACCCAAGTATCGCTGAGCACGGGGGTGCCTTCTGAGGTCACTACTGTTTGGCGATGCCAGCCGCTGAGCGCGAGCCAGTCGGCGCGATCAGAAATTTTTTGTGTGAGGGTGTTGGTTCCGCCCATAAAGCGATCCAAGTTATGAGTCATTTCATGAGAAACGACGAGATAAAACTCGCCACCTATTCCGTTTAAGGGCGGTTCCAGATCCGATTGATAGCGAATGACACCGAGGGCCTCGACGGTTTCTTCGAGACAGCGACCGAGTCGGATAAACCCCTGTGTGGAGGTGCCCCAGGAGTCCGCACAAGTGTTCGCATTCCAGTCCGGAATGTTGTAACGGCGGCCCTCGGCGTCTGGCTTGTTGGGTACCCGATGGAACCGCTGAATGGCTGACATAAATTTGAAATTTTGGGGAAGCAGATAGGAAAGTTTCCAAAACCCCCTGAGTTCGTCATCGGTGAAAAGGTGGTCGCGCAGAGGCAGCGGAAAGGTGATCTGGCCTGGCCGGCCACTGAGATAGGATATATTGGTATCTGGCACTAAGTCGATGCAGGACAACGGATAGCCCGTGGCGAGATAAAAGTAGTAAATTTTCCATCCAAATTCGCCGGAGGGATCTCCGTACACTTGATTCAGAATACAGGGAAGACTGTTGCAGGAAGAGAAGTCCAATCCCGCAGTTGCGATCCAACTTGCTTGGGAGGACAAAAACTGAGCCTGGGGTGCCGGAAAAGACGCCAGATCTTTGTTCTGCCAGGTTCCTTTCGGCACGTTCTTGATTCCGGTGCTTCGTTCACGTTCTAGGCGCGCGACTTCTTGGTGTAAAAAATCAGAGTTGATTCGGTCCTTGAGGCATTTGGGGGCGTTTTCAGCGACGTGCCGATCCACTGTGGGCACAGCAAGTTGAAGTTGTTTTTCCCATCGAGCGGTTGTGGCGGGGCGTGCACTTTTGGTGCGTGAGCAGCCGGTGTTCCCTGCTAAGCTGATTAAACCCAGCGCGAGGCAAAGGATGTTTTTAGCGTGTTTCATATTTAACCACGCGAGTGATGCGATCCGATTGTTCTTCGTAGATAACGGCCTGGTTTTCTTTCAGAGAAAAAAGCTGATAACTCTTTTGACCGTGTACATTACGAGAGCCTGGGATTTCTTCGAACCTTTGAGGGTGCCCCTCCCATTTATGCCGCCAGTATTGCAGGGTGAGTTGTTCCTCTGTTGGTGGAAAAGAAACTCCGATCATGACGTTTTTTTCGATCTGAAAACTGGTGCCGTCCGGGTAGTCCATGAGCTTCGCTTGGGGGCGAACGTTGGGGACGGTGGTCCGTTCCGGTTCACCGAGTTGGGCTTTGATTTCACCCACCGTGGCTTTGCCGGGCACGAAAAGGTCCTGGCTGCTTTTGGCACAACCCGGAAGGGTCGAGCCCAGTAGGGTGAATGCCAAAAGGACAAATGTGGATTCTAATTGGAGAAAAGGCTTCATCACGAGACCTATCGGCATTTTAGGGGGGGTTGCTTGAGTAGCGTTGTAAGTATGTATGAATGCAGGGAAAAGCAGGACCTGCTCATGCCGATCCTTAAGAAAGTCGTTACTTGGATCGATTTGGGGCTAGTAATCGCTTGGGTTATCTCACCGGGAATTGCTGTAAAGTGAGTCTCATTCTAGACAATTCATTTAAATAGTATATATTTAAATAGTATAAATGAGAAGCATATGCCTGCTTCATCACCCCCAGTTGGGGCTGCTCTAAAAAAACTATTGCGCTACTTTGGGCAGCGGTTGCGTGCTCACCGAAAGCGGTTGGGTGTGAACGCTACTGTAACCGCGGAGTCTGCTGGGATGTCGCGAGTAACGCTGCATCGAATTGAGCGAGGCGAGCCTTCGGTTACGATGGGTGCCTATCTTAGCGTGATTTCTGCGCTCGGACTTGAGCTGGAGTTGTTCGATCCTCAGCAAAAACGAACCTCAAGGTCATCGGCTCCGAAGCTGCCTTCGAAAGTCCGGCTAACCGATTTTCCGCAACTCAAGCGCTTGGCGTGGCAAATGAAAGACACTCAAGAGATCAGCCCAAAGGAAGCTCTTGATCTTTACGAACGGAATTGGCGGCACGTTGACTTGGCGAAAATGGATTCGCATGAGCGCGAATTCATTGAGACGCTGCTCGCCGCATTCGGAAGGGAGCGTCTGCTTGTTTGAGCGAGATCAGCATGTTCGGATCACTTCTCTGGATAGGGCTGCGAATAAGCTTCTCGCCAATTCGGACTGCTGGGCAGATGATGCAGTATTCAGTCGCGATCTCATCGATCTTGCGATGCTCGAGCCGTCTCGGGCGATGTTGGCGCGGGCGATTGCAAAGGCAGCCATTGCTTATGGTGAAAGCATCAAGCGCGATCTTGATAGAGCCATACAACGGCTAGAAAAACGGACCGGTCGTCTGGACGAATGCATGACCTCTTTGAAAATGGATAGAATTCCCAAAGCGCTTTTGTGGAAGCGAATTCGGAAACTGAGGAATCATTAATTAATCCGAAAAACTCCAACTACAATTTTGAGCATGGCTAACGTCGAGTCAAGCTTCATCCTCGGCAGCCTTGTGCAGAAATCTTTTGGACTGCTCAAGCGGCTTTTTCATCGAAAAGAACTCGTCCTTCCTTCGCCGCAGGCGGGCACAAGGAATCCTGTGGCGAGGTGAGGGGCGTCCGCGTCGCATGGATGCGACAAGAGCGGCCGAGGCCTGGATGGCCGTCCCTGACACCCTCGCCGAGAATTACTGACGAAATAGCTGGACATGAAGTTGTAACTGAGTTACAGAATAGAAGTGACCCGACCCCTAAAAATTCAATCCCTCATGATCGTCATCAAGACCAGTTTGGAGTCGGGACAGTACTTGGATACCCGTCATGCCGAAGAACGACAAAAAGAGAGACTGATCACTCGTCCCGAAGTACTCTTTGTTCTTGGTCACGGACATCATGAGAAGAAAAAGGACAAATTGGAGGAGCGGTATCAGTCTTGGAATTATTCGATCAGGGGTAAACCTGTGGATAAAAGGGAACTCAGGGTCATTGTGTCCTTTGATGAAAATAGAATGCTGATCATTACTGCTATTGAGCTGAGGTAGGATTTTATGGAAACGAAAATTCAAAAAGAATTTGTAGACCGGGGATGCGGATTTCCTATCCGACTCAAGAACGTCCCCATGATCAAAGTTCGTGGAGTGTGGACACCCAAGATTAACTATAATCATCTTGCAGTGGCAGTTCTCAATTCATTGGCATTCAAGCCTTCTCGTTTGACGGGGGCTGAAGTTAGGTTTATTAGGACTCATTTTGCAATGACTCTTCAAAATTTTGCCAAGCGGTTTTGCGTGACCCATGTTGCCGTGATGAAGTGGGAAAGATTTGATGAACAACCTACTGTCATGGGGTGGACGACTGAAAAAGATATTAGACTGTTTATTTTGTCCAAGCTGAATGTAAAAGCAGTCATCATTGTTGCACTCTACGCGCAGCTAGAAACGGTGGCCGTCGATGAGCAAAAGCCCCTGGATTTGGATTTGGAGAAGTTGGCGGCTTAAATGGACAGCAAGAAAGTCGTTACCTGGATCGATTTTGGGCTAGCAATCGCTTGGGGGCAAGTAGGCTGAGTAAAGCTTCTTTCTTATTCGAATCTCATGGTTCATCCGGGAGCCAAAGCACACTCATGTCGATTTCTATCGCATCAAAAGGGACCGCACGAACCCGCTCATCCCCTGCGAAGGTTTTAAGTAAGAACCATCGTGTATTTTCTTGCTGATAAATTTCCAAGGTCTTCGCCTTTGGATCGATCAGCCAAGCAAAGCTCACCTTCTCGCGCACGTAAATAGGGAGTTTTTTCACTCGATCCAGACGTGCGGTGCTGTCGGAAAGAACTTCACAAACCCAGTCTGGGGCTATTTCAAAGTAGGATTTATCCAAGGGAAGTGCGGGCAATTTCTCTTTTTTCCATCCAGCAAGGTCAGGGACAACGATATCGCCACCCAAGTGAAGCTCAGGCTCATCCAAGATCCACCAACCACCCGGGCCGCCTGTCCCTTCGTCAAAGGGACTCATGATCTTACTACCAAGCACGGAGGAGGCCCGCGCGTGCCTGGGGCCTGGTCGTGGAGAGGTGATCAGTTCTCCGGCGATGATCTCCCCCACAAGATGTGCTGGTAAAGTGAATAGATCGGTGTAAGTCGCCAACTTTTTGGCTTCTGAACTCATGTTTATTGCTCCTTAGTTCAGTTATCTCGAAACGCTCATAGCTTACCCTAGCATATCCCAAGACGTGGGGAAAATATGCCAAATCAGCATTGACACAGTTGTAAAAAAAATGGGGGGGGGTAAAATTGGAGGAACTTAAAAGGGGAAATAGAGCAATGAAAAGCTTAAAGGCGGGATTGGTTTCTTTGGGGATCGTTTTATCCAGCGTTTCTTATGCGGGGCCTAGTCTGAAAGCCCCGGCTGGGCCTTTGAAACCTGCGGCGACCGAGGCAATGACAAAAAAGCAGGCGGATGAGCTGAATGCCAAACTATTCGTTGAGCAGTTAAATAAATGTAGGGGTTGGGTCGATGATTCAGCCAAATCTATCCCTTACGGGGTAATAGATTTGTGCTCGTCACCGTCACCGCAACCGTCACCGCAACCGTCATCGAAACCGTCATCGAAACCGTCATCGAAACCGTCAAAAGCTGAGTTAGAGAAGTTTGCGAACTATGCAGCGAAATATGCAATGTGTTTGGCTAAGGTCAAATGTCAAAAAAAGGCCGCTGAAGATCGACAAAACAACATTGATGCTTGTCTTTTCACCATGAGAGCCAAGAATTGTTCTGATTATGCGGGAGGCGTGATTCACCAGAATAAGAGTGAGATTACTTCTTGGCAGATTGCGATGAAGCCGAACGCGGGTGGACTCGGAAAAGTGGATCTTGTAAAAATGTGCGGCATTAGCAGCCCTAAGAGTTGTTCAGACCAGGGGTCGTCGGGGCAGATGACTGGTTCTAGTGGGGGTGTGCCTAATTCACAAAAATAATGATGATGCTGCGGTTATTTCGAATTCGACATCCAAGGCAAAAAAAGAGCGACGACCCGAGATCCTTTCACAGATCCCAGGCCGCCGCTTCTTCATTACTGTAGCTAGTCAGCCATCAGACGTCAGCTAAGGCGAATAAATACAAGAATTTATAAAGCCGTTTGAGACAAATTCAAAAAAATTACATCCCTCTAGCAGCAATGCACGTCTTTGAATTCTTTTAAAAAGCTGATGGCTGTTCGCTGATGACTGACTAGCTGCTAATTACTTTCCGAGAATGGATGGGAGAGCTTTTTTCGCAAAGTGGGTCAAGCGGCTGATCTTGCGAGCAGCGCGGCCCTGTGGAATTCCACCTTTGGAGGCAGCTTTGCTGAGGGCTTTTACTGCCGTTTTATAAGCGGCTTGCGCTTTGGCTACGTCTTTTTCTTGGATCGCAGTGAGAGCGTTGCGGAGAGCGGTACGCGTAATACTGCGAATGGTGACGTTGCGGGTTTGGCGTTTTACGCCTTGAGCGGCACGTTTTGTCGACTGTCTAGTATTTGCCATGTGGCTTCCTTTCAATCACCGACCATTGTTTAATTCAAGGATTCTGGCTTTGAGCCAGGGCCGGTTCGCTAGTGGGCATACAAAAAAGCCGGCGAAATGACAAGTACGTTATGCAGCTCACTGCAAACTGATGGTGTGAATGTCGCGTTCGACCACGTCGTGCGAGGTGTGAAAACCCCCTCCGACTCGGGCATCTCCGCTAATGTTGCTCTTATTGTCGATGTAAGCATTGCCATACGCCCAGGCATTGCAGCCAATCGTTGATTCGCCCGTAATAGTGGCATTTTCAAAGACTCGAGCATAGTTCCACGTGCTTGCACCATCGAGAATCTTAGCCGTTCCAGAGATCTGCGAATCACCCGTCACTTTTGTATTGTGATAAAGGGCGATCGAGGGGCGGGTGTCAGCAATCGTCGCGGAGCCAAAGACGAGGGCCGAGTCCGAAACGGCAGCTTGGCCAAAAACCGATGCGTTTTCAATGATATGGGCAGTTCCGGAGATCTGAGCTAGACCATAGACTTGGGCATTGCCACCGACCAAGGCTCCCCCAAAAAGGGCGGCTTTGTTCCAAAGTTTGGCATTATCCTGAACAAAGGAAGTGCCATGGACCCCAGCATAATCAGCAACCCTCGCCTGTCCCTGGATCACCGCAAAGTCGTCGACCACGGCATGACCATAGACAACGGCGTCGTCGTCGATAATTGCGCAATCTTTGACCGCGGCATTCTCTAAGACTCGAGCGCGGGCGCAGACGTTGGCCGTCGGACCCACAAAAGCGGTCGCATCAACCCGAGCGGTGTCAGCCACGAAGCCCCCTCCATTGGTGTGTCGACGTCCCGCAACGTTTTCGCCGCAGGGATTGGCACGGCAATCAGCCTGAGCATGAAGGGGGCTTAAAACCATGAGGCCAAACGCTAACGATAGGTTTAAAACAGTTCTTTGCATGGGACGATTCTCCTGAATAGAAAAGGAGATAATGCAAGGCGTCATTTAGTGCAACTGTTTTTTCAGTCTCCCGATATATTCCTGAGTTCCTTTTTCGAAAGGAATAAAGGGCTGCGCATAGCCCTGTGCCCTGAGACGGTTCATCCGGGCCTCAGTAAAGTATTGATATTTATCTCGGAGTTGGAGGGGAGTATCGATGAATTCAATTTGCTCAGGTATTTCCAAGGCAGAAAAAACAGCGCGCCCTAGGTCCAAAAACGTGCGCGCCTGTCCGGTCCCGAGGTTGTAAATTCCCCGGAGGATGGGTTTTTCTAGAGCGAAATGGAGTACTTTCACGACATCATCGACATGAACAAAGTCGCGACTTTGGTGGCCGTCCAGAATGTCGGTGCGATGACTCCTGAAAAGCTTGAGTTTGCCGGTGGCTTGAAGCTGATCAAACGCGTGAAGAATCACGCTGGCCATGGCTTTTTTGTGGCGCTCGCCAAATCCATAAACATTGAAAAATTTGAAGCCCGACCAAATCGGAGGGTGTTGGCCCTTTTGCTCTTGCTCCAGTGCCCAGATATCAAAGAGATGTTTGGAGCAGCCATAAAGATTCAGCGGTTGAAGCGCAGGGAGGCGGGATTCGTCATCGTCGTAACCGAGGCTTCCATCCCCATAAGTCGCTGCGCTACTGGCATAAACGAAGGGAAGTTTGTGGATTCTCGCATACTCCCAAAGCCTTTGCGAATATTCGACATTGTTTCTCCGTAAAAAGGCCTCATCCGTTTCGGTCGTGTTGGAGCAGGCGCCGATGTGCACAATGGCCGAGAGCCGAGGCTGTGCGTTGTCTAGCCAGCTGAACAGTTCGTCCCGATCAATGATGGTGCCAAAGTCGATGTCCTGGTGCTCAGGGCGGTCCGCAAAATGAGAACGTCGATCGACTGAAATGACAGCGCGTCCTTGATCGGCACAAGATCGTACAAAGGTACTGCCAATAAAACCGGCCGCTCCGGTCACAAGCATAGGAAAGAGGGGTTTCGTCTGAGACATAAGGCCCTTTTTAGCCGGTTTAGAACGAAAAGCCGAGGGCTAAAGTCTCGGATAGCCACGAAATGGGGAGCCGATCGGTGGATTCGCCATGACCGTTGCTGGCCAGTAGGCTTCCGGCTTCGTGGCCTAGGCCGGCCCAGAGAATCCAGCGGCTATGAATGCCTAAGCGCAATCCGAGCTCAAAGTGGTACGAAAACGTCGTGCCCGAAAAGGTCAGGCTGTTGATCGTGTCGTTAAAATGCCCAAAACCTAAGCCAAAACGGCCGCGTTCACAAAGAAGTGGAAGCAAATCAGGGGAAAGCCTGCCGGAAATGAAAATCTCCGGTTCGATGATCCAATAATTCCATTTGTCGCTGCCACTCCTGGCGCGATTGATTTCGGCATCAAAGTTAGACGAGGAGGCTGTGCCGTTGAAGTCTGAAGGGTCGGGCATCGCCGAAATGTCGCCATAAATAGCTTTTCCATAGTTCAAACTCAAGCTGAGTCCCACAAATTCCCTTTGAAGCCGAACAGCGGTCGCAAAGCCTTGGTGCCCCCCGGGGTGCGCACCTAAAAGGCCATTCACCTCCAGCGACGTCATCCAACCTCGTTGGACGGGGATGCTATAAATGCCTTGCGGGGGAGTGAAACTGGTATTTTTTCCGATTGCCCAGACGGGGGAAGTTTGAAAAACAAGGAATGCGCAAAGCACCAGGCCTACCCTGCAGCGGATCTTGTGCCCTTTGAGTGACATCATCAGTAAGGGTCTCCCGGGAGGTGGTCAAGACCGATCAAGGCCGCGAGTCCCAGTTTGTCGTTGAGGTGGCCTAGGTTGGTATCCAGTAGCTGAATTTCACTGGAGCGGGCCTGGTTGATCGCATCGCGGATCTCAAGCCGGGAAGTGGTTTCAGAAGAAAGTTTACCCACTAGACTATCCAAAAGGGCCGTACTTCGCTCAAAGGTTTGTTTATTATTCGCAATGGCCTCTTCCGTTCGTTGAATTCGGTAAATGGCGTTATAGATATTGACGGCGTCACGATTTCCGGTTTCTTGATAGTTGAGTTCGGTTTGAGTGCGGCTGATGCGGGCCGATTCGACATTGCGGGAGCCTAAGAATCCCCCGGGTCCTAGGATAGGGATGGAAAGACTGATTCCGGCCGAAACGTCGAGGTTGACGCCGCTGCCCGAGGTGTATTCATGACCACTTCCATAATAACCATTGGTGTATCCGACGGTGATGCCACTAAAGGAAATCGTCGGAAGGGGGAGTTGGCTTTTTTCAGCGACTTCGACGGAAAGGTCGGCCTTTTTGAGGTCTTTTTTTGCATTCTTCATGCTGGGCGATTGATCCATATAGATCTTAAGGGCTTGATCAGGCGTGAGTTTGAGCGGGACGAATTGAATAGCGCCTTGCACGGCATAGAGCGTATCGATGGGGTCTCCTAAGGTCTGATTTAAAGTCCAAAGTGCCATTTTCGCGGCGGTCATGCGAGACCCAAGGTCGTTTTGGGAGTTGAGTAGATCAACGGTCGCCGAGGAGACATCGGATTCCGTCGCGCTCCCCTTTTTAACGCGGGATTTGACGAGTTCTACAATGGCCTCGGCAATATCGACGGAGCGCTTTCCCGCATCGACTTTTTCCTGCTCGATTTTGAGGGTAAAAAACTGGGTGGTGACCTGAAAGCGCAACTGTCTCACGCTTTCGCTAAACATTTCTTTAGTGCGCGTCCAATCTAGGCGGGCCTGTTCGTAGGCATTCCAGTCGCGCCAAAAATTGAAAAGCGTGTAACTGCCCAAAGTCAATCCTGCGGATGAGGCAGGGTAGCCATGCAGGTCAGTGGCGTTGCCCTGGGCAGTGTGCAGGTCTCCGGGAAGATGGCCTACCGTATAAGTCGAGGTCGAATTTAATCTGAGGGCGATCCCTGGCATAAACATCTGATCCCAGGCGTTATCATAGCCGATCTCTGAGGATCTGAGACTTAAGCGTTGGGCCTGCATGGGGCGGTTATTGGCGACGGCCCGTTTGATCGCTTTTTCAAGGGTCAGGGGTTCAGCGCCTAGTTTTTGCGCAGGTTGCGGCGTGGGTAACGGCGCCCGTGGTTGCGCCTGGGCGGTGAGCGCGAAAACCATCAGGGCGCTGATGAGGGAGCGATAGGGCCAGTTCATCAAGTCAGGAGTCCTTAGTCTTCAGTGTAGGATGAAAAAATCCGGACAGAAACGGAAAAACTCTATTTTTTAAATAAAGGATAGGCATAAATTTCCCGGTCAAAACAGGTTATTTAAGGGACTGGACGGGAGGATTGGTCTCGGGCAAACTAGAAAAATCAGGTCACCCTTGGGAGTGTTATGAAATTGAATTTTTTGAGAGGCTATCGGCTGTTCGGGTTAATGGCGTTTGCATTTTTAGTGCGCAATTCTTCTGCACAGGCTTCTCCTGATTGTGATATGTGTCGAAAATATGCGGGTGAATGGATTGCTTTGAATAAACAGCATGAAAAATTGAGTCAACTCTTGAGTATGAATAAAGAGCTGTTTCAAAAAATTTCGACCGAGGCGGCCTCCCAAAGAATCAAGATTTCCTCGAATTTAGTGGTGCTGTCAGCTCGGGTTGAGGCCGCGAGCAATAATCGGTCTTCCAAGCTCGATGAATTTAAAAAAGCGGGGTGTCCACAATGTCCGAAATCAACTCTCACGGCAAAATAAGAAATCGCAGGCATCTTCGTAATTATTGGATCAATCCCCAGTTTCAGGGGCGGTATATTTTTTGGGTGACGCTGACTGGGTTGGCATTGGTCGCCATTAATGCAACGATATTTTACCTTTTTACCCGCGAAAACTATGCGCTCTTGGTGGAGCTTAGTCCGATGACGGACGAAGCCAAGGGGCAGCTTTATCATGAGCTTCATCAAATCGTGGGTTTTTTATTGGGGGGGAGTGCCTCATTTTTGCTGGTGACCAGCGTGGTCGGTCTGGTCTTTTCGCATCGCGCGGCGGGGCCGATGTTTCATATTCGGCGGGTCTGTGATGCTGTTCGGGGGGGGGATGTGAGAGCACGAGTTCATTTGCGCCCCCATGATGATTTTCAAGAGGTGGGACAGGCGATCAACGCGATGTTAGATGTGCTCGAAAAGCAGTGATTGATATTGATTCATGCAACGCACAGTATTCGCTAAGAAATATTTTTCGATTCCGGATCTGATCATTTGTTTTTTGGTCGGTACGGCGATTTATGGCTTGGTGTCTATTGGGCGAGAGTGGCGGGCCGAATACAACCCGGTGACGAATATTAGTTTGTCGGTGGGCTCATTACTGTATTACACCTTGCTTTCCGGCATTCGGGGCACGGTTGCCTATTTAATTTCATTGGCCTTTACGCTGGTGGTCGGTTTTATTGCGGCAAAGAACCGGCAGGCTGAACGTTTTATTATACCGATGCTAGATATTTTGCAGAGTATTCCGGTCTTGGGCTTTTTACCGGGCCTGTTACTCGCGTTGATCGCTTTGTTCCCCCATAGTAATACTGGAATTGAGCTTGCCGCCATTTTGATGATTTTTACTGGTCAGGTCTGGAATATGACCTTCAGCTATTACGCCTCGCTGAAGTCGGTTCCGACGGATTTGACCGAAGCCGCGACCGTGATCGGCTTGAGCTGGTGGCAACGTCTCGTTAAGGTCGAACTTCCCTATTCGGCGGTCAACTTGGCCTGGAATAGTTTAATGTCCATGGCGGGGGGGTGGTTCTTTTTGAATGTCTGTGAGGCCTCTAAGTTTGGCGACCGAGAATACCGCCTGCCCGGAGTGGGGGCGTATATGGCGGTGGCTATTTCGCAGGACAATCGCCGGGCCATGGTGTTGGGGGTTTTGGCCATGATGGGGCTGATCATCTCCATGGATTTTTTCTTTTGGCGCCCCGTTCTTTCTTGGGTGCAACGATTTAGGCTCGAAGAGGTGCAGGGCGGGTTAGGAGATCCGCCGCTGATGTCGATCATGCTGAGAGAATCCAAAATCATTCGATGGTTAGAAATCGAGTGGCGGAGGTGGCGAGGCGCGCGACGGGCGTTGGCAGCGCGCGTAGGGCTTTTAGATTCATCAGCCAAGGCGAAAATCTCCCTGGAAACGTCAACGATTGCGTCAATCGATGTGTTTGATCCCGAGCTGGGCCCTCTGGACTCGGCGCGGATGCGCTTATTGCTCAAAAAAATTGCCAGGACCCGTCATGACCCTTGGCTGATGCGAGGGTTAGAACGTTTATTGGGCTTGCTCGTGTTGTGTGCGCTCCTGTATGGCGCCTGGTCGTTATTAAAGGTGCTCCTGACCGTGTCCGTGGCAACCTGGGTGGTCTTGATCAGAAATACCTTTTGGACCTTGATGCGGGTGATGATTGCCCTGGGTTTGAGCACCCTTTGGGCGGTTCCTGTGGGGATTTGGTTAGGAATCAATGCGCGGCGCATGCGGTTGGCGCAACCTTTGATTCAGGTTCTGGCCTCCTTTCCGGCGCCCATGCTCTATCCGTTAGCCCTAGGAATTTTTTTTCTGCTAGGAATCAATTTTGACTGGGGGTCCATGTTTCTCATGATGTTGGGGGTCCAGTGGTACATTCTTTTCAATGTTTTGGCGGGGGCCATGCGGGTGCCGCGCGAACTTAAATATGCGCTCGAATTGATGGAAACTCCTCGGTGGTTGCAATGGCGCATGCTTTATCTGCCCAGTGTGTTTCCGGCTTTGGTGACGGGTTGGGTGACCGCGGCAGGGGGGGCGTGGAACGCGAGCATGGTGGCGGAAATAGTTCCTTTTCGGGGGCATGCGCTGCGGACCAGCGGCTTAGGTGCGAGCATTAGCACGGCCACGGCGAGTGGCGACTTCAGAACCCTGGCCGCCAGTCTTACTTTGATGGTTTTTGTGGTGATCTTTTTCAATCGCGTGCTTTGGGCTCCCGTTTATCGGCTGGCTCAAACTCGCTTCAGAATGGATTTGTCATGAGTGAAAATGATCCGCTGATCGAGCTCAAGCATGTGGACAAAGTTTACACGCTTGAAAGTGGAAACGAGCTTCGGGTTTTGCGGGATGTGAATGTCGCGGTGGGCGAAAGTGAAGTGGTGGCGCTCCTCGGGCCTTCAGGCTCAGGAAAGTCCACTTGTTTGCGGATCATGAGCGGTTTGACCGAAGCCACGGGGGGCGAGGTGAGTTCACGGGGACGTCCTCTGACTGGGATTAATCTGAATGTGTCGTTGGTCTTTCAGTCGTTCGCACTTTTTCCGTGGGAAACCGTTTACACCAATATTGAATTAGCGCTCAAACCTTTCCATTTAACCCCAGCGGATGCGCGTTCTCGAGTTAAAAAGGCTATTGATCTCGTTGGATTGGAGGGTTTTGAAGAGGCTTATCCCCGAGAGCTTTCGGGGGGGATGAAGCAGCGGGTGGGGATCGCGCGGGCTCTGGTTATGGAACGGCCGGTGCTTTTTTTGGATGAACCCTTCAGTGCGCTGGATGTTTTGACCGCGGACACCCTCCGTGCCGAAATGGTTAAGATCTTTTTGGATAACAAGACGGCCACGCGCTCGATGGTTTTGGTGACTCATAATATTCAGGAAGCCGTATTTATGGCGCGTCGAATTTTAATTATGGGGGTGAACCCTGGCCATATTCGAAGAGAAATCTTAAACGATCTGCCTTATCCTCGCGATGATCAATCTGCCCCCTTTCGGCGAATGGTTCAGCAGATTCACGCGCTCATCACCGAAGCGATTATGCCGGACGTCCCTACGCCTCAAGAATTGGCCGCAGCGGCGGCCTCTCGACAGCAGCCGGCGGGGACCTTTGCGGTCCCTTATAAGGAACCTCCCATTGAGTCGCTCCCCAATGTTCAGATTACTGAGATGATTGGACTTTTGGAGGCGATTTCTGACCAAGGTGGGCAGGCTGATATTTTTGAGTTGGCTCATTCGACGGGTAAAGAGTTTGGCCGAACCCTCTATTTGGTCAAAGGCGCGGAGCTGCTTGAACTGGTTGAAACCCCCAAGCAAAGGGTCCTTTTGACTCAGCTGGGAAAGCATTTCGTGGATGGAGACATCAATGTTCGTAAACGAATGCTTCATGAGTTGTTTGGTGCTTTACGGGTCGTGCAGATGACCACTAATTTTTTACGAAAGGAAGACAACCTGCGTGTTCCTATTGAGGCTCTCACGGATCGAGTAGGGGAGTGGTTGCCCAATGAAAACCCCCATGAGATCGTTGAGGCGCTGGTTTCCTGGGGTCGCTTTGCCGAGTATTTTGGCTACAACGACGATACCAAAGAAGTCTACCTCGATATTGGTCAGGAGACCGCCTGATGTCCAAAGCCTTTACTAAAGAAAACGACGAACAAGATGATGCGGCCGATCTAGCTGACGAGCAGGCGGCGGGCACCGCGATCCCTCCAGGGAGCAAAAACTACATTACCCCGGCGGGGGCTGCGCGTCTGAAGGCGGAGTTACATCAATTGCTCTATGAGGAGCGGCCTAGTTTGGTGCGGACGGTGACTTGGGCGGCCTCGAATGGGGATCGCTCCGAAAACGGAGACTATATTTACGGCAAAAAACGACTCCGGGAGATTGACCGGCGAATTCGATTTTTGTCCAAAAGACTCGAAGCGATTGAGATTATCGATTCCAGCACCCAAAATTCTGAATTGGTTTTATTTGGGGCGCGGGTCACTGTTCGCGATGAGGATTCTGAAAAAATCCGGGTTTTTCGGATTGTCGGCATCGATGAGGCGAACGCCGGCATGGGCGAAATTAGCTGGATTTCTCCCATGGCTCGAGCGCTTTTGAATCACCGGGTGGGTGAAGTAGTCACGCTCAGGACTCCTCGCGGCGACGAGGATTTGGAGATTGTGGAAATCGAATATCCCCGCACCTAGGGTTGCGGGGGAAGTGGCAGTGGGTTATGCCTTTCCGCATGGATGCATCTTTAAAAAAAGCTTTGCTTTTGATTAATTTGGGCACGCCCGATGCTCCGACGCCTGAGAAGGTCAAAAAGTATCTGGCCGAATTTTTGATGGACCCTTATGTGATCGATATTTCCGCCCCTCTTCGGTGGTTGTTGGTGCATGGAATTATTTTGCGGACTCGTCCAAAAAAATCAGCTCGGCTCTATCAGAAAATATGGACCGATGCGGGATCTCCGCTTCTTTTGCATCTTTATGCCTTGGTGGATAAGGTTCAAGAGCGATTGGATCTTGGGGCGACCGGTGGTTGGAAGGTGGTCTCTGCCATGCGCTATGGTCAGCCCTCGATTGAGCGGGCTCTTCTCAGGATTCAAAGTGAAGGGATCAGGCAGGTTTCGGTGTGGCCTCTCTATCCCCAGTACTCTTTGGCGGCCACTGAGTCCTCGTGTGAAGCGGTACGGCAAATCGCCCGTCGTGTAGCTCCTGGTTTAGAACTGAGTTTTCGGCGAGAATTTTACGACGATGCTCTGTTTTTGGATGCTTTCGCGGCGGTGGCTCGTCAGGATCGCCGCTCATTTAATTTCGATCATTTATTGATGAGTTTTCACGGATTGCCCGAACGGCAGGTCAAAAAGACGGATTCGAGTGGCGCTCATTGTCTGGTGGGGCAAGCATGTTGTGAAAAAATAATTGAGTCGAATCGAAATTGTTATCGCGCTCAATGTTTTGCTACTGCGAGGGCTTTGGCCTCGAGGTTGGAGCTTGCGCCTGATCAGTACTCCATCGGCTTTCAATCTCGACTGGGTCGGACGCCTTGGATTCAACCCTATACGGAGCAAATGTATTCTCAGCTTGCGGCGCGCGGAGTGAAGCGCCTGGCGGTGATGTGTCCTGCTTTTGTTGCGGATTGTTTGGAAACGCTTGAAGAAATCAAAATTCGCGGCGAGGACATGTTTCGCAGGGCGGGCGGTGAGCAGTTGCATTTGATTCCGTCGTTGAATTCCTCCGATCTTTGGGCGGATGCCTTAACTCAAATGGTTTTAAAGGATCGAGACGGAGGCGGGGCGTGAGTTTGGCTATTTTGATCGTTGAGGACGTCGATACGATGCGGAGTTTGCTTGAGCAGGTGGTGGGCGGCTTGGAGGGGGTCCGGGTTTCGGGTACCGCTCGAAATGGATGGGAGGCGAGGCGGGAGTTAACCCGTCGAAGGCCAGATTGGGTCCTGTTGGATGAGGTTTTACCAGGCGAATCGAGTCTGGATCTTTTAAAAGAGCTGGAAGCGCAGCAAATTCCAGTTTTACTTTTGACTGGGATTGAAAAACCAGATCATTCCATCCCGTCAGGGGCTATTGGGAGGCTTGTCAAACCTACTTGGGATGACTTGAAGATCCAGGGTGGGGTCTTTGGAACGGCCCTTCGACACTATTGGAAGAAAGATTCTCCTTGTTGTTAGGCTTACAAATTGTTAATGACCTAGCTCTTCGAAAACAACTCGAATGACAAGGTTTTTGTTACTTATTGATTTGAAAGGAAATAATTCAAATGGGCGTGATGATTCGTCTGTCCCGTCAGGGCGCCAAGAAAAACCCGCAATACCTCGTGGTTGCAGTGGATTCAGCTAAGAAGCGCGATGGGGCCTATCTCGATAAGCTCGGCCACTATTACCCTAAGGCCAAAACGGATGCTGAAAAGCTCAAGGTGAACTTTGAGCAAGTGAAGGCATGGCAGGCTAAGGGTGCTCAAGTGACGAAAACTGTTGGACAACTGCTCAAAGGCCTTGCAAAATAAGACTGAGCGGTCACCTTCGGTTCAGTTTGACCTCTTGGGGCGCTCCATTTAGGCCGTCAGCTGTTGGGGTTTATCTAGGTGAAATCCTGGTAAACCTTAGCCGCGATGAGGCTTAATCGAGATCTCGACCTGAGGAGGCGCAATGTCAAATGAGACGTCTGATGGAAAGAGCGAGGCTAAGCAGCTGAGCGAACTTGCCAAGATGATCGAGTACATGGCCAGGATGTTGGTTGATCTTTCGGATCAGGTCTCGGTTTATGAGATCGTGGGCGAAAACACCACCGTGATTGAGCTTAAGGTAGCCAAAGAAGATCTCGGAAAGATTATCGGAAAACAAGGCCGTACAGCCCGTTCGATTCGTACGATTTTAAATGGCGCATCCACTAAGCTTCGAAAAAGAACAGTCCTCGAAATCATCGAATAACCCTCAGACTTCGGTGTCTGGGCGACCGTTGTTAGAATTTCATTTTCTGACACTTTTTCCGGAAGTATTTCCGACAGTGTTGGATTTTAGTTTGATGGGGAAAGCCCAAAAAAAGGGACTTGTTTCTTTTCAGACTACCCAGATTCGCAGTTTCGCTACGGATAAACATCATACCGTAGACGACACGCCCTATGGCGGTGGGGAAGGCATGTTGCTGAAGGTGGACGTGCTTCACGCCGCCTGGAAGTCCGTGCTCCCCCCTGTCGGAGCCTCCCAAAAAGTGGCCACGATTTTACTTTCTCCTCAAGGTCAGCTTTTTGATCAGGAAATGGCCAAAGAGCTTGCCACTTACTCTCAGCTTATTTTGGTCTGCGGCCATTATGAAGGGGTCGACGAGCGATTTATTGATCTTTGTGTGGATCGTGAGGTTTCGGTTGGTAACTACGTTTTGACCGGCGGTGAGTTACCGGCTTTGATTATGGCTGAAGCCATTACTCGATTATTGCCCGGGGTTGTGGGCAATCAGCGTTCGATTACTCAGGATAGTCTGGAAGGTGGGCTAGTGAAATACCCACAGTACACGCGCCCTCGGGATTACGAGGGTTTGGCCGTGCCAGACATTTTAATGACCGGGGATCATGGTGCGATTACTGAGTGGCGCAGGCGCCAAATGGAACAAAGAACGGCACAAAAGCGCCCCGATTTGCTCGTCGAAAAGTGACAAAAGTCACCAAATTGATTGAAGCTTGGTGCTGATCATGCTATCTCGCTAGCCTACGTGTTGGCTCCACTTTATGTCACTCTCCTGCATGCCCCTGTGGTGAATCGAAATGGCGAGGCAGTGACGACCTCAGTTACAAACATGGATATCCATGATATTTCGAGGTCGGCACGGACATATGGAGCGATGGGGTACTTTCTAGTGACCCCCATTGAGGACCAGCATGAAGTAGTTGGACGGATCTTGCAGTATTGGGGGTCTGATTCGGCAAAAAAACATCACCCGGATCGCGTTGAGGCGCTTTCACTGGTTCGGTTGGTGAGAAATTTTGATGAAGTGAAAACCGCCATTCGCGCCGTGCATGGAATTGACCCTGAAGTGGTCTTGACCGATGCGCGACCGCTTCCGAATTCTGTCAGTTACTCCCAATATCGGGAGGAGCTTGCGGATCCGAATCGAGGAAATCGGCCAGTTGTTCTGGTCTTTGGAACCGGTTGGGGAATTTCGGATGCCTTTTATCCCGAGGTACACCGGATCCTGGCTCCGGTGTACGGGCCTAAAGGTAAAGAGGGGTATAATCACCTCTCCGTTCGTTCCGCTGTCGCGATTATTCTCGATCGGCTGTTCGGGCAGTAACCGGTTGTGAGGCTAAAACCGAGCTTTACAATGACAACTGGCTAGGCGTCAAAAACGTCCAAATGAAAAACTGAAAGTTCCTATGAAAACTAAAAAGAAATATCGTCGTACCTCCAAAAACGCTACTGCCAAGATCACCGGGCTTGCCGCTCGAGTGGCCGCAGTAGAAGCGAAGCTCGTTCGTTCCGAGTTTCCTCTGTTTAAAGCGGGGGATACGGTTCGGGTTCATGTTCGCATTAAAGAAGGCGATAAAGAGCGTGTTCAGCCCTACGAAGGGGTGGTCATTGGTCGTCGTAATAAAGACGGTGGCAAGAGTTTCATCGTTCGCAAGATTTCTCATGGCGTTGGCGTCGAACGTATTTTTGTCGAAACCTCCTCTAAGATTGCCAAGCTCGAGTTGGTGCAAGAAGGCCGCATTCGTCGTGCTAAGCTTTATTACCTGCGTGGTCTCGAAGGTAAGGCTGCTCGTATCGAGCGCGCGGTCGAAACCTTGGCTTCCGCTGCTGCCAAGGCAGCCGCTAAGGATGCTCCAGCTAAGAAGTGAGTCCTTCAGAGAAAAAAACTATTTCAAGAAAATCGGTGGCCGCGCGTTCTGGATCCAAGTCCAAAACCCGGTCACCGGATCTTGAATGGGAACAAAAATTAGGGTACCCGCATGTTTGGCTCATTGGAGTAGACGAGGTCGGCCGCGGATGTCTGGCGGGTCCAGTGGTAGCAGGGGCCTTGGTTCTGCCCCCTGCGGTGGATTTTGAGCGCGATCCGTGGTTGAAGCGGGTTGCCGATAGTAAGTGTTTGACCCCGGCAAAGCGTGATGAACTGGCACCCTTGCTTGAAAAATGGGCTTTTTCCTATGGTATTGGTGTCGCTTCGGTCGAGGAAGTCGATCGCCTCAATATTTATCATGCCTCTCACTTAGCGATGGTTCGAGCTGCACAGATTGCTGTCAATCAGGCGTTGGAACGGGGGGGTGGGGTGGCCTTTCATGCTATTATTGACGGCAATCGAATTCCGCAGGGGCTTCCATGTGCCGCAACGGCGGTGGTTAAGGGCGATTTAAAATGCTTGAGTGTCGCTGCGTCATCGATCCTGGCCAAGGTTTGGCGTGATCGTCAGATGGCAAAGTTGGACGATCAGTGGCCGGGTTATGGATTCGGAATTCACAAGGGATATGGCACTCCAGCACACCAGGCTGCTTTGGCTCGGTTAGGTCCTTGTTTGATTCATCGGCGAAGTTTTGCTCCCGTGGCCCGATTGATAGCGAATGGTGCACTTTGTGCAGACTTGCCGTCAAATGAGCTTGGATCGAATTGAAGATGAGTCAGCACTCCATTGGGGTTGGCGCGTGGAGCGCGATGCCGAAACTTGGTATCGTCAGAAGTTTCCGCAGGCTCGGTTTTTGGAGCGGGGTTTTCGTTGTAAGGTCGGCGAGATCGATCTGATTTTTGAAGAACCCCCGGCGGAGCTAGAGGGGTCAGGAGAAGGCGCCACTGAGTTGGTTTTTATTGAGGTGAGGGCACGTTTACCCGGGGGGTGGCAAACGCCCCTTGAAAGTGTCGGACTATCTAAACAGCGGCGGCTGAGGCGGGCGATTTCATGGTATCTTTCGGGGTACCGGGGTCAAGCAGAGACTGCCCGCCTGGATGTCCTGGGTTGGGATGGTCGACAGTGGCAGTATTTTCAGAATCTTTGGACGCAGGCTTGACCAACAGTCTTTGCCCTGAGAGCTTAGAGGAGAATGCTGGATTTTCGAGGTAATAGCCCAAAAAAGAAGTCGTTGTTGGTCACCGCGTGGATGGTGGTTGGAATTTTTGCGGCTGGCGTGACGGTTGCTCCGCTAGCGCGCGCCATGGATCCGGATGTTCAGACTGTACTTTTAGCGGGCGAGTATGGATTGGCGGGGGGCACGATTTTGGGGGTTGCGTCTCTTCCGATGAGCCGCGATGTGCGGACGATTTTTATAGGAAGCTCTGTGGGCCTTTATTTGGGTATAGCGGTGGGGCTCTATTTTGTTTTTAGCGCAGAACCGCCCGAAGATCGGTTTCGGACTTCTTATTTAAACAACGCTCGAAGCGGTGATCCGCAAATAGAATTTCGTCGACTCGCATCTGTGCGCACTCCGGCTCCAAGAGAGCATGATTGGGCCCGAGATGGGTGGAATGCTCACTGGACTGTTTTGCGCTTTTAAATCGCTTCGTTTATTGGTCGAAACTTTTTTTTGCGCGCTCTTCAGTGTCGTAAAACTCAAAAACTTCGGTTTCGTCAAAAGCTTTCATCACTCGTCGAAATTCACTTTTAACGTGACAGTACCGTGGCTTTTCTTGGGCAACCGCATTGAACTCCTTGAGTGTTTGCACAAACGAGGAGATTCCGCTGGAACCGACGAATTCAAGATTTTCGAGATTGAAAATGATTTTTTTCGGCGTTGAATCCGTCTTATGGGGCTTGATGAGCTTGGAGAGCTCTTCGCGCAAGGGGACATTGGTCTCAAAGTCGAGTTTCCCGTCCATAGACACCACGATGGTGTCGCCATTTTTTTTGATTTGGGTTTTCATCTTTCCGATCTCCAGTTCTTTCTCTATTATCTGATGTCAGATGGAATCGATAAAGAGGCAAGTTTTACCGAGTGGGCTTTGGGTGGTTGCGACCCCAATAGGCAATTTAGGGGATTTGTCCGCGCGGACCCGCCAAGCGCTGGAAGATGCACCTGTTATTTTATGTGAAGACACGCGCCGGACGTTGCAGTTGTTGAGTGCCTTGGGGATGAGTGGAAAGCGCTTGGAGCGATTGGATGCGCACGCGCCGGTGTCGCGGTTGGAATTTTTCAGTGAACGGCTCGTGGCGGGCGAAACTTTCGCGCTGGTCAGTGATGCGGGGACACCTGCGGTGAGTGATCCAGGGGCAGAACTGGTGGCTTTGGCGCTCAAAAAACAGGTCACCGTGACGCCGATTCCGGGGCCTTCGGCGGTGTTGACGCTTTTGTCAGTTTCTGGATTTTCCGAGACGGCTTTTGTTTTTCGGGGATTTTTTCACCGCAAGGCCAAGGAAAGGCTCCATGAGCTGGAAGCCGTTCGTCGGTGTGTAGATTTGCAAATTTCTCGTGTTTTTGTGTGGTTTGAGAGTCCCGAGCGAATTGTCGACGCCCTTGATTTTTTGGCTCAACAGGAACCCTCCTCAAAATTGGTGGTCGGCAAGGAACTCACGAAGTTCCATGAACGGCTTTTTGCTGGAGAGGCCTCGGAAGTCCAAAAAGCCGTTGCGGACGAGGTGTTACGGGAGGGGGCGCGAGGCGAGTGGTGTTTTGCGCTGCTTTTATCCCGTTCGGGTTTAGCTCAAATGGAAAATGAACGAGAGAATATTTCGAATAGTTCAGAATGGGTTAAATCTTTAAAATGTCTTCTGAATGTCCGGGTTTCGGCCTCAGAAGCGGCTAGAGAGGTGAGCCAACAGTTTGGCATCCCTAAAAAGCAAGTTTACGAGGCCGCACTCAAGCTTTCTGGAAAAAAAGTGAGTCAGGGGGGTTGACCCCTGGTGGAACCCCCGTAGACTAAAAGATGTGGTTGTGGAATGAATCCATGGAAGGATTCTTGGGAGATAAGATAACGCTCTCGTGGGCCTCGGTGGGATTAGGATGATCGTTCACTGAGGCATTTTTTTAAACTCAATCAAGAACCAAAATCACACTCTGGGTGGACAGGAAGTTCGCCCTTCTTTCAAGACAGGATGTCTTCATGTCCTCATTTTCGGAGCAGTTCGCCGAAACCTTCGTGCACGCCATTGAACAAAAAGATCGTGTGACCTGGGGGCATGGAAAACGTGTCGCTCATTACGCGGTGATGATTGCGCGCCACATGACGACCTCTTTTTCGGACTTTGAACTGGAGTGGCTTCGTCTGGCGGCGCTTTTGCACGACGTCGGCAAGATTGGGATTGAAGATCCGATTTTAAAAAAGTGCTCAGCCCTGGACGAAACTGAGCAAAAGATCATGCGAAAGCATCCCGATTTGGGTCTTGAAATTCTTGCGAGTTCCGAACAGACGGTTGAAGGATATGATCGATGGGTTGACGGAATACGGTTTCATCATGAGCGGTGGGACGGGCGCGGGTATCCTCAGGGCTTGCAGGGAGAGCAGATTCCGTGGATGGCGCGAGTGGTGGCAGTGGCGGATGCCTACGATGCTTTGAGAAGCCACAGGCCTTATCGGCGCGGAATTTCGGCGGATAAAGCCTATCGGGAAGTGGTGGTTCACTCGGGCACTCAATTTGACCCCGGGGTGATCGACGGGTTTTCGCGCGCAGTCAAGAATTCCTGTTTGCCCTAGGGCAAGATGCCTGTTACTTTCCCGGCATCTTCTATGCCTTGGTTTGATGATCTTAAGACACCCCGCATTAAAACTCAGGTTTCGCAGCGAACTTCCAAAGTTCCCGAAGGTCTATGGGTGAGGTGTACCCAATGCAGCGAAATCCTCCAGTCGAAGGTTTTGAAGGAATCCCTGCAAGTGTGCCCGGAATGTTCTTTTCACTTTCGGATGACTGCAGCAGATCGAATCGCCATGCTGACGGACGAAGGAAGTTTTGATGAGTATGCTGAGGATTTGGTTTCGACTGATCCGCTGGAGTTTGATGACATCAAGTCTTACAAAGAGCGTCTTCGGTCGTCAGCAGGGAGTACGGGGCTTCGGGATGCCTTTGTGGTGGGTAAGGCTAAACTGCACGGGCTGCCCTTTCATCTGGGCGTCTTTGAATTCAGGTTCATGGGCGGCAGCATGGGTGTCGTGGTCGGCGAAAAGGTCACTCGCCTTTTGGAAAGTGCTTTGATCGATCGCCTTCCCGCAGTTGTGGTATCGGCCTCGGGCGGCGCTCGAATGCAGGAGGGGATTCTTTCTCTCATGCAAATGGCTAAAACATCGGCCATGGTTCACCATCTTCGATCTGAGGGGATTCCGTTTATTTCGGTGCTGACTGACCCAACAACGGGGGGCGTCGCGGCTTCGTTCGCGATGCTGGGAGATTTGATTTTGGTTGAGCCGCAAGCTTTGATTGGCTTTGCGGGACCGCGGGTGATTGCGCAGACCATTCGACAAGCGTTGCCCAAAGGGTTTCAGCGGAGCGAATTTTTATTAAAACATGGTTTTGTGGATCGCATCGTGGCGCGCAAGGATTTGGCGGGTGAATTGCGGCAATGGATGTGGCGGTTAGGACGGCAAACGTGTCTTTTTCCGGAAGACCTTTGAGGCTAGCTAGTAACGTTCGTCTGAGACGAGCACTCACGTTGCTGAGTTTTTTGCTGATGTGTCCATGGACCCAAGTGCGGGATGCTGACGCCATCACTGAAGGTCAACCCATTCATTCATCGGCAGATCGTCAGTTGTGGCATCGCAAAGAAAATCGAGTTGAGTTGTTTGGGCATGCCGTAGTTTCTCAGCCGGGCGAGACCTTGACTGCCGATTATATCACCATGGATATGAATACCCGGCTGCTCGATGCTAGGGGCCACTGTGTCTATGTTGCGCCAGGGTCGGTGATTCGTGGTGAGGAAATGCATTTTAATTTGGACACCCGAACCGGTACGGTCGTGGGCGGGCGTGTTTCTAATGATCAGTTTTCACTTTCGGGGGAGCGAATTAACAAGCTCGGGGCAGGGCATTTCCAAACCCATCGAGGGGAGTATACGACCTGTCAAGATTGTCCGGGATCTTGGAGCTTGCTTGCTGACGATGTGGATATGCAGATCGAAGGCTATGCCTATATGGATGGGGTTACCGGAAAAATTACGGATACGCCGGCTTTTTGGTTGCCCTATTTGATCATGCCGATGAAAACCCGACGACAAACCGGGTTTTTGTTTCCGAATTTTTCGTTAGCGACCAATAACGGTGTGGTTTTTATGGTGCCGTTTTTCTGGGCGATCAACCGCAGCTTAGATATGTCCCTTGCGGTGGGCGATTACACCAAGCGAGGTCCGCGAGTGGAGTGGGAGGGGCGCTATGCCCTGGATGGCGGCGCGGCCACGGTTGATTTTAATTTTGTTCGAGATTCCCAGTTTAATGACATGTGGGGCCGGGGTATGCCCTCGCCCGATCGGTGGTCCTTGAATGTGACGCAGTCGCACGCCTTGCCGTGGGGGATTGAAGAAAAACTACGAATTCAAGAAGTGAGTGATAATCTCTACCCTTGGAAGCTGGGTGAGGCCATGCGCAATAACGATGTCGTGGCTAACAATGAACTCAGTCTGGAGTCGAGTCTTAATTTTAGCTACGCAAATCCGGAGTTGAGCGCTTACGTGGGGGCGCGGTGGTACCGGACCTTAATTAATACGGTGCCTGAGCCTATCCTTCAGGTCACTCAAGCTGATCCGAGAACCGTGCAAGTTGTTCCCAAGGCGGCACTGACCACGCGTGAGTGGCCTCTATTTGGATCCCCTTTGGTTGCAGGCCTCAGCCTGGGTCTGGTCAACTTTACGCGTTCGCGGGATGCCTTTGATTACGATAAGACAAGCGTGCCTTTTGGGGTGCTGACTCCAGACAATCCACCCGCTTACAATCCGGGCGTGGATCCTATTCGAAAGGCGACCCGACTTTCATTGACGCCTTCATTGTATACGACGATTCGGCCTTTTGATTTGTTTTCGCTCGTACCCTCGGTGAAAGGATTCGGATATTTCTATTCGTTTCCAAGTACCGATCGTTTCAAGGTGCCTGATCTCGCGCGGTATTATGTGTTAACGCAGCTGGATTTGAGTACTCAGTTGGAAAGAGTTTACGACATTCCATCTGAAAAAGATGCGCCTCGTTTGAAGCATTTGATTCGACCGGTGCTGACTTATTCTTATATTCCTTCACCCTTGATTCGTGAAAGTTGGGCGGAGCACCCTTTTTTACAGCAAATCCGTAACGCCGGAAAAAATGGCACCCCTGGTTACTATTTTGATAATTACGATGTTGTGCAGCGGGACGCGAGTGCTGGTTCGACCAATTATTATATTCCGCTTGGAAATTCATTGGCTTTAGGTTTGACCAGTCAGTTGATTCGACGCTTGGGGGCTTTTGAATCCTTAAATACATACTATTTAAAATTTCTGGAGGTAACGGCGGGTGAAGCAATCAATTTCAGAGAATACCATCCGTATGAAGAAAATGCGATCGGAGACCCGATTCTTATAGATCCGAATCATCCTGAGTTAGGGTATCAGCCGCACACACCGCATCCTTTTTCACGTCTTTTTACGACCATGGAACTCAATTTACCGACACTGCGTTATACGCACACCTATTATTATTATCCTTACATGGGGGACAGGGTTTATAATCAATATTACACAGGAGCCCTGACTTATTGGCTGACCTATCCCACGGTGCATAGGGGGATTTTTAGTTATAATCGGTCGCTGACTTTGAATTACACCTGGGATCAGGTAGGAAATACGGATCCTAGCGGGGGCACGAGTGTGGCAGCCTTGGTTTTAAATTATTCAGTTTCGGATTATTTGCTGCCTACTTTGAGTTTGACTCGAAATTTTTTGACCCAGAAATTTCAAGCCGGTGAGCTGGATATCCAGATTCAAAGTCCTTCGCGGTGCTGGAAGTTTACGCTCAGTATGCCCTATGATTTGGCCACGGGTTTACACTGGAACGTCGATATGGCCTTGAACATCACGGGCAGCGGTTATGGCGGAGTCACTGAAATGGCCGCACAGACGGGAGTGCTAAAATGAGTATGCTCGGAGTAGATGCTTTTGGTGCGGTGGCGCTTCCTCATTTAGGTGCCCTGGTTGGGAACAACCGCGAAGTTCTCGAACGCTTGGTGGGGCGTCTTGTGCTGGATATTCCTCAGGGCAAGTCTTTATTGGTTTTTGGCAGTGGGCACTCGGCGATGTTTCCGATGGAAATTTATCACCGCGCCGGCGGTCCCTCTTTTGTCCTCCCTTTGGTGGCTGATTATCTTTTGCCCACGGCCGGGCCTCCGGTGGTTCGTCTTCTGGAACGTACGCCTGGGGTAGCTACGCCGCTCTTGAATCGCGCGGAGCCACGTGAGGGCGAGATGCTTTGGCTTTGTTCTCAATCAGGGATTAACGCCGCAGTGGTTGATTTGGCGCTGGAGGCCAATCGTCGCGGCATGACGACGGTTGCGTTTACCAGTGTGGCTCATAGTGGCGCAGTGAGCTCGCGTCATCCTTCGGGTCAGCGTCTCTTTCAAGTTTGTGCAGAAACGGTAGATCTTGCGGGGGTGAGGGGAGATGCCGCGGTACCCATTGGTTCGGATGTTTCGGCGGGGCCGCTTTCGTCACTCAGTGCGATTTTTTTAGCTCATTCGATTTTAGTGGCGGCAATGGCGCAGCTTGAAAAAAGCGGAGTGCGTTGCGTGTATACCAGTGTCAATACTCCGGAAGGTGAGGCGCGCAACCGATCGATGGAGCTGATTGCTTCGCGTCGGGATCCTCTTTTGCGTTAATGCGTGCCTGAGTCGTCAAAATAGTCTCAGTTTTGTCAGAGTTGTGACGGGCACTTGCCCGATTTTTGCACAAAAAGCGCTGTCGGGTGGTGGAGCGTGCTCTCAATAGATGCGCTCGGCCGCGCGTCTGTTACAATAAACTCTACTATGCGCATCTTGATTTCGAATGACGACGGCGTTCACGCGATAGGCCTTAAGATTCTTCAAAAGGAACTTAAAAAGCTCGGCGATGTTTGGGTGGTCGCACCTCTCGAAGAAAAGAGTACGACGGGGCATTCGCTGACGATTCATAAGCCTCTGCGGCTCATTGAGATGGGGCCTCGTTTTTTTGGCGTGAGCGGCTCACCCGCGGATTGTGTCTATTTGGGTATCCGGCAAGTGATTGGTCAGATGCCAGATCTGGTGGTTTCGGGGCCGAATCGGGGGGCCAATCTTGGGCAGGATGTTTATTATTCGGGCACGGTATCGGCGGCGCGCGAGGCCTGTATTTTAGGGATACCTGCTTTAGGGGTGAGTTTGGCAATCGATTTTGCAAAGCCGCGGGCTGAAAAAGAACTCCATTACGCGTCTGCGGCGCGCATGGCTTTGAAGATTATTCGAGCGATGAATGGTCGTGAAATTCCAAAGCATACTTTGCTGAACCTGAACGTTCCTGATGTTCCGATTTCTAAGATCAAGGGTCTTAAAATGACCAAGCAAGGTTTTAGATTTTATAGTGGTAGCGTCTTGCGCCGCAAAGATCACCGGGGCAAAGATTATTTTTGGGTGGGGGGGCAGTATCAGGGCTTTAAAAATGAGGATGGGACCGATTGCCAAGCCGTGGCACAGGGGTACGCTTCACTGACACCGCTGAAACTCGACTCGACGGATCTGACCTGTCTTTCGAATTTAAGTGATCCAAAGTCAGGTGATTTTCTGGGGCCTACCCGTCGAGGGACTCGATGAAACTCGTGCGCGCGCATTGGATCAGGGTTTATTTAGGCGCGATATTTCTCATGGGCTTGGTCGGGTGTTCGACCGTCCAACCTTTGCATTCACAGCGAAAGGGTTTTTTGGATCGAATGGGGGCGCCGACTCGTCAGCGAGCGCTGGCTTCGTCCTCGCCCAAAAACAGTACTGCTCCTGTTCGTCGTTCTGCTGGACTGGCGCGGTCCGGCCCGGGTGCGGTGGAGGTTTCGACGGGGATATTTCATTGGCCGCTCAAATCGGTTCAGGTGACTTCGGTCTATGGGCGTCGCGGGAGCGAGTTTCACGAAGGAATTGATTTGCGGGCACCGAGTGGAACGCCGGTGTACGCGGCTCAAGACGGCACTGTGATCTACGCGGGGAGTAAAATTCGGGGTTATGGGCGCCTGGTGGTTTTGAGACATCAGCAGGAAGTGTCCACTGTTTATGCGCATAATTCGCGATTATTGGTGAAGGCCGGGCAGTTCATTCATGTTGGGCAACAGATCGCGGTTTCGGGCAATTCAGGGCACTCGAGTGGGCCTCATCTCCATTTTGAGGTTCGTAGTCGATTAGCGGCGCTGGATCCGATGCGGTTCTTGGCTAAGGCCGCGGTCGCGAAAGCCATGACTAAACCCCGTAAAAATCACATGCTTGCATCGGGTGCGCGGCGGTAGTATAGGTGGGGTGCTGTGTTCAGAGGCAGGGGTCCCATAGTTAAATGGATATAACGGATCTTTCCTAAAGATCAGTTCCAAGTTCGATTCTTGGTGGGACCACCATTTTTCAAGCCGCTCTTGCCATATCCGAACTCGGCGTTTCGTCGACATTTTGGGTCTGCGATTCGCCAGCCGTCCCGCCATCGAGAGTGCGTCGAAGTTGATTGACGGAGCCTTCCAAGATATCGGCCTGATGGGCGAGATTTTCCGAGAATTTGGCGGCTTCCTGTGAAGCCGTGGCATTATGGCGCGTGACTTCATCGAGCTGGTGCATGACCTGAGTGATTTCTTGGATGCCTTTGGATTGCTCATCCGAGGCCACCGAAATTTCGCCAACCATTCGGTTCACATCCGAAACATCGTCGACGAGCTTGGTGAGGACCTCGCCACAGCGGTTGGCGATGGCTGTGCCAGTATTGACCTTAGTTTTACCGACGGCTACGAGACTTTCAACCTTGGTTTTGGTGTTGGCAACAATGCCTTCGACCTTTTTAATGCTGTTGGTGAGCATTTCCTCGATTTCTCGGGCGGCATTTCCACTGACCTGCGCGAGATTGCCCACTTCTTCGGCGACGACCGCAAATCCTTTGCCATGTTCTCCTGCACGGGCCGCTTCGACCGAGGCATTAAAAGAGAGAAGTTTAGTTTGAAAAACGATGTCATGAATCACTTTGGTTTTGGTCGCGATTTCGCCGATCACTCGAATAATTCCCGAAATTTCGTTATTACTGGCTTCAATCTGGCCCATGATCTCCGCATTGGACTGGTTGATTTCATTGATGGCGATGATCATTTCATCAACGACTTTTTTGCCTTCATGGGCCGTATTTTCACTGTCGCTGGCCACCGTTCGGGAACGAGCCGAGTTTTCAGCCGTCTTTTTGACCATGGCGTTCATTTCTTCGACAGACGATGCGGTTCGCTGGAGTGCGGCAGCTTGTTCATTGGCGCGAGAAGAAAGCTGCTCGCTGGATGACGAAATGCGGGTTGAGGTGCCGGCGACTTGGGTGGCACTGGAGGAAAGTTGCTCAACGGTGATCTGAATGGCCCGAGTAATCGAGGAGGACATAAAATAACCACTGGTCATTGCGATGAAAAATCCAGAAATCACGCCCAAGCTCAAAAGGAGGATGCCTAATTTAACGGCGTCTTTTGCTTTTTGAATCCAGGCCTGTGAATCTTGCTCCTCCAGGGTGATCAGGCGGTTCATGGCTTGGGTAAAACGACCCTCTGATTCGGGACTATCGCTAAAATAGAGGGTGGTGAGTTTGACTTCATCCTCATGGCTTTTGGACTTCGCCAAATCAACGATCCTTAACGCAAGATCTTTGTACTGGTTCCATTCAGCGTCGACGCTTTGATAAAGTTCTTTTTGTTGGGGGTGAAACTCAATTTCGCGGAAAGGTTTTGCAGCCTGTTCGTATTTGGTAATGGATTCGTGGATTCCTTTGCTGGCGTCTTCGACCCACTTGGGGGTTGCACCGAGCGATCTCAATTGGCCGAGGTGGGCTTGAAGCGACCTAAAGGCAATCCGCATTTCGGCTAGGTTTTTGCTGCTGGGGATATTAACCATGGCCACGCGGTCATACTTGATGAGGACCTGATAACTGGAGCTAAAGGCGATTAAGCCCGTTCCCACCACAAAAGTGGAAAGGAAGGAGCAGATCAATAATAACTTTGCCTTGATACTCAACTGGTTGATTCTGGTCAGAATGGTTTGAAGCATGGGTTTTCTCCTGAGAGGCTGGTCTCTGAGTTCGTTCGGTAGGTCTGATAAAAAAGTTAAGCTTAAACTTGAGTGCCGACCCGCACAACGGTACTCTAATGATAAGCATGTCGGACACTTCAACGCCTCAAAATGCTGCTGAGAAGCCCAGGTCTAAAACGGCTAAATCCGCAAAATCGGCTGGAAAAGTAGCGCAAAAGAAGAAAAAGAAGATCAAAAAAGCGCCACTCGGAGACCGGATTCAAGCTGGGCTGACCCTCTTTGTCGCTCAAACCAAAGAGGTCTTTAGGGGTATCCGATCGGCTGATCGACCGACCCGAAAAATGTCTTACCTCTTTCTTGCAAGCCTGGGCGGGTTGGTGGTTGTCAGTATTTTGACGGTTCATCGGGGCTGGCTTTCGCAGGCTAACAATTCCCAGGACAGAGTGGCGCAGGTCGAGGTTTTGGAAAAACCCAAGAAAACGACTCATGGCAAAGCTGAAGGAAAAGGACGAAAGGACGCGCATGGAGGCGTTGGAAATAGTGGGGATAACGATAAACCCCTGCTGACGATGTTGCCTCTTGGGGATTTTACCGTCGAGCTCAAGCCGCTTCAGGGACGAAGGGTCAAAACCCTTCAGGCGAACTTAGCCGATGTGGGGATCGTATTGGAGTGTGACTCTAATACGACCTACGTCTATTTGGAACAGCGGGTGCCCCAAATAAGGAATCAGCTCACTGATGTTTTTCTGATGATCGAAAGGGATGAGTTACTGACTCGTGAGGGCAAACAGCGTCTTAAAGGACGGCTCTTGGATCAGCTCAATACCTGGCTTCCCAAGGGCAAAATCCGAAATATCTTTTTCTCTAAATTGCTGGCCACTTAGTTGTTTTGGCTTTTCGAAAGAGCGCAGAATAAAGACGTGTCGCTTTTGCCCCCAATAGAGGCGCAGCTTCAGATTCCGTTTTAATTTTTTTGAGCTTCAGCAGAGCATGATGCGTGTTTTCGTCTAGGGCGGGGCCGTGACCTGAGCACAGAATTTCAGTGGGGGGAAGGTTGCGAAGATATCTTTGGACGGCGAGATGACAACTGTTCGCATCCTGGCTGAACGCAGGCTCGGCAAGCCGCAGCTCTCGGGAATGCCGCGAAAATGGTGAGCCGACAAGGATCGCGTCGCCACTCAATAAAGTTTGAGAGGGTTCGTGATAAAGCATGACGGATCCCTCGGTGTGTCCGGGGACCGGAATGACATGAAAGCCCCATCGCCATGGACCTTCCTGATACGTGTCATCAATTTGGGTAAACGCGGGAGCGCGATCTTCATAAGCGCAAAGCCAGCGTTCGTAGAAGCGTTGTTTGCCCTGTTCGCGCGCGACGTGCTCGGTGCGCGCCAAGGGCGGCGGGGTGACTCGCCCAGTTAGCGCGCTGGCGTCGTTTTCATGGCAAATGACGCGCGCGCCAAATTGTTTGCGCAAAAATGCCGCGTTACCGGCATGGTCGCTGTGCCGGTGGGTGAGTAAAATTGCCGTAAGATCGCCGTGTGCCCGAACGCCGTGGGTCCACAGTTGGCCTAGCAAAAAAAGACGCTCGATCGCGTGCCCGGTATCCACTAAAAATCGATTGCCCGCGTTATCTTTTAGTAGCCAAACGTTACTTATTCGAGTTCGGGCAGAGTAAAGGTGGGGCGCGATAGGCTGCATCATTCTTCGGATGGTTCTCCCATGAGGCGAAAAACTGAGTTTTCGTAATGTCCCAAATGCGTGTTTGCGGTTTCAAAGGCCTCTTGTGCTTTGCGAAGTCCGGTGCCTACTTCCTCAAATTTGCGTTCAAAGTGTTCAAAGTGGCGTCGAGCTTTGCGGACTTCCTCAATGGTTTTCTCTACGCCACGGGACATTTCATAATACTCCTGTGCCATAGAAACTGAATGCAATGAAATCGCCAAGGTATTCGGAGAAACCGGAAAAACTTTAAGCTTAGCGAGCGCTTCAAAAAGGGCGCCATCGCGGATGACTTCAAAATAAAGAGTTTCACTCGGTAAAAACAAGAGTGCCATGTCGGTCGTTCCGTGTTCGGGACGAATATATTTGGTGGCAATCGAGCGGGCCTGCGCCCGAATCACCTCGGAGAGGGTGGCGCGCGCCTTTCGGAGCTGCGCAGGGTCGTCGGACTCAAAAAGAGGAAGGACCTGTTCGCGAGGGAATTTGCTATCGATGGGAAGAATCAAACGGGCAAAGCGCACGATGGCGTCGACACGTTCGGTCGAGTCAGGTGTGATGGCGTACTGCATTTCATAGGAACCTCGTGGCATATAGTCGGCCAAGAGGCGTTCCAGCGTGGCTTCGCCAAAGCCACCGCGTAAGTGAGGGAGTTTCAGGAGCTGGTTGAGATCCGTAATCGACTGCCCGACGGATTGGAGCGAGGCGAGTCTGAGTTCGGCTGTCATCAAATGCGTTTGGACCTTCTCAAAATGGATGTAGCCCGCCTTTATATTTTCCTGAAGGCGGGTTTCGACCTGGATTTCAAGTGAATGAAGCTTTGTTTCCAGCGTGGCGGTGGTACGTTGGAGGCCGTCGTGAAGATCTTGACGGTTCTGACTGAGTCGTTCAGCTAACTCGTTGCGCATCCAAAACCCAAAAATGACAGCCATGATGATCAACGAAATCAAGATGAGCCCTGACAGCATCAGAAGTTGCATGCTCCTAGCATGGCAGGAAAAACCTCGAACGTGAAGATTGCAAAGAGAATATTGACGCACTGCGTGATGAGATTCGTAATTAAAAACTCTTCAGTTCAAGTCTAGCTGGACCAGCTCTGCCGTCAGTCGTAAGATTCCTTTCATGGGCCGAAAGATTTTTGCTTCCATTGTGGCTGTGATGTTTTTCTACGTGGCCTCGCCGCTCATTTTTCCCGTGGCAATGGGGGCGGTGATCGCTACTTTGTTTAATCCTGGGTTGGATGTGCTCGAAAAGCGTAAATACTCGCCCAAGGCTTCGTCGGCACTTTTGACACTCGTGATTACGTTCTTTGTTATGCTTCCGTCTTCGATTCTGTTGATCGTGGGGGTTCGCGAAGCATTTCAACAGATCGAGGCGCTTCGAGGCGCTCAGACGGCACATCCCTTGGAAGCGGGTGTGGGTTGGGCGGATGCCTTGGCTTCCATTCCTGGGGTTCATCATTTTTTAATTCGGATTACTCATTGGATTCCGGTGGATTTGGGAATTCTGACGGAGACTCTTCAGGATTTGGTTCGGGCCGGGGCCGCCAAGTTAGCGGAGCTGTTAGGAGGGGTGGTTACCCGCCTGCCAGGGATTGCGGTAGGTTTGGGTGTGATCGTGGTGAGCGTGTATTTTTTCTTGGTAGATGGGCGAAAATTGGTGCATTTTTTTCGGCGCAACTCGGTATTTACCGCGCAGCAAACCGATCAGTTGATGGTGGCGCTCGCCGGGACGTGTCGTTCGGTGATTTTGGCGTCCGTGGTTTCTGGGGTGGTTCAGGCGTCGGTGGAGTTTTTGTTTTGTTTGCCGACTGGCGTGCCCAATACGATGTTGATTGCTTTATTGGTGTTTTTGGCGTCTTTTGTGCCGGTGATCGGAGCCGCTCCCATCACTTTCGGTGTGGCATTTTATCAGTTTTTTATTGATCGTAATACGGTAGGCGTGGTTCTTCTCTGTGCGGCCGTCTTGATTTCGGTTTTGGATAATTTGATCCGTCCGCTCTTTCTCAAGGGCTCGGCTAACTTGCATCCCTTGATGGCGTTTGTTGCGGCTTTTGGAGGGCTTCAGACTCTGGGTTTTTCTGGGGTTTTTCTGGGTCCCATCATTGCGTCCGTTTTTGTCGCTACGGTTCAGATATTAGTCAAGGCGGATCATCCCCCCAAAGCCGAACGGCCAGTTCTTTGATTCGGTAATTGACATGAGCGACTCAGGTTTGATTGAATCGTCGCCATGGCGAAAGCGGCAGGCAGCAATAAGATTACGACGAGTAGCACGGCGGAATATTTTTCTAAGAACCTTCAACAGGTTGGATTCTCTTCACAAACTAAGGCCGTTCTGACAACGCTCAAAGAGGCGGTTGATAACTCATTGGATGCGTGCGAAGAGCACGGCATTCTTCCGGAAATTTGGATTACGGTTGAAAAAATAGGCGTTGGATCTTTGAAAAATTCGGATCAAGTCATGATTCGGGTGGAAGATAACGGCCCGGGGATTTCAGAGGAAGACCTTCCCAAGGTTTTTGGCGAATATCTCGCCAGTTCCAAGTTTGGTCGCGGGCGATGTTCGCGGGGTCAGCAGGGGATCGGGATTTCCGCTGCCACTACCTGGGCTCAGCTGACGACGGCCACGGGAGCGCGCGTGATTTCCAAAACGAAGACGATGCGTAAAGCGGTGAGTTGCACTGTCGAAGTCGATATCAAGAATAATAGGGGTGTGCTCAAAAACCGTCAGACCCTGGATTGGGATCGGCCTCATGGGACGTCGGTGGAGTTTTCCATTGATGGTCGTATTCAACTCAATGGGGATGCCGGGCTTTTAAGTTATCTCAACGGCAGCACCCTGGTGAATCCTCACGTCACGATGCATTGGAAGCTTCCCGAGTTGGAGTCGCATACAGCTGAGCGGGTGACTCAGACGATTCCAGAAATTCCAGAGGCGACGGAACCCCATCCTCATACGATGAAGTTGGGTGAGTTTATGGCTCATTCGCACCTCTTTGGTCGTGTCAAAGTGGGCGAATGGTTGAAACGCGGTTTTTCTCGGATCCATGAAGGCGTTTTGAATGATTTGGTTAAAGGTGGCTTGAAACGGTCGATTCTTGAAAAATCGGTCGATTCAAGTGGGGACGCCGACTTTAAGGCGCTTTTTATCGCCATTCAAAATATGAAGATGATGGCGCCTTCCACGAAGTCTGTTCTCTCGATTGGCGAAGAGGCTCTGTCTAAGAGCATTAAACGCTTGGGGGTGGTCGACTTTTTTGCGGTTGTGTCGCGAAAGCCTGCCATTTGCGATTTTAAACCGGTGCAAGTCGAAGTTGCGGTGGCGCGGCTGGAGGAACGGCAAGCCGAAGCTGATTCGGCGGTTCAGGTTTTACGTTTTGCTAATCGAGTTCCGCTCCAATTTGATAAATCGGCATGTGCGATTGTTCACGCGATTGAGTCGGTTAACTGGCGCACTTATGGTTTGGCTCAGCCCAAAGGCGGTTTACCGCAGGGCCCCTATATTATCGCGGTTTCGATTGTTTCGCCGTTTATTAAGTTCAAAAATGCCTCCAAAGAAACGGTCGATGCGTCCGATGAGCTGGTTGAGGAACTCCGCTTAGCTCTGATTCAAGCGGGGCAAAAACTTGCTAAGCATATTCGACGTGAAGATAAGGCCAACGAGCTTGAAGAGAAAATTCGTCACATCGAGCAGTTCGGTCCGATTTTAGTCGAAGGGCTCTGTCGCATTAGTAAGGCCCCCGAATCGCGCAAGAAAAAAGCGCAAGAAGGTTTGCTCAAGTTACTCGGACGTGATGCCAATGCAACCCAGCAGGAACTGGATCAGGCTCATGCTTTGCTTGAGGCCCAAAATGCGAGGGAAGCCGCCGCATTAGGCGATGGCCAAGTGGGCGAAAAAGGCGCATTGTCCGAGGAAGAAATTCAGGCGAGGAGACTCTGATCATGTCGGTGATTTCGATGTCCCGAAAAGGCAGTGGCGAAGATATTCCCAAGATGAGCAAGGAGCTGTGCTCCCGTTTGCTTCTGGATCTTGAAAACGCCAGGCGGCCGGTTCTATATGCAACCAAGTGTTCGTTGGATAACTCCATTTATAATCACAAATTGGGCTATCTCACTCCAGGGAACAAAAAAGTGGCTACCGAGCTCAATGTGAGTTCGGTTAAAAAGATGTCGCGCACGATTTTTTTACTCGAAGTGTTGTTGCGCAATATTGATACCGGGGCGGTCAATACTAAGCGCGAACTTTATTACATCAGTAAAGGCGAGGTCAAGCATGATCCCATGCTGAAACCCCTGGATTTTACGGAGCAGGGCGAGAGCGACGAGATTATCGATTTTATCTGCGAGTTGCTGGAATGTTATCGGGAGGAAGTCAATTGCTACGCCAATGACCGCGGTGGTCAGACCTACTCTCAGCAGTTAGTCGTGGTTGAAACGATGACCGACGGCACTAAGGCGACGATTGATTTGTCCCAGTTGGGGACGTCACCGTTTCAGCCCAAAAACCGGCCTCAAAATCTTAAACTTTCGGTTAGGAAGAAAGTCGATTTCTGTCTGGTGGTCGAGTCTGAAGGTACGGCTAACACGCTGGTGGCCAACGGGTTTACCAAGCGAAATAATGCGATCATTATGGGTGCGCAAGGCGTACCCTCAAATGCCGTGCGGGGTTGGTGTAAGCTGATTCAAGATCAGTTGAAAGTGCCGCTTTTTTTCTTTGGAGATCTCGACGCGTACACGATGCAAAATATTTTTCGTACGCTCAAGGCCGGCTCGGCGGCCTCACTGATTCGCAACTCGGATTACTCGGCACCCGATGTTAAGTTTTTGGGCGTCTTGCCCGAAGACATTAAAAAGTATGACCTGAACGATTATGGAGTGAAGGAAAACGATGCGCAGGAAGTGCGAGCTTTAAAAAAGGCCGCCGATGCGCTCAAGAATGACCCCTTCTTTCATGATAAGCGCAATAAGGGGCTGGCCAATATTTTGAGATGGTTGCTCGAGAATAAACGGCGTTGCGAGCAGCAAGCCTATTTTTCAGTCGACCCCAAAGATCCTACGATGCCTGAGAAGATCATTATCGAAAAGATCAAGCGGGGCAATTTTGTCTGATGCCCAGCTTTGATTATTTGACAATGGCCTCACGAAACGCATTTTCGAATTGAACCCATATTTGGATAGCCTCATCACTGAGGCCGTGGGCACGAAGCAGTTGTTCGAGCACCCGCAATCTTCGGTCAAAATGGCCGCCTAATATCGGTGCCAAATGTTCATGCGCTTGCGCGGGAGCTTTTCCGGAATAGGAGGGGATGGCCCCCATTGCGCGCATGAGGAAATTAGCCTGAGTGTCAGCGATCTGATTGAGGTCTTTTCCATCGAAGAAAAAACCTACCAAAATGTCTTTCGAGAGTTGCTGATAAAAATCACGCAAAATTGCACGAAGACCCGCTTCGCCTCCGATGTGCGAGTAAAGCAGCGTGAGTTGGGCGCGTGAAAGAGGGGGCCTATCCGAAGTCACGATCCATGACGGTTTTGCGGCCATCCGTTTTAGCAGTCTCGATGGCTTGGTCGCAGAGTTGTCGGATCTTATTCGAAAGGGCTTCCATCACCGCGGCCGAGGTGTTCATGCCCGCTTGTGCCCGGATATAATTTTTGATCTTGGAAGCGACCACCAAAACTTCTCCGCCCGGAGCTTCGTTATTCGCGGTGGCGTTATCTTGAGTATCCATAATGTTAGTCCTTGGGTGTTTAGGTTTTTAGTTGACGCCTAAGAGTTCGACTTCAAAGATCAGCGTGGCATTCGGAGGGATCACTCCGCCGGCACCGCGTTCACCATAGCCGAGTTGAGGAGGAATGGTGAGTTTGCGTTTACCGCCCACTTTCATTCCGGCCACGCCTTGGTCCCAGCCTTGAATCACTTGACCGCCTGCCAGAGGAAATTTGAAAGGTTCATTGCGGTCGAGCGAGGAGTCAAATTTTTTGCCATCCGTGAGCCATCCTGTGTAGTGCACAGTGACGGTTTTTCCGGCTACTGCTTCGGCGCCAGTTCCAACTTTGAGGTCTTCGATTTTGAGGGTCGTTGTGGCCTGAACCGGCGCTGCAGGTTGGGCAACCACTGCGGCAGGAGGGGTGTTTCCTGCGGGTGCAGTAGCTTCAGTGTTTTCCTTTTTGGTGCAGCCGCCCATAGCTATGAGGGCAATTGCAAAAAAAGAAGGAAGAGTACGAGAAAGGGCCTGAGTTGTAAAAGTCATGAAGGTCTCCTGAGGTTTTGAACATGACATAGCTTTGTGAGTTTCTCTAGAGCTGTTTTAATTTTAATGCAACACGTTGAATCCAGCTTTTGTCTACCCCCGTCAAGTCAGCGATGTGGTGGTGAGCGTGTGAGGTATCTTGTTGGAAGTGATTGGTGCCCGTAATGGCGACCACCCATGCGCCGGCGGCGCGGCCCGACGAGATACCCGGAGCAGAGTCTTCAAAGATCAGGGTGCGGTGCGCTTGTTTGTTCATCATTCCAAGGGCCTTAATATAGCCATCGGGCGCAGGTTTACTGTTGGGATAATCCTCGGCCCCCAAAACTACTTGGAAATGTTCCCGAATTTTGAGCTGATCCAGAGCAAAGAAAATCTCCCTGCGATGAGACCCCGAAACCAGGCCTAAGGGATAGTGTTGCGCAAGAGTTTGGACTGCCGTGACGCTGCCTGGCACGCATTGAAGATGGTTTTGGAGGCTGTGCCGATAAGCTTCAATCATTTTTCGAGCCGCCTCATCCTGGGAGATGGGAAGAGAATATTTCTGAAAAAGAAACTCGAAGGTCCTTTCCCATGTGCGGCCTGCGATGAGAGCCGAGTCGGATGCTTCGATGTGGATTCCCCAAGACTCAAAACAGGTGCTGATCGCATGCGCGGCAGTGCGTTCGGTATCGACTAACGTACCGTCGAGGTCAAAAATAATAGTGTCGATTTCGGTCAATTTCTCGGACTCCCCTGTTTATTTAAACTCAATCACAGCAAGCCGGCGGTTGCCATTGCTTGTTGCAGAGGTATTATTATCGCGATCGGGGTAAAAAACCAAGCTGTTGCCATCCGTAAACATCAGACCCTTGGGGCGTTGATTGCAGCTGGCATCGGTTTGGGCGATATTTGTTGGAAAGGAGCCCGATCCAGTGGTGTAGCAATAATTACCCACGGTGGTGACTGGCAACCAGCCTTGTAGTGTTTGCCATCGTCCGATTTGAGTGACGCGGACTTGAGCGGATTCAGGGTAGATATCGGGCGTGCTTGCGGCCACGCTCCCGATCGCTTGACTGGTGTAAATTTTGTTGAGCGCAAAACCAGCATTGTCATGGCCGTTTCCAAAAACATGAAGACCTTGAGGGTGGGGCGTACTGGCGTAGGGTTCTTGGGTTCCGCTGATGGCGCTCGCCGTGCTCCATCCGGATCCCGGTGTATAAAGCGAAGAGTAAAGCTGGGTCAGCATGGGCGAGGCGGTCGTATTGATTCCGACCCACACGGCCAAGAAGCGGCCGGCCCCCACATGCGCAACGCCCGGGCGGGCTCCTGCAATGGCGGTACCACTGGTTGAAGGTGAGGGGGCTGAATACCCGGCATCCATCCCGCTATCGACCTGCGTAGTACTTGCGGCCCATGTTCCGCTGGAGGCCAGATTGGAGAACAAATGATATTCATTCCCCACCAGTTGGTAGAAGACCGCCATGATATTTCCGGCCTCATCAGTCGCCGTTTCGTGTCCCGCGACACGGGCCGCGCTGATTTGAGCAGCGCTAGTCGCGCCCAAATTCGGGAGGGTTGCTTGGGATGCGTCGAAGCACTTGGCATAAAGCAGGGAGGTGCTCGAAAGCTCATAGGTCACACAGACCCGGGTGCTTCCGTCAAACAGGGTGGTGACTCCGGATGCAGGAGCCGCCGCTCCGTTTGAAATATTCTGCAATGAGGTCGCGATGCCCTGGTCGTTGGTGGATTGCCAAGTGGTGCCGTAGACATCGCCCGAATTATCCCCGCCGATAAAAAACACATAGCCGCGTTTTTGTGCGTCTAAGGTACTCACCGCTCGCGGACCTTGGATGAGGTTAGAGGCGGCTGTGATGGTCGGAATGGTGGATAGACTGACGGCACTGTACGTATGCCAGTAAGTTGTATTGTAAAGAGCGCTCACTCCATCGGTGTTGGTCCCGCCAAAAAATTGAGCGGCAAAAATGCCTCCCGCTGCTGAGGCCAGGGTGACGGCTCGCAGGTCAGTGCTTCCGTCTGTCGCGATTTGCGTAAAATGAGCGCTGGCAGCGGTGCTCCAACCGGTGGACTCAGCATAGAGTCGTCCATACCCTCGATACACGGTTTCGTTGGCGTCGTGCCAGGTCGCTGCCACTTGAAGGGTGTTGTCCGAAAGTGCGGCATCAAAAGACCAAAGGGCGGCGGAAGGGGTGAGCACCAAGGGCGTGTAAAGGCCGTCATCCACAAAATAGGGTGTTTGCCAGGATTTTCCGACGATTCCGCTGGGAATGGGGGTGGGGCTTGTAAAATCGACGTTGGATGCACAGCTCAAAAAAAGAGGGAGCGCGAGTAGGGCAAACCTATTTAAGTTTGAACGTTTTTTGCTCATTTTCGAAGCTCCGTCGAATAGAGCCGTAAATAGGTTGAAAGGGTACCACTGCCCGCAGCGGGCGCGGGATAGACGATGACCGTTTCACCGCCGGCAAACATCACGGCCTCGGCTTTGAGTGCCCAACAAAAATAGCGTTCGGCCCCGGTGGTTGCACTTATGGCGATCGGGAGCGTGAACTGCGCAGTGCTGGCGCGGCAAATCGAGTTGGCTAAAAGTTGGCCTGATCCCCAGCTGCCGGTTTTGCCCGAATCCGAATACGAGTAGGGGTAGGCCTTAAATCCATAATTACGAAGAGTGTGTGTCGAGCCGGTGCCGCTCGGTACGACGACGTGCGCGATCAAGGTGGCGTTTCCTTGGCCATCCCCTACTAGTTTCAGATCGTTAGCGTAGCGATAAGCTTCAGTGACAGAATTCATGGAGAGTGAGTCCAGTTCGACGATTTGATCGATCGGATCCCAGCCTGTTCCAACGGTATACCCTCGGACGACAATACTGCTTTTTAATGCTACCAAGTCAGTGATCGCAAAGGCCGCCATAAACCGGCCGCTCCCGACATAGGCGATCGCGGGAGAGTACCATTCGATCCCGCCGACGGCTTCGACATTACCTTTAACTCCCAACGAATCTTGATAGTGTGTCGTGGTGTAGATATCAAACTTGGAGGGGTCATCGAGTTGCGTTGGGCCAATCCATAATCCCGACGCGCCCCGCGCGGAGCCATAGACGCGATAATCGTAGTAGCGCGTAGGCGGTGTGGTGGTGATCGTATCTACCGGCGGAAGAGCGAGGCTGGGGTATTGTTGTATAAATACGCTCACGACGTTTCCCTGATCGTCAGCCGCTGCGGCCATCGAGCGAATGAGTCCAGAACTTAAAATATTGGTAGTGCTAAAACCGTTGGTGGTTCCTGAGTCGTTGTCGAGTGACCATGCACTTTGTAGGGAGGGGTTGGTGGTTGTGTCGGGCACCCAAAGCGCGGTGACCCCGAGGCCGTCGTTTAAAAGTTGGATTTGGGAGACGGAGGTTCCGAGTACTGCAGTGATATCATCGGTCGCCACGCCGCCTGGCAGATACCAGCTCGATCCGGTATAACGCTGAATATGGGCGTTATTTGAGGTGTCGATAAATCCGTAATAGGCGTGGCCCAGTGGATCCCACGCGATACTTGAGGTGGCACCGTAGAGGGGCTGCGAACCGATCGGTTTGTCGACGAGTGCCGAACTCAGGGCGTGCGAGAGATCACTCCAGGTGCCCATCGAACTGAGGGTGTTTTGACCGAGATCAGCTGAACCAAGGGAAGTCCGGGAGGAGTTGAAAATGGTGAGGAGAGTGTTTCCGGGGCTGAAGCTCGCGGCGAGGTTCAAATAATCGAGTGATGGATTGTCGTCCAAATAACCTCCAGCCGTTGCGGGCTGCGCCCACCCGGTACCCCCGAAAGTGTAAGGCGAGTAGAGGCGCTGGGCGGCCCGAAAATGGCTGCCATCAAAAAGGCTTGAGATCAGGACCGCACTTTGAGTGGATCCGGCAAGATGAAAATCTCCGAAACTTTGTTTCACGGGGTCGAGATTCGCCGTGATGGTCGTGGATTGGGTTTTTACCAAAGGTGACAGTGAGTTCGCGGCATAAAACTGTGACAGGTTGGTTGAATCGAGGAGGTCTCCTAAGTCCATCGCGTGCGGGGCATGCCAGGTCATCCCGTTTGCGGCATTGCTCAGGGTCGTTTCGAGAGGATGAATATCGATCGGATCGTCACTGCAAGAACAGAGGAGCGCGATGGCGAAAGTGGCCAGGCTCGCGCACAGGAGATTTAAATGATAGCGCTTACATATCACTTATTTATTTCGGAATAATGGGCCGGGGGCTTGAGGTCGCAAAAGACCTTTCTGGAAAGAACTCGTTCACTGTCAATATTTTGCCAGAAATGAACCAGAAATGAACCAAAAATGAAGAAGATCCGGAGAGTGAGGCCCCCCGGATCTTCTGATTTTGGTCGTCGTTTGAGATTGCGCGAAAGAGCTCTCTTAACGAACGCGTCGGCAGCTCACACCGCCACCGGCGCAAGCGGCTGGGTTTCCGGTGACTTCACGGCAGCGTTCACGTGCTGCGAGCGCTGCGCCTTCTTGACCCATGGCTTCTGGGCCAGTGATGGTGCCCATTCGTGTGGCAATGGTGCACACAAAAACCGGTTGGCCGCCAAAACCCGGAGGCTGAGGCGCTGGGCCTGGTACATAGACTGGGGGGTGGGCTGGGCCATGATGACCTGGGTAACCTGGGCCCGGGCCTGGTACGTAGACCGGAGGCTGTGGGGCTGGGTTATAAGCGTCTTGGTAACGACAGGAAAGGTTTGAAGTGCATTCGAGGTTGCTGGTGTAACGGTTGGCCTGACACATCGCAACTGTTTGGTTCGATACGGTATTGACGTCATATGCAGAGAGGCTAAATGGCAAGTTACGGCTTTGGGTTGAACAGACTACTTGGGTGGGAACTTTATATTGAGATTAAATATTCGATCTGGACTGACGGCTAGTGGTCAGGACTCGTTATTGCAATTCATCTTTCGCAAAAACTCATATCGAAAGGACTATTGATCATGATCAAAGATATTCTGAGCGGCGAGTTGGTGAGCGTGGAGCCTAATACCAAGGTTCAAAAAGTGGCCGAGTTAATGGCGGCTAAAAATGTGGGATGCGTCGTAGTCTTGGATGGTAAAAAACCACGGGGCGTTATTACCGACCGAGATATCGTGGTGCGTTGTTTTGCTAAAAATCTGGATATGGCTCGTACGTTAGCTAAAGATGTGTCGACGGATCCCCTGGTGACCTGTCGTGACACCGATGGTTTTTTTGATTGCATCAAGAAAATGCAAAATGCCGGTGTACGTCGGATCGTGGTCGTCGATCAGCATGCTGCCGCCATCGGTGTCGTCTCTTTTGGTGATTTGATCGGTGTTTTGGCTAAGGAATTTTACCTCATCAGTGAAACAACGACCGCGCTTGATCGGCAGGCCGCTTAAACAGGGGGGGCCTTTTTGATTTGCCCGAGGATATCCTTGAGAAGATCCAAGAAGGCCGTTCGATTGATGTCGTCCACCGATAGAAACTTGATCCCGAGATATCGGATGATATTGCCATTTTTGGGTTCGAGTTCGTCGACTATCCGGCAAATCAGACCTTGAAGCTGGACTGGCATCGGAAACCACCCGCGTGGTTCAATCGTCAGCCGGATTTTTTGCCCAGGGTTGAGCGTGAGCGCCTGCTGATTTTCGGTATACAGTAAAAGGCCATTGGGGCTGAGGTTGCTGATGCTTAAAACGATGGGGGGTGTTGCGGCTGGTTGTCCTTCAAGGCTTGCCAAGACATGTACGGGAAAAGTCTGAATTCGGGTATCCGTCGGAATTCTGGGGTATTTACGGAGATAATCCGTGGGGTAAAATCCGGAGACCTGGATGAGTTGACTGAGTTTGGTTTGAATATCCGGCTCTAAGCAAAACTTGATGCCCATACGTTGGGCCACGGTCGTGGATTCTCTCATGAGATATCCACGCGTGACGAGGTGAATATTTTCAGTGGAAGGGATTCGCAAGGCGACGCTGATTTCCCGGCCAAAGTCAGTCTTGGGATTCAAACTCCCCCATGGAAGGCCCGTGACACCAAAAAGAGAAATGTTTTGGTGGATAAATTCAAAAGCCTGTTGGTCTAAGGTGAAGTTGAGATGTCCCTTGATAAACACAGCCTTCAGTATAAGGCATTGGGTTAGGGCGGGTCTAGCGACTTCGCTGATGTGGGATAGATTTGAAAAACGCCTTCTGGCCTTTTTGAACTGAGGGCATAGAAATGGTGGGCCCTCTCTCGAACACCTTTACCGATCAAAAGCCGAGTGGCAAGGCCATGACGGTCTTTAAAGAGAGCCTGTCGATCGGGGTGTGCCTGAATGGCGGTTCGAATGTTTTTAGCCAAAAGGGGGTCATCGATAAACTCAAGTACTCTAGCATGGGTGAGTTTCTCGAGCCAGGGGCTGAGGTCGGCTCTTGTTTTTTTGTGATTTCGATTCGTCCAATCGGTTCCTTCCCTTTGGGCATAAAATTCGGTTTTTTTGCCATGAAAAATTTCAATTTCGTCCATGTCATCTGAGTTGAAGCCGGCCCAGGTTTTGAGTCGGAGGGACTCCAGATGCGTTAGATAATCGAGTATCTTGAGGGTCGCACCCCCTACCACGAAAGGGCTTTGGCCCGGGATCATGGCAAACGCGGTGTCTGGGTCGGCGGGATTTCCAATTTTAAGCTCAAATTCAGTGGTTGGCTCGATCCGCCATTTTAGCGCAAAGCGGGGATGGGCGAGACCCAAAGATTCAGGCGGTCCTCCAGCAAAGGCATGGACGATCGGGGTGGTATGAAGAGAGTCTAAAAGATGAGCGATTAACAGCCCGTCGGCTTTGCGGTCCAAGAGTGGGCCTCCCGCCCCTTCAGTGAGGATTTCCCACTCGGAGCTTTTCGAATCTGGACGGTGAACTCGGGCGGTCCATTGATCGCCCGTCGATGGATCGGCCTTCGTGATGAGAAGATCAATGACTTTTTCGGGTTCAAAGGAGTAAAGCGTTGCTCCTTCCTTGAGTTCTCTGGCGGGAGTCGAGGAGTCGGGCCCCGAGTGGCTACAGCCACTTAATAACGCTGCGCAAATCACGACCCCTGGCACTATCATGGAAGATCTTGGATATAAGCTCTGCATGGATTGACATACTAGGAAGGCCTCGTTACGGTTGCAAGCACGATGAGCATTTGGCACATGATCACCACTGGCGGTTTTGCGATGTACCCCCTTCTGCTGTGTTCTTTAGCGGCCTGGGGCGTGATTTTTGAACGTCTTTGGACTTATCGGCGACTGAATAGCGAGCTGCGAGGGTTTCACCTCGAGGCGATCAATATTCTTTTGCGCGGGGATCGTGCCGAACTCTATGGACTGTGTCATCGCAAGCCTTATCTCCCGACTTCAAGATTGTTGATGGCCGGCCTTGAGCGAATGGGCTCAAAAGATGTGCGCCTTCAAGCGCGTTGGCATGAAACGATGGAACGACGGCGCTTGATGGTCAATCAGGAGTTGAGACAATACCTCTGGATTCTTGGGACTATCGGAAGTGCGTCGCCTTTTATCGGTCTTTTTGGAACGGTAGTGGGGATTTTACGTTCCTTTCAAGAAATGGCTCGCACGGGTTCGGGTGGATTTGCGGTGGTTGCGTCAGGGATTTCAGAGTCCTTGATTGCCACGGCGGCAGGGATTGTGGTCGCGGTGGTTTCCGTGATGGCTTATAATGCGTTTCAGACTCGCTGGAGTGGTCTGACGCTGATGATCAAGCTGCAGACTGAAGAATTTGCCGAGATGTTGGAGGCCTCCTTCGATGGCCCTTAAAACCATGGGAAGTGGGGATGGGGCCGAAACGGACGCGGGGATTGTCGCTGAGATTAATATTACGCCGCTGACTGATATCTTCTTGGTGCTGCTCATCATTTTTATGGTGACGAGTTCGGTGATGACGCAAGTTGGCGTAAATGTGAATCTTCCCCAAGCGAGCCAGGCCACCGCCCAGGCTCAACCCGAGGGGGTGATTGTCACTTTGCTTCCGGGCGGGGAGATGAAGGTCAATGAGGTGACCATCGCTGCGAACGACTTTGAGGCATTCGAAGAATTACTCAAGCAAGTATTTCAAAAGACTCAGGCAAAACTGGTGATTATCGAAGGTGATCGGCAGGCTTTTTTAGGGGCGGCCATTTCGGTGATGGATCATGCACGCAAAGCAGGGGCTGAGCAGTTTGCGATTGCGACTCAGCCTGAAAAATAAGGGGTTTATCCGAGGCGTTGCCAGGCCCAAGCAGCGATCGCGACAAAGCCGATGAGTCCCGCGAATGATGCGAAAGCCTCATATGCTTTGTTTTTCATGGAGAGCGGCCAATCATAATGGTGGTGGGCTGTCTCGGGGTTGACCTCGGTCAAAGCTTTTTGAGATTCGCGCATGGCCGTGCGCTGAGTGACGCGCCAGGGTCGAGGGAAAAAGCGGGGAACTACGCGGCAATACTGCTCATAAGGCTCCCCAAAAATGCGCCTGAGCTTGGTCTCTTCGTCGAGGATGATGTAGTGATAAATGGCGGCAAAAAGGATGCTCGCTGCACCCAAAAGCCACCAGGCTTCGATCGCTAATGCCGTACCGAGCGCCATGAGATAAGTGCCTAAATAAAGAGGATTGCGAACCCAAGCATAGGGTCCCCCCACTGCGGGGCGCGAATCTTTGCGTAAATAGCCGCTCGCCCAAAAGCGAATCGTGGCGCCCAAAAAACAAACGATGATTCCAGGCCATTGAGGATAGTTTCGAGCAAAAAACCCTAAGCCGATGGCGAAAAGCCAAGCGAGCGCGATCCGGGTCTTGCCCTGAATAAAACCTCGGTACCATAAATAGGCGCCTGAACTGTCTGCCGTCATCTCTTGAGTTGCCATTTCATCCTATTTCTAACGGGGTTTGGGCGCGGAGTCTAGTTGTAATGCGTTATTTCTTAGCGGCTATGGCCCAGCTACTTGAATTTTCGGGGTGAACAGAACCCGGTTTCAATTGAATTTGCATGGAGTTAATTCCATCAAGGAGTTGCTTCTTTTCGCCTGGTGAATAGACCCGGTTAAAGTCGATCCAAAATACGGTGGGGTACGGATTTTCGCAGTTGGGGATGAGGAAAGAATATTTGGACGCTCCCGTGGCAGGAATATTCTTTAAAGATAAAACCTTGGTTTGAGGAGTGATGATTCCGCAGGTGGTTGATAACTTTGCATCCCCTGGGCCCGATCCTGAGTTGGAGATCCAGACGTCGACGGTGATTTGATTATTTTTGAAATGCACCACTGTCATGTTAGGAACCAGCGCGAGGCGTGCCACCACATCCGGTCCTTTTAAGCCGCTGAGTGTTTTCTTCAGAGGAGCGATTGATTTATCGCCCGCCTTATTGGTGGCCGTGATCGTGAGGGTGACGGATTTGTAGTGGGTATCGATAGGGTAGTCGGGTTTTAGATTCGAATCCCCCGGTTTTAGATCCGTTAGGTTTGGAGGGGATGAAGTCACCTTTTCTTTGATACTCGGGGTGTTTTTGTCTAGGTAGTTTTCGACTTCAATAACCGCTTTGATGTTTTTTGCCGTTCCACCTTTGGCATCATTGGCGATATGGAAGGAGAACTTGCTCTCTTTCACGCTCACGCTCAAGTCGGTCAAACTCAAAATCGGCAACCGTTCATTGTCTTCGCAATCTGTGATGTCTTTTTCGAGAATTTTTTTGAGGGGTTTTCTCGCTTGCTCCTCCTCTGTTTTGCATGCTTCAAAAATAGCATGGGCGCGAGCCTGAGCCGCATCTACCGCCATGGGATCGGGAGCGTAGTCATTGGCCGCTTTCTTTTGGGCGCAGAGTAGGAATTGTATAGCGGAATTGCTGATAAAGCCGGAACGACTGTAGGTCTTTGGGCTTTGATTACAGCCCGGAAATTCGTTACTTTTGTAAACCGCCTTCTCAGTTTGGTACCTGAATTTTTCTTTTTCGGTGCTCATCGCGCCAGCGACTTCTTTGACAACTGTGGACTGTCGATACATAGGCTTTGGAGTGGCCGTCGGGGTCGGTGTGGGAGTTGGGTTTGGTTTCGGCGTTGGGAGGTTGACGTGTGGAAAGTTTGCGTTAGGGGTTGCGCTCGAGTTGGGAGATGACGTTGGGCTCGGTATTCCACCCGGTATGAGTTTCATTCCGCCTGGTCCGGCAAAAGCATAATTTGTAAAACTCAATAAAATCAACGTGACGAACGAAGTTTTCCTGCTTATCCGGTTGTCACTTAATAGCATTTAAGCTACGGTGCGTCGCAGAGGGTTTTAGCGATGCCAACTGCGGGTCAAAAGCCACCGCCACCGAAAAACTCCCCTCCTGAATATCCGATAACCCATCTGGACTTTCAGCTCATGTTTCCTGATGAGGCGGCATGCCTCCTCTATCTGGA